>NZ_JBBCMA010000004.1 GCF_037152535.1 Leclercia sp. AS011
GGCGGCTGTAGCGCGGTGGTCCCACCTGACCCCATGCCGAACTCAGAAGTGAAACGCCGTAGCGCCGATGGTAGTGTGGGGTCTCCCCATGCGAGAGTAGGGAACTGCCAGACATCAAACAAGTGAAAAGGCCATCCGAAAGGATGGCCTTTTTGCGTTTACGCAGCATAAAAAAGCCACACCCGGGGCGCAAAGCGCCGCCGGGTAGGTTGTTTTAGTGAATAACCTGAGATAAAAACGCGCGCGTACGTTCTGATTTCGGGCGTGAAAAGAACTCTTCCGGCGGTGCCTGCTCAACAATTTCCCCGCGATCCATAAAGATCACCCGATCCGCTACGGTTCTGGCGAAACCCATCTCATGGGTCACGCACAGCATTGTCATGCCCGATTCTGCCAGCCCTATCATGGTATCCAGAACCTCTTTCACCATCTCCGGATCCAGCGCCGAAGTCGGTTCATCGAACAGCATAATTTTAGGCTTCATGCACAGAGAGCGGGCGATTGCCACGCGCTGCTGCTGCCCACCTGAGATCTGTCCCGGAAATTTATGCGCATGTTCTGCAATGCGCACGCGTTCCAGATAATGCATGGCCAGCGCCTCCGCCTCCTTTTTCGGCATTTTACGGACCCAAATGGGGGCCAGAGTACAGTTTTGCAGAACGGTCAGATGAGGGAACAGATTGAAATGCTGGAAGACCATGCCGACTTCCTGGCGAACACGCTCCACGTTACGGATGTCATCGTTCAGCTCGATACCATCAACAACGATCCGTCCCTGCTGATGTTCTTCCAGATGGTTAATACAACGGATAGTGGTTGATTTACCCGAGCCTGAAGGGCCACACAGGACAATGCGTTCCCCCTGTTTTACCTTCAGGTTAATGTCTTTCAGAACGTGAAATTGCCCGTACCACTTATTCACGTTATCCAGGGTAATCATCGCGTCAGCGGGGGTTATAGTTATCTGGCTCATAGGTTCCTCAGTGCGGTGTACGCCCGGTGTTAAAGCGCTTTTCCAGATGCTGGCTGTAGCGCGACATGCTAAAACAGAAAATCCAGTAGATAAGTGCGGCAAAAACATAGCCTTCTGTCGACATCCCCAGCCATGCCGGGTCGACGGTAGCCTGCTGTACGCTACTGAAAAGATCGAATAATCCAATGATGATCACCAGGCTGGTGTCTTTGAACAGCGCGATAATGGTGTTCACCAGACCCGGGATCACCATCTTCAGGGCCTGCGGCAGGATCACCAATCCCTGCGTTTTCCAGTATCCCAGCGCCAGCGATTCGGCGGCTTCGTACTGGCCCTTTGGCAGCGCCTGCAACCCACCGCGCACCACCTCAGCCACATAGGCAGACTGAAACAGAATGACGCCAACCAGGGCGCGGATCAGTTTGTCGATGGTCGTGCCCTCCGCCATAAACAGCGGCAGCATCACCGAAGACATAAACAGCACGGTGATCAGCGGAACGCCACGCCAGAACTCGATAAAAATCACCGAGAGGACGCGCACGACCGGCATGGTTGAGCGGCGGCCCAGGGCCAGCAGAATGCCTAACGGCAGTGCACCGGCGATCCCCACAGAGGCGATAATTAGCGTCAGCGTTAAACCGCCCCACTGGCGCGTTTCGACGCGCTCCAGTCCCAGCATGCCGCCATAGAGTAACAACCAGACGATAAGGGGATAGATCACTGCCCAGGCGGCGATATACCGTCCCCGCTGCGGCATCCCTTTCCAGAACATGGGGATGATGGAGAGCAGCCCGACCAGCAGCGCGAGATTGATGCGCCAGCGCTGGTCATGCGGGTAGAGCCCATACATGAACTGACCGAAGCGCTGATGAATAAATACCCAGCAGGCTCCCTCTTTCGTACAATCGGCGCGGGTGGTGCCGACCCAGTTGGCCTGTAAAAACGCCCAGTTGAGCAGCGGCGGGATCAGCTCCCACATCAGCCAGATGCAGAAAAGCGTGAGTAAGCTATTGCTCCAGCTGGAGAACAAGTTTTTACGTGCCCAGCTAATGATGCGTCCGTTGCCGGTAGTAGCCGGACGCGCAGGGTGAGACAAGACGGCTTTTGTCATCATGGTTCCTTAGCGTTCAACCAGCGCGATACGACGGTTATAGATATTCATCAACAGAGAAATGGTCAGGCTGATGATCAGGTAGACCGACATCGTGATGGCGATAGTCTCGATGGCCTGGCCCGTCTGGTTGAGGACGGTGCCGGCAAACAGAGAAACCATATCGGGATAACCAATCGCGGCCGCAAGAGACGAGTTCTTCACAATATTGAGATACTGGCTGGTCAGGGGGGGAATAATGACCCGCATGGCCTGAGGGATGATGACCTGTCGCAGCGTGACCGGGTTCGGCAGACCGAGCGAGCGGGCGGCTTCATGCTGACCGTGCGGAACGGCCTGGATCCCGGCGCGAATAATCTCTGCGATAAAAGCCGAGGTGTAGATCGAGAGTGCCAGCGTCAGCGCCGCCAGCTCCGGGATCAACACCATGCCGCCGCGGAAGTTAAACCCCTGTAAATGCGGCACATCCCAGTGCATCGCCGGACCGACGGTCGCATGGGCCAGCCACGGCAGGATCACCAGCAGCGCCAGCGTGACAGGCCAGGTGCGACGCAGCTGCCCGGTTTTAATCTGATGCATGCGGTTATAGCGGAACAGACCGACCGAGATTGCCGCCACACATGCCAGCGCAGCCAGCAGCGCCAGCATCCCTTCGGCAATCTGCGGTGCCGGGATATACAAACCGCGGTTACTTAAGAAGGCCAGATCGAACGCATCCACCGCCTGGCGAGGGCCGGGCAGGTTGCGCAGTACGGCAAAATACCAGAAGAAGATCTGCAGCAGGGGCGGAATATTACGGAAGGTCTCAATATAAAAGGTGGAGAGCTTACGCAGCAGCCAGTTATCAGACAGGCGCGCGAGTCCGAGAAAAAAGCCCAGCAGGGAAGCAAAAACAATGCATAACCCGGAGACCAGCAGGGTATTCATCAGGCCGACCAGGAATACGCGACCGTAGGTATCTCCTTCATCATAATCAATTAAATGCTGAACGATGCCAAAACCCGCACTGCGGTCAAGGAAGGCAAAGCCCGAAGTAATGCCGCGTGTGCTCAGGTTGATAACGGTGTTATGAAACAAGTAGATCGCGACGGCCAGGACAGCGAGAACAGCGAGGATCTGAAACAGCCAGGCGCGAACCGCAGGATTGGAAAAGGAGAAGGCTCCTTTCAGGGCTAAGCGGCGATGGGACATAAAAAACCTCGGGTAACCATGACTCCGGACTGGGCACCGCACCGGCAGTGCCCGTTACAGCAAGCTGCTTAGCGAACTGGCGGTGCGTACTGGATGCCACCATTGTTCCAGAGGTTGTTCTGTCCACGGCTGATCTTCAGCGCGCTTTCAGAGCCCACGTTACGCTCGAAGATTTCAGCGTAGTTACCCACCTTTTTAATGATGTTGTACGCCCATTTGTTATCCAGCTTCAGATCCTTGCCGTAATCACCCTCTTTACCCAGCAGGTGGGCCATATCCGGCGTGGATGGATTGGCGGCTTTCTCATCGACGTTCTTCGAGTTCACGCCCATCTCTTCTGCGTTGAGCATGGCGAACAGCGTCCAGCGCACAATTGAGTTCCATTCCTCATCCCCGCGGCGTACCACCGGGCCCAGCGGCTCTTTAGAGATCACTTCCGGCAGAACAATCCACTCCGCCGGATTACTCAGCTTGATCCGCAGCGCATACAGCTGGGACTGATCCGATGCCAGAGTGTCACAGCGTCCCGACTCCAGCGCTTTGGCGGATTCGTCAGAGCGGTCGAAGGTCACAGGGGTATATTTCATATTGTTGGCTTTGAAATAATCCGCGACGTTCAGTTCGGTGTCAGTGCCCGCCTGAATGCATACCGTTGCGCCATCCAGCTCTTTTGCACTCTTCAGGCCCGCTTTATTGTGGGTCAGGAAGCCAATGCCATCGTAATAGGTCACGCCGGTGAAGGACATGCCCATACCGGTATCACGTGACGAGGTCCAGGTGGTATTACGCGACAGCATATCCACTTCGCCGGATTGCAGGGCGGTAAAGCGCTCTTTCGCCGTCAGCGGGGTATATTTGACTTTGGTGTCGTCGCCAAATACCGCGGCAGCAACGCCACGGCACACGTCGACATCGATACCGGAGAATTTACCGTTGGCATCTGCGTATGAGAAACCCGGCAGACCGTCGCTGATCCCACATTGCACAAAACCTTTCTGCTTAACGGCATCCAGAGTCGCACCCGCCTGAGCCTGGCCGGTAATTGCAACAAGCACACCTGCAGCGGCAAGGCTGGCCATCATCATCTTTTTCATAATGCATCCTGTGTGGCGAAAAATTATCGTTATAGTGAAGCGCTTATAAAACGCTTTAACCTGTCTGTGGCTGTGGCCGACGTTAATAAAGCAAACGCGATGCCAGTTTTTGCATTTAACGTAATAAACGATTACGCAACGCGTAAAGCTGAGTGTAGACAGTGATAATTAAATCGAGCGCCCTAAAATGGTGCGAAATGACAACCTACGCCACAAATCAGAGCAAAAGTCTGATTAAGAATCGAGGAAATTAAGCGAGTGTTTATGGTGTGAATATTGAAAGCCAGCAAGGTGTGAATAACATCACGCCGCCAGATGGAAAGGAAAATAAAACAGCAAAAAGATGTGAGCAAATTCAGGTTTAATAATTAACCTAAATTGAAAAGCAAAAGCGCGAACGAATTCGCGCTTTCTGGATTACTTAGATACGGCAATGATGCCCAGCGTCAGGCCTGCAACGGCTGCTGCGCCACCTGCTATCGCCCCTGCAGTTTCCCAGTTGTCCTGCGTGGTCCCTTTCATACAGGTATTGGTATGAACCAGTCGGCCCTGATCGTCGTATGTCGGTACGCAAGGAGAGTCGTGCGCGCAACCCGCAAGCAACGCGGTAAGGAGTGCAACCGAAATGAGTCTTTTCATGGTGTTACCTCAAAATGAAATCTAACTTTGCAATATAGTCAGTACGGTCTTCTGCAAAGCTGAGGGTTATATTACCACCCCTTAAAAACAGCTATGAAGAGTGAATAATCTCAAATTATTTGGATTGTAAAAAAGATGGAGAAATCCGTGTTAGTGCACGCGAATAATGGAGAGATTAGGGAGGCGGAATGATTAAATTCGCAAGCAAAAAATCGCAAGCAAACAATTCATTGGCGTGCTAATTAATAAGAAAATGAAATAGGTAAAACTATTTTTTGGTTAATTATCATAAATAAAGGCGCCGAAGCGCCTTTATCAATTACTCTTCGTGATGACGCGTGAATCGTCTGCGCACCACCACAAAGAAGACCGGCACAAAGAAGATGGCCAGCAGGGTGGCCGACAGCATGCCGCCCATCACCCCGGTACCAACGGCGTTTTGCGCGCCACTGCCGGCTCCGTGGCTGATGACCAGCGGCAGCACGCCGAGAATAAACGCCAGCGAGGTCATCAGGATCGGACGCAGGCGCATGCGGGAGGCCTCGAGCGTGGCTTCGATTATGCCTTTGCCCTCCTTCTCCATCAGGTCCTTGGCAAACTCGACGATCAGAATGGCATTTTTTGCCGACAGCCCGATGGTGGTGAGCAGCCCCACCTGGAAATAGACATCGTTGTTCAGCCCACGCAGGGAGGCGGCCAGCAGAGCGCCCACCACCCCTAACGGCACCACCAGCATCACCGAGAACGGAATCGACCAGCTCTCGTAGAGTGCAGCGAGGCAGAGGAATACCACCACCAGTGAGATAGCGTACAGGGCAGGTGCCTGGTTGCCTGACAGCCGCTCCTGATAGGACATACCTGTCCAGTCGAAACCGATACCCGTAGGCAGCTTCGCCGCCAGTTGCTCCATCAACACCATCGCTTCACCGGTACTTTTCCCTGGCGCGGCCTCGCCGAGGATCTCCATGGAAGGGGTACCGTTATAGCGTTCGAGGCGCGGTGAACCATAGATCCAGTGCGATTCGCTGAACGCCGAAAGCGGTACCATCTCACCATTGGCGCTGCGCACATACAGGCGATTGATATCTTCCGGCAGCATCCTGAAGGGGGCGTCCGCCTGGACATAGACTTTTTTCACCCGACCACGGTCAATGTAGTCGTTGACGTAGGTGCCCCCCAGGGCGGTGGAGATGGTCTGGTTGATATCCGACACGCTGACCCCCAGCGCCTGGGCTTTTTCCTGATCGATATCCAGCTTGAACTGCGGCGTATCTTCCAGACCATTAGGCCGCACGCGAACCAGCAGATCCGGATGGGCTTTGATCATCCCCAGCAGCTGGTTTCGGGCCTGCGTCAGCTGGTTGTGGCCCAGGTTAGCCTGGTCGATCAACTCAAAATCGAAACCTGTAGCGGTACCCAGCTCGATAATGGCGGGCAGGTTAAACGGGAACACCAGCCCATCTTTGATCTGGCTGAAGGCGCGGGTAGCGCGGCTGACGATAGCCCCGACGCTGTTGGCGGCACCGGTGCGCTCCTCCCAGGGCTTCAGGCTGATAAACGCCACCCCGGCATTTTGCCCCTGGCCACTGAAGCTGAAGCCGTTAACGGTGAAGACTGATTCGACGTTGGCTTTTTCCTTGGTGAGATAATAGTGCTCAACCTGGTCCAGTACCTGCTGGGTCCGGGTCTGCGTGGCACCCGCCGGGAGCTGCACCATGGTCATAAAGACGCCCTGGTCCTCTTCCGGCAGGAACGAAGTCGGCAGGCGCAGGAACAGCACCGCCATGCCACCGACAATCAGCACGTAGACCACCAGATAGCGGCCAGTCTTACGCAGAATATGGCTGACGCTATTGCTGTAGTGCGCCACGCTTCTGTCGAACAGGCCATTGAACCAGCCGAAGAACCCACCTTTGTGCTCATGATGCTCGTCCGGTGCCTTAAGCAGGGTAGCGCACAGCGCCGGAGTCAGGATCAGCGCCACCAGCACGGAAAGCGCCATCGCGGAGACAATCGTCAGTGAGAACTGGCGATAAATCGCCCCGGTGGAACCTCCGAAGAAGGCCATCGGGATAAACACCGCCGACAGCACCATGGCAATACCGACCAGCGCCCCCTGGATCTGCGACATCGATTTTTGCGTCGCCTCTTTTGGCGGTAGCTTCTCCTCCACCATTACGCGCTCGACGTTCTCCACCACCACGATGGCATCATCCACCAGCAAGCCTATCGCCAGCACCATGCCAAACATGGTCAGAGTGTTGATGGAGAAGCCAAACGCTGCCAGGACCGCGAAGGTGCCCAGCAACACCACCGGCACGGCGATGGTTGGGATCAGCGTGGCCCGCAGGTTTTGCAGGAACAGGTACATCACGAGGAAGACGAGAATGATGGCTTCAAACAGCGTCTTCACTACTTCATGAATGGAGATCTTCACAAACGGCGTGGTGTCGTAGGGGTAGACCACTTTCAGCCCCTGCGGGAAGAAGGCCTGCAGCTGCGCCAGTTTGCTTTTGATCGCCGCGGCGGTGTCCAGCGCGTTAGCGCCGGTAGCGAGCTTGATCCCCAGCCCGGTCGCCGCCTGGCCATTGATTTTGGTCACCATGTTGTAGTTTTCGCCGCCGGGGGCAATGCGGGCCACATCTTTCAGATGCACCATCGACCCGTCCTGGTTGACCTTCAGGGTGATGTTGCCGAACTCTTCGGCGGTTTTCAGGCGCGTCTGGGCGATGATTGAGGCGTTGAGCTGCTGGCCCGGCACCGACGGCGTACCGCCGAGCTGACCGGCAGCAATCTGGTTATTCTGGGTTTTGAGCTGATTGATCACATCCAGCGGCGTCAGCTGATAGGCATTCAGCTTATTCGCATCCAGCCAGATACGCATCGCATACTGGGCGCCAAACAGCTGCACATCGCCTACCCCGGAGGTGCGGCTGATGGCATCCTTCACGTTGGAAGCGACATAGTCAGAGATATCGTCCTGGCTCAGGCTTTTATTGTCCGAGACGAAGCCCGCCACCAGCAGGAAGCTGCTGCTCGACTTCTCCACGCCAATCCCCTGCTGCTGCACTTCCTGCGGCAGCAGCGGCATCGCCAGCTGCAGCTTGTTCTGCACCTGTACCTGGGCGATATCCGGGTCGGTACCCGACTGGAAGGTCAGGGTGATGGTCACGCTGCCCGCCGAATCGCTGGTGGAGGACATGTACATCAGGTTATCGATGCCGTTCATGTTCTGCTCGATCACCTGGGTCACCGTATCCTGCACCGTCTGGGCATCGGCACCGGGATAGGTCGCCGAGATCGCCACGGCAGGCGGGGCAATGGTGGGATACTGGGCAATCGGCAGCTTCAGGATCGCCAGCCCGCCCGCAATCATCAGGATGATGGCAAGCACCCACGCAAAAACCGGGCGCTGAATAAAGAAATTAGCCATGCTCTGTTCCTTATCCCGCTTTCTGCGCGGCGGTATCTGGCGTTGCAACTACCGCGACGCCAGGGCGGACTTTTTGCAGCCCGCTGACGATCACCCGATCGCCTTCCTGCAGGCCGTCTGTGATCAGCCATTGATCGCCAATCGCCTGAGGCGCGACGACGTTTCGTGCTTCAGCCTGATTTTTCGCATTCACCACCATCACGCTAGCCTCACCGCGCGGGGTACGCGTGACCCCCTGTTGCGGCACCAGGATGGCGTGGGGCTGAGTGCCCTCATCAATGCGTGCCCGGACAAACATGCCGGGCAGCAGGACATGCTGCGGATTAGGGAAAATTGCCCGCAGGGTAATGGAGCCCGTGCTCTCGTCCACGGTGACATCGGAGAATTGCAGCGAGCCTTTCAGCGGGTAGGGCTGACCGTTCTCCATCAGCAGCTGTACGTTGCTGGCACCATCGCCGGTCTGCAGGCTGGATTGTTTAAGGCGCATAAAGTCGTTACTGGATTGGGTAACATCGACATAAATCGGATCCAGCTGCTGCACCGTGGCCAGCGCCGAGGCCTGGCCATTCGCAACCAGCGCCCCCTCGGTGACGCTGGATTTGCCGATGCGTCCGCTGATAGGGGAGGTGACTTTGGTGTAAGCCAGATTAATGCGCGCGGTCTCGACGTCCGCCTTAGCCGCAATCACTGAAGCATCGGCCTGACGAGCGGTGGCAACGGCCTGATCGTACTCCTGCTTACTGACGTACTGGGTGCCCATCAGCGGTAAATAGCGTTTCACGGTCAGGTGGGCGATATTGGCTGCGGCCTGGGCTTTGGCCAGCTCGCCTGAAGCACTGTCAAAAGCCGCCTGATAGGTGGCCGGATCGATCTGATACAGTGATTCCCCCGCTTTTACATCGCTGCCCTCGGTAAAGTTGCGCTTCAGGACAATACCGCTCACCTGAGGGCGAACCTCTGCAACACGAAAAGCATCGGTACGTCCTGGCAGTTCGGTGGTGACAACCAGCGGCGCGCTTTTCACCACATGGACCACTACCTGCGGTGACGGTGGCTGCTGGGCTTGTTCACTGTGGTCATCACATCCCACGAGTAATGCGGCACCGATGATAAAACCGGATAAGGGTAAAAACCTGAAATGAGGCGTCATGGCTATTCCTTCAAAATCATCAACCCGCATTAACCGAAGCGGTTAAGCGTCAAGGAGAGGTAAACAGAAAACGGCGGGCGCCATAATAAAGAATGGCCGGACGGCTTTTTGATTTATAAGTGCGGAGAAACAATTGAAGAGAAAAAAAACGGGGCTGAATATGATTTAACAACGGCATAGCCTTTCAGGTCATCTGTTCCCGTCCCTTTTGCTTTAAGTGCGTGCATATGTTTAATGAATAAAATCATGTTCAAATATCATTGAGATTTATAAATTAAGCGTATTCACCTTTTTTGTTCAAAATTATTTTTCGCAGTGATGGATAATTCATGAGCTGACGACGCTCACCGTTGTTTGATAAATGTAATTAATCCGTTAAAAGAGTGACTCCCTATGGCGCGCAAAACGAAGGCCGAGGCGCAGAAGACACGCCTGTTGTTGATTGAAGCAGCGATAGAGCAGTTTGCCGCGCGGGGTGTGGCAAGCACCACGCTGACCGATATTGCTGATGCCGCCAGCCTGACCCGGGGAGCCGTGTACTGGCATTTCAGCAGTAAGACGGAATTATTTAATGCCATCTGGCAGGAGCAATGTCCGCTGCGCGAAATCATTCGTGGCCAGGTAGCAAATATGACAGACCATGATCCCTTATTTACTTTGCGTGAACTGTTTGTTACGGCTTTGCAATATATTGCCCGGGATCGTCGCCAGCGCACGTTATTGCAGATCCTCTATCACAAATGTGAATTTGAACAGGGCATGATTTCAGAATATGAAATTCGGGAGCGGATCGGCTTCAACTATGAAAACGTTCGCCAGATTCTACAGAGATGCATTGCGGCAGGGCGTATTTCCACGCAGATCAATATCGACACCACGTTAATCGTTTTTCATGGCTTTTTTTGCGGGCTGATTAAAAACTGGTTAATGAGCCCGGAGAGGCTGGATCTGTATCAACAGGCTCCGGAGCTGGTGGATAACATCCTTTCGACGTTACCAGCAGCCCCGTTGCCGCATCGGATTTACGACGCCGCCTCATAGCGGCGGCGGCCCGGTCAGATTTGCTGCGCCAGCATGGCTTGCGGATTGTGGCTCAGGGCCTTAATGGTCTGCGCCGAAACCGGTTTACCCAGCAGATAACCTTGTAGGGTGTTACATCCCAGCTCGGTCAAAAATGTCTGCTGCTCTTCGGTTTCCACCCCCTCGGCAACCACCTTCAGATTGAGGGTCTTTGCCAGTGCAACAATGGCAGAAACGATAGTGGCATCGTCACCCGCGCCGTTGAGATCCTTAACAAACGCCCGATCGATTTTCAGCTCGCAGGCCGGCAGCTTTTTCAGGTACAGCAGGCTGGAATAACCCGTCCCAAAATCATCAATGGAGGCTTTCACGCCCGCTCTGGTCAGTTCGGTCAGCACCCGCACGCTCTCATCCGGGTTATTCATGGCCGTCGTTTCGGTCACTTCCAGGATCAGGGTATGGGGTGGGATCCGGTGTCGCGCCAGGCTGCTCATCACCGTCTCCACCAGCTGGGGCTGCTCAAACTGCAGCGTGGAGAGGTTTACCGCCATCGACCACTCGGTGTGCCCTTCAAGATGCCAGACGCGCAGCTGACGGCAGGCCTCATCGATCACCCAGTTGCCAACAGGAATAATCAGCCCGCTCTTTTCCGCCAGCGGCAGGAACTGGTCAGGGGATAACAGTCCTTGCGACGGATGTTGCCAGCGCAGCAGGGCTTCGAAGCCGACGATAGGGCCAGCCGGGGCCTGGAACTTTGGCTGATAAACCAGATGCAGCTCCTGGCGCTCCTGCGCCAGCCACAGATCGTTCATCAGCTGCAGCTGTTTCTGTGCCAGGGTGTTCATCGAAGGCTGGAAGAAGTGGTAGCCGTTACGCCCCATATGCTTGGTGTGGTACATGGCCGCATCGGCGTTAAACATCAGCTCCCGCTGGTTTTTGCCATCGTGCGGATAGATAGCAATCCCCACGCTGAGGGTCACCATCAGGTCGTACAGCTCAAGGCTGAAGGGCTGATCGATGACATGCACCAGGGCGCTGGCCAGCGACGCGGCATCGTTCGGGGTATCGATCTCGGCCAGCAGCACAAACTCGTCGCCGCCAATACGGGCGAGGGTGTACTGGCCTTTCAGCGGCTGTTCCAGACGTTCGGTAACGGCAACCAGCAGCTTATCACCGGTATCATGTCCGTAGGCATCGTTGACGGCTTTGAAGCCGTCCAGATCCATAAACAGCAGCGCGAAGAGCTTTCCTTCGCGATCGGCTTTGTTAATGGCCTGATCGAGACGGTCCTCCAGCAGCACGCGGTTTGGCAGACGGGTCAGCGTGTCGTGCAGCGCCAGCTGCGCCAGTTCGCGGTTTGCTTCCGCCAGCGACGAGGCCAGAAGGGCGGTGCGGGCCTGCAGCCTGGCGTCAAACATCGACACCAGCAGCGTAATACCCAGAATAGAGAGCGCAACGACGCTTACTAGCACCGCCAGCCAGCTGCCGTTTACGCCCTGGTGATGCATATGGGCCTGCATCGGGAACTGGGCGGCCTTCATCCCCGTGTAGTGCATGCCGGCAATGGCGATGCCCATCAACATGGCGGCACCCGCGCGCATCAGTGCGACCTGGGCGGCATCGCGACGCAGCCGAAAGGTGAGCCACAGGGCGGCCAGCGAGGCGAGCAGGGCAATGACCACCGACAGCGCCACCCAGCGCATATCCCAGACGATAGCAGGCTCAACCTGCAATGCTGCCATTCCGGTGTAGTGCATCGCCACGATGCCGGTGCCCAGAATAACGGCGCCGGTGAACAGGCGACGTCTGCGTAAGTGATCCCGGCTCACCAGCCAGAGGGCGAAGAGTGAGGCACCGATGGCGATGAACATCGAGAGAGCGGTCTGCAGCAGGTTGTAGTTCAGCCGCATGGAGATATCCATCGCCAGCATGCCGATAAAATGCATAGCCCAGATGCCGATGCCCATGGCGATACCACCGCCTGTCAGCCAGACACGTGCCGCAACGCCGGTGCTGCCGACAACCCGGCCTGCCATATTCAGGGCGGTGTAGGAGGCAAGAATGGCGACAACAAAAGAGATAACCACAAGAAGTTGGTCGTATTGGCTAACCAGCATGTTCTCATCAACTCAAACGCAGGGAGGTATTACGTGATACCGGGTGAGACGGGCTGAGACATTAGCATCCAACAAAGATGCCTCAAAGGCTTTTAAGCCCGCACAATTTTCGAGGGAAAGCAGGGAATTAATCCAGATCCGCGCAGTTGATTAGCTTAAGGGGATTCACCGAATTCATGTTGCGACATTTGTCCGTTTCGGTAGACATCAACTCAATCCACTGCATTATCAGCGCATCGAAAAGGAAAACGCTAATCGCGAAGACGACTAACCACCCATACTTACGGATCATTCGGAGTTTCCCGGGACAAAGGAAAAGAGTGCAGGAAATATACACGAAAAATAGCGGCTGAGAAGTGGGCAGACCGATGTTTACGTTTCGGCTGTTAGCAGCGTGATGAGGGGAGCAAAACGGGGAAGGCGAGGGCATAAAAAAAGGCGCTTCCCCATGCCGGTTCGCGCCTTTTTAAACAAGCATTTGGCTAATCGAAATTAGTTCATGCCGTATTTTTTCAGTTTCTTACGCAGCGTACCACGGTTGATGCCCATCATCAGGGCAGCACGGGTCTGGTTACCACGGGTGTATTGCATCACCATGTCCAACAGGGGCTGTTCAACTTCAGCCAGTACCAGCTCATACAGGTCGTTAACGTCCTGACCATTCAGTTGAGCAAAATAGTTCTTCAGTGCCTGTTTAACCGAGTCACGCAGGGGCTTTTGAGTTACTTGATCCTGAGAGTTAACGGTGGAAACGGTCAGTACGTCAGAATTTACGCGTTGTTCGAACATAGTTCTGTCAGCTCTTTATTTCATTACGCAAGATTTTCGAAGTATGCCTCCAACGCCTCCAGCTGATCGCTGGCATCCTCTATGGCGTTGAATGTGCGCCGAAACTGGTCATTTGGAGCGTGCTCCTGGAGATACCAGGAGACGTGTTTACGCGCAATTCGGTACCCTTTTGTCTGACCATAAAAGTCATGCAATTCCCGAACGTGCGAACAAAGCAAGCGCTTAACCTCTGCCAGCGGCAGCGGGGCAAGCAGCTCCCCAGTGTCCAGATAATGCTGGATTTCCCGAAAGATCCAGGGTCTTCCCTGAGCCGCACGTCCTATCATCAGAGCATCAGCTCCCGTATAGTCGAGCACAGCTCTGGCTTTAAGCGGGTCAGTAATGTCGCCATTCGCGATAATCGGAATGGAAACTTTCTGCTTAACTGCCCGAATGCTGTCGTATTCAGCTTCGCCGTTGAACAAACAGGCGCGGGTGCGTCCATGTATGGTCAGGGCCTGAATGCCACAATCTTCGGCCAGTTGGGCAATCTCTACACAGTTACGGTGATCCGGCGACCAACCCGTGCGAATCTTCAACGTAACAGGAACGTCCACTGCGCTGACAACCGCCGTCAGGATGGACTTCACCTGGTCGGGGTATTGCAGAAGGGCTGAACCTGCAAGCTTGCGATTCACCTTTTTGGCCGGGCACCCCATATTGATATCAATAATCTGGGCACCACTTTCCACGTTAATACGCGCGGCGTCTGCCATCTCTTCAGGCACGCTTCCGGCGATTTGCACGGTGCGGATACCTGGTTCGTCAATGTGCACCATCCGAAGACGGGATTTATCGCTTTCCCAAACCTGCGGGTTAGACGACATCATCTCGGAAACGGTTAAGCCTGCTCCCATCTCATAGCACAGCGTCCTGAAGGGCCGGTCTGTAATACCTGCCATAGGTGCTGCGATCAGGCGATTTCTGAGCTGGTGGTTTCCGATGCGCATGAGTTAAGAAATGACCATACTGTGACTGCAAGGCGGCGTATCTTACGCATTTTTTGCACGAGATGAAAGGCCAAACTTTGAACAATCACCTGTTGCAGATCATGGAATCACCGGCAAAGATTTGACCGGAGAAATATAAGCGATACAAATCATAAAGTTAATGAATTATGGCGATTTTATCGCCGCTTACAATTTCCCAAAACTTCTCGTTTTTTCTTAATGAATGAAACCTTTGAACGGGATAATCTGCTGTTTTTATCAGCAGATTTCCCCTGTTCTTTGCGATCTGCGTCGCATTTTAGAACATGATCGTTAGGGTCGGGAGGCGCATTACTCCACCACAATCCGCCCATGCAGCGACTGTACCGGACGGTTATTAGCGTGGTGCAGCGTATGGCTAAATTTTTCCAGCTGGTCGGCAGAGAGGGTCAGCGGATGTTTGAGTACGATCCAGGTTACGCCTTCTGAACATGGCGGAGTGGTCAGAGAGCCGCTGAATCGCCAGTAGGTTTTGTTATCAGGGAGCAATCTGTTCAAATCCAGCGCGGTGGCAAGGGTGGCTGACTGCCCCGCCTGAGCAGGCATCTTACGCCAGAGCTCTTCCAGCGCCTCATTTTTTGCGCCTTGATCAAACATCACCGCGACCACGACGAGCTCCCCTTCGGCATTGCTGTGCACCAGATGCATCTCCATCGCATATTTTTTACCGTGAATGGTGTTCTCACTGGGCGCGTGGAAGTGAAACTGTTGCAGTGTCCAGGTTTTTCCATCGAGGACGATGGTGTCGCGGGTACTCTTTGCCTCGCCCGCCTGAATAGTATGGCCATTATTTATCAGCGTCGTCGGGCCATCTGTATAGTGCGTTTCCAGCGGTGTGAGATGCGCGTTGAGCGTGGAATCGATGTTTATAGGGGACTGATTCTTTCCGCTCAGGCAGGTCTTCCAGGCGTCATCGAGATTGCCCCAGTGCTCCGGAGAGCCTTCACCGTCGTAACTCCAGTGTGAGGCGCAGGCTGAGGCAGAAACAAGGCTGAGTGCCAATAGCACACCCTTATGAATGATTGTCGGCATAATATTCTTCCATTGAATAATTAATAATGAAAACAGCAGGTTAAAAATGGAAGAGACAGTTTACCGGAGAGGGTGCGTTTGCTGATGTACAAATTGCGGGGAAATCGCGTGGTCTGACGACCACGCGGCATGGATTACTTTTTACGGCCGGTAATGCGACACCACTCTTCTTTTTCAACCACCGGGTCGAGTGCAAAGAGATCGGCGTAGGCTTCGCATACGCTTTCAGCCTGGCTGGCAAGAATACCGGAAAGCCCCAGCAGACCGCCCTCAACGGGCAGACCGCCCTCAACGGGCAGGACGCTGATTAACGGTGCCAGCTCGCGTAACGGGCCGGCCAGGATGTTGGCGACCACTACATCGGCTTTCATCACTGCAGGCTGGTCATTCGGCAGGTAGAGCTCAAGACGATCGGAGACGCCGTTGCGCTGGGCGTTATCGCGGCTGGCCTGAATCGCCTGCGGATCGATGTCGATCCCGATCGCTCTCGCCGCGCCCAGCTTCAGGGCGGCGATAGCGAGGATCCCGGATCCACAGCCAAAGTCGATCACCGTTTTACCGTCCAGATCCAGACCATCCAGCCACTGCAGGCAGAGGGAGGTGGTCGGGTGGGTGCCGGTACCAAAGGCCAGGCCCGGATCGAGCATCACGTTAACGGCGTTTTCGTCCGGTACGTCGCGCCAGCTCGGGCAGATCCACAGACGCTTACCGAACTGCATCGGGTGGAAGTTATCCATCCACTCGCGCTCCCAGTCCTTGTCTTCCAGCTGCTCAATTTTGTGCGCGAAGCCGGTGCCCAGCAGCGGATGATTTTCCAGAATCGCGACCACTTCGGCCATATCGGTTTCGGCATCAAACAGGCCGATGACATCGGTGTCGCCCCACAGGCGGGTTTCACCCGGCAGCGGTTCAAACACCGGTGTGTCATGGGTGTCCTGGAAAGTAACAGAGACCGCTCCGGCCTCTACCAGCGCATCACTCAGCTCTTCGGCGTTCGCGCCGGTCGTATTCAGTTTTAGTTGGATCCACGGCATGGCAAAACTCTTTATTTATCAGTAGAAATCACGGCTGCCTGCGGCAGGGATTGACCGAAACGGTTCCCTATCACAAACGCCAGCAAACTTAGCAGTAGCGAGGGCACTATCGGGTGAAAGCCCAGGTACTGAATTTTAAAGGAGGCGAGCACGGCATACAGCACGCCACCGACGATCATCGCGCTCAGGGCACCGGCCGCGTTAGCACGCTCCCAGTACAGGCCCAGCACCAGCGGCCAGAGGAACACCGCTTCCAGACCCCCAAACGCTAGCAGGTTCAGCCAGATGATCATCTCAGGCGGCTTCCACGCGGCCAGCAGCAGCAGCGCCCCCAACACCAGGGTGATGATGGCGGACATCCGCTTCAGACGTCGCTCATTTTCCATCTGATCCGGACGCATGTTCAGGTAGAGATCTTTAATGATCGTAGCGGAACTTTGCAGCAGCTGGGCGTTAATTGTCGACATGATTGCCGCCATAGGGGCCGCAAGGAAGATCCCGGCCGCGAACGGCGGCAGCACTTTTACCATCAGGGTCGGGATGACCAGATCCGGCACGGTTAAGTCCGGGATGACTGCCCGACCCAGCGCCCCGGCCAGATGCATACCGAGCATCAGAATGGCTACGACGATGGTGCCGATGATAATCCCCCGGTGCACTGCCTTGCTGTCCTTATAGGAGATGCAGCGTACGGCCGTATGCGGCAGGCCAATCACCCCGAAACAGACCAGCACCCAGAAGGAGGTCATAAAGGTAGGAGAGAGAATGTCATCTGCGCCCTGCGGCGACACCAGCTTGGGATCGATGGTTTGCAGCGTTTCCACCGCATGGGTTAACCCGCCCGCCGCATGCACTACGCCCACCAGCAACACAATAGTGCCAATCAGCATCACCATGCCCTGCATGGTGTCATTGAGCACGCTGGCGCGGAATCCGCCAAAGGCGGTATAGAGCGCGATACTGATACCAAAAATCAGCAGCCCCGTTTCGTAAGGGATCCCGGCGGCGGTCTCAAGCAGGCGCGCGCCACCGATAAACTGCACGGTCATGGCACCGATAAAGGCGACCAGCAGGCTCAGGCTGGCCAGCCAGACCAGCAGACGGCTCTGATAGCGGGCAAACAGCATGTCGTTGAGGGTCACCGCGTTATAGCGGCGCGCCAGAATCGCGAACTTTTTCCCGAGAATACCCAGCGAGAGCCAGACGGCGGGGAGCTGGATCATCGCCAGCAGTACCCAGCCCAGCCCGTATTTATAGGCCGCACCCGGGCCGCCAATAAAGGAGCTGGCACTGATATATGTGGCGGTCAGGGTCATCGCCAGCACAATACCGCCCATCGAGCGGCTGCCGAGGAAATACTCGTTCAGGAAGGTGCCCGTCGTTCTTTTACGCATGGCGTAAACGGACAGGCCAAAAACAACAAACAGATACGCGACAAGGGGCAGGATCACTTCAAGCTGCATTATCGTCATCCTCCAGCGGAATATCGCGATAGATGAATTTCACCATCGCCCAACAGAGCAGAATAAACACCAGCGGGATCAGCAGGCAGGCCATCTCAAACCAGTGCGGCAGACCGGTGATGCCGATAGCAGAGTCAGGTATGTAAGCGGTTACTAACCACGCGGCGAGATAGAGAAGGGTTAACCACAGCGCCCAGCGCGCTTCTTTGTGGGCCTGAACAAAACGTTTGTCCATTTTTTGTCCCTTGTGGATGAAGAAAGCGGGGATTGTACATGATGGGGCTCTCCAGTCCCCAAAAATAAAAAAGGCCGGATAATCCGGCCTTTTAGCAAAGATGCTCTATTACTTCTCGTTCAGACCGAGTTTCTTCTCCAGATAGTGGATGTTGGTGCCACCATGCTGGAAGTTCTCGTCGGTCATAATACGCATCTGCAGATCGACGTTGGTTTTAATACCGTCGATGATCAGCTCCTGCAGGGCGTTCTTCATGCGGGCAATCGCCACGTCACGGGATTCGCCGTAGCAGATCAGCTTGCCGATCATGGAGTCATAGTACGGCGGTACGGTGTAACCGGCGTAGATATGGGACTCCCAGCGTACACCAAAGCCACCCGGCGCGTGGAAACGCGTGATTTTACCCGGGCTCGGCAGGAAGGTGTTCGGGTCTTCGGCGTTGATACGGCACTCTACCGCATGGCCTTTCACCACAACTTCTTCCTGCTTGATGGAGAGCGGTTGACCCGCTGCGATACGCAGCTGCTCTTTGATCAGGTCAACGCCGGTAATCATTTCGGTAACCGGGTGTTCAACCTGAATACGGGTGTTCATCTCAATGAAGTAGAACTCGCCGTTTTCGAACAGGAACTCGAAGGTACCTGCCCCGCGATAGCCGATATCGACACAGGCTTTAGAGCAACGCTCGCCGATGTAGCGACGCAGTTCCGGCGTGATGCCCGGTGCTGGTGCCTCTTCGACTACTTTCTGGTGACGACGCTGCATGGAGCAGTCACGTTCTGCCAGATAGATGGCGTTACCCTGACCGTCTGCCAGCACCTGAATTTCGATGTGGCGTGGGTTTTCCAGGTATTTTTCCATGTACACCATGTCATTGCTGAAAGCGGCTTTCGCTTCAGCTTTGGTCATGGAGATGGACTGAGCCAGTTCAGCATCGCTGCGCACAACGCGCATACCGCGACCGCCGCCGCCGCCGGACGCCTTGATGATAACCGGGTAGCCAATGCGTTTCGCATGAGCACGGTTAGCATCCATGTCGTCGGTCAGAGGGCCGTCGGAGCCCGGTACGGTTGGAACACCGGCTTTTTTCATTGCGGTGATTGCAGACACTTTGTCGCCCATCAGGCGGATGGTGTCGGCTTTCGGGCCGATGAAGATAAAGCCAGAACGTTCTACCTGTTCAGCAAAGTTGGCGTTCTCAGAGAGGAAGCCATAACCCGGGTGAATCGCTACCGCGCCAGTGATCTCAGCGGCGCTGATGATAGCCGGGATGTTCAGATAGCTTTTTACGGACGGAGCCGGGCCAATACAGACCGTCTCATCCGCCAGTAATACGTGTTTCAGATCGCGGTCCGCGCTTGAGTGCACGGCGACAGTCTTGATGCCCAGCTCTTTACAGGCACGAAGAATACGCAGAGCGATCTCGCCGCGGTTGGCGATAACAATTTTATCCAGCATGTTCGCCTCGTTACTCGATGACGACCAGCGGCTCGTCAAATTCAACCGGCTGACCACTTTCGACCAGAATCGCTTTCACAGTACCTGACTTGTCAGCTTCGATCTGGTTCATCATTTTCATGGCTTCAACGATGCACAGGGTATCGCCCGCGTTAACTTTCTGGCCCACTTCGATGAACGCTTTAGCGTCCGGGCTCGGGGTGCGGTAGAAAGTACCAACCATTGGGGAACGTACGATGTGACCACTGATTTCCGCTGCTGCTGGCGCTTCCATTGCTGGAGTAGTCGCCGGAGCGACAGCGTTAGACAGAGCTGGCTGCTGCATCATTGGAGCAGCATAGGCTTGTTGCATAACCGGGAAGCCTGCGTTTGGCGCGGCACGGCTGATGCGTACAGACTCTTCGCCTTCAGAAATTTCCAGTTCGGAGATGCCTGATTCTTCAACCAGCTCGATCAGTTTTTTAATCTTACGAATATCCATGAGTGGGTTCCGTACTCTTTGTTTAGTGTGATTGTGACAGGCGTTTTACCGCTGTCTGTAAAGCGAATGAATAACCGTCAGCCCCCAGACCACAGATAACGCCAGCGGCGATATCCGACAGGTAGGAGTGGTGGCGGAACGGCTCCCGCGCATGCACGTTGCTGAGGTGGATCTCAATAAATGGGATGCTCACTGCCAGCAGCGCGTCGCGAATAGCAACACTGGTGTGCGTAAACGCGGCCGGATTAATCAGGATATAGTCTGAGGTGTCTTTAGCCTGATGAATGCGGTCGATGAGTGCGTACTCCGCGTTTGACTGAAAATGGTCAAGTTCCACATTGAGTGCCGCCGCTTCGCTACCCAAACGGTTAACAATCTCGGTTAACGTCAGCGTGCCGTACTTCTCGGGTTCACGGGTGCCGAGCATATTCAGGTTCGGTCCGTTCAAAACTAAGATGTGAAACTTGTCAGCCATTGTGCCGCTATCTCCTGCGATTCTCCGGTAAAAAACAAAATATACCTTCGATGCGCGATTGTCACCCTTTCCGGGTCTGAAAAACCCATCGGGGAAACCAAAGTCGCACATTATAACGATTTCGTAGCATTTGGCAGCTAAATACTGGTCTTATCAGGGAAGATTATCAACAGCATTCGGATAAACACCCAGGAAGGCTAAGCGATCTGCGGGAATACGCACGTTTTCGCCCGTTATCGCCACCACTGGCGAAACTTCTTATAACGCCATGCCAGAAGCACGCCTGCCAGCACCAGATAGATGATCGGCTGCGGCGAGAGAATTTTTACTGACCAAAGGTAGTGGATGGGGGCGAGGATCGCGACAAGATAGACAAAATTATGCAGAAGTTGCCAGCGCCTTCCCAGTTTTCGCTGGGCAGACTGGGTGGAGGTGAGGGTCAACGCCAGTAAAATTATCCAGCTGATAATCCCCAGGGTCAGGTAAGGACGGGTAACCAGTTCGCGCCCCAGCAGGGCCAGATTGTTAATCCCCAGCTCCAGAAACGCATAGCTGGTGAGATGCAGCGTCGCCCAGGCGAAGCACCATAGCCCAAGCAGGCGCCGGGTGCGGATCAATAAAGGCTGTTTCGCGTAGCGTGCCAGAGGGGAGATCAGTAGGGTCGCCAGTAAAAATTTCAGCGCGGTGCGGCCGGTGAAGTGCTGAATATCTTTTGCCGGATCGGCGCTCAGGCCGCCGTGGTTAATAGCCCAGAACAGCCATATAAAAGGAAGCAACCCTGCAAGATGCAGGGCCACCTTCAGCCAGGTAATCTGTTTTGCCGTCAGACGCACTTAGAAAAACTCCTTTAAGTCGAGGCCGCGATAGAGCGACGCCACCTGGTCAGCATAGCCGTTGAACAGCAGCGTCGGCTGACGTTTGACGTCCAGCGCGCCGCCCGAACCAATAAACCGCTCGGTGGCCTGCGACCAGCGGGGGTGATCCACGTGTGGGTTCACGTTGGCGTAGAAGCCGTACTCATTCGGAGCCGCAAGGTTCCAGGTGGTGGGCGGGCGCTCGCGGGTCAGCTTGATGCTGACGATCGATTTGATGCCTTTAAAGCCATATTTCCACGGCACGGTCAGGCGGATGGGCGCACCGTTTTGCGGCGGCAGGGCTTTACCATAGACGCCCACGGTGAGCAGCGTCAGCGGGTGCATGGCCTCGTCAATACGCAATCCCTCCACGTACGGATAATCAAGCCCACCCCCGATAAAGCGGTCTTTCTGGCCGGGCATGTTGTCCGGGTCATAAAGGGTCTGGAAGGCGACATACTTCGCGTCGCTGGTGGGCTCTACCATCGCCAGCAGCTTATGCAGCGGGAAACCAATCCACGGCACCACCATCGACCAGGCCTCGACGCAGCGCATACGGTAGATACGCTCCTCCAGCGGGAAGCGGGTAGTCAAATCGTTGTAATCGAGGGTCAGGGGTTTCGCCACCTCACCGTCAATTTTCAGCGTCCAGGGATCGGTCTTCAGGCTACCGGCGTTGGCCGCCGGATCGGCTTTATCCAGACCGAACTCGTAGAAGTTGTTATAGCCTGTGACTTTCTCTTCGGGGGTTTTGGCGAGCGTGCTCTGCCACTGGGCGGGCTGGGTAAAGGTCAGGGGTTTCCCGGAGGGGGCTTTAGGACGATCGTTGCCCTTAAACCAGTCCAGCAGGTCAGCCTGGGCAAGAGGCGAGAGCGTCAGCGCCCCGGCACCGATCCCCAGCATTTTCAGGATCTGGCGGCGCTTGAGCATAAAAACGGATTCCGCGGTGATATCGGCTTCCGTCAGGGGTTTCACTTTCATGGCATCCTCCGTCATGCGTTTTTCTAAGCATGACGGAGGAGCAGGGTTAAAGCGAATATGTCACGAAAATTTGAAGATTAACCCAGCTTCACCAGCGTACGGCCCTGGATCTGGTTATTGATGATCTTCGCGGCATACTCCGGCGCCTGATCAAGGCTTATCTGGGTGGCGCTCTGGTCATAGAAGGAGGCTGGCAGATCGCGAACCAGCCGTTCCCAGGCCTGGGCGCGGCGCGCTGGCGGCGTCATCACCGAATCGACACCCTGCAAACGGACGTTACGCAGAATAAACGGCATCACGGTGGTTGGCAGGGCAAAACCACCCGCCAGACCACAGGCCGCCACGCAACCGCCGTAGTTCATCTGCGCCAGCACTTTTGCCAGCACTTTGTCGCCGACGGTATCGACGGCACCGGCCCAGCTCTGTTTCTCCAGCGGACGGGTCTCCGCGAATTCGTCGCGGCCCAGAATGCGGCTGGCACCCAGGGAGCGCAGATAGTCATGGGTGCTTTCACGGCCAGAGACCGCCACCACCTGATAGCCCAGCTTGTGCAGCAGGGCGACCGCGGTGCTGCCGACGCCGCCGCTGGCACCCGTTACCACCACCTCACCGGACTGCGGAGTGATGCCGGCCTCTTCCAGCGCCATCACGCACAGCATGGCGGTAAACCCGGCGGTACCGATGATCATCGCTTTACGGCCATCGAGTCCGTTCGGCATCGGCACCAGCCAGTCGCCGTTGACGCGTGCCTGCGCGGCCAGCCCGCCCCAGTGATTTTCGCCCACACCCCAGCCGGTGAGCAGCACCTGCTGGCCGACGTGGAAACGCGGATCTTCGCTGGTGTGCACGCGGCCCGCAAAGTCGATACCTGGAACCATTGGGAAATTGCGAACAATCTTGCCAGTGCCCGTAATGGCGAGGGCATCTTTGTAATTCAGACTGGACCAGTCGATGTCAACGGTCACGGCCCCTTCAGGCAGGCGGCTCTCTTCAATAGATTGCACTGATGCAAGAGTTTTGCCTTCCTGCTGTTCTAAGATCAAAGCCTGCATACGATTCCTTACTCAGCATGATGATTGGAAAATAATTTTTGAAGACTATACTCGCTCATTGACCTGCGATGCC
Source organism: Leclercia sp. AS011 (assembly GCF_037152535.1). Classification (NCBI taxonomy): domain Bacteria; kingdom Pseudomonadati; phylum Pseudomonadota; class Gammaproteobacteria; order Enterobacterales; family Enterobacteriaceae; genus Leclercia; species Leclercia sp. AS011. The sequence goes on from NZ_JBBCMA010000004.1 coordinate 23,684, forward strand.
GATTTAACGCAATAAATTGCCAGATACACCGGATTTGGTAGTATGCCGATGCCGTATTGCAAGTTAGTGCTCACTTGCTATCCTCATCAACTCACGGAGTAATCTCAAGGATGCGATTATCGACGAAGTTCTCAGCTTTTATCGCCTTGCTAACCGGGTTGACCATCTTTGTCATCCTGATTGGCTGCTCGCTCAGTTTTTATAATGCGATCCAGGGAAAGCTGGCGAACCGCGTCCAGTCCGTAGCGTCGGTCATTGATGCCCGTCTTGTCAGCACCCCCTTTCCAGAACTTTCCCGTCAGCTTGATGAGCTAATGGCCCCGGTTGATATCACCCGTGTAGAGATTAAGCAGGGCGGAAAAACCGTGTTCAGCCACAGCGGGCAAAAGAGCTATCGCCCGGCCGGCGCGCCACCCCAGAGTCTCGAGCTGACCGTCCCCTCCCTGAAAAACCCCGGCATGACCATAAGCCTGGCCTATCTTGACCCGATGAACAGCTATTTTCGTTCGCTGATGACTACCGCCCCGCTGACGGTGGCGGTGATCTTCGTGGTGGTGCTGATCTTTCTGGCGGTGCGCTGGCTGCGTCGCCAGCTCTCCGGGCAGGAACTGCTGGAGTCGCGCTCGGTGCGGATCCTTAACGGAGAACGTGGGGCTCAGGTGCGCGGGTCCGTCTATGAATGGCCGTCACGCACCAGCAGCGCGCTGGACGTGCTGCTGTCCGAAATTCAGTTTGCCAGCGACCAGCGCAGCCGGATAGACACGCTGATCCGCTCCTATGCGGCCCAGGACAACAAAACCGGGCTTAACAATCGTCTTTTCTTTGATAATCAGCTGGCGACTCTGCTGGAAGATCCCGAGAAGGTGGGCTCGCACGGGGTGGTGATGATTGTCCGCCTGCCGGACTTTGATCTGCTGAAAGACAACTGGGGACGGGCGGTGGCGGAGGAGCATCTGTTTATGCTCATTAATATGCTGTCCACCTTTATGATGCGCTATCCGGGGGCGCTGCTGGCGCGCTATCACCGCAGTGATTACGCCGTGCTGCTGCCGCATCGCACCCTGAAGGAGTCGGAGAGCATTGCCAGTCAGCTGTTAAAGTCGGTGGATGCGCTGCCGCCGAGCAAAATGCTCGATCGTGATGACATGGTACATATTGGCATTTGTGCCTGGCGCGGCGGCCAGAGCACCGAGCAGGTGATGGAGCACGCCGAAGCCGCCACCCGCAATGCGGTATTGCAGGGGGCCAACGGCTGGGCGGTTTATGACGACTCCCTGCCGGAAAAAGGGCGCGGCAACGTGCGCTGGCGCACCCTGATTGAACAGATGCTCACCCGCGGCGGGCCGCGGATCTATCAAAAACCCGCGGTGCTGGCTAATGGCCAGGTCCATCACCGGGAGCTGCTGTGCCGCATCTTCGATGGCAATGAAGAGGTGGTGTCGGCCGAGTATCTGCCGATGGTGCTGCAGTTTGGTCTGTCGGAGGAGTATGACCGCCAGCAAATTTCACGCTTGATACCATTTTTATCCTTCTGGCCGGAAGAGCACCTGGCGTTACAGGTGACGGTAGAGTCGTTAATCCGCTCGCGATTCCAGCGCTGGCTGCGCGATGTGCTGATGCAATGCGAAAAATCGCAGCGTAGACGGATTATTTTTGAACTTGCAGAGGCGGATGTTTGTCAACACATCAGTCGGTTACAGCCGGTCGTACGATTGATCAATGCGTTGGGGGCTCGTGTGGCGGTGACGCAGGCGGGTCTGACGCTGGTCAGCACCAGCTGGATCAAGGCGCTGGAGGTAGAGCTGTTGAAGCTGCATCCGGGGCTGGTAAGGAATATCGAAAAACGCACGGAAAACCAGCTGCTGGTACAGAGTCTGGTGGAAGCCTGCAAGGGAACGCAAACCCATGTATTTGCCACTGGCGTACGGTCACGAACCGAATGGCAGACGTTGACAGAGCGCGGAGTTACAGGGGGTCAAGGGGATTTTTTTGCAGCCTCTCAGCCGCTTGACAGCAATGTGAAAAAATATTCGCAAAGATACTCTGTTTAACCTGCTGTTTGGTGAGTTTTCACGTAGAATATCGCGCCTGTAGCGTGATGTATGACGAGCAAAATGACAGTGAGCGACCTTTAACGGGTTACAAATGAACGTGAGGAACGCTGTTTTTTCTCTGCCCTGAGGGAGTCAGGCGACGATTTGTAACAAAGGAAACGTGCTGCACAAATTTTCACCGTAGCAGGCGATTTTTGCGCCTTGTCGCTGCTGCGTGTGGTTGGTAAAGTAAGCGGATTTTGTTTTCCGCCCCAGCTTTCAGGATTATCCCTTAGTATGTTGAAAAAATTTCGTGGCATGTTTTCCAATGACCTGTCCATTGACCTGGGTACCGCGAATACCCTCATTTATGTAAAAGGACAAGGCATCGTACTGAATGAGCCTTCAGTTGTGGCCATTCGTCAGGATCGTGCTGGTTCACCGAAAAGCGTAGCGGCCGTTGGCCATGACGCTAAGCAGATGCTTGGTCGTACGCCGGGTAATATCGCTGCCATTCGTCCGATGAAAGACGGCGTTATCGCTGACTTCTTCGTGACCGAGAAAATGCTTCAGCACTTTATCAAACAGGTGCACAGCAACAGCTTTATGCGTCCAAGCCCACGTGTTCTGGTGTGTGTGCCGGTTGGCGCCACCCAGGTTGAACGTCGTGCTATTCGTGAATCCGCTCAGGGCGCTGGTGCGCGTGAAGTCTTCCTGATTGAAGAGCCAATGGCTGCTGCGATCGGTGCCGGCCTGCCGGTTTCCGAAGCGACCGGCTCCATGGTGGTGGATATCGGTGGCGGTACCACTGAAGTGGCCGTTATCTCCCTGAACGGTGTGGTTTACTCCTCTTCCGTACGTATCGGTGGTGACCGCTTCGACGAAGCCATCATCAATTACGTGCGCCGTAACTACGGCTCTCTGATCGGTGAAGCCACCGCAGAGCGTATTAAGCACGAAATCGGTTCTGCCTACCCGGGTGACGAAGTGCGCGAGATCGAAGTGCGCGGCCGTAACCTGGCAGAAGGCGTTCCACGTGGCTTTACCCTGAACTCCAACGAAATTCTCGAAGCGCTGCAGGAGCCGTTGACCGGCATCGTCAGCGCCGTCATGGTTGCCCTCGAGCAGTGCCCGCCGGAACTGGCTTCCGATATCTCCGAGCGCGGTATGGTTCTGACCGGTGGTGGTGCGCTGCTGCGTAACCTCGACCGCCTGTTGATGGAAGAGACAGGAATTCCTGTCGTAGTTGCAGAAGATCCACTGACTTGCGTAGCCCGTGGTGGCGGCAAGGCGCTGGAAATGATCGACATGCACGGCGGCGACTTGTTCAGCGAAGAGTAGTCAGGTGTGAAAGGGTAGCGGATGGCTACCCTTTCTCTCTGACGCGAGAGTACGCATAGCCTATGAAGCCAATTTTTAGCCGTGGCCCGTCGCTACAGTTTCGCCTGATCCTTGGGGTGTTAGTAGCGCTTGGTGTCATTATTGCCGATAGCCGCCTCGGTACGTTCAGCCAGATCCGAACGTACATGGATACCGCCGTCAGTCCTTTCTACTTTGTATCAAATGGTCCCCGTGAACTGCTCGACAGCGTCTCGCAAACCCTGTCCTCACGCGATCAACTCGAACTTGAAAACCGCGCGTTACGCCAGGAACTGCTGCTGAAAAACAGCGAAATACTGATGCTGGGCCAGTACAAGCAGGAGAACGCCCGCCTGCGTGAGCTGCTGGGCTCCCCGCTGCGTCAGGATGAGCAGAAGATGGTGACCCAGGTGATCTCCACCGTGAACGATCCGTACAGCGATCAGGTGGTGATCGACAAGGGCAGCGTCAATGGCGTGTACGAAGGCCAGCCGGTCATCAGCGATAAAGGCGTCGTCGGCCAGGTGGTTGCGGTCGCCAAGCTGACCAGCCGCGTGCTGCTGATCTGCGATGCCACCCATGCGCTGCCGATCCAGGTGCTGCGTAACGATATCCGCGTGATTGCGGCCGGTAACGGCTGTACGGACGATCTGCAGCTGGAACATCTGCCGGCGAATACCGATATTCGCGTGGGCGATGTGCTGGTGACGTCAGGTCTGGGCGGGCGCTTCCCGGAAGGATATCCGGTTGGGGTGGTCTCCTCTGTGAAGCTGGACACCCAGCGCGCCTATACCGTGATTCAGGCACGCCCAACGGCGGGTCTGCAACGCCTGCGCTATCTGCTGCTGTTATGGGGTGCCGATCGTAACGGAACGAACCCGATGACCCCGGAAGATGTGCATCGCGTGGCGAATGAACGTCTGATGCAGATGATGCCGCAGGTTCTGCCTGCGCCAAACTCGATGGGGCCGCCTGCGCCCGTTCCTGCGCCGGCAACCGGGCTGACCCAGCCGCTGCCTGATGCGCCACCGCCACCGCAACTCTCTTCGGGAGGGCAATAGTGGCAAGCTACCGTAGCCAGGGACGCTGGGTTATCTGGCTCTCGTTTTTAGTCGCGCTGTTGCTGCAAGTGATGCCCTGGCCGGACGACATTCTCGTTTTCCGGCCAAACTGGGTGCTGCTTATTCTGCTCTACTGGATCCTCGCTCTGCCGCACCGCGTAAATGTGGGCACAGGTTTTGTGATGGGTGCCATACTGGATCTGATTAGTGGCTCAACGCTTGGCGTACGCGCCCTGTCCATGAGTATCATCGCATACCTGGTCGCTCTGAAATTCCAGCTCTTTCGTAATCTGGCGCTCTGGCAACAGGCGCTGGTGGTGATGTTGTTATCCATGGCCGCGGATATCATTGTTTTCTGGGCAGAGTTTTTAGTGATCAACGTCTCTTTCCGTCCGGAAGTGTTCTGGAGTAGTGTAGTAAACGGTGTGCTCTGGCCATGGTTGTTCCTGCTGATGCGTAAGGTTCGCCAGCAATTTGCCGTGCAATAAAAGGTTTCTATGACGTCTTTGTATCTCGCTTCCGGCTCCCCGCGTCGTCAGGAACTCCTGACGCAGTTAGGGGTATCTTTTGAACGCATCGTTACCGGCATTGAAGAGCAACGTGCCGAGGGCGAAAGCGCACAACAGTACGTTTCCCGTCTGGCGCGGGAGAAAGCGCAGGCAGGCGTGGCGCAGGTGCCGCGTGATTTACCGGTGCTGGGCGCAGATACCATCGTGATCCTTAACGGTGAAGTCCTCGAGAAACCGCACGACGATGAGCATGCGTTTACGATGCTGCGCAAATTGTCCGGCCATACGCATCAGGTGATGACCGCCGTCGCGCTGGCAGACCGCCAGCACGTGCTGGACTGTCTGGTGGTCACCGACGTCACATTCAGAGTACTCACAGATGAGGATATCGCCGGTTATATCGCCAGCGGTGAACCAATGGATAAAGCAGGTGCATACGGTATTCAAGGGTTGGGTGGCTGTTTTGTCAGGAAGATAAATGGCAGCTATCACGCCGTAGTCGGCTTACCGCTGGTGGAAACGTATGAGTTGCTGAGCAATTTTAACTCACTGCGTGAGGGAAGGGATAATTATGACGGCTGAATTGTTGGTAAACGTAACGCCATCGGAAACCCGTGTGGCCTACATTGATGGTGGCATTCTTCAGGAAATTCATATTGAACGTGAAGCGCGGCGCGGAATAGTAGGCAATATCTACAAAGGTCGTGTCAGTCGTGTACTACCGGGTATGCAGGCGGCATTTGTAGATATTGGCCTCGATAAAGCGGCGTTCCTGCATGCTTCCGATATCATGCCGCACACCGAATGCGTAGCGGGCGAAGAGCAAAAGCAGTTTACCGTGCGTGATATCTCCGAGCTGGTGCGTCAGGGCCAGGATCTGATGGTGCAGGTGGTGAAAGATCCGCTGGGTACCAAAGGCGCGCGCCTGACCACCGACATCACCTTACCTTCCCGTTATCTGGTCTTTATGCCTGGCGCTTCTCACGTGGGCGTGTCCCAGCGTATTGAGAGCGAAAGCGAGCGCGACCGGCTCAAAAAAGTGGTCGGCGCGTACTGCGATGAGCAGGGCGGATTTATCATTCGTACCGCCGCCGAGGGGATCAGCGAAGAGGATCTGGCCTCGGATGCCGCCTACCTGAAACGCGTCTGGACCAAAGTGATGGAGCGTAAAAAGCGCAACCAGACCCGCTATCAGCTGTACGGTGAGCTGGCGCTGGCCCAGCGCGTCCTGCGCGACTTCGCCGATGCCCAGCTGGACCGCATCCGCGTCGATTCCCGTCTGACCTACGACGCGCTGCTCGAATTTACCGCCGAGTACATTCCGGAAATGCCGGGCCTGCTGGAGCACTACACCGGACGCCAGCCGATCTTCGATCTCTACGATGTGGAGAACGAAATTCAGCGCGCGCTGGAGCGTAAGGTCGAGCTCAAGTCCGGCGGCTATCTGATTATCGACCAGACCGAAGCGATGACCACCGTGGATATCAACACCGGGGCGTTTGTCGGTCACCGCAATCTGGACGACACCATTTTCAATACCAACATTGAAGCGACGCAGGCCATTGCGCGTCAGCTTCGTCTGCGCAATCTGGGTGGCATCATCATCATCGACTTTATCGATATGAGTAACGAAGACCACCGCCGCCGCGTGCTGCACTCTCTGGAGCAGGCGCTGAGCAAAGATCGCGTGAAAACCAGCATCAACGGCTTCTCCCAGCTGGGCCTGGTTGAGATGACCCGCAAGCGCACCCGTGAAAGCGTGGAGCATGTGCTGTGCAACGAGTGCCCGACCTGCCATGGCCGCGGCACGGTAAAGACGGTGGAGACGGTGTGCTACGAGATCATGCGTGAGATTGTGCGCGTGCATCACGCCTACGACTCCGACCGCTTCCTGGTCTATGCTTCTCCTTCGGTGGCGGAAGCCCTGAAAGGGGAAGAGTCCCACGCGCTGGCGGAAGTGGAAATCTTTGTCGGCAAACAGGTAAAAGTGCAGATAGAGCCGCTCTATAACCCGGAGCAGTTTGACGTGGTAATGATGTAATCCGCAGGTACTGCGAGACTAGAACGGCTGACAAGGAGAGACGCGTGAGGCGATTGCCGGGGATTTTACTGCTTACAGGGGCAACGCTGATAGTGATTGTCGCGCTGCTCGTAAGCGGGCTGCGTCTCGTATTGCCGCATCTGGACACCTGGCGTCCGCAGGTGCTGGCGAAGATTGAATCCGCGACCGGCATGCCCGTCGCGGCCAGCCAGCTCAACGCGAGCTGGCAGAATTTCGGCCCGACTCTTGAGGTGCGCGACATCAACGCGCAGCTGAAAGATGGCGGCTACCTTAAAATCAAGCGCGTCACCCTGGCGCTGGACGTATGGCAGAGCCTGCTGCACCTGCGCTGGCAGTTTCGCGATCTCACCTTTTATCAACTGCAATTTCTGACCAACACCCCGCTGAAAAGTGGCGATCAGGGCGAAGGCTTCGAGGCCAACCGCATCAGCGATCTGTTCCTGCGCCAGTTCGATCATTTCGATCTGCGCGACAGTGAAATCAGCTTTATCACCCTCTCCGGGCAGCGCGCCGAGCTGGCGATCCCCCAGCTTACCTGGCTCAACGGCAAAGAGCGGCACCGTGCGGAAGGCCAGGTCAGCCTCTCCAGCCTGAACGGACAGCATGGCGTGATGCAGGTGCGGATGGATCTGCGTGATGATAATGGCCTGCTGAATAACGGCAAAGTGTGGATGCAGGCCGATGACGTGGACGTCAAACCTTGGCTGGGTGAGTGGGTGCAGCAGAACATGCAGCTGGAAACCGCGCGCTTCAGTATTGAAGGGTGGATGACCCTCACCAACGGCCAGTTTGCCAGCGGCGATCTCTGGCTGAAGCAGGGGGGCGCCAGCTGGCCGGGAAAGGCGCGCCAGCATCAGCTTTCGGTTGATAACCTGACCGCCCACGTTACCCGCGAGAAAGAGGGCTGGCAGTTCGCCATCCCGGATACGCGCATCACCATGGACGACAAGGCGTGGCCGCGCGGAGCCCTGGCCCTGGCCTGGATCCCGGGGCAGGATGTCGGCGGTGCCAACAATAAACGCAGCGACGAGCTGCGCATTCGCGCCAGCAATCTGGAGCTGTCAGGTCTGGAAGGGCTGCGAACCATCGCGGCGAAGCTCTCCCCGTCGCTGGGCGAAGTCTGGCAGGCCACCCAGCCGGTAGGGGCCATTAACGCGCTGGCGCTGGATATTCCGCTGCAGGAGACGGAAAAAACCCGCTTCAACATCACCTGGACCGATCTCGCCTGGAAGCAGTGGGAGCTGCTGCCGGGGGCCGAGCATTTCAGCGGCACGTTGCAGGGCAGCGTGGAGGATGGCCGTCTGGTGGCCCACATGCGCGACGCGAAAATGCCTTACGAAACCGTCTTCCGCGCTCCGCTGGAGATAGAGAAAGGCACGGCCACTCTCCACTGGCTGAAGAACGAGAAAGGTTTCCAGCTCGACGGGCGTGATATCGATGTCAAAGCCAAAGCGGTGCACGCCCGGGGCGATTTCCGCTATCTGCAGCCGGCGGGCGATGAGCCCTGGCTGGGGATCCTGGCGGGCATCAGCACCGACGACGGATCCCAGGCCTGGCGCTATTTCCCTGAAAACCTGATGGGCAAAGCGCTGGTGGATTATCTCAGCGGTGCCATTCAGGGCGGGCAGGCGGATAACGCTACCCTGGCGTATGGTGGCAACCCGCACCTGTTCCCCTACAAGCACAACGAAGGCCAGTTCCAGGTTCTGGTGCCGTTACGCAACGCCACCTACGCCTTCCAGCCTGATTGGCCAGCGCTGAAAAACCTCGATATTGAGCTTAACTTCATCAACGACGGACTGTGGATGAAGACCGACGGCGTGGCGCTGGGCGGGGTGAAAGCCAGTAACCTGACCGCGGTGATCCCGGACTATTCGAAGGAAAAGCTGCTGATCGACGCCGATATTAACGGGCCGGGAAAAGCCGTGGGGCCGTACTTTGACGATACGCCGCTGGAGGATTCTCTCGGTGCCACGCTCCAGCAGCTCCAGTTGGATGGCTATGTGAATGCTCGCTTACATCTGGATATCCCGCTGGACGGCACCATGACCATCGCCAAAGGCGACGTCAGGCTGAAAAATAACAGTCTGTTCATCAAGCCGCTGGACAGCACCATTAACAATCTGAGCGGTCAGTTCAGCTTTGTGAATGGCGATCTGAAAAGCGGGCCGCTGACCGCAAGCTGGTTTAATCAGCCGGTGAATATCGACTTCTCCACCACCGAAGGCGAGAAAGCCTATCAGGTAGGGATCAATCTGGATGCCAGCTGGCAGCCTTCGCGGATGGATGTGCTGCCAAAAGCCATCAGCCAGTCGCTGGAGGGCCGTCTGCCGTGGAACGGCAAGGTCGCTATTGAGCTGCCTTATCGGGGGGATGCCCATTACAAGGTGGATATCAGTAGCGATCTGAAAAACGTCAGCAGCGACCTGCCGTCGCCGCTGGAGAAGAGCGCAGGCGAGCCGCTGCCGGTAAAACTGAACGTCGACGGCGATCTCAACAGCTTTACCCTGACGGGCAATGCCGGCAGCAAGAATCACTTTAACAGCCGCTGGCTGCTGAACCGCAAGCTGACGCTGGATCGCGCCATCTGGGCCAGCGACAGCCGAACGCTGCCGCCGCTGCCGGAGCAGGCGGGCATCGAACTCAATCTGCCGCCAATGGATGGTGCCGAGTGGTTAGCCCTGTTCCAGAGCGGCGTCGGGCAAAATGTCGATGAATCAGCCCAGTTCCCGCAGCACATTACGGTGCGCACTCCGGCCCTGACGCTGGGAGGACAACAGTGGAATAACCTGAGCATCGTCTCGCAGCCAACCTTAAACGGCTCAAAAGTCGAGGCCCAGGGACGGGAGATCAACGCCACCCTGCTGATGCGCGACACCGCGCCGTGGCAGGCGGCGATCCGCTATCTCTATTTCAACCCGGCAACCGCGACCGCCGGGAAAGGCAGCCCGGTTTCGCCGTTAGCCAGCACCACGCGGGTCAATTTCAGCGGCTGGCCTGATTTACAGCTACGCTGTGCCGAATGCTGGCTGTGGGGACAGAAGTATGGCCGTATCGACGGCGACTTCACCATTAAGGGCAATACCCTTAGCCTGGCGGGTGGGCTGATTGACACCGGCTTTGGCCGCCTGACCGCCAACGGCGAGTGGGTGAACGGCACCGAGCAGCGCACCTCGCTGAAAGGGCAAATCAAAGGCAACAAGCTGGATGCGGCCTCGAACTATTTTGGGATCACCACCCCGATTCGCGGGTCGTCGTTTGACCTCGACTACGATCTGCACTGGCGCGCTCAGCCGTGGAAGCCTGATGAAGCCTCGCTGAACGGCATCCTCAAAACCCGGCTGGGCAAGGGCGAAATTGCCGATCTGAGCACCGGTCATGCGGGACAGCTGCTGCGTCTGCTCAGCTTCGATGCCCTGCTGCGTAAGCTGCGGTTTGACTTCAGCGATACCTTTAACGAAGGGTTCTACTTCGACTCGATCCGCAGCACAGCGTGGATCAAAGAGGGTGTCCTGCATACCGATGACACCCTGGTCGACGGGCTGGAGGCGGATATCGCCATGAAAGGCTCCGTCAATCTGGTGCGTCGTGAACTGGATCTGGAAGCGGTGGTCGCCCCGGAAATATCCGCCACCGTCGGCGTGGCCGCGGCCTTTGCCGTTAACCCGATTGTAGGCGCGGCGGTGTTTGCCGCCAGTAAAGTGCTGGGGCCGCTGTGGAGCAAAGTCTCGATTCTGCGCTATCACATCACCGGCCCGGTCGATAAACCGCAGATTAACGAAGTGCTGCGCCAGCCGCGCAAAGATGCACAGCAATGATTTGACGCGGGCAATTAATTGCCTCACTCTCAATAGATAAGATCTTAGATACGTCCTGTGGACGGCAACGAACGAGTAGCAAAACGATGAGTCTGAACCTGGTAAGTGAACATCTGCTGGCAGCGAACGGCCTGAGCCATCAGGACCTGTTTTCCATTCTTGGTCAACTGACCGAACGCCGTCTCGACTACGGCGATCTCTACTTTCAGTCGAGCTATCACGAATCCTGGGTTTTAGAAGACAGCATCATCAAAGATGGTTCTTATAACATCGACCAGGGCGTGGGTGTCCGTGCCGTCAGCGGTGAGAAAACCGGTTTTGCCTATGCAGACCAGATCAGCCTCAACGCCCTGCAGCAGAGCGCGCAGGCGGCACGCACCATCGTGCGCGACAGCGGTGACGGTCGGGTGAAGACCCTGGGCGAAGTGCAGCACTCTGCGCTCTATACCAGCGTCGATCCGCTGCAAAGTATGAGTCGGGAAGAGAAGCTGGATATTCTGCGCCGGGTGGACAACGTTGCCCGTGCGGAAGACAAGCGCGTGCAGGAAGTGTCGGCCAGCCTGAGCGGCGTGTATGAGCTGATTCTGGTGGCGGCGACCGATGGCACCCTGGCCGCCGACGTGCGTCCGCTGGTCCGTCTCTCCGTCAGCGTGCTGGTGGAAGAGGACGGCAAACGCGAGCGCGGCTCCAGCGGCGGCGGCGGTCGTTTTGGTTACGAATGGTTCCTGAACCCGGTCGATGGCGAAGTGCGTGCTGACGCGTGGGCAAAAGAGGCGGTGCGAATGGCGCTGGTCAATCTCTCTGCGGTGGCGGCCCCTGCGGGCACCCTGCCGGTGGTCCTGGGCGCGGGCTGGCCTGGCGTGCTGCTGCATGAAGCGGTGGGCCACGGTCTGGAAGGCGACTTTAACCGTCGCGGCACCTCGGTCTTCAGCGGCCACATGGGCGAGCTGGTGGCCTCTGAGCTCTGCACCGTGGTGGATGACGGCACCATGACCGATCGTCGTGGTTCGGTCTCTATCGACGACGAAGGGACCCCGGGTCAGTACAACGTGCTGATCGAGAACGGGATCCTGAAAGGCTACATGCAGGACAAGCTGAATGCGCGCCTGATGGGTGTGGCCCCAACCGGTAACGGTCGTCGCGAATCCTATGCGCACCTGCCGATGCCGCGTATGACCAACACCTATATGCTGGCGGGTAAATCCACGCCGCAGGAGATCATCGAGTCGGTGGAGTATGGCATCTATGCGCCAAACTTCGGCGGCGGCCAGGTGGATATCACCTCCGGCAAATTTGTCTTCTCGACCTCAGAAGCCTATCTGATCGAGAAGGGCAAAGTGACCAAAGCGGTGAAAGGCGCGACCCTGATCGGTTCTGGTATCGAAGCGATGCAGCAGATCTCGATGGTCGGTAACGATCTGAAGCTGGATAACGGCGTCGGTGTCTGCGGCAAAGAGGGCCAGAGCCTGCCGGTGGGTGTCGGTCAGCCGACCCTGAAGGTGGATAACCTGACCGTCGGCGGTACCGCGTAATTTCCCTTCCTAAATACCCTCTCCCTCTGGGAGAGGGTTACTCCTTCCTTCCCCGCATCTCCTGAAACAGCGCCGCCACCTGCACAAAATAGTCCGTCAGATAGTTAATGCATACCTGCACCTTCAGCGGGAGTTTGTCCTTTTCGGTATAGACCGCATACACCGGGCGCGGATCCGACTGATAGCGCGGGAAGAGGATCTCCAGCTCGCCGCTGTTGATCTCGTTGATCACCCACATCAGCGGGACGTAGGCGATCCCGGCCCCGGCCACCAGCCAGCGGGAGATGGTCATCGGATCGTTGGTGACAAAGCGCCCCTGCGGCAGCAGTTTTGTTGACAGCCCTTCCGGCGCAACCAGCTCAAATTCATTATCCGGGCGCACGCTGTACTCGAGCCAGGCGTGATTACTGAGATCCGCCGGTTTCTCCGGGATCCCCGCTCGGGCGAGATACTTTTTCGCCGCGCAGACCACCATTGGCATACTGCCCAGACGGCGGGAGAAGAGGCTGGAGTCCTGCAATGCCCCGACGCGGATCACCACATCCAGCCCATCGGCAATCAGATCCGGGGCAGGAATGCCGGTGACCAGATTGACCGTCAGCCCCGGGTATTCCTGCAACATCTCGGCGGTCATTTCAGCCAGGACATTTTGTGCCATAGTTGAAGAGCAGCCGATGCGCAGAGTGCCGATGGGGGTGTTGTTAAAGGCGTAGAGTTGCTCATGCACCGCCTGGGCCTCATACAACATCCGCCGACAGCCCTGATAATAGATTTTGCCGGCTTCGGTCAGACCAAGGCTACGGGTGCTGCGGTTGAGGAGCTTCACCTGGAGGTCATCTTCCAGTTTGGCGACGGTCTGGCTGATTGACGAGACGCTCATCTGCAGTTGCCTGGCCGCGGCGGTAAAGGAGCCCAGCTCAACGACTTTGGCAAAAACTGACATCCGTTTTAGACGTTCCATTATTCACTCTGGCTTAAAAGTGATTTAGATCACATATGATAGATAACAGCATAACAGTTACGCTAATATATTATTAATACATTATAGCTACGCCACTCTCGCCCGGCTTTTCTTGCCACTTCTGCGGTGCCGTATGCTGAATAATTCTTTCGCCTGCTCGCTCTAATCAAGGTCAACATGAGTCTGTTTCCCGTTATCGTGGTGTTCGGATTGTCGTTCCCACCGATATTCTTCGAACTTCTTTTATCACTGGCGATTTTTTGGCTGGTGCGAAAGGTGCTGGCTCCGACCGGGATCTATGATTTCGTCTGGCACCCTGCATTGTTCAATTCCGCGCTGTATTGCTGCCTGTTCTATCTGGTATCGCGCCTGTTTGTTTGAGGTAGATGTGAAAACGCTAACAAGAAAAATCTCCCGTACCGCCATTACCCTGGCACTGGTTATCCTCGCGTTCATCGCTATATTTCGCGCGTGGGTTTACTACACCGAGTCGCCCTGGACGCGCGATGCGCGCTTCAGCGCCGACATCGTCGCCATTGCCCCGGACGTGGCGGGCCTGATCACGGCCGTGAATGTGCATGACAACCAGCTGGTGAAAAAGGATCAGGTGCTGTTCACCGTGGACCAGCCGCGCTATCAGAAAGCGTTGGAAGAAGCAGAAGCCGATGTCGCCTACTACCAGGCGCTGGCTGCGGAAAAACGCCGCGAGGCGGGACGTCGTAATAAGCTGGGGGTGCAGGCAATGTCGCGGGAGGAGATCGACCAGTCCAACAACCTGCTGCAAACCGTGCTGCATCAGCTGGCGAAAGCCGAGGCTACCCGCGATCTGGCGAAGCTCGATCTTGAGCGTACCGTGATCCGCGCCCCGTCCGACGGCTGGGTGACCAACCTTAACGTCTATACCGGCGAATTTATTACCCGCGGCTCCACCGCCGTGGCGCTGGTCAAACAGCACTCCTTCTACGTGCTGGCCTATATGGAAGAGACCAAGCTGGAGAACGTCCGTCCGGGCTACCGGGCTGAGATCACCCCGCTGGGCAGCAACCGGGTCATGAAAGGCACGGTCGACAGCGTGGCTGCAGGGGTGACTAACTCCAGCGCCACCCGCGACAGCAAAGGGATGGCGACCGTCGATTCCAACCTGGAGTGGGTCCGTCTGGCCCAGCGCGTGCCGGTGCGTATTCGTCTGGATGAACAGCAGGGCAACCTGTGGCCTGCGGGCACCACCGCCACCGTGGTGATCACCGGTGAGACAGATCGGGACGCCAGCCATGACTCGCTGTTCCGTAAAATTGCCCATCGCCTGCGCGAGTTTGGTTAATCGCCATGGGCATCTTCTCCATCGCCGACCAGCACCTGCGCTTTGCGATTAAGCTGGCCTTCGCCATCGTGCTGGCGCTGTTCGTCGGCTTTCACTTTCAGCTGGAAACCCCCCGCTGGGCGGTGCTGACGGCAGCGATTGTCGCCGCAGGTCCGGCGTTTGCGGCGGGTGGTGAACCTTATTCCGGGGCCATTCGCTATCGCGGGATGCTGCGTATTGTCGGCACCTTTATCGGCTGTATCGCCGCGCTGACCATCGTGATCCTGATGATCCGCACCCCGCTGCTGATGCTGATGGTGTGCTGTATCTGGGCCGGGTTCTGCACCTGGATCTCCTCTCTGGTGCGGGTGGAAAACTCCTACGCCTGGGGGCTTTCCGGCTATACCGCGCTGATCATTATCATCACCATTCAGACCAACCCCCTGCTGGCACCGCAGTTTGCCGTGGAGCGCTGCAGCGAGATCGTGATGGGGATTGTCTGTGCGATCGTGGCGGATCTGCTGTTCTCTCCTCGCTCCATTAAGCAGGAGGTAGATCGCGAATTGGATGCGCTGATCGTTGCCCAGTACCAGCTGATGCAACTGTGCATCAAGCATGGCGACAGCGAAGAGGTCGATAACGCCTGGAGTGCGCTGGTGCGTCGTACCACCGCGCTGGAAGGGATGCGCAGCAACCTCAATATGGAGTCGTCGCGCTGGTCGCGGGCTAACCGCCGCCTGAAGGCGCTCAATACCGTCTCCTTAACCCTGATCACCCAGGCCTGTGAAACCTATCTGATCCAGAATTCCCGCCCCGAGGCGATCACCGGGACCTTCCGGGAGCAGTTCGCTACTCCCGTCGCCACCGTGCAGGATGTGCATAAACAGCTCAAACGCATGCGCCGGGTCATCGCCTGGACCGGCGAGCGAGACACCCCGGTGACCATCTACACCTGGGTGGGGGCGGCGACGCGCTTCCTGCTCCTCAAACGTGGCGTGATCGGCAATACCAAAATCAGCGCCACCGAAGAGGAAGTCCTCCAAGGTGAAGTGGTGGTCAAAGCCGAGTCGGCGGAACGTCACCATGCGATGGTCAACTTCTGGCGCACCATGCTCGCCTGTATGCTCGGCACGTTATTCTGGCTGTGGACCGGCTGGACCTCCGGCAGCGGGGCGATGGTGATGATCGCCGTGGTCACCTCGCTGGCGATGCGTCTGCCCAATCCGCGAATGGTGGCGCTCGATTTTCTGTACGGTGCGCTGGCAGCGCTCCCGCTGGGTGCTTTCTATTTCCTGGTGGTTCTGCCCTCGACCCAGCAAAGTATGCTGCTACTCTGTATCAGCCTTGCGGTGATGGCCTTCTTTATTGGTATCGAGGTGCAGAAGCGACGCCTGGGTTCGCTTGGGGCGCTGGCCAGTACCATTAACATTCTGGTGCTGGATAATCCGATGACGTTCCACTTCAGCCAGTTCCTGGATAGCGCGCTGGGGCAGATTGTTGGCTGTTTCCTCGCCATGATGGTTATTTTGCTGGTGCGCGATAACTCGCAGGCCCGCACCGGACGCGTGCTGCTGAACCAGTTTGTTTCCGCTGCCGTTTCCGCGATGACCACCAACACCGCCCGACGCAAAGAGAACCATCTCCCCGCGCTCTATCAGCAGCTGTTTTTACTGCTGACCAAATTCCCGGGAGATATCGCTAAATTCCGCCTGGCCCTGACGCTGATCATCGCCCACCAGCGTCTGCGCAATGCGCCGGTGCCGGTTAATGACGACCTCTCGGCGTTCCACCGTCAGCTGCGACGCACCGCCGATCACGTCATTTCGGCCAGCAGCGACGATAAGCGGCGACGCTATTTTGCTCAGCTGCTGGAGGAGCTGGATATCTACCAGGAAAAACTGCGCATCTGGGAGGCACCTAGACAGGTAACCGAACCGGTGCAGCGGCTGGTAGGAATGCTGCATCGCTACCAGAACGCTCTCACCGACAGCTAATCCTCCTGAAAACCGACGCCGTAAGCGTCGGTTTTTTTGTGACTATACTTATTCGGGCAAGAACTTAAACCCGGAATGGGAGGATACATGACGACCCAGGCTCTACAGGACAGTGCGCTATTTCAGACAGGATATCTGGTCGATGGCGTATGGAAAACGCTCGATACCACATTTGATGTCCTTAACCCGGCCACCGGTGAGGTGATCGCTAAAGTGGCAAAAGCGGGCAGCAAAGAGACCGAAGAGGCCATCGCCGCCGCAAGCCGTGCTTTCCCGGCGTGGCGGGCCAGAACCGCAAAAGAGCGTTCGGCCATCCTCTATCGCTGGTATGAATTAATCATTGAAAACAAGCCGTGGCTTGGACAACTGATGACCACCGAGCAGGGCAAGCCGCTGAAAGAGGCGGAAGGTGAGGTCGAGTACGCGGCCAGCTTTATTCAGTGGTTCGCCGAGCAGGCCAAACGCGCCAACGGTGAGATCATTCCCCCGGTTAAACCCGGCTCCCGCATTCTGGCCACCCGCGAACCGGTTGGCGTGGTAGCGGCCATCACGCCGTGGAATTTTCCGATGGCGATGCTGACCCGCAAGCTGGGCCCGGCGCTGGCCGCAGGCTGCACCGGGGTGATCAAACCGGCCAACAACACGCCGCTCAGCGCCTTTGCCCTGCTGACCCTTGCCAAAAAAGCGGGCGTCCCGGACGGCGTACTCAACGCGGTTGCGGGCAATACCTCTGAGATAAGCGATGCCATCATGGCCAGCCCTGAGGTGCGCAAAATCTCCTTTACTGGCTCGACGGCAGTTGGCAAAACGCTGATGCGTAATGCCGCCGAGACCATGAAGAAAGTTTCGATGGAGCTGGGCGGGAATGCGCCCTATATCGTCTTTGACGACGCCGATATTGATGCCGCAGTAAAAGGGGCTATCGCCAACAAATTCCGTAATGCGGGCCAGGTCTGCGTCAGCGTCAACCGCTTCTATATTCAGGAGTCGGTGTATGACGCCTTCGTCAGCCAGCTCGCCGCCGCCGTAAACGCCTTAAAAGTGGGTAACGGCCTGGAGGAGGGCACTATTGTCGGGCCGCTGATTGAGCCTTCTGCGGTGAAAAAAGTGCGCGAGCATGTAGAGGATGCGGTCGCCAAAGGGGCGACGGTCCTGGCAGGCGGCAAGCCGCATGAGCTGGGCGGCAACTTCTGGCAGCCGACGGTGTTGGGTAACTGTCATGAAGGGATGGCACTCGCCAGCGAAGAGACCTTTGGCCCCGTTGCGGCCTGCTTCCGTTTTACCTCCGAAGAGGAGGTTATTCAGCGCGCCAATAATACGCCCTTTGGACTGGCCGCCTATTTCTATACCCAGAATCTGCAGCGGGTGTTCCGCGTCTCTCAGGCCATTGAGAGCGGGATGATCGGCATTAATGAATGTGCGGTCTCTACCGAGCTGGGGCCGTTTGGTGGGGTGAAAGAGTCAGGGCTGGGTCGTGAAGGCTCAGTACTGGGACTGGAGGAGTTCCTGGAAGTGAAAACCCTGCATATCGGGGGATTATAATCGTCAGGGCGGCATCAGCCGCCCGCCTGGACGGGGTGGCGGGAAATGAATATCTATACGTTTGATTTTGATGAAATCGACAGTCAGGAAGACTTTTACCGTGAGTTTTCACGTACCTTTGGCATTGCGCGGGAGAGCGTGACAGACCTGGATTCTCTCTGGGAGATCGTGACCGGCAACCAGCTGCCGCTACCGCTTGAAATCGAATTTACCCATTTGCCGGAGAAGCTGCGCAGGCGCTTTGGCGCATTGATCCTGCTGTTTGATGAGGCGGAAGAGGAGCTGGAAGGTCAGATCCGCTTCAACGTTCGTCCGTAAAAGGCAAAAAAAAGCCCCTGCTGCGAGGCAGGGGCAAGTCGTATTTCAATACGACGAGGGTTTATTTGTACAGCTCGGCTGTAGCATGCCAGTGGTCACCGGTATTCAGCTCGGTGATGCGGTAGCTGCTGGCGCCCGCTTTTTCAGCTTTTGCTGCCAGGGCCTGGCGAACATCCATTGGAGAACCGGCCACTTCGGTAACGCCTACGCTACCCAGGGATTGCAGACCTTGCGCTTGCTCCGCGGTAACCTGATGCACAGCGGCACTGGCACCGAATGAGAGAACGGAAGCTAAACCCAGGGTGGCGATGATTAATTTAGTGTTCATAGTCTTTACTCCTTACTTACAGGGCACGTTCAACGACCAGAAGGGTTGTACTGCTATTTTTATGCCTGGTGTCGTTGAACTGAGATAACGGGTAATTTGTTTAATGCTCGGTACGACTTATTTGTACAGCTCAGCAGTGGCATGCCAGTGGTCACCGGTACGCGCTTCGATAACGCGATAGGATGAGGCACCCTGTTCCTGCGCTTTTTTGTTCAGCATCTGATTCATATCCATCGGAGAGGTACCGACAGCACCGATGGAAACAGTACCGATAGATTCGCGGGACTGTGCCTGATCGGCGTTAATGGCATCGGCAGCAAAAGCACCGAATGACAGAACAGACAGAACGCTTAGTGTGGCTACGGTAGTTTTGATTTTCATGATTCTCTTCCTCGTCATATTCTTTACTGGGGTCTCTGTTTCGTGACCCTCATCACAAAATCAAGTATACACTAATAACGGCAAATATTAATACCATGCTAATTGTTTCTCGTGAAATTATGTATTAAGCAGAGGATGTTTTATAACAGAAGGGAATAAAAAAGCCGGGGTTAGACGCGGATTACTTGGTTATTTTCATTAAAATCATAAGGATATGACAATTTGATTATTCGTGCTATCGTCGGGCGGATCATCCACTGCATGAATGAATTGAAGCGGAAAAACGCACTATTTGTTAAATCACAGATAACAGATTGTAAGGCAAAACGAGGCGGGAGCCGAAGATTCCCCGCTGCGAGACGCAGCAGGGAAGGGGATTAGAGTTCCTGTTCGAACAGAACCAGAATGGCTTCGTAGAGGTCTTTCACCGAGAAACCATTGGCCGGGGTCGTGAAGATCGTATCGTCACCGGCGATGGTGCCGAGAATACCTTCTGCTTTCCCGAGCGAGTCGAGCAGACGCGCGATCAGCTGGGCAGCGCCCGGGCTGGTGTGGATCACCACCACGGCATCGTTATAGTCGATATCCAGTACCAGATTCTTCAGCGGGCTCGAGGTTGTCGGTACGCCGAGCTCAGCAGGCAGACAGTAAACCATCTCCATTTTGGCATTGCGGGTACGCACCGCGCCAAATTTGGTTAACATGCGGGAGACTTTCGACTGGTTGATATTTTCGAAGCCTTCTTCCTGTAAGGCCTGAACGATCTCACCCTGAGAACTAAATTTTTCTTCTTTAAGCAGCGCTTTAAACGCCTTAACCAATTCTTCTTGTTTAGAAGAGATTCGCATAAATCACCCGAAATATAGCGGTAGAAACAACATTATTATGCACATGGATGAATTTTTATGCAAACTATCTGCCCAATCTTAGGCTGAAATAATGTTATGAAAGGGAGTGATTTTATCAAAATTCGTTATCAAGGAACATGCCTGCGTCACGCCTCGCAAATAAGCTTAAAAGTAAATTAAATGTTATCAAATTGATGTTGTTTTGGTGGCTGGCGAGGGTGTATTGTAACCCCCTCTTGATTCGTTGCTTAGTTATCGCATAACGCCCGATAGCCTTCCGGCAGAAGCGAAAAGCGCGCGACCGCTAATTCTCAAGCCATGAAGATTGTAATTATTGATCTGCTGAATTAAGGTCGCCGCGACGGAGTAACAGAAAGTTAGCTCACCATAATAAGGAGTTTAGGATGAAAGTCGCAGTCCTCGGCGCTGCTGGCGGTATCGGCCAGGCGCTTGCCCTACTACTGAAAACTCAGCTGCCTGCAGGCTCAGAACTCTCTCTGTACGACATCGCCCCGGTAACCCCTGGTGTGGCGGTTGACCTGAGCCACATCCCGACGGCTGTCAAAATTAAAGGCTTCTCCGGTGAAGATGCGCGCCCGGCGCTCGAAGGCGCAGACGTTGTGCTGATCTCCGCAGGCGTAGCGCGTAAACCTGGCATGGATCGTTCTGACCTGTTCAATGTGAATGCCGGTATCGTTAAGAACCTGATTCAGCAGGTCGCGACAACCTGTCCGAAAGCCTGCATCGGTATCATCACTAACCCGGTTAACACCACTGTTGCTATCGCAGCAGAAGTGCTGAAAAAAGCGGGCGTGTATGACAAGAACAAACTGTTTGGCGTAACCACGCTGGACATCATCCGCTCCAACACCTTTGTTGCGGAACTGAAAGGCAAGCAGCCAACCGAGCTGGAAGTTCCGGTTATCGGCGGCCACTCTGGCGTGACCATTCTGCCACTGCTGTCCCAGATCCCTGGCGTGAGCTTCACCGAGCAGGAAGTGGCTGACCTGACCAAACGCATCCAGAACGCCGGCACCGAAGTGGTGGAAGCGAAGGCGGGTGGCGGTTCTGCAACCCTCTCTATGGGTCAGGCTGCGGCACGTTTCGGTCTGTCTCTGGTACGCGCCCTGCAGGGCGAGCAAGGCGTGGTGGAATGTGCGTACGTTGAAGGCGACGGCGAGCATGCACGCTTCTTCTCTCAGCCGCTGCTGCTGGGTAAAAACGGTATCGAAGAGCGTAAATCTATCGGCACCCTGAGCGCGTTCGAGCAGCAGGCAATGGCCGGCATGCTGGACACGCTGAAGAACGATATCGTCCTCGGCGAAGAGTTCGTTAACAAGTAAGCGAATCGCTTCCCGTCAGGGCAATAAAAAACCGGAGCATCGACTCCGGTTTTTTTTATGTCTGCAAACTCAGTTGGTGGCCGGGTATTCCTGAATGGTCACCTGCAGGGTCAGTTTCTTATCATCCCGCATCACTTCCACCGGAATGATCGAGCCAGGCCTGATCTCAGCTACCTGATCCATGGTCTCCAGGGCTGATATGGCCGGTTTGCCATTTACCGAGACGATAACGTCGTTAACCTTGATGCCCGCTTCCGCCGCCGGACCGCCGGAGGTCACTTCGTTCACCACGATCCCCTGGATCTGGTCGATACCGCCGCCCTGGGTATGCAGCGGTGCAATCTCACGCCCGCCAATGCCAATATAGCCGCGGATCACCCGACCGTCGCGAATGAGCTTATCCATGATCTTGTTGGCCAACTGGAACGGGATGGCGAAGCCAATGCCTTCCGGGGTTTCTCCGTCGTTGCTCTTATCAAACGAAAGGGTGTTGATGCCCATCAGTTCGCCCAGCGAGTTCACCAGCGCACCGCCGGAGTTACCGTGGTTGATAGAGGCATCCGTCTGCAGGAAGTTCTGCCGCCCGGAGGGGTTCAGGCCAATACGACCCGTCGCGCTGATAATCCCCTGGGTAATGGTCTGCCCGAGGTTATAGGGGTTACCGATCGCCAGCACCACATCGCCGATGTGCGGAGTGCGTTTACGGTTGATGGGAATAACAGGCAGCCCGCCTGTGGCATTGATTTTAAGGACCGCCAGATCCGTCAGGCTGTCAGAGCCGACCAGCAGGGCTTCAAACACGCGGCCATCCTGCAGCGCAACGATGATCTGATCGGCATCGTTGATCACATGTTTGTTGGTAATGATGTAGCCACGCTCATCCATGATCACCCCGGAGCCCAGGGTGCGGATCTCCAGCTGATTATGGCTGGTGCTGTTCAGCCCACGGTTATAGACGTTAACCACCGCAGGGGCGGCGCGGCGCACTGCCTGATTGTAACTGGCAGGTGTTTCATCTGCGCTATCAAACTGCGGCGCAGCCAGCTGATTAAACTGACGTAAAGAGGGCATCGCGGCCAGTAAAAGGCCACCTACAACCAGGCCGATGGCGACCGAACGAATGAGCTTTAAAACCATGATACGGGCGTCGTTAAGGGAAGATCGCAAGCAGCATAGCATGACTTATCCGGACATCACACGTGGTGATGTCCGGACGCGTACAGGCTTAACGCAGCAGAATATAGAGGGTGTCGTTGCCGCGCACGATCTGCAGGGCAATAACGGTGGGTTTGCCAGCCAGCACTTTGCGCATTTCGGCGATGGACTGCACGCGAACGCGGTTCACGCCGATAATCACGTCATTCTCATGGAGACCGGCCTGCGCGGCAGGGCTGCTCTTCTCGACGCTGTCGAGAGTAATGCCTTTGGTGCCGTCTTTTAACTGCCCGTCGCTTAAGGTCGCCCCTTGCAGCGCGGGAGCAATCATCTCTGCACTGGCCGATGAAGAGGTGCTTTTATCCAGCGTGACCTGCACATCCATCGGTTTGCCGTCACGCAAAATGCCGAGCTTAACCGTGGCTCCTGGCTCCGTGGTGGCGATACGCGAGCGCAGCTCGGCGAAGCTGCTTAACGGTTTGTCATTCAGGCTGACGATCACGTCCCCGGACTTCACGCCCGCTTTTGCCGAGCCGGAATTCGGTAGCACTTCACTGACGAAGGCGCCGCGCTGCACGTTCAGGTTGAACGCTTTCGCAATATCCGCGCTCATTTCGGTACCCTTAATGCCCAGCAGCCCGCGTTTCACTTCGCCGAAATCAATTAACTGCTGTGCCAGCGTGCGGGCCATGTTGCTGGGGATGGCAAAACCAATCCCCACGCTACCCCCGCCGGGTGCCAGAATGGCGGTGTTAATGCCGATCAGCTCCCCGTTCAGGTTCAGCAGCGCGCCGCCGGAGTTACCGCGGTTAATGGAGGCGTCGGTCTGGATAAAGTTTTCCAGCCCTTCTAGGTTCAGGCCACTGCGACCCAGGGCGGAGATGATCCCGGATGTGGCCGTCTGGCCCAGGCCGAAGGGGTTACCTACCGCGACGGCAAAATCTCCGACGCGCAGCTTGTCGGAATCGGCGATGGCGATTTGCGTCAGGCCGGTTGGGTTCTGAAGCTGCAGCAGGGCGATATCGCTCTGATCGTCGCCGCCAATCAACTTAGCGTCGAACTCCCGGCCATCGTTCATCTGGACGCTGATTTTATCCGCATGGCTGATGACGTGGTTATTGGTCAGGACATAGCCTTTCGCGGCATCAATCACCACGCCCGAGCCCAGCCCTTCGAAAGGCTGGGCCTGGTCAGGGGCATCATCGCCAAAATACTTTTTCAGCTCTTCCGGGATGCGCTGGCTCTGCACGGCGGTGCCTTCGACCTGCACGCTGACTACCGCGGGCAGGACTTTTTCCAGCATCGGGGCGAGGCTCGGCAGCGCCGCCTGGCCTGGAACCTGCGAAGGAATTGCCGCCACCGCCGGCCAGGATGCCGACAGCGATAATCCGATACTCAACGCTAACGCGCTCAACAGCTGATTTTTTTTGTTCATTTATGCTGGCTCTCGCAACCTGAAATGGAGGAATAACGGCCCTGAAACAGTCTGATGTTATTGAATTTTAAAACGCTGAACAATGAGGTGTTTGACTAAATAATAGCTGGGGTCGGGAAGAAAGGACGGGCGCAAGGGCTGCGCCCGTAAAATTTATTAGTGATGTGCGATTAATCGCGTTTTGCGCCACCGCGCAGCAGGCCGGATGCCCCTTCGGAGTAATCACGCGGCATCTGTACCGGCGCCTGATCGTTACTGGCTTCGGACTCCGCCAGACGGTTGCGGAACGGATTGTTTTCTGCGCTCATCTCCGGCAGCAGATTGCTGGAGCTTTTCGCCATGTGCTGATAAAGCTTGCGGTAATCATGGGCCATGTTGTCCAGCAGCTCGGCGCTCTGGGCAAAGTGGTTTACCAGCTCTTCGCGATACTCATCCAGTTCAGCTTTGTTCTTTTCCAGTTCATACTGCAACGCCTGTTGCTGGCGCAATTTGCGATTTCCAAAACGCATGGCCACGGCACCGATAGCAATGCCGACGACTAAACCAATTAGCGCATATTCCCAGGTCATGAACTTCTCCCGTTGTCTTGTGGTTCCGTAGGGTGTTGGCTCGGCTTCATGCCTGTGCCTGATTATGCCACTATAACCGCTATTTCCTTAGAAGTGGAATCCCACCGCATCATCGCGTACTGTAGAACGGCCTTTTTTTCGCCAACTGAGCAGACTGGCGGGTATTAATTGAAGGAATAACAATAAGATCATGCAAAGCCTTTCCCCGACATCGCATTACCAACAGGCCCTGAATGAGGGCTCCCATCAGCCTGATGATGTACAGCGTGAAGCGGTAAGACGTCTGGACAGCATCTGGCAGCAGTTGACCACTCAGCCGACCGAAGCTGCCCCTGCGGGAGGACTCAAGGCCGCGTTTGGACGACTGCTGGGCAAGAAAGCGCCGCAGGGCGTCACGCCGGTGCGCGGCTTATATATGTGGGGCGGGGTAGGGCGCGGCAAAACCTGGCTGATGGATCTGTTCTATCAGAGCCTGCCGGGAACGCGTAAGCAGCGCCTGCATTTTCACCGTTTTATGCTGCGGGTACATGAAGAGCTGACGGCCCTGCAGGGGCAGAGCGATCCGCTGGACATCGTGGCCGAGCGTTTCAAAGCCGAAACCGACGTGCTGTGCTTCGACGAGTTTTTTGTCTCCGATATTACTGACGCCATGCTGTTGGGCGGGCTGATGAAAGCGCTGTTTGCCCGCGGCATTACGCTGGTGGCGACCTCCAACATCCCACCGGATGAGCTCTACCGTAACGGCCTGCAACGCGCCCGCTTCCTGCCCGCTATCGATGCGATAAAAGAGCATTGCGACATCATGAATGTCGATGCTGGCGTCGACTATCGCCTGCGCACCCTGACCCAGGCCCATCTGTGGATCTCGCCGTTAAACGACGACACCCGGCAGCAGATGGACAAACTGTGGCTGGCGCTGGCAGGGGCAAAGCGTGAAAACGCCGCCGTGCTGGAGGTGAACCATCGCCCGCTGCAAACCCTGGGCGTGGTCAATCAAACCCTTGCCGTGTCGTTTGCCACGCTCTGTGTCGATGCCCGTAGCCAGCACGACTATATTGCGCTCTCGCGGCTGTTCCATACGGTGATGCTGTTCGATGTGCCGGTGATGACCACGCTGATGGAGAGCGAGGCCCGACGCTTTATCGCCCTGGTCGATGAGTTTTACGAACGCCACGTCAAACTGGTGGTGAGCGCTGCCGTCCCTTTATATGAGATCTATCAGGGGGAGCGGCTGAAGTTTGAGTTCCAGCGCTGCCTGTCGCGCCTGCAGGAGATGCAAAGCGAAGAGTACCTGAAGCGCGAACATATGCCTTAATAACAGCTACCCTCTCCCCGTGGGAGAGGGGCTGGGGGTGAGGGCACCAGACCGCACTGTCTTCACCCCGGAAAAACCCGCGTCAAATCACAATTAGGGGTCGACCTTTACCCCTGACTTCTCTATAATCTTGCGACCCCACGTTACAAGAAGGTTTTTTTCCCAAAACTTTCTCTGCGCCGGCATAGGCTATTCGAAGGGGTAGGTTTGCTGGACAATGTCGTGTGAACCTCAACTACTAAACGTTTGGGTGTTCACCAACGTGTAACTTATTTATTTGGGTAAGCTTTTAATGAAAACTTTTACAGCTAAACCAGAAACCGTAAAACGCGACTGGTATGTTGTTGACGCGACCGGTAAAACTCTGGGCCGTCTGGCTACCGAACTGGCTCGTCGCCTGCGCGGTAAGCACAAAGCGGAATACACTCCGCACGTAGATACCGGTGATTACATTATCGTTCTGAACGCTGACAAAGTTGCTGTAACCGGCAACAAGCGTACTGACAAAGTGTACTATCACCACACCGGCCACATCGGCGGTATCAAACAAGCGACCTTTGAAGAGATGATTGCCCGCCGTCCTGAGCGTGTGATTGAAATCGCGGTTAAAGGCATGCTGCCAAAAGGCCCGCTGGGTCGTGCTATGTACCGTAAACTGAAAGTTTACGCAGGTAACGAGCACAACCACGCGGCACAGCAACCGCAAGTTCTTGACATCTAATCGGGATTATAGGCAATGGCTGAAAATCAATACTACGGCACTGGTCGCCGCAAAAGCTCCGCCGCTCGCGTGTTCATCAAACCGGGCAGTGGTAAAATCGTTATCAACCAACGTTCTCTGGAACAGTACTTCGGTCGTGAAACTGCCCGCATGGTAGTTCGTCAGCCGCTGGAACTGGTCGACATGGTTGAGAAACTGGATCTGTACATCACCGTTAAAGGTGGTGGTATCTCTGGTCAGGCTGGTGCGATCCGTCACGGTATCACCCGCGCTCTGATGGAGTACGATGAGTCCCTGCGTGGCGAACTGCGTAAAGCTGGCTTCGTTACTCGTGATGCTCGTCAGGTTGAACGTAAGAAAGTCGGCCTGCGTAAAGCACGTCGTCGTCCACAGTTCTCCAAACGTTAATTGGTTTCTGCTTCGGCAGACAACAATTGGCGAAAAACCCGCTTCGGCGGGTTTTTTTATGGGTAACACTCAGGTTATCCACATGCAGGCTTCCTTTCTGACCTCTTTTTCCGCATTTCCAGAATCCCCTCACCACAAAGGTCACAAAATCTGGTAAACTATCATCCACTTTTCTGTCCAAATAACGGTGAATGCTCGATTTTTGTTCTCTTTTTGAACAAGGGTGGGAATTCCCTGGGATGGACAACAAAACATCTGGCTAGCCTGTATGGCTGGTAGCAGTAAAAATTCTGAATATACCTGGAGGTTTTCATGGCTGTCGCTGCCAACAAACGTTCGGTAATGACGCTGTTTTCTGGTCCTACTGACATTTATAGCCATCAGGTTCGTATCGTGCTGGCAGAGAAGGGTGTCAGTTTTGAGATCGAGCATGTGGAAAAGGATAACCCGCCTCAGGATCTTATCGATCTCAATCCAAGCCAGAGCGTACCAACGCTGGTGGATCGTGAACTGACCCTGTGGGAATCCCGTATCATTATGGAATATCTGGATGAGCGTTTCCCGCATCCGCCGCTGATGCCCGTTTACCCGGTTGCGCGTGGGGAAAGCCGTCTGTACATGCAGCGTATCGAGAAAGACTGGTATACGCTGATGAACGTTATCGTAAACGGTACTTCCGCAGAAGCCGATGCTGCGCGTAAACAGCTGCGAGAAGAGCTGCTGGCGATTGCACCGGTCTTCGGTCAGCGTCCATTCTTCCTGAGCGACGAGTTCAGCCTGGTGGATTGCTACCTGGCTCCGTTACTGTGGCGTCTGCCGATTCTGGGCGTTGAGTTTAGCGGCCCGGGTGCGAAAGAGCTGAAAGGCTACATGACGCGTGTCTTTGAACGCGACTCTTTCCTGGCTTCTCTGACTGAAGCTGAACGTGAAATGCGTCTCGGCCGGGGTTAATGATTGTGGAAATGTCACAGCTATCTCCACGCCGTCCGTACCTGCTGCGTGCCTTCTATGAATGGCTGCTGGATAACCAGCTCACGCCGCATCTGGTTGTGGATGTGACTTTGCCTGGCGTGCAGGTGCCTATGGAATATGCGCGTGACGGACAAATTGTTCTTAACATTGCGCCGCGTGCTGTAGGTGCGCTCGAGCTGGCAAACGATGAAGTTCGCTTCAATGCCCGCTTTGGTGGTGTACCGCGTCAGGTTTCTGTTCCGCTGGCCGCTGTACTGGCGATCTACGCCCGTGAGAACGGCGCAGGTACCATGTTTGAGCCAGAAGCGGCGTATGATGAAGACGTGGTCAGCCTGAACGATGATGAACAATCCGCTGGCAGTGAAGGCGAGCCGGTGATGTCAGTTATTGAGGGCGATAAACCCGATCATGATAACGATCCTGATGATACGCCACCGCCACGTGGTGGGCGTCCTTCATTGCGGGTTGTTAAATAACCGATTACATCGTTTTGTTAATCTGACTAAAAACCACACGTCAACAGCGTGTGGTTTTTTTTGGTTAATATAAATTGAATTTGTAGAATTTTTATATTCAGACAGAGTATCCCTTTCATTACGCTGAACTTTGTTATATTGATTGTCTTGATATTTCATTTTTAATGAACGCTGTATTAAGTAAAAATAACTACATTAAGTCATTTCCCAATGTAACAATATAGTGGCTGCATATTGCTATATATTAGCAGCGCTCTTCAAATTCTTGATGGTTGTGGTTTCACCGCAATGAAGGAATTAATCAAAATTATCACATAGGGAATGGAAATGACCAATTTCAAGAAAAAGCTTTCTACGTTAGCAATTTGTATTGCGACATTTGCAGCGGCTAATGCTAATGCAGTTGATGTGGCAACGTTATCTGTTAAAGGTTCATTTGAACCCGCAGCATGCACCCCGACTTTCAATAATAGCGGTGTCGTTGATTATGGCACCATGAATTCAACAATGATTTCCGTGATTGCGCCAGAAGCAAATAGCCTGATTCAGCTGGGCAATAAAAATATTACTCTGACAGTGAAATGCGATGCCGCAACAACCCTGGCCGTTGTGGCGCAGGATAACCGTTCCAGCTCCAAAGTAGCCTTGTCTGAGACCAGCTTTATTGATAATTACATTGGCTCCAATGATTTGACGTATGCGGGTGCCGCGTTTGGCCTCGGTACTGTTGAAGGCGGCGGTAATATTGGCTCCTACGCGCTGAGTGTTCTGCCTACAGGGGCCACTGCGGATGGTAACGCAGCCGATCTGATCGTTAAAGATACCGATGTTGCAAACTCTTCATGGGTTTCCGCGAAAAATGGTGCACCGCTGTTCCCGGATGGCTCTCGCATCGCGACGCTTGCCAAAGCAGGTGAACTGACGCCAGTCACCTTCACTGAAATGGTTCTGCCGATGGGCATATCTGCCGCGGTTCAGACCAAATCAGCTATGGGTAACCCATCTGAAGTTAAGCTGGATGGTAACGCGACGCTGAGCCTGGTTTACCTCTAACTATTATTTATTAAATTAACAGGCCCAGTAGTCAATTAATTATATATTGGGCCTGAATATAACCATTAATATGCTTTACATTTCCTCTGGCGTATATTTTATTAACTTTTTGTCCAGTGGCGTTTTATGAAAAAATTAAGTGTTCTGTGCTTGTCTCTTCTTTCGGTACAATGTCTCGCCAGCGGGATGTTACCGCAAACATCAGTTTTATTAGTCGATGAAAGCAAAGGTGAAGCCAGTATGAATATCACCAATACCGATGCTTTCCCCTCTCTGCTTTATACGAAAATAGTGGATCTGCCCGGAGGCGATAAATCCGTCCAATTGATAGTCACGCAACCTGTTGTGCGCGTCGATGCAGGTCAAATGCAAAAAATACGCTTTATTTTGCACAAGGATAAATCGCTTGTGCAGGAAGAAATGAAGCGTGTGGTATTTGAGGGCATACCGCCAAAACACAGTGGTAAGAATGAACTCAAAGTGACTATTCGTCAGGATTTGCCGGTCATTATTCATCCTGCGGGCCTTGCTGAAGATTTATCGCCATGGAAGCATCTGATCTGGCAAAAAAAGGGTGCCGACCTCGAAGTTCGCAATCCCAGCAAATATGTGGTGCGCATGGTGGCGTCGTTTAAAGGTTTGCCTTCGGGTAAAGCCGGCATCCTCACTAAAACATACCTTCAGCCAAACGGCAGTATAACGGTGAAAATGCCTGCGCCAGGCGACAGCAAAGTGGAGTTTTATCCTGCCAGCCGGTATGGATATAAAGGAGAGCGCTACACAGCCTCTATTCAATAAGTTGTTCAAGGATGAACATCAATGCTCAGGAAGGCTTTGTTAGCATGCGCTATCAGTGTGGCATGCACACCCGTCGCTAATGCGGAGAGTGCAGGAAAAGAGCCCGTAGAATTTGACCTTGAAACGCTTAAATCTTTGGGCATGGATCCCGAGATTTCACGTTATTTTTCGCGTGAAGCTCGATTTTTGCCGGGCAAGCGTTCGGTCACTTTGAAAATCAATGGCGAAACGCAGGGAAGTATTGTTGTCACCTTTGATAAAACAGGGCAGCTTTGCTTCGATAAATCCTTTATGGAACAGGCGGGTCTGCGCATCCCTGCAAAATATGAGGAGGGCTGTTACGACTATATCGCCGACTATCCCGACACACTTGTTACCTTGCTGCCAGCTCAGGGCGTGATTGAACTGGTGCTTCATCAGGATCAACTCCAGAGGCAACGTCCCGATGCGGCAGATTTTATTACCGGCGGAACGGCGGGTCTGTTCAATTACTCGATGCTGATGTCCCGCAATAATTTTGACAGCGGACATTCTGACTATGCGCAATTAACGCTGGATGGTGGCGTCAATTTCAGCGACTGGCTGTTTCGCACCCATCAACTCATTAGCCGTAGCAATGGCAATGTTAACAGCGAGAACTCCCGGAACTACCTGCAACACACTTTCATGAAGTGGAAAACCACAATGAGAGTAGGTGAGGTGAATATGAATAATCGCCTGCTGGAAGGGAGCAGTATTTATGGCATTGAGCTGGAGCCTGAAAATGCGCTTTCCGAACCAGAGAGTGCGGTACAGGTCACCGGGATCGCCAGTACCGCGCAGGCACGCGTCGAGGTACGTCAGCAAGGCATGCTGATTTACTCCACGCTGGTGCCAGCTGGTCCATTTACGTTAACCAATATCCCCTTACGCAATTTCAGCAGCGAACTTAACGTCACTGTCATCGAGACGGATGGTGTTCAGCGCAATTTTATTGTCCCTGCTTCACTGTACAGCCGACGTCTCGGGAGCCCGGCCGGATTCTCTTTTGCTGCAGGCCGCGTCAGCGATAACTACGCCAAGAGGCCCTGGGTAGCCAGCGTATCGGGTGGCTGGAGGATCGCCCCTACACATAACGTCGGGGGAGGCGTTGTCATTTCCGATGGCTATCAGGGGCTGGGCATCAGCCTGGATTCCGTGCAGATACCTGGCACATTGCTCTCACTGCAGATAAACCAGTCGGCCGATCGCGAGCATTCTCTGCAAGGGCAAAAGTATCAACTGACGGCAAATGTCGCGCTGCCAGCGGATGTAGGATTCACCGCCTCCGTAGCAAAAAAATCCAGTAACTACAGGGATTTTACGCA
Organism: Leclercia sp. AS011; assembly: GCF_037152535.1. Lineage (NCBI taxonomy): Bacteria > Pseudomonadati > Pseudomonadota > Gammaproteobacteria > Enterobacterales > Enterobacteriaceae > Leclercia > Leclercia sp. AS011. The sequence goes on from NZ_JBBCMA010000004.1 coordinate 55,321, forward strand.
GTCCATTGATGACAGCGATATCACCGCTAACAAGTATGAATATTCCGCAGGCGTAAGCTGGAGCAACGCGATTGCAGGAAGTTTGAGTTCCACCTTCTACGAAACTCAGGCGTACGGTAAGGGCGGCCGTTCGCGATTTATCTCCCTGAACTGGGGGAAAAGCTTTAAGGGATTCTCCCTTTCCGCCAGCTGGCAGCGTCAGCTCAGCGCGGGCGATAAGAATAACGATAATGACGATATGATTTACGTGAACCTCTCTGTTCCGTTTAGCCGAAATTCACTCAACGCCTATTCTCGTCACAGTAATGGTCAGGATCGCTATGGTTTAACGACGGCGGGCCAGATGACGGAGAATTCAACCTATAACCTTGCCGCAGAGCGTGATGCGCAGCAGCGTGATAACAGCTTTGCCGCCGGGATAAACAGTAACTTGCATTACACCCAGCTAAGTCTGAACGCCAGCACCAACGGCAGCCATAACAACAGCTATGCCGGTTCGTTACAGGGCGGTGTCGTGGCGCACCGCAGCGGTATCACGTTCTCACCCCTGGCCGTCCATGAAACCTTTGCCATCGCACAGCTTGATAGTCCCGTCCCGGGAGTTCGACTGGACACGCCACAGGGGCCGACCTGGACCGATTTTCGGGGACAGGCGGTGATACCGGCAGTGAATGAGTGGAAAAACTCCCTGGTTGAAATCCGCACCGATACCTTGCCGCAGAACATGGATATAGGTAACGGCACGCGACTGCTCAAACAGGCGAAGGGATCTGTGGGGCAGGTGCATTTTGGTACGCTCACCAGCCGTCGGGTGCTACTGACTGTCACAACAGCTGATGGGAAACCGCTGCCGAAAAGTGTGGTGATTACCGATGTCGATGGCAATTACCTGACAACCTCGGTGGATGATGGGGTTGTCTTTTTAACTCACGCGGAAGAGGTACGGGAATTGCTGGCCAGACTGGAAAGTGGGATCTGTCGAGTGACATTTGCATTACCGCCAGAACCGGCAGCGGAGACCTTTTATGAGCGTGCCGGAGGGATATGCAAATGAAATACCGCGTAGCGCTACTGATGGCGCTGGCCTTGTCGTTTAACGTTAAAAGTGAATGCCAGCTTATGACCAGTCAACAGACTGTCTCCTATGGCACGCTCAGCGCCGCTGAACGCCAGGCGGCAAAAGAGCAGGATGTCGAACTTCCGGAAAGGCATCTGCAACTGACGGTCAACTGTGACAAACCGCAGCGTGTGCGGCTTTTTTTCAGCAGTTCGTTGCCGAAAAATAACGCCTTTGCTTTCGGGTCTGAGGGAAGGATGAAGGTCACGGCGATGAACGCAGTGGTTGATGACCGTGAGGTGTTATTAACCCCCGTGCGGTTGCCTGAGAGCGCGATTACCAACGCGGGCAACAACAGGATGGCGGTGACGCTGGATGAAGGTGCCGCATTTGTCGCAGGCGATGAAGTCAGCGGTCAGCATTTTTCCCTCACGCTTGCGGTAAGCTCTTACTTCAAAAATCAGCCGGTTACTGAAAAGATGACCTATCGCGGTAACTTACAGATACGGGTCGATGCACAATGAAAAAACTGATTTTCGGTGCGTTAAGTCTTCTGCTCAGCCTGTCGGTTTATGCCAATGACAGGGTAAGTATTCATTTCGAAGTCACGGCTGAAGCGGCCGCCTGTACCCCGACACTGAGTAATAATGGGGTTGCTGATTACGGGACGAACCATGTCTCATCGCTATTGCCGCATGCGTTTACGCAATTAGGCCCGCGCGATATCACGCTAAGTATTCAGTGTGAATCCGCCACCTCAGTAGCCATTACCGCAAGGGATTCACGCAGCAGCTCGATGGTATCGGGCAAGGACGATCGTCATGAAGAGGGGGCGCGCTTTCAGATTAATGGCGGCGGGTACGTGAGCGATAAAACACGGCTCTTTGGGCTTGGGTTTACCGCTGAAAACAAACCCATCGGCAGCTATGCCATACAGATAGTGGCGGATGGCGTTGTCGCGGTCGAGGGGGAGCAGCAGGTCAATGTCGATATTGGCGGCGCAGCCAGTAAAGAGGGGCCCTGGACGATATCCACATTGTTGCCATTACCTGCCAATCAGGACTACTTCTATACGTTTATGAAGAAGGGGACGTCTGAACCTCAACCGATAACTCACGCAAATGTTCCGCTGCAAATCAGCGCCACAGTTGCGAATAAGCTGAACAGCAGTCAGACGATTACGTTAGATGGCAGTGCGGTGATCAGTCTTGTTTATCTGTAAAAAAGCCAGCGGAGGAACCCGCTGGCTTTAAATGGTGTAAAAAATTACACCTCGAGGAAGTTCATGATCCCGTCGGCCGCCTTACGACCTTCGGCAATGGCGGTTACCACCAGATCAGAACCGCGAACGATATCGCCACCAGCGAAAATTTGCGGGTTGCTGGTCTGGAACGCGTTGTCGCTGCCTTCCGGGGCGATGATACGGCCCTGAGAGTCCAGCTCGACGCTGTGCTTCGCCAGCCACTCCATGCTGTGAGGACGGAAACCAAACGCCATCACTACGGCATCAGCCGGGATCACATACTCGGAACCGGCAACAATCTCCGCACGACGACGACCTTTCGCATCCGGCGCACCCATTTCAGTGCGCGCCATCTTCACGCCGCTGACTTTGCCGTTGGCATTCACTTCAATACCCAGAGGCTGGATGTTGAACTGGAATTCCACACCCTCTTCACGCGCGTTTTTCACTTCGCGTTTTGAGCCCGGCATGTTCTCTTCGTCACGACGATAAGCACAGATCACGTGCGCCGCATTCTGACGAATAGAGGTACGCACGCAGTCCATCGCGGTATCACCGCCGCCCAGCACCACCACGCGTTTGCCTTCCATGCTGACGTATGGCTCAGCGGCGGTTTCGCCGTAACCCATCATCTGCTTGGTATTGGCAATCAGGAACGGCAGGGCATCGTATACGCCCGGTGCCTCTTCGTTTTCCAGCCCACCGCGCATCGACTGATAGGTACCCACGCCCAGGAACACGGCGTCGTAATCTTTCAGCAGATCGTCGAGCTGTACGTCACGGCCCACTTCGGTATTGAGTTTGAACTCAATGCCCATGCCGGTGAAGATTTCACGGCGGCGGGTCATCACCTCTTTTTCCAGCTTAAAGGCCGGGATGCCGAAGGTCAGCAGACCGCCAATCTCCGGATGACGGTCAAACACGACGGCCTTTACGCCGTTGCGGGTCAGCACGTCGGCACAGGCCAGGCCCGCCGGACCCGCACCGATGATCGCCACGCGTTTGTCGGTCTGACGCACGCCGGTCATGTCCGGGCGCCAGCCCATCTCGAACGCTTTATCGTTGATATAGCGTTCGATATTGCCGATGGTCACCGCACCAAACTCGTCGTTCAGGGTGCATGAGCCTTCACACAGACGGTCCTGAGGACACACGCGGCCGCACACTTCCGGCAGGGTGTTGGTCTGGTGAGACAGCTCAGCGGCCTCGAAAATACGCCCTTCGTTGGCCAGCTTCAGCCAGTTTGGGATGTAGTTATGGACCGGGCACTTCCACTCGCAGTACGGGTTGCCGCAGGACAGGCAGCGGTCTGCCTGTGCTTTGGCCTGGCCTTCGGAAAACGGCTCGTAGATCTCAACAAATTCAATTTTACGGATCTTCAGCGGCTTCTTCGGCGGATCCACACGCTGCAGGTCGATAAACTGGTAAACATTCTGGCTCATCTGAATTCCTTACTGCGCCTGCACACGCAGCTCTGCTGCGCTACGACTACGGTGACCCAACAGGGCTTTAACATCGCTGGACTTCGGTTTAACCAGCGCGAATTTCGCAGAGAACGCCGGCCAGTTGGCCAGGATCTCTTCGCCGCGCACGGAACCGGTGTGGTGCACGTGCTCGGTGATTAAACCACGCAGGTGTTCTTCGTGGATGGCCAGCGAATCAACATCCAGCACTTCCACCAGCTCCGGGTTCACGCGTTTACGGAAGTCACCGCTTTCGTCCAGGACATAGGCGAAACCACCGGTCATACCTGCCCCGAAGTTCACGCCGGTTTTACCCAGCACGCAGACAATCCCACCGGTCATGTATTCACAGCCGTTATCGCCGATACCTTCTACCACGGTGATGGCACCGGAGTTACGCACTGCGAAACGCTCACCTGCACGACCCGCGGCAAACAGGCGACCCCCGGTGGCACCGTACAGACAGGTGTTACCGATGATGCTGGCATCGCAGCTGCGGAACGCAGAGCCGACCGGAGGACGCACCGCCAGCAGACCGCCCGCCATACCTTTACCGACGTAGTCGTTGGCATCGCCGGTCAGGTACAGCTCAACGCCGCCGGCGTTCCACACGCCGAAGCTCTGACCCGCGGTGCCGCTGAAGTGCGCGGTAATCGGATCCGCCGCCAGACCCTGGTCACCGTGGGTCTGCGCAATGTAGCCCGAGAGCGTTGCGCCGACGGAACGGTCGGTGTTGCGGATATCAAACCAGAAGGTTTTGCTCTGTTTGTCATCCACAAACGGCTTAGCCTGCTGCAACAGCTGGGCGTTCAGCACGCCATTGTCGAACGGCGGGTTGTTCTCGGTGCAGTACACCGCTTTGCCCGGATGCGGTTCAGCCGTTTCCAGCAGGCGGGACAGCTTCAGGTTCTGCTGCTTAGCCGTGAACCCTTCCAGCTCTTTCAGCAGGTCGGTACGGCCAATCAGATCCACCAGACGCGTCACGCCCAGCTGCGCCATCAGCTCGCGGGTTTCGCGGGCGATAAAGTCAAAGTAGTTAGTCACTTTGAACGGCAGGCCGTGGTAGTGGTTCTTACGCAGCTTCTCATCCTGGGTAGCAACACCCGTCGCGCAGTTGTTCAGGTGACAAATACGCAGGTATTTACAGCCCAGCGCCACCATCGGGCCGGTACCAAAGCCAAAGCTCTCTGCACCCAGAATCGCCGCTTTGATGATGTCGAGGCCGGTTTTCAGACCGCCATCCACCTGCAGACGGATCTTGTGACGCAGGCCGTTAGCCACCAGCGCCTGCTGGGTTTCCACCAGGCCCAGTTCCCACGGACAGCCCGCATATTTCACCGAGGAGAGCGGGCTTGCGCCGGTGCCGCCGTCGTAGCCGGCGATGGTGATCAGATCCGCATAGGCTTTTGCCACGCCGGTGGCGATAGTGCCCACGCCCGGTTCGGAAACCAGCTTCACGGAGATCATCGCTTTTGGGTTGACCTGTTTCAGGTCGAAAATCAGCTGCGCCAAGTCCTCGATAGAGTAGATATCGTGGTGCGGCGGCGGGGAGATCAGCGTCACGCCCGGCACCGAGTAGCGCAGTTTGGCGATGTACGGGGTGACTTTATCTCCCGGTAACTGACCGCCTTCACCCGGTTTCGCACCCTGGGCGACTTTAATCTGAATCACGTCGGCGTTGACCAGGTACGCCGGGGTCACACCGAAGCGGCCGGAAGCGACCTGCTTGATGCGCGACACTTTATTCGTGCCGTAGCGCGCCGGATCTTCACCGCCTTCGCCGGAGTTAGAGTTTCCGCCGATGCTGTTCATCGCTTCAGCCAGCGCCTCGTGGGCCTCCGGGCTCAGCGCGCCGATAGACATCGCGGCGGTATCAAAGCGTTTGAACAGTTCTGACGCCGGTTCAACATCTTTGATGCTGACCGCAGTATCGCCCGGGTTCACCGCCAGCAGATCGCGCAGCGTGGCCGCCGGACGGTTGTTCACCAGCTCGGCGTACTGCTGATAATCGCTGTACTCACCGCTCTGAACGGCCTGTTGCAGGGTGCGCACCACGTCCGGGTTATAGGCGTGATATTCACCGCCGTGGACATACTTCAGCTGTCCGCCCTGATCCAGCGGCTTACGTGCCAGCCAGGCGCGTTTAGAGAGGTTCAGCAGATCCTGCTGGAAGTCGCTAAAGCCCGCCCCGCCGATACGGCTGATTACGCCCTGGAAGCAGAGGTCGGCAACATCGTCATGCAGACCGACGGCTTCGAACAGCTTCGAGCAGCGGTAGGAAGCGATAGTCGAGATGCCCATCTTGGACATGATCTTGTACAGACCTTTGTTGATGCCGTTACGGTAGTTCAGCATCACGGTACGGTAATCTTTGTCGATGGCCTGACCGTCAACCAGTTTGGCCAGCGTTTCGTAGGCCAGATACGGGTAGATCGCCGTCGCACCGAAGCCCAGCAGCACCGCGAAGTGGTGCGGGTCACGCGCGCTTGCGGTTTCCACAATGATGTTGGCGTCGCAGCGCAGGCTCTTGTCGACCAGACGGGTCTGGATAGCCCCGACGGCCATTGGCGCGGGCACCGGCAGGCGGTTCTTCGCAATGTTGCGGTCGGACAGCACCAGCAGCACGGTACCGTTACGTACCATCTGTTCCGCTTTGTCACACAGCGCATGCACCGTCTCTTCGAGGGTCGCTTCGGTCACGTCGAAGGTAATATCGAGCGTGTCGGCGCGGTAGTGCTCCTCTTGCATGGTGGTGAGCTGTTTAAAATCGGAGTACAGCAGGATCGGCGACTTAAAGGTCAGACGGTGGGCCTGGCCTTCGGCTTCGCAGAAGACGTTCATCTCACGACCGATGCTGGTGGCCAGCGACATCACGTGGGCTTCACGCAGCGGATCGATTGGCGGGTTGGTCACCTGCGCGAACTGCTGACGGAAGTAATCGTAAATAATACGCGGCTGGCTGGAGAGCACGGCAAACGGGGTATCATCCCCCATGGAGCCGACCGCTTCCTGGCCGTTTTCACCCAACACGCGGATAACGGAGTCCAGCTCTTCCGCGCTGTAGTTAAACTGTTTCTGGTAGCTGGCGAGAGTATCATCATCCAGCTCGCGGCTGCCCACGTCCTGATCCGGCAGATCTTCAAACGGCACCAGACGGCGAACGTTTTTCTCCATCCACTCTTTATACGGATGACGGCTTTTCAGATCGTTGTCGGTTTCTGCGGAGTGCAGGATACGACCGACGCGGGTGTCGATCACCATCAGCTCGCCTGGTCCTACGCGGCCTTTTTCGACCACTTCGTCAGGCTGGTAATCCCAGATCCCCACTTCCGAGGCGCAGGTGATCAGCTTGTCTTTGGTGATAACGTAGCGCGCCGGGCGCAGGCCGTTACGGTCGAGGTTACAGGCCGCAAAGCGCCCGTCGGACATCACGATACCGGCCGGACCATCCCACGGCTCCATGTGCATGGAGTTAAAGTCGAAGAAGGAACGCAGCTCAGGATCCATATCCGGGTTGTTCTGCCAGGCTGGCGGAACCAGCAGGCGCATGGCACGCACGATATCCATCCCGCCGGCCAGCAGCAGTTCCAGCATGTTATCCATTGAGCTGGAGTCAGAGCCGGTTTCGTTGACGAACGGCGCGGCATCGTGCAGGTCAGGGATCAGCGGGGTCTGGAATTTATAGGTACGGGCGCGTGCCCACTGGCGGTTACCGGTGATGGTGTTGATCTCGCCGTTGTGCGCCAGATAGCGGAACGGCTGAGCCAGCGGCCAGCGTGGTACGGTGTTGGTGGAGAAGCGCTGGTGGAACAGGCAGATGGCCGATTCCAGACGCAGGTCCGCCAGGTCCAGGTAGAAGCGCGGCAGGTCAGCCGGCATACACAGACCTTTATAGATGTTCACCAGGTTCGAGAGGCTACAGACGTAGAACTCTTTATCGTCCTGGAGACGTTTTTCAATGCGGCGGCGAGCAATAAACAGGCGGCGTTCCATATCACGTGGACGCCAGCCCGCAGGCGCATTAACGAAAATCTGTTCAATACGAGGCAGCGAGGAGAGGGCGATTTCACCGAGTACCCCTTCGTTGGTGGGCACATCGCGCCAGCCGACGATAGACAGGGTTTCGCGTTGAAGTTCTTCTTCGACGATGCGGCGTGAGACGGCGGCTTTTTCCGCGTCCTGGTTCAGGAACAGCATGCCGACAGCGTAGTTTTTGGCTAAACGCCAGCCGCGCTCTTCCGCCACGATGCGAAAGAAACGATCCGGTTTTTGCAGCAGCAGACCGCAACCGTCGCCGGTTTTACCATCCGCAAGGATAGCGCCACGGTGCTGCATACGGGCCAGTGCGTGTATAGCGGTACGCACTACCTTGTGGCTAGGTTCGCCTTCTATGTGGGCGATCAGGCCGAAACCACAGTTATCCTTCTCAAGGGATTTATCGTACAACATATCAGTGAACCTCCCCAGGCTCTTCGGGACTTCTCTCTGGACCGTGGCGCACAGGCACAGCAAGAGCGCGGCGACGGGGTTTGCGTGTCATACGCGTACCTCGCATTCGCCCTCTTAATATCCTTTTCGCACAGGTCAAACAAGTTTGAGGACTTGCTTCAGAGGGAATCTCAACTACTGCATAAATATGATGAGCAGGCTGCTCATCCAGAAAGCTTCCAGCGGATTTCCAACTTATCGGGAATCCGTACACAGGTCAAATGGCAATCTTATTTATACAAAAATGTGCTAAAGGAAGGTTATCATTCTGATTTAATTAATTATTTACCGCGTTTCACATCCCTGTAACCTTGCTGTGGGCTTTAGACTAGTGTGATCTGACTCACTATATGAAAGCGGTATTATCGCTGTAGGATGCTAAATAGTGCGATTTAAGCAGGATTTAATGCCGTCATGGGGATAAAGCCCGCATGATGTCACTGTTTTTCAGCGCAGACGATATAAATGAAAAAATCCTGTGGAACATAAGGAAAAGTAATTAGAAAGGGGATGAATGAAATTGCAGTTATCTTGGGTAATTATGCAAAGGGTAAAAGCACGCCGGGACGATTGATCCAGGTCATCGCCGTCGGAGGTTAAAAATGGCAGGCTTGTCCCCTTTGAACGGGGCGGTCTATCAGATTATGCAGTTACAGAAATTAGTCAATATGTTTGGTGGGGATCTTTCGCGCCGCTACGGGCAAAAGGTCCATAAGCTGTCGCTGCATGGGGGATTCAGCTGCCCAAATCGCGACGGCACTATCGGGCGCGGCGGCTGTACCTTCTGTAATGTGGCCTCCTTTGCCGACGAAGCGCAGCAGCATCAGTCCATCGCGGCGCAGCTTGCCCACCAGTCGACGCGGGTGGATCGGGCAAAACAGTATCTGGCCTATTTTCAGGCCTATACCAGCACATGGGCGGAAGTCCAGGTGTTGCGCTCGATGTATCAACAGGCGGTGAGCCAGGCAAACATCGTCGGGCTCTGCGTCGGCACCCGGCCAGACTGCGTGCCGGAGGCGGTGCTCGATCTGCTCAGCGAGTATAAAGATCGGGGATATGAGATCTGGCTGGAGCTGGGATTGCAGACCGCGCACGATAAAACCCTGCACCGTATTAATCGCGGCCACGATTTTGCCTGCTACCAGCGTACCACCCGACTGGCGCGCGAACGCGGGCTGAAGGTCTGTAGCCATCTGATTGTCGGCCTGCCGGGTGAAGGGCAAGCGCACGCGCTGGAAACTCTGCATAAGGTGGTTGAGACCGGCGTCGACGGCATTAAGCTGCACCCGCTGCATATCGTCACGGGTAGCATTATGGCTAAAGCCTGGGAGGCCGGACGACTGAACGGCATTGAGCTGGACGAATATGTGGTGACGGCCGGAGAGATGATCCGCCACACGCCGCCGGAGGTGGTGTATCACCGCATCTCTGCCAGCGCCCGCCGCCCAACGCTGCTGGCACCGCTGTGGTGTGAGAACCGCTGGACGGGGATGGTAGAGCTGGACCGCTACCTGAACGAGCAGGGGGTTCAGGGCTCGGCACTGGGCACGCCCTGGGTGCCCGCGTTACCTTCTGCGTCCGCCCAATAAGCTGCCCAGCACCCCGCGGACAATCTGATTCGTTACCTGGCGCGCTGCGCTTTTCGCCATGGTTTGCACCACCCCGTCGCGTTTACCTCCGCGCGGACCGGTGCTACCAAACAGGATGTCCTTCAACCCACCCAGGATCCCATCATCGACCGCAACGGACTGGCCTTTTGCGGCGGGGGCCTCCTGCTGCGCCGTACTGGTTTGCACCCCTTTTTGCAGCATCTCAAAGGCAGACTCTCTGTCCACCTGATCTTCATATTTGCCGTAGACCGGGGAGTGGTTGATCAGCCCGTTACGCTCGTCGTCGCTGATCGGTCCCATCCGGGAGTAAGGGGCGATGACCATCGCGCGCTCGACCATTGACGGGCTACCTTTAGCATCGAGAAAGGAGATCAGCGCCTCGCCGGTGCCCAGCGCCTGGATAGCCGCCTCGGTATCAAAGGCCGGGTTAGCGCGCATGGTCTGCGCGGCGGCTTTCACCGCCTTCTGATCTCTGGGTGTAAAGGCGCGCAGGGCGTGCTGGACGCGATTGCCCAGCTGGCCCAGCACGTTGTCGGGAACATCGGACGGGTTCTGTGAAACAAACCAGACGCCTACCCCTTTGGAGCGGATCAGGCGGATCACCTGCTCGATCTTATCCAGCAGCACCTGCGGCGCATCGCTGAAAAGCAGATGGGCTTCGTCAAAGAAGAACACCAGCTTCGGTTTTTCCAGATCGCCTGCTTCCGGTAGTTGCTCAAAGAGGTCGGAGAGCATCCACAGCAGGCTGGCGGCGTAGAGCTTCGGCATCTGGTAGAGCTTTTCCGCACTCAGAATGTTGATGATGCCTTTGCCGTCGCTGTCGGTACGCATCCAGTCTTTGATATCCAGCATAGGTTCGCCAAAGAAGTGTTCGGCACCCTGTTGTTCCAGCGTCAGCAATCCGCGCTGGATAGCGCCGACGGAGGCGCTGCTGATATTGCCATACTGATTCTGGAATGATTTGGCGTTATCCCCGATGTACTGGGTAATGGCCCGCAGATCTTTAAAGTCGAGCAGCAGCAGGCCCTGATCGTCGGCAATGCGGAAGATGATGTTCAACACGCCAGACTGCACCTCGTTCAGATCGAGCAGACGCGCCAGCAGCAGTGGACCGAGATCGGACACGGTGGCCCGCACCGGATGGCCTTTCTCACCGAAGATGTCCCAGACCACCACCGGATTGCCCGCGGGGTGCCAGTCGGTAACGCCGATATTGTTCAACCGTTCAAGAAGCTTCTCTGAGCCAACACCTTCCCGGGCAACGCCGCTGAGATCCCCTTTCACGTCGGCCATAAATACCGGCACGCCGATACTCGAAAATGACTCGGCCAGCTTTTGCAGGGTTACCGTTTTACCCGTGCCGGTGGCGCCGGTAATCAGGCCATGACGGTTTGCCATAGCGGGCAGGAGATGAAGTTCGTTATCCAGCGTCCGGGCAATCAGCAGGGGTGTACTCATGATCGGCTTCCTCGTTCAGTCCTGCGTGGAGTATAGGCAACCTGACGGTAAAAAGAGCGGGTCAATTTCTGACTTTGCGGCGCATTACGCATCGCGGACTATGCTTTTACACAGGGTAAACAACATATTGGAAAGCTATGTCCAGATTCTTCTTTAACGACCGCAAACAGCTGGTTAATGACGCCATTGAAGGTATGCTCATCTCCGCCCCGCACGGCAATCTTGTCAAACTGGATACCGATCCGGCTATCCGCGTGGTGGTACGCGCCGACTGGGATAAAAGCCGCGTGGCGGTGATTTCCGGCGGCGGATCCGGCCATGAGCCGGCACATGCGGGATTTGTAGGTAAAGGGATGCTGACCGCTGCCGTCTGTGGTGATCTGTTTGCATCCCCGAGCGTAGAGGCGGTGCTGAACGCTATTGTGGCGGTAACGGGCGATCGCGGCTGCCTGCTGATCGTCAAAAACTACACCGGGGATCGTCTCAACTTTGGCCTCGCGGCGGAGAAAGCCAAACGCCTGGGGCTCAAAGTGGAAATGGTGATTGTGGCCGATGATATCGCCCTCCCGGATAACAAACAGCCGCGCGGCATCGCCGGAACCGCGCTGGTGCATAAAATCGCCGGGCATGCCGCCGAACAAGGGAAATCATTAAGCGACGTGCGGGATATAGCCCGTCAGGCCTGCGATAACCTCTGGAGTCTGGGGGTGGCGATGCAGACCTGTAACCTGCCGGGCAGCGACGATGAAGAGGGGCGTATCAAAAAAGGCCATGTTGAGCTGGGGCTGGGGATCCACGGTGAGCCCGGGGCATCGCTGGTCGAGACGCAAAACAGCAGGGCGATTATTGATACGCTGGTGAAACCCTTGCTGGCGCAGGCAGGTGTTGGGCGGCTGGCCGTGCTGATCAACAACCTCGGCGGCGTCTCGGCGCTGGAGATGGCGTTGCTGACCAAAGAGCTGGCCCATTCGGCGCTGAAAGATCGGATCGCCTGTTTGATCGGCCCGGCACCTCTGGTCAGCTCGCTGGATATGAAGGGATTTTCGTTATCCCTGCTGAAGCTGACGCCGGCCTTTGAGGAGGCGCTTAACGCACCGGTGGAGACGCTGGGCTGGCAAAAACCGGTGGCCTTTGCGCCGCTGCGCACGTTGCCGCACACCCCGCTGCATGACAGTGTGGAATTCACCCCGTCGGCGAATGCGAAGGTCGCAGAGTACCTCGCCGCGGCCACGGGCTGCTTAATCGCCCTGGAAAATCGCCTTAACGCCCTGGACGCGAAAGTGGGGGATGGCGATACGGGATCGACCTTTGCGCAAGGTGCGCGGGATATTGCGCAATGGCTGGATGAGGGGCGGCTGCCGCTGAACGATCTGCCGCAGCTCCTGCTGGTGGTGGGGGAGAGGCTGGCGACCGTGATGGGGGGATCAAGCGGGGTGTTGATGTCGATCTTCTTTACCGCCGCAGGCCAGGCGCTGCATAGCGGCAAGCCCCTGCCCGATGCCTTACTGACCGGGCTTAAGCAAATGAAACATTATGGCGGGGCCGATCGCGGGGATCGTACCTTGATCGACGCGCTCCAGCCCGCGCTGGAAGCGCTGCAGACGGGAGATATTCAGGTTGCCGCGAGGGCTGCACAGGAGGGGGCGGATGCCACGGCAAGCATGGGCAAAGCCGGAGCGGGACGATCGTCGTATGTGAATAAAGAGAATCTCGATGGGGTAGCCGATCCTGGCGCGGTGGCAGTGGCCGAGGTATTTGCGGCGTTAGTGCGGTAGGTGGAAAACGCCCGGTGGCGGCTACGCTTACCGGGCCTACAAAAGATGTAGGCCCGGTAAGCGTAGCGCCACCGGGCAACAACAGCTTAAAAGTCTGCTTTCAGCACCACGCGGTAACGGGCTTTGCCGTCACGAACATGCTGGAGCGCTTCGTTGATTTTCGACATCGGGTACATCTCGATGGTCGGAGCGACTTTGGTGCGGCCAGCAAACTTCATCAGCTTACGCAGCTCATAAGGTGTGCCCGTGGCAGAACCCGACACGCTGCGATCCCCGCCAATCAGCGTGAAAGCAGGAACCGGGAGGGGCTTCAGGACGGCACCCACGGTATGGAAGTTGCCGCCATAGGCCAGCGCTTCAAAGTACGGCTGCCAGTCGAGATCGACGTTCACGGTGTTGATGATCAGATCAAACTGACCGGCCAGGGCTTTCAACAGCTCTGGATCCCGGCTGTTCACCACCTTATCGGCTCCCATCGCCAGCACTTCTTGCTCTTTTGCCGGATTGGAGCTGAACGCCGTTACTTCGCAGCCCATGGCATGCAGCAGCTTAATGGCAATATGGCCCAGGCCACCGATACCGATTACTCCCACGCGGCTGGTGGCGGTGATATGGTGCATCAGCAGCGGTTTAAAGACGGTGATCCCACCGCATAGCAGCGGACCGGCGGATTCGATATCGATCTGTTCAGGAAGAGGAATGACCCACTGCCAGTCGGCGCGCAGTTTGTCGGCGAAACCGCCGTTATTGAGGATCGTAGGGGTAGCGCCTTCCAGACAGTTTATCTGGTTGCCGCTAATACAGGCGTCACAGTGACCGCAGCTGCGCGCAGTCCAGCCGATGCCCACACGCTGGCCAACCTTCAGCCCTTTATCCTGCGCGGCACTGCCCAGGGCCACTACGCGGCCAATAACTTCGTGCCCGGCAATCAGCGGGTATTGCGAGAAGCCCCATTCGTTATCGATCATCGACAGATCGGAATGGCAGATCCCGCAGTAATCAACCTGGACTTCAACGTCTTCTGCTTTCAGCTCGCCCGCATCGTATTCGTACAGCTCAAGCTCTGCACCCGCCTGCGGTGCGGCATAGCTTTTTATCTTTGACATGCTATTTACCCCCTGATGGTGTGGAACTGAGAGTGTAGAGCATTCAGTTTACAGCCGCTTAACAGAAGGGGGCAGGAAAGGAATTATAAGGTTTTCAACATTCGCACTTCGCAATCAACATGCCCGGTACATCCCAGCGGCTGGTCGATATGCTCAAAGCCGAGGTGCTCGTACAGCCTGATGGCGTCGGTCAGAAAGGCGGTAGTTTCCAGATAGCAGCGTTTGAACCCCTGCTCGCGGGCATAATCCAGCGCCTGTAACGCCAGTTTTTTCGCTAAGCCTTGTCCACGCACGACGGGCAGGAAATACATTTTTTGCAGTTCGCAGATGTCCGGCTCGCTGCAGGAGAGCGGCGCAACGCCGCCGCCACCCACAACCTGTCCGTTCTGCTCCACAACCCAATAGGCATGCCCCGGCTGGCTGTACACTGAGTACAGCTCGTCGAGATTGGGATCCGCAACGGTATAGCCTTTATCGGCCGTCAGGCCGTATTCGGCAGATACCCGGCGGATAACGCCGGCAATTGCCGGGTTATCCGTGGCGGTGATACGGCGCAGATGCGCCGTTACAGAGGCATTTACATGCATAGCTTCACTCATCACAGCGCGCTAATGACAGCCTGTTGCTCAATCAGTTTCGCTTTAGCATCGGCGAAACCAACCAGACGCTCACGCTCTTTAGCGATAACCGCTTCCGGTGCGCGGGCGACAAAGCCTTCGTTAGACAGTTTGCTTTCAATCTTACCGATTTCGATTTCGACTTTAGCCACTTCTTTCGCCAGACGCGCCAGCTCAGCATCTTTGTCAACCAGGCCAGCCATTGGGATCAGCAGCTCGGCGCCATCGATGATTTTGGTCACGGAAACCGGACCTTTATCATCCGCAGGCAGCACGGTGATGCTCTCCAGACGCGCCATGGTCTGCAGGAAGGTGTTGTTCTCGGTGACGCGACGAACCGCAGCCTCGCTGCAACCGCGCAGCAGCAGCGCCAGCGGTTTACCCGGGGAGATGTTCATCTCTGCACGGATGTTACGCACGGCAACGATCGCCTGCTTCAGCCACTCGGTATCGGCCGCCGCGGCTTCATCAACCTGCGCAGCATCGAAGGCCGGGAACGGCTGCAGCATGATGGTATCGGCACTGATACCGGCAATCACCTTCACGCGCTGCCAGATGGTTTCGGTGATGAACGGGATGATCGGGTGCGCCAGGCGCAGCAGACCTTCCAGAACGGTGATCAGGGTGTTGCGCGTGCCGCGCAGTTCCGCTTCAGAACCACCGTTCATAACCGGTTTGGTCAGCTCTAGGTACCAGTCACAGAACTGGTTCCAGGTGAATTCGTACAGGATGCCTGCCGCGATATCGAAGCGATAGCTATCCAGCGCCTCACGGAACGCTTTGGTGGTCTGGTTAAATTCCGCCAGGATCCAGCGGTCCGCCAGCGACAGGGTCATTTCACCGCCGTTGAAGCCGCAATCCTGATCTTCGGTGTTCATCAGCACAAAGCGGCTGGCGTTCCACAGCTTGTTACAGAAGTTGCGGTAACCTTCCAGACGTTTCATGTCCCAGTTGATGTCGCGGCCGGTAGAGGCCAGCGCCGCCAGGGTGAAACGCAGGGCGTCGGTGCCGTGTGGCTCGATGCCGTCCGGGAACTGCTTCTCGGTGCGCTTGCGGATCTTCTCAGCCAGCTGCGGCTGCATCATGTTACCGGTACGTTTCTCCAGCAGATCTGCCAGAGAGATACCGTCAACCATGTCCAGCGGGTCAATCACGTTGCCCTTGGACTTGGACATCTTCTGGCCTTCATCGTCACGGATCAGACCGGTCATATAGACGGTATGGAACGGAACCTGCGGCTTGCCGTCTTCGTCTTTGATGAAGTGCATGGTCATCATGATCATGCGGGCGATCCAGAAGAAGATGATGTCGAAGCCGGAGACCATCACGCTGGTTGGGTGGAACTGACGCAGCGCGTCGGTGTTCTCAGGCCAGCCGAGGGTGGAGAAGGTCCAGAGCGCGGAGGAGAACCAGGTATCCAGCACGTCTTCGTCCTGACGCAGCGCCACGTCCGCACTCAGGTTGTTTTCCTGACGGACTTCGTCTTCGGTGCGGCCCACGTAGACATTGCCGTCGTTGTCGTACCACGCCGGGATGCGGTGACCCCACCACAGCTGACGGGAGATACACCAGTCCTGAATGTCACGCATCCAGGAGAAGTACATGTTTTCGTACTGCTTCGGCACGAACTGGATGCTGCCGTTCTCAACCGCTTCAACAGCCGGTTTCGCCAGCACGTCGGCACGCACGTACCACTGGTCGGTCAGCATTGGCTCGATCACCACGCCGCCACGGTCGCCGTAAGGGACGGTCAGGTCGTGCGGTTTGATCTCTTCCAGCAGGCCAAGCGCGTCAACAGCGGCAACCACTGCTTTACGGGCGGCAAAGCGCTCCAGCTTCTGGAACTCAGCCGGGATGTCGCTGGAATAGACGTCAGATTCTTCGCCTTTGGTGTCATACACTTCTGCGCTTTCGCGGATGTCGCCATCAAAGGTCAGGATGTTGATCATCGGCAGGGCGTGACGACGGCCAACTTCATAGTCGTTAAAGTCGTGTGCCGGGGTGATCTTCACGCAGCCGGTGCCTTTTTCCATGTCGGCGTGTTCATCGCCCACAATCGGAATACGGCGGTTCACCAGCGGCAGCACCACGAATTTACCGATCAGATCTTTATAACGCGGATCTTCCGGGTTAACGGCCACGCCGGTATCGCCCAGCAGGGTTTCCGGACGGGTGGTCGCGACCACCAGATAATCTTTACCGTCGGCGGTTTTTGCGCCGTCAGCCAGTGGATAGCGGATATGCCACATGGAGCCTTTCGACTCGCGGTTTTCCACTTCCAGATCGGAGATCGCAGTGCGCAGTTTCGGATCCCAGTTTACCAGGCGCTTGCCACGGTAAATCAGATCTTCTTTATACAGACGTACGAAGACTTCTTTCACGGCGTTGGACAGGCCTTCATCCATGGTGAAGCGCTCGCGCTCCCAGTCCACGGAGTTGCCGAGACGGCGCATCTGACGGGTAATGGTGCCGCCAGACTCCGCTTTCCACTGCCAGATTTTGTCGATGAAGGCGTCGCGACCGTAGTCGTGGCGGGTTTTCCCTTCTTCAGCGGCAATTTTACGCTCAACCACCATCTGGGTCGCGATACCCGCGTGGTCAGTCCCCGCCTGCCACAGGGTGTTTTTGCCCTGCATGCGCTGGTAGCGGATCATGGTGTCCATGATGGTCTGCTGGAAAGCATGACCCATATGCAAACTGCCGGTAACGTTCGGCGGCGGGATCATGATGCAGAAGGACTCTTTGCTTTCATCGCCGTTAGGCTTGAAATAGCCCTGCTGTTCCCAGTGCTCGTAAAGCGGCTGTTCGATATCGCGTGGGTTGTATGTTTTTTCCATTATGTCCAGGTTGCCGTATTCAGGTTAAAACCAGCCAGGCGGTACGCTTTATAGCGTTCGCGCGCCAGTTGTTTCAAAGAGTCTTCGTGAGGGACAAAGTCTACCACTTCTGTGAAAGCGGTGGCAAAATCTGCAAAGCCGGTACGCAGGCTGATTAATATATCCCGCGGGCTGCTGTTGCGTTTTTGCGGCCAGGCGATCTCCACCGGCGCGCCTCCGCGCGGTCCTTCCCCCGCGAGATTGTGCGGAACAAAGCTCTCCGGCGGGCGTGCCCACAGGGCTTCATCCAGACGGATGGCCTGCTGCTCATCTTCGCAGGCAATCAGCACGCGTTTTCCACCGCGCCAACGTTCTGCGGCAATCTCACACACCAGCTGTTCGACGGCGCTTAAGCCATCCTGTTGCGTGTCGTTGTCCAGAAGATAGAACGTTGCATTCTTCATATATGGGGCTTCTTGTGGTGAGTTTAAACGTATTGCCCGGTGGCGCTGCGCTTACCGGGCCTACGGTTTGTTGCCGTTGCAGGCCGGGTAGGGCGAAGCCGCCACCCGGCGTTTTACATCACTCGTCGCCGTTAAAACCCGCACGATTGAGCAGGAACTGCGACAGGAGGGCAACCGGGCGGCCGGTTGCGCCTTTGGCTTTACCGGAACGCCATGCGGTACCGGCGATGTCCAGGTGGGCCCAGTTGTATTTGCGGGTAAAGCGCGCCAGGAAGCAGGCTGCGGTAATGGCACCGCCAGGACGGCCACCGATGTTGGCCATATCCGCAAAGTTAGACTCCAGCTGCTCCTGATACTCATCGGCCATTGGCAGACGCCATGCACGATCGCCCGCCTGCTCAGAGGCACCGATCAGCTCATGGGCCAGCGGATTGTGGTTCGACATCAGGCCGGTGATGTGATGACCCAGCGCAATCACGCAGGCACCGGTCAGCGTTGCCACGTCGATTACCGCTTCTGGCTCGAAGCGTTCAACGTAGGTCAGCACGTCGCACAGCACCAGACGGCCTTCGGCATCGGTGTTCAGCACTTCAACGGTCTGCCCGGACATGGTGGTAAGGACGTCGCCAGGACGATAGGCGCGACCGCCCGGCATGTTTTCACAGCCGGCCAGCACGCCAATCACGTTGATGGGCAACTGGAGTTCCGCGACCATGCGCATCACGCCGTAGACCGCCGCGGCACCGCACATGTCGTACTTCATCTCATCCATGCCTTCGGCCGGCTTGATGGAGATACCGCCGGAGTCGAAGGTCAGGCCTTTGCCGACCAGCACAATCGGACGCACGTCTTCAGACGGGTTGCCCTTGTACTCAATGACCGACATCAGGGATTCATTTTGTGAACCGTTGCCAACGGCCAGGTAGGAGTGCATCCCCAGCTCTTTCATCTGCTGCTCGCCAATCACGCGGGTAACGACGTTTTTGCTGTAGGAATCAGCCAGCTGGCGCGCCTGGGAGGCGAGGTAACCGGCATTACAGATGTTTGGCGGCATGTTGCCGAGGTCTTTTGCAGCCTTGATCCCGGCGGCAATCGCCAGGCCATGCTGAATGGCGCGCTCGCCGCTGGTCAGCTCGCGACGGGTCGGGACGTTAAAGACCATTTTACGCAGCGGGCGACGAGGTTCGCTTTTGGTGGTTTTCAGCTGATCGAAGCTGTACAGCGTCTCTTTTGCGGTCTCAACGGCCTGGCGCACTTTCCAGTAGGTGTTGCGGCCTTTGACATGCAGTTCGGTCAGGAAGCACACGGCCTCCATCGAGCCAGTATCATTCAGCGTATTAATCGTTTTCTGAATTACCTGTTTGTACTGGCGCTCATCCAGCTCGCGCTCCTTGCCACAGCCAATCAGCAGGATGCGCTCGGACAGCACGTTCGGCACATGATGCAGCAGCAGCGTCTGTCCCGGTTTGCCTTCCAGCTCGCCACGGCGCAGCAGGGCGCTGATGTAGCCGTCACTGATTTTATCGAGTTGTTCTGCGATTGGAGAGAGTCTGCGGGGTTCAAACACGCCGACGACGATGCAGGCACTCCGCTGTTTCTCCGGGCTACCGCTTTTTACACTGAACTCCATGAACTACGCTCCTGAATCTTAAAGACAACAGCAGCAGCTACGGATAGAATTGAAACCTTTCGTAACTCATGCCCGCTGTTGCGGTGACTTCGTGTTAATCTTACGTTATTACGGTTTCGACACGTCATAGCTACTGCTGAAGCGCGAATCCGCCGGGTGTTCTAATCTTAGCGATGATTTCGACGACTCAAGAGAATAAATGACGTTTAAGCCATGAAACAAGCGATTTTCCTGCAAAGAGACGGGTTTTTACGGGCGTATTTAATGTGATAATCATAAGATATCTGGTGCGGGAGACGCTAAAAAGCCAGCTGGCGATACTCTTCATCCTGCTTCTGATCTTTTTCTGTCAGAAACTGGTGAGGATCCTCGGCGCGGCTGTCGACGGCGAAATTCCCACAAATCTGGTGCTTTCCCTGCTCGGGTTAGGCGTGCCTGAAATGGCGCAGCTTATCCTGCCATTAAGCCTTTTCCTCGGACTGCTGATGACGCTCGGTAAACTCTATACCGAAAGTGAAATCACCGTCATGCACGCATGTGGTCTGAGCAAAGCGGTCCTGATCAAAGCCGCCATGGTCCTGGCGCTGTTTACCGGCATTGTAGCTGCGGTGAACGTGATGTGGGCCGGCCCTGTCTCCTCGCGTCATCAGGATGAAGTGCTGGCTGAAGCTAAAGCGAACCCCGGCATGGCCGCCCTGGCACAGGGGCAGTTCCAGCAGGCAACCGACGGTAACTCCGTGCTGTTTATAGAAAGCGTGGACGGCAGCCGCTTTAACGAAGTCTTCCTCGCGCAACTCCGCCCTAAAGGTAATGCCCGTCCCTCCGTGGTGGTGGCCGACTCCGGTCAGCTCGCACAGGGTAAAGACGGGTCGCAGATCGTGACCCTGAATAAAGGCACCCGCTTTGAAGGCACGGCGATGCTGCGTGATTTCCGCATTACCGACTTCCAGAACTATCAGGCAATTATTGGTCATCAGACGGTGGCGCTGGATCCTACCGATACTGAGCAAATGAACATGCGCACGCTGATCAATACCGATACCAATCGCGCCCGTGCGGAGCTGCACTGGCGAATCACGCTGGTATTCACCGTATTTATGATGGCGTTGATGGTCGTGCCGCTCAGCGTGGTTAACCCACGTCAGGGCCGCGTGCTCTCCATGCTGCCCGCGATGCTGCTTTATCTGGTGTTCTTCCTGCTGCAAACCTCGATCAAATCGAATGGCGGTAAAGGAAAAATCGACCCGGTTATCTGGACCTGGGTGATTAACGGACTCTATCTGCTGCTGGCCGTCATCCTCAACCTGTGGGATACCGTGCCGATGCGCCGTGTACGAGCCCGGTTTACGCGTAAAGGAGCGGTGTAATGCAGGCGTTTGGCGTTCTTGATCGCTATATCGGTAAAACCATTTTTACCACCATCATGATGACCTTATTCATGCTGGTGTCGCTCTCCGGCATCATCAAGTTTGTTGACCAGCTGAAAAAGGCCGGGCAGGGGAGCTACGATGCGATGGCCGCGGGGATGTACACCCTGCTCAGTATTCCGAAAGATGTGCAAATCTTCTTCCCGATGGCGGCGCTGTTAGGCGCTCTGCTGGGGCTGGGGATGCTGGCGCAGCGCAGTGAGCTGGTGGTCATGCAGGCCTCGGGCTTTACCCGCATGCAGGTTGCGCTGTCGGTGATGAAAACCGCGATCCCGCTGGTGTTGCTGACCATGGCGATGGGCGAGTGGGTTGCTCCGCAGGGCGAGCAGATGGCGCGTAACTATCGCGCGCAGATGATGTATGGCGGCTCGCTGCTCTCCACTCAGCAAGGGCTGTGGGCGAAAGACGGGAATAACTTTGTCTATATCGAACGAGTTACCGGCGACAATACCCTCGGCGGCGTGAGCATCTATAACTTTAACGATCAGCGTCGTCTGCAGGCGGTTCGTTATGCTACCTCGGCCACCTTCGATGCCGATAAAAAGGTCTGGCGTCTGTCCCAGGTGGACGAGTCGAACCTGCAGGATCCGAAGCAGATCACCGGTTCGCAGACGGTTACGGGCACCTGGAAGACCAACCTGACTCCCGACAAGCTCGGCGTGGTGGCTCTGGATCCGGATGCGCTGTCCATCAGCGGCCTGCGCAACTACGTGAAATACCTGAAGTCGAGCGGCCAGGATGCCGGGCGTTATCAACTCAACATGTGGAGCAAGATCTTCCAGCCGCTCTCCGTGGCGGTGATGATGCTGATGGCGCTGTCGTTTATCTTTGGTCCGCTGCGTAGCGTTCCTATGGGAGTGCGCGTTGTCACCGGTATCAGCTTCGGCTTTGTCTTCTACGTTCTCGATCAGATCTTTGGTCCGCTGACCCTGGTTTACGGTATCCCGCCATTCATTGGCGCGCTGCTGCCGAGCGCCTCTTTCTTCCTGATCAGCCTCTGGCTACTGCTGAAGCGCTCCTGATGCCTCACACCTCATCTCCCGCTTTGGGAGATGAGGTGCCTCCTCTGTTCTACCCCTCACTTTTTTGCACAACCTTCAACGTCTTGCCTGGAATTTGAGTATTATTGTGCGATGACGTCGTGAAGAGATCCCCTATGAAGCAAATTCGGTTACTGGCGCAATACTATGTCGATCTGATGATGAAGCTCGGCCTGGTCCGCTTCTCCCTTCTGCTGGCGCTGGCGCTGGTGGTGCTGGCCATTGTGGTGCAGATGGCCATTACCATGGTGCTGCACGGCCAGGTTGAGAGCATTGACCTTATCCGGTCTATTTTCTTCGGCCTGCTGATCACCCCCTGGGCGGTCTATTTCCTCTCGGTGGTGGTTGAACAGCTGGAAGAGTCCCGCCAGCGGCTGACCCGGGTGGTGGAAAAGCTGGAGGAGATGCGCGAGCGCGATCTGAAGCTCAACGTGCAATTGAAAGATAACATTGCCCAGCTGAACCAGGAGATCTCAGACCGCGTAAAAGCGGAGGCCGAGCGCCAGACCACCCTGGAACAGCTGAAAATCGAAATGAAGGAGCGCGAGCAGACCCAAATCCAGCTTGAGCAGCAATCCTCCTTCCTGCGCTCTTTCCTTGATGCCTCCCCGGATCTGGTCTTCTACCGCAACGAAGACAAAGAGTTCTCCGGCTGTAACCGGGCGATGGAGCTCCTGACCGGCAAAAGTGAAAAACAACTCGTCAGCCTGCGTCCGCAGGACGTCTACTCACCTGAAGCGGCGGCCAAAGTTATCGAAACTGACGAGAAGGTGTTTCGTCACAACGTCTCTTTGACCTACGAACAGTGGCTCGACTACCCGGACGGGCGCAAAGCCTGCTTTGAAATCCGCAAAGTGCCTTATTACGACCGCGTCGGGAAACGCCACGGGCTGATGGGTTTCGGGCGTGACATTACCGAGCGTAAGCGCTATCAGGATGCCCTTGAGCGCGCCAGCCGGGATAAAACCACCTTTATCTCTACCATCAGCCATGAGCTGCGTACCCCGCTCAACGGTATCGTGGGGTTAAGCCGCATTCTGCTCGATACCGAACTGACGACCGAGCAGGAGAAATATCTGAAAACGATCCACGTTTCAGCGGTTACGCTCGGCAATATCTTCAACGATATCATTGATATGGATAAGATGGAGCGGCGCAAAGTCCAGCTGGATAACCAGCCGGTGGACTTTACCGGCTTCCTGGCCGATCTGGAGAACCTCTCCGGCCTGCAGGCGCAGCAGAAAGGGCTACGCTTTGTGATGGAGCCAACCCTGCCGCTGCCGCACAAGGTGGTGACTGACGGTACGCGTCTGCGCCAGATCCTGTGGAACTTGATCAGCAACGCGGTCAAGTTTACCCAGAAGGGCCAGGTGGCGGTTCGCGTGCGTTACGGTGAGGGCGAGATGCTGCACTTCGAGGTGGAAGATTCCGGGATCGGTATTCCGCAGGAGGAGCAGGACAAGATTTTCGCCATGTATTATCAGGTTAAAGACAGCCAGGGGGGCAAACCTGCCACCGGTACCGGCATTGGCCTGGCCGTATCGCGCCGCCTGGCGAAGAGCATGGGGGGCGACATTACGGTGACCAGCAACCCTGGACACGGCTCGGTATTTAAACTGAGCGTCCGTGCCCCGGCGGTGGCGGAGGAGGTCGAGGATACCTTCGCCCACGACGATATGCCGCTGCCAGCCCTGCACGTGCTGCTGGTGGAAGACATTGAGCTGAACGTGATAGTGGCGCGCTCGGTGCTGGAGAAACTCGGCAGCAGCGTGGATGTCGCCATGACCGGTAAGGCCGCGCTGGAGATGTTCACCCCAGGAGAATACGACCTGGTGCTGCTGGACATTCAGCTTCCGGACATGACCGGGCTCGATATCTCCCGGGAGCTGACCAGCCGCTACGCCAGCGATGAACTACCGCCGCTGGTGGCACTGACCGCCAACGTGCTGAAAGACAAAAAAGAGTACCTCGATGCCGGTATGGACGACGTACTGAGCAAACCGCTGGCGGTACCTGCCTTAACCGCCATGATCAAGAAGTACTGGGACACCTGTGACGAAGAGGAGAGCACCATGACGACGGTAGATACGGAAAAAGCGCAGTCATTGCTGGATATCGAGATGCTGGAGCAGTACATCGATCTGGTGGGCCCGAAGTTGATTACCGACGGTATCGCCATATTTGAAAAGATGATGCCGGGCTATCTGAACGTGCTGGAGTCCAACCTGACGGCGCGGGATCAGAAAGGCGTGGTTGAAGAGGGCCACAAGATCAAAGGTGCCGCTGGATCTATTGGTTTGCGCCATCTGCAGCAGTTGGGCAAGCAGATCCAGTCTCCGGAATTACCGGCGTGGGAAGATAACGTGGGTGAATGGGTTGAAGAGATGAAGCAGGAGTGGCAAAACGATGTGGCCGTCCTGAAAGCCTGGGTGGAGAACAGAAAAAAATGACCCCGGCTAAACCGGGGTGCGCGAATACTGCGCCAACACCAGGGAAATCTTGGCTGCGCCTTCAGTCGTTATTGTTAGGATAATGGCGTAGCCGGAAAATTCAGGCCGCACGCAGTTAAGATAGCAAATCTTAAATAATTAGTTACATGAATCAGTTAAATGTGTGAAGCACACCATTTTAATCAGAATTTTTAATGTGCATTTAACATTTTCGAAAGGGATCGCAGGATGAAAAAGGTCGGAGTAGTACTGAGTGGTTGCGGTGTTTACGATGGTTCTGAAATTCATGAAGCGGTTCTGACGCTGCTGGCGCTGGCGCGCAATGGCGCAGAAGCGGTCTGTTTCGCACCGGATAAAGCCCAGACTGATGTCATCAACCACCTCACCGGCGAACCGCTGGCGGAAAGCCGAAATGTCCTGACTGAAGCGGCGCGGATCGCTCGCGGGCAGATCCGCCCGCTCAGTGAGGCGCGTGCCGCAGAACTGGATGCGCTGATTGTGCCGGGCGGTTTTGGTGCCGCAAAGAACCTCAGCGATTTTGCTCTTCAGGGCAGCGCCTGCCGGGTGGAGAGCGATTTAAAAACCCTGGCGCTACAGATGCATGAGGCCGGAAAACCGCTGGGCTTTATCTGCATTGCCCCGGCGATGCTGCCGGCCATCTTTGATATTCCGCTGCGTCTGACCATCGGTACTGACATTGATACTGCTGAGGTCATCGAGGAGATGGGCGGGGAGCATATCCCCTGTCCGGTGGACGATATCGTGGTCGACGAAGAGAACCGGATCGTGACCACCCCTGCTTACATGCTGGCGCAGAACATTGCCGAGGTCGCGGCAGGCATTGAGAAACTGGTCGCCCGGGTGCTGGTGCTGGCAGCATGAAGTTGAAGCGTCCCCGATCTGGCTGGGTAAGACGGATCGTTATTCGCGTTCTGCTGGTGCTGGCGGTCTTCTGGGGCGGCGGCATTGCCCTGTTTAGCTTCCTGCCGGTGCCGTTTTCCGCGGTGATGATTGAACGTCAGCTGGGGAGCTGGCTGCGAGGCGATTTCAGCTATATTGCCCACTCTGACTGGGTGAGTATGGATGAGATCTCGCCGTGGATGGGGCTGGCCGTGATTGCCGCTGAAGATCAGAAGTTCCCGGAGCACTGGGGGTTTGACGTTGGGGCGATAGAGAAGGCGTTAGCGCATAACGAGCGTAATGAGAGCCGGATTCGCGGCGCATCGACGCTGTCTCAGCAAACGGCGAAGAATCTGTTTCTGTGGGACGGGCGTAGCTGGATGAGAAAGGGATTAGAAGCCGGGCTGACGCTGGGAATCGAAACGGTGTGGAGTAAAAAACGCATCCTGACGGTGTACCTGAATATCGCGGAGTTTGGCGAGGGTGTCTTTGGCGTCGAAGCCGCTGCCCAGCGCTATTTCCACAAACCTGCCAGTCGCCTGTCGGCATCCGAGGCCGCGCTGCTGGCCGCCGTGTTACCCAACCCAATTCGCTTTAAGGCCAGCGCGCCTTCAGGCTATGTACGCAGCCGTCAGGCGTGGATCCTGCGCCAGATGCGTCAACTGGGTGGGGAAGGCTTTATGCAGGCCAATAAGCTGCATTAATCCTCATCAAACCCGGCGTTGAACAGGGCAATCACTGCCGCCAGCGCCTCGACTTCCTGCGGGCCGGTGGCTTCGATTTCGATCTGTCGGCCCTTGGCGGAGTCCAGCATCAGCAGGGCAATTACGCTGTTGGCTTCGGCTTCAGTGCCTTCGTCATTACGCAGCAGAACTTCCGCGTCAAACCCCTGCATCAGTTCAAATAACTTCATTGCCGGGCGTGCGTGCATGCCCAGCTTATTGGTGATCTCAACGGTCTGCTTTACGGTCATGTTTTGCGTTTTTCCAGCGTACGATGACGGGACTGCACGTTTTTGCCGCGTGAGCGGAAATAGTCAGCCAGTTGCTCAGCAATATAGACCGAACGGTGTTTGCCCCCGGTACAGCCAATCGCCACCGTCAGGTAGCTGCGATTGTTTGTCTCCAGCATCGGCAACCAGAGTTCAAGGTAGCTGCGCGTCTGATAGATAAAGTTATGCACTTCCGTATGCCTGTCAAGGAACGCGGCGACGGGCTTATCCAGGCCGGTCATCGGACGCAGCTTCGGATCCCAGTGCGGGTTCGGCAGGAAGCGCACGTCAAACACATAGTCTGCATCGATAGGGATACCGTGCTTAAAGCCGAAGGATTCAAACACCATCGTCAGCTCGCGCTCGCGTTTGCCCAGCAGACGGGTACGCAGCATCTCCGCCAGTTCATGGACGGACATTTCGGAGGTATCAACGATCAAGTCGGCGCGTGAGCGCAACGGCTCCAGCAGATCGCTCTCCTGATCGATGGCGCTTTCCAGCGACAGGTTTTTGCTGGAGAGCGGATGCAGGCGGCGGGTATCGCTGTAGCGACGGATCAGCGTATTGCGATCGGCATCAAGGAACAGCAGCTGAGGTGAAAACGCCTCCGGCAAACTGCTCATCGCCTGCTCAAAGATCTCCGGCGATTCCGGCATGTTACGCACGTCGATGCTGACTGCGGCGGAAATCTGCCGATCGGCAAGGGATTTTGCCAGCTCGGGCAGCAGCACTACCGGCAGGTTATCCACGCAGTAAAAGCCCATATCTTCCAGCGCTCGCAGGGCGACCGATTTCCCGGATCCCGAACGACCGCTGACGATCATCAGCACCATGTACCGTTTCTCCTCAGGACTACAGATGTCAAAGCCATCACCCGATTACGCATCATCCTGATTGCCTTCCGTTTCCGTAATGATTTGATAAAGCTCCTCATCGCTCTGTGCCGCGCGCAAACGGCGACAGATGGTTTTATCCGCCAGACGTTTCGCCACCAGCGAGAGGGTGTGCAAATGTGTTTTGGTCTGATCGGCTGGCACCAGCAGGGCAAACAGCAAATCGACAGGCTGGTTATCAATGGCATCAAAAGCGATAGGTGTTTCCAGCTGAACAAACACGCCTACAGCGCGCAGCGTATCCTCTTCAAGTTTGCCATGGGGAATGGCGATGCCGTTGCCGATGCCGGTACTGCCCATTTTTTCGCGGGTCAGGATCGCTTCAAAGACTACTTGCGGCGGCAGGCTCAGCTGTTTTGCGGCCAGTTCACTGATGATCTCCAGCGCACGTTTTTTGCTCTGGCAGTGGACGGCACTGCGGGTACATTCCTGATTAAGGACACTGCTCAGTTGTAGAGTTGAATCGTTATTCATCATAATTTCACCTAAGCGCTAACTGTACAAAGGGCCCGTTGTGTTTCACAACAGGCCAACCTGCACCCGTTAACTGCCCGGACAATTAGTGTTGTTTCAGTTTATCTTTATGTTTGTTTAGCTGTCGTGCCAGCTTGTCAATCAAGCCGTCGATAGCCGCGTACATGTCTTGTCCTTCCGCACTGGCATGGATCTCGCCTCCGTTGACATGCAGGGTCGCATCCGAGATATGAGTCACTTTTTCCACTTTTAACACAATGTAGACCTGATTGATCCTTTCGAAATACTGCTCAAGCTTGGCGAATTTTGTATTCACAAACTCGCGCAGAGCTTCAGTGATCTCGACGTTGTGTCCAGTGATGTTGAGCTGCATAGTGTCTTCCTTATCGGTTGTGTCAGACCAGTTGTTTACGCTGGTTTGACGGCGGAATGGATAAAGACTCTCGATACTTCGCAACAGTACGGCGTGCCACCATGATACCTTGATCGGACAGCATGGTGGTTAACTTACTGTCGCTCAGTGGTTTCGCGGGGTTTTCCGCGGCGATCAATTTTTTCACCAGCGCCCGGATGGCCGTCGACGAGGCTTCGCCGCCGCCTTCGGTGTTGACATGGCTGGAGAAAAAATACTTAAGCTCAAAAATACCGCGCGGACTGTGGAGATACTTCTGCGTCGTCACGCGGGAAATCGTCGATTCATGCATCTCGACGGCCTGGGCGATATCGGCCAGCACCATCGGCTTCATAAACTCTTCACCCTGTTCGAAAAAGGCCTGCTGCTGCTCAACGATGCAGCGGCTGACGCGCAGCAGGGTATCATTGCGGCTCTCGAGGCTTTTAATCAGCCAACGCGCCTCCTGAAGATTGCTGCGGATAAACTGGTTATCCGAGTCGTTGCGCGAGCTGGTACACATCGAGGCGTACTGCTGATTGATTTGCAGACGCGGGATGCTGTCGGAATTGAGTTCCACGGTCCACAGGCCGTTATGCTTGCGCACCAGCACGTCGGGGATGACGTACTCGGGTTCGCTGGTCTGGATGGACTGACCCGGACGCGGATCCAGCGACTGAATCAGATTGACCGCTTCTTTCAGGATCTCTTCTTTCAGCCGCGTGACGCGCATCAGGGAGCGGAAGTCATGGTTAGCCAGCAGATCCAGATGTTCGCTGACGATCAGGCGCGCCTCTTCCAGCCACGGCGTCTCTTTGACGAACTGCGAAAGCTGGATCAGCAGGCAGTCGCGTAAGTCGCGTGCCGCGACGCCGATCGGATCAAAACGCTGCACGCGCTTGAGAACCGCTTCGACCTCTTCAGGCTCGATCTCGTCGTCGCCGATGCTTTCCAGAATGTCGTCCAGCGACACGGTCAAATAGCCGGTCTCATCGACGGCATCGACAATGGAGGTGGCGATGGCGCGATCGGTATCAGAGAATGGCGTCAGCTCCACCTGCCACATCAGGTAATCCTGTAGCGACTGGGTAGTCTCGCCCTGATAAACCGGTAATTCATCGTCCTGGTAGTCTGCGCGCGTGCCGGATGGCGTACCGGCGGTGTAGATCTCATCCCAGCTGGCATCGAGAGGGAGCTCGTCTGGCATCTCTTTTTGCTCCAGCGCGTCCACGCTGTCGAGCGTTTCGTTGTCCTGGGTTTGCTGAGTTTCTACCTCGTCGTGAAGATCGGTTTGCTCAAGCAGGGGATTACTGTCCAGCGCTTGCTGCAGCTCCTGCTGAAGTTCCAGCGTCGACAGCTGCAACAGACGGATAGCCTGTTGTAACTGCGGCGTCATTGCCAGCTGTTGGCTGAGCCTTAATTGCAAACCTTGCTTCATGTTCAGAGCATTTTTCTCCGTTTACGCGAGACTGAACTTCTACCCTATCAGAGTCTGAAGTCTTCCCCAAGATACACGCGCTTAACATGATCGTCTTCGAGGATCTGCTGCGGGGTACCGTGAGCAATAAGATGGCCCTGGCTGACGATGTAGGCACGCTCACAGACCGCCAGCGTCTCACGCACGTTGTGGTCGGTAATCAGAACCCCCAGGCCGCTGTCGCGCAGATGCTCGATAATCCGTTTGATGTCGATAACCGAAATCGGGTCAACGCCCGCGAAAGGTTCATCGAGGAGAATGAATTTCGGGTTGGCGGCCAGCGCACGGGCAATTTCCACGCGGCGGCGTTCACCGCCGGAGAGGGCCTGACCCAGGCTGTCGCGCAGATGTTCGATATGAAACTCTTCCATCAGCTCGTTGGCGCGATCCTGACGCTGTTCGGCGGTCAAGTCGTCACGGATCTGCAGCACCGCCATCAGGTTGTCGAAGACGCTCAGACGGCGAAAAATGGAGGCTTCCTGCGGCAGGTAACCGATGCCGCGACGGGCACGCGCGTGGAGAGGCAGCAGGCTGATGTCTTCGTCATCAATGATGATGTTACCCGCATCGCGCGGAACAATGCCGACCACCATATAAAAGGTGGTGGTTTTACCCGCACCGTTAGGACCTAACAGGCCGACAATTTCGCCGGAGTTGACGGTCAAACTGACATCTTCCACTACGCGACGGCCCTTGTAGGCTTTGGCGAGATTCTTTGCAGTTAATGTTGCCATAACGAATTAGTTACTCTTTTTCTGTGCCGGGGCCTGAGTGTTATTTTTGTCCTGCAGCTGCGATGGGACCAGGACGGTCGTTACGCGTTTGCCTTTCTCACTGAAGGCCTGCATTTTTTGCTCTTTCACCAGATAGGTGATCTTGTCGCCCTTGATGTTGCTGTCGAGCTGCTCGAGGAACGCATTGCCGGTCAGCACCACGAAGTCTTTCGCCAGCTCGTAGTGCATCTGGGAGGCGTGGCCTTTCACCGGCTTACCGTTGTCCTGCATCTGGTAGAAAGTGGCCGGATTGCCGTAGCCATCGATAATCTCTTTACCGTCTTCCCCGCCAGGACGCGTCACCACCACCTTATCGGCGTTGATTTTGATGGTGCCCTGCGTCACGACAACATTGCCGGTAAAGGTCACCACGTTGCCCTGCATATCGAGCGATTGCGTATCGGATTCGATATGAATTGGCTGCTCGGTATCACCCGTCACAGCAAGTGCAGGCAGGCTGACGGCCAGCATCGCGCTGGCAATAACAAATTTAAGGCTGAGTTTGTTTGCTTGGAATTTCATAGGAGGTTCTAACCTTTTCAATCAGCTCTGCGTTCTTGCTGCGTAAGTTCCCGCGCATTCTCAGACCGCTGGAATTAAATGTTGTGCCGTATAGCGTAACCAGATCCTGCGACGTGACATCCTGAGTCACAAGGTTAATCTGTGCGTTATCGGTTGTGATTTTGCGCAGCTGTGCGTCTGCGGTCAGCGCATTCACCTCAACATGACCATACAGATAAAGCATACGGTCATTCGTCAGTTTTGCCCGGTCTGATTTAATCGACCATGTCGGAATCTTATTGGTATCAAACGTGGTCATCACCGGTTGGGTAAACCAGGAGACGCCCTGTTCGGAAAAATACTCAACATGCTGAGCGATAAGGCGATAATTCAGTGCCCCTTCCGGGCTATAGACCACGGTATCGCTATGATCGCTTTTGTATGTTGGATCGTTAGTATTGACCGTCGGCGCTTCTTCGTCGTCCCGGTCAGCGAGATTCACGCCAATCAGTACCAGTGCTACCAGCGAAAGCAGAATAATAACCCAACGTCTGGTTTTACTCATATCGATTGCCCTTTGGCCTCATCAAGCTTACCTTGCGCCAGCAGCAGCAGGTCGCAGACTTCTCTTACCGCGCCGCGGCCACCGTTGATACGAGTGACATAGTCAGCGCGCGGGATCAAAAGCGGATGCGCATCGGCAACGGCGACGCTCAGACCCACCTCTGCCATCACTGGCCAGTCAATCAGATCGTCTCCGACATAGGCGACGTTTTCCGGGGCGATGGCAAGTTTACCAAGTAAGTCCCTGAAAGCGACCATCTTATCGGATTGCCCCTGATAGAGATGGGTTATGCCCAGCGTTTCGCAGCGATCTTCTACCAGTTTAGCCTTACGCCCGGTGATGATGGCAACTTCTATGCCAGAAGTCAGCGCACAGCGAATGCCGTAGCCATCACGCACGTTGAAAGCCTTCAGCTCTTCGCCATTGTTGCCCATATAAATCAGGCCGTCAGACAGCACGCCGTCCACATCAAGGATCAGCAGGCGAATGTTTTCGGCCTGCGACATCATCTGCGCACTGACCGGGCCATAACAGGTTGCAAGGGATGCACCCGCATTACTCATTGTCTTATCCTTCATTACACTACGCCTGCGCGCAGCAGATCATGCATATGTACCACACCCAGCAACTGGTCGCCATCAGCAACCATAACGGAGGTGATATTGCGGGACTGCATGAGGTTTAACACCTCGACCGCCAGCGTACCGGGACGGACCCGGATCCCTCCGGTCGTCATTACATCAGCGATACCCAGCTTACGGACATCAACGCCCATATCAAATACACGGCGCAGGTCGCCGTCGGTGAAGATCCCTTCGATTATCATCTGGTCGTTGCAGATAACGGTCATGCCGAGATTTTTACGGGTAATTTCCAGCAGCGCGTCGCGCAGAGAGGCGTCTTTGCTAACGTGCGGAATTTCATCCCCGGTGTGCATGATGTCATTCACCCGCAGCAGCAGTTTACGTCCCAGCGCGCCGCCCGGATGGGAGAGGGCGAAGTCTTCGGCGGTAAAGCCGCGGGCTTCGAGCAGGGCGACGGCCAGCGCATCCCCCATTACCAGCGCAGCGGTGGTGCTGGAGGTGGGTGCCAGCCCCAGGGGGCAAGCCTCTTTCGGCACTTTAACGCACAGATGGATATCTGCGGCGCGCGCCATGCTGCTCTCTGGGCGGCTGGTAATACAGATGAGGGGAACGTGAAGTCGCTTCAGCACCGGGATCAGCGCCAGAATCTCATTGGATTCACCCGAGTTCGATAGCGCAATGACGATATCCTGAGCCGAGACCATTCCCAGGTCACCGTGCGCCGCTTCACCGGGGTGAACGAAAAAGGCGGTCGTACCGGTACTGGCAAAAGTGGCCGCCATTTTACGACCAATGTGCCCGGACTTACCCATTCCCATCACCACGACTTTGCCGGTGCAGTGGAAAAGCTTCTCACATGCCAGGCTAAAGTCCTGATTAATGTATTGATCTAACTGCGCCAGACCTTCACGTTCTATCTCCAGAACTTGTATTCCTGCTTTCTGAAAGTCAAAACCCGGCTGCAATTCTATTTGCGACATAATGCGTTTCCGTTTACCCAGAGAGAAGAGGCGAGAGCCAGTACAGCATCGCCATCCATACGATAAATCCCACCGTCAGCAGGGCGCCAGCCCCCTGACCAATCTGCCTTTTACGCCGCCAGCAGAGCAGGGCGAAGATGGCGCTGACGAATACCATCACCCCGTAGTCCCGGCTGAATGCCAGCGGATTAAACGCGCCGGGGGCGATCAGGGCTGGCAGGCCCAGTACAATGGCAATATTGAAAATATTGGAACCGATGATATTGCCAATCGCCATGTCATCTTCGCCTTTACGCGCGCCGGCGATTGCCGTGGCCAGCTCTGGCAGGCTGGTGCCAATGGCAATCACCGTCAGGCCGATGGTTAATTCGCTCATGGCGAAGTAATTGGCCAGCACCGTGGCATTATCCACAATCATCTGTGTTGCCATCGGCATGATGATTAACGCCACGCCCAGCCAGAGCAGCGCGACGGGTAAATTCCCTTCCCGCGGCAGTTCGGCAACCTGCTCGAGGGTTAAGGTGTCATTGCCCTGCTTCTCTGCCGCCCGGGCCAGCTTAACAATGTAAAACAGCCAGATGACCGCCAGCGCCAGCAGGAAAATGCCATCGCTGAGGGTTAACTGCCCGTCATATAACACGTAACCGGCCAAAAGGCTGACAATTAACATTAGCGGTAATTCACGCCGCAGAACATCAGAATGCACGCGAAATGGATGCAGCAGTGCAGCAAGCCCCAGGATGAGTAAGATATTGACGATGTTGGAGCCAATGGCCGTTCCTACGGCGAGATCAACCTGATCGTGCAGCGAAGCGGCGACGGAGACAATGATCTCCGGCAGGGAGGTGCCAACGCTGACCACCGTCATCCCAATAATTAAGGGGGGAATACCGAATAAGCGACAGAGGATTGATGCGGAGAACACCAGACGGTCGGCACTGTAGACCACCAAAAGTAAACCAATTATTAACAGTGCCGTTGCAAGAAGCATCAAAAGTCCTTTCTTCAGGTATACTCGCCGGTCCACCGAGAAAAAATCTCTGCCGCTGCATACTGTCTGTAGACGTAACGTATTCCTAATTTTGACTTTATGCGTTGTAAAAGTAAAACAAATGCCAGCTTTCGCTTACCTGCAGAGGTAATATTCTGTAAAAATGTTGGGTTTGCGGCGAAATCAGGCATCAAGCTGATCCTGAACCGGCAATAGAAAGGAAATGTACATGAGCCTGAATGGGGCGAATATAGTCGATGTCCGTGGCGTCAGCTTCACGCGCAGCAGCCGGGTCATTTTTGACAACATCTCTCTCACCGTGCCTCGCGGTAAAATCACCGCCATTATGGGGCCCTCCGGCATTGGTAAAACAACGTTACTGCGCCTGATTGGCGGGCAGATCCCCCCGAGCCAGGGCGAGATCCTCTTTGACGGTGAAAATATCCCGGCGATGTCCCGCTCGCGCCTCTACACCGTGCGTAAACGGATGAGCATGCTTTTTCAGTCCGGCGCGCTTTTTACTGACATGAATGTCTTCGATAATGTCGCCTATCCGCTGCGTGAGCATACTCAGCTGCCGCCGGAACTGTTGAAAAGCACCGTGATGATGAAGCTCGAGGCCGTCGGCCTGCGTGGCGCAGCAAAACTGATGCCTTCCGAACTTTCCGGCGGCATGGCTCGCCGTGCGGCCCTGGCGCGCGCGATCGCGCTGGAACCCGATCTGATCATGTTCGATGAGCCGTTCGTCGGCCAGGATCCCATCACCATGGGCGTGCTGGTCAAACTAATCTCGGAACTGAACAGCGCGCTGGGCGTAACCTGTATTGTGGTCACCCACGACGTACCTGAAGTGCTGAGCATTGCCGACTACGCCTATATCGTGGCGGATAAAAAAATTGTGGCGCACGGTAGCGCACAAGCATTACAGAGTAACTGCGATGCGCGTGTCCGTCAGTTCCTCGACGGTATTGCAGATGGCCCCGTGCCGTTCCGTTATCCGGCGGGCGATTATCATATAGATTTACTGGGAATAGGGAGTTAAGCCACTCATGCTGTTAAATGCGTTGGCCGCTCTCGGACACCGTGGCATAAAAACCATCAGGACGTTCGGGCGTGCCGGGTTGATGTTATTCAATGCGCTGGTCGGGAAACCGGAATTCCGCAAACATGCCCCTCTGCTGGTTCGCCAGCTCTATAATGTCGGCGTGCTGTCGATGCTCATTATCATCGTTTCCGGCGTCTTCATCGGGATGGTGCTGGGGCTGCAGGGGTATCTGGTCCTCACCACCTACAGTGCGGAAACCAGCCTCGGGATGCTGGTGGCGCTTTCTCTGTTACGTGAGCTGGGCCCGGTGGTCGCTGCGCTGTTATTCGCCGGGCGTGCCGGTTCGGCGCTGACCGCGGAAATCGGCCTGATGCGCGCCACCGAGCAGCTCTCCAGCATGGAAATGATGGCCGTGGATCCGCTGCGCCGGGTGATTGCGCCGCGCTTCTGGGCGGGCATGATCTCCTTGCCGCTACTGACTATCCTGTTTGTTGCGGTCGGGATCTGGGGCGGATCGATGGTTGGCGTGCAGTGGAAAGGGATCGATGCCGGTTTCTTCTGGTCTGCGATGCAAGGTGCGGTTGACTGGCGTCTGGATCTGGTTAACTGCCTGATTAAAAGCGCGGTCTTTGCCGTGACCATCGCCTGGATTGCGCTGTTCAATGGTTACGATGCCATCCCGACGTCTGCCGGTATCAGCCGGGCAACCACCCGCACTGTTGTTCATTCGTCGCTGGCCATACTGGCTCTGGATTTTGTGCTCACCGCACTGATGTTTGGGAAATGAGTTCATGCAAACGAAAAAAGTAGAAATTTGGGTAGGCGTATTTGTCTTGCTGGCGCTGCTGGCCGCACTGTTTTTAAGCTTTAAAGTGGCGGATGTTACGACGATCCGCACCGAGCCGACATACCGTATTTATGCCACCTTCGATAATATTGGTGGCCTGAAAAGCCGTTCTCCGGTGCGCATTGGCGGGGTTGTGGTAGGGCGTGTGGCCGATATCACCCTCGACGAGAAAACCTATCTGCCGCGCGTCGCGCTGGATATTGAAGAGCGCTACAACCACATCCCGGATACCAGTTCCCTCTCTATCCGTACATCCGGCCTGTTAGGTGAACAATACCTGGCGCTGAACATCGGTTTTGAAGATCCCGACCTGGGAACGACTATCCTTAAGGACGGTGGCGTAATTCAGGATACGAAGTCAGCCATGGTGCTGGAAGATATGATTGGTCAGTTCCTTTACAACAGCAACAGTAAAGGGGGAGACGAGAATCAAGCTGCTCAGACACCTGCGCAGAGTGACATTACACCGCCTGTTGGCACGACGAATTCATCTCAGGAGAAGTAATTCATGATTAAACGACTGTTAATGGTTGCCATGCTGATGATTGCCCCTTTGACTGCCGCTAACGCAGCCGACCAGAGCAATCCTTATCAACAGATGAATGAGGCGGCTAAAAAAACCTTCGATCGCCTTAAAAACGAGCAGCCTAAAATTCGTTCCAATCCCGACTACTTGCGCGATGTGGTCGATCAGGAGCTGCTGCCGTATGTCCAGGTGAAATATGCCGGGGCCCTGGTGCTGGGTCGCTACTACAAAGACGCAACGCCAGCACAGCGTGATGCCTATTTTGCTGCGTTCCGTGAATACCTGAAGCAGGCCTACGGCCAGGCGCTGGCGATGTACCACGGCCAGACCTATCAGATTGCGCCGGAACAGCCGCTGGGCTCGGCTACCATCGTACCTATCCGCGTTACCATCGTCGATCCGAACGGTCGTCCACCGGTGCGTCTGGATTTCCAGTGGCGTAAGAACAGCCAGAACGGTAACTGGCAGGCTTACGACATGATTGCTGAAGGCGTGAGCATGATTACCACCAAGCAGAACGAATGGAGCGATCTGCTGCGTACCAAGGGCATTGATGGTCTGACTGCACAGCTGAACAGCATCTCGCGTCAGAAAATCACCCTGGACGAGAAAAAATAATGACGTCGCAGCTCAGCTGGACCCGTGAGGGTGAAACGTTGTTACTCACTGGCGAGCTGGATCAGGATTATCTGAATCCTCTGTGGGATGCGCGTCATGAAGCCATGCAGGGGATCGCCTGTATCGACCTCGGCGGCATTTCCCGCGTGGATACGGCGGGCGTTGCGCTGCTGGTGCATCTGGTGGCCGCAGGCAAAGGGCAGGGCAAGCAGGTGACGCTTGCAGGCGTCAGCGACAACGTCATCACCCTCGCTCAGCTCTACAATCTGCCGGAAGACGTATTGCCTCGCTAATTTTTTCAGTACGTTACTATCAAAAGCCCCGACTGTTTCATCGTCGGGGCTTTTTGCTTGTTTAAGACCGCGCCACTTTGCTCTAAGATGTTGGGCTTGTTTTCACACCAGATGATAGAGATCCCATGGAAAATCATGAAATCCAGACCGTGCTGATGAACGCACTTGCCCTCCAGGAAGCCCACGTCTCCGGCGACGGCAGCCACTTTCAGGTTATTGCTGTGGGAGAGATCTTTGACGGCATGAGCCGCGTGAAAAAACAGCAGGCTGTTTATGCGCCGCTGATGGAATATATCGCGGATAATCGCATTCATGCCCTGTCGATCAAGGCGTTCACCCCAACTGAGTGGGCACGCGATCGCAAACTAAACGGTTTTTGAGCTG
Source organism: Leclercia sp. AS011 (assembly GCF_037152535.1). Classification (NCBI taxonomy): domain Bacteria; kingdom Pseudomonadati; phylum Pseudomonadota; class Gammaproteobacteria; order Enterobacterales; family Enterobacteriaceae; genus Leclercia; species Leclercia sp. AS011. Next base: position 93,198 of record NZ_JBBCMA010000004.1, read on the forward strand.
AGGGTGATTTGCCCGCAGCACGGTTGAATTCATACAGAGAGTAAATCATGGACAAATTTCGTGTTCAGGGACCTACGCGTCTCCAGGGCGAAGTCACAATTTCCGGCGCCAAAAACGCCGCGCTGCCGATCCTCTTCGCCGCACTGCTTGCGGAAGAGCCGGTAGAGATCCAGAACGTCCCGAAACTGAAAGACATTGATACCACCATGAAGCTGCTCGGCCAGCTGGGTACCAAGGTTGAGCGTAACGGATCCGTGTGGATCGACGCCAGCAACGTTAACAACTTCTCCGCGCCGTACGACCTGGTGAAAACAATGCGCGCCTCCATCTGGGCGCTGGGTCCGCTGGTGGCCCGTTTTGGTCAGGGTCAGGTGTCTCTTCCGGGCGGCTGCGCTATTGGTGCACGTCCGGTCGATCTGCATATTTTCGGCCTTGAGAAGCTGGGCGCTGAAATTAAGCTGGAAGAGGGTTACGTCAAAGCCTCCGTCAATGGTCGCCTGAAGGGCGCGCATATCGTGATGGATAAGGTGAGCGTTGGCGCAACCGTCACCATCATGTCTGCGGCTACGCTGGCAGAAGGCACCACAATCATCGAGAACGCCGCGCGTGAGCCAGAGATTGTGGACACCGCAAACTTCCTGAATACGCTGGGAGCGAAGATCACCGGCCAGGGTACCGACCGTATCACCATCGAAGGCGTTGAGCGTCTGGGTGGCGGTGTGTATCGCGTCCTGCCTGACCGTATCGAAACCGGGACCTTCCTGGTCGCGGCGGCCATCTCCGGCGGGAAGATCGTCTGTCGTAACGCCCAGCCTGATACCCTGGATGCGGTACTGGCTAAGCTGCGTGATGCCGGTGCGGACATCGAAATTGGTGAAGACTGGATCAGCCTGGACATGCACGGTAAGCGTCCTAAGGCCGTGAATGTGCGTACTGCTCCGCATCCGGCATTCCCGACCGACATGCAGGCGCAGTTCACGCTGCTGAACCTGGTGGCAGAAGGAACGGGCTTCATTACCGAAACCATTTTCGAAAACCGCTTTATGCACGTACCGGAACTGATCCGTATGGGCGCCCATGCTGAGATCGAAAGCAACACTGTGATCTGTCATGGCGTGGAAAAATTGTCCGGTGCGCAGGTGATGGCGACGGATCTGCGTGCATCTGCGAGCCTGGTGCTGGCGGGCTGTATTGCGGAAGGGACGACGCTGGTGGACCGTATTTATCATATCGATCGCGGCTATGAACGCATCGAAGATAAACTGCGTGCACTGGGTGCAAATATTGAGCGTGTGAAAGGCGAGTAATCGTTAAGGCAGCCCCCTGCCATCTCGACCGGGGGGTTGCTGGTCCCGTTTAACAGAGCGTCATTCCTGGCGCTCTTTTTGTTGTCTTCTCTGGCGCATCATGCGCGTTCTGTCGACAAACTCATGGGTTATCGGGTCATGGTAGCGTGATGGCCAAATCACCCAGGGGTCGGTACCTAACGCAGTGGCAATGATCAGTTCTCCCTTCGGCCATGGGCGCGTCAGCGCGTTTGCCAGGGTAGATGAACTGAGGCCATTCCGGCGGGATTCTGCAGCCAGGGATGTTCCCTTTTTGCGCAGCGCGGCAATAATATCGGCCGAGTGCCAGTCGATAAATTTCTTATCCATTCAGCGTTCCCTCTGTTCTGGTACGTTCACGTCATTTCAATTAAATGACCTGGTTACTATACCTTCTTCGAACAGCGGTTCTAAAAAGTTCGCGTTACTGGAAGCAACATTCAGATTTTGCCAGGGCTTTAATCATGCGGCCTGTAAGCGGATTCTTTAATAACGTTATGGATAATATTTGGAATTTACTGGAACTCTCTTTTCATGAAAAAGAGAGTTCCCTGTTCCCTTATCGATCGCGCTGAACAGCGATATGCGCGAGACCGATCAGGGCATCTCGCCACGGGCTGTCAGGGATGACCTGAAGTGCGACTATGGCTTTATCCGCTTCTTCCTCGGCACGCTGACGTGTCCATTCCAGGGAACCACAGGTCGCCATTGCTTCCAGTACTGGTTCCAGAAGGTGTCGGCCGTTTCCTTGTTCAATGGCTTCGCGGATCAGGTTTGCCTGCTCAGGCGTGCCGTTACGCATGGCGTGCAGCAGCGGAAGCGTCGGTTTACCCTCGTTGAGATCGTCACCAACGTTTTTGCCCAGGGTTTCGCCATCGGCGCTGTAATCGAGCAGATCGTCGATCAGCTGGAAGGCAGTGCCAAGGTAGCGGCCATAATCCTGCAGGCCACGTTCCTGCTCTTCAGAACAGCCAGCCAGAATACCGGAGCACTGGGCAGCAGCTTCAAACAGACGCGCGGTTTTGCTGTAGATCACCCGCATGTAGTTCTCTTCGGTGATGTCCGGATCGTTGACGTTCATAAGCTGCAGAACTTCGCCTTCCGCGATAACGTTCACCGCTTTGGACATCACCTCCAGCACCTTCAGCGACCCAAGGCTGGTCATCATCTGGAAGGCACGGGTATAGATAAAATCCCCCACCAGCACGCTGGCAGCATTGCCAAACGCTGCATTGGCGGTGGCTTTGCCACGACGCATATCGGATTCATCGACAACGTCATCATGCAGCAGCGTGGCGGTATGAATAAATTCGATCAGAGCAGCAATAGTGACGTGCGCATTCCCCTGATAGCCTACCGCGCGAGCGGCCAGCACAGCGATCATCGGACGGATGCGTTTGCCCCCGCCGCTGACGATGTAGTAACCCAACTGATTGATTAGGGAAACGTCGGAGTCGAGCTGTTCCAGGATCGCTGCATTTACACCCGCCATATCTTGCGCGGTTAACTCATTGATTTTTTCTAAATTCATCGCAAAAGCCGGGCTTGTAGTCCTGTTTTCCACATTTCGAATGGGCTAACGTAGGGTTCGGTTTATCAATAGTAGCGCTGATTGTACTGAAAAAACGCCTCAGATAAACGTTACCGTACGTGTTGTGTTTTTTTTCTTCATGTATTGACGGTAGCACTTGTCAAAGGCTCGTGTTTTGCGTAATATTCGCGCCCTATTGTGAATATTTATAGCGCACTCTGAATCACACGAGGATGTGCGCGGAAGCGGAGTTTATATGTACGCGGTTTTCCAAAGTGGTGGTAAACAACACCGAGTAAGCGAAGGTCAGACCGTTCGCCTGGAAAAGCTGGACATCGCAACTGGCGAAGCTGTTGAGTTCGCTGAAGTTCTGATGATCGCAAACGGTGAAGAAGTCAAAATCGGCGTTCCTTTCGTTGATGGCGGCGTTATCAAAGCTGAAGTTGTTGCTCATGGTCGTGGCGAGAAAGTTAAAATCGTTAAGTTTCGTCGTCGTAAACACTACCGTAAGCAGCAGGGCCACCGTCAGTGGTTCACTGATGTGAAAATTACTGGCATCAGCGCCTAAGACCTGAGGAGAGATTTAAATGGCACATAAAAAGGCTGGCGGCTCCACACGTAACGGTCGCGATTCAGAAGCTAAACGCCTTGGCGTTAAGCGTTTCGGTGGCGAAACTGTTCTGGCGGGTAGCATCATCGTTCGTCAGCGTGGCACTAAGTTCCACGCGGGTAACAACGTAGGTTGCGGTCGTGACCACACTCTGTTTGCTAAAGCAGACGGTAAAGTGAAATTTGAAGTTAAAGGCCCGAACAACCGTAAATACATCAGCATTGTTGCTGAGTAAGGTTTTCTCGGTCCGGTAACGGATTAAAGCCCCGCAACGTGTTGCGGGGCTTTTTACATTGGAAACCCGGTAATTTTTTCTGTAGGGAAAACGGGCATGAAGCAGCAGGCCGGCATTGGTATTCTTTTGGCGCTCACCACCGCAATGTGCTGGGGTGCTCTGCCAATTGCAATGAAGCAGGTACTGGAAGTGATGGAGCCGCCGACGGTGGTGTTCTACCGCTTTCTGATGGCCGGTATAGGGTTGGGGACGATCCTTGCGATAAAAGGTAAGCTTCCTCCTCTGCGCATCTTTCGTAAACCGCGCTGGCTGGTAATGCTGGCGATTGCGACAGGTGGCCTGTTCGGTAACTTCATTCTGTTCAGTTCTTCCCTGCAATACCTCAGCCCTACGGCCTCGCAGGTCATTGGCCAGCTCTCACCGGTCGGCATGATGGTGGCCAGCGTCTTCATCCTCAAAGAGAAGATGCGCGGCACGCAGATTATCGGGGCACTGATGTTGCTCTGCGGTCTGGTGTTGTTTTTCAATACCAGTCTGATTGAGATATTTACTCGCCTGACGGATTACACCTGGGGTGTGATTTTCGGCGTGAGTGCAGCGGCGGTGTGGGTGAGTTATGGCGTCGCGCAAAAGGTGTTATTGCGCCGTCTGGCGTCACAGCAGATCCTGTTTTTGCTGTACACTTTATGTACTATTGCACTGTTGCCGTTGGCGAAGCCGGGAGTGATTACCCAGTTAAGCGACTGGCAGCTGGCGTGTCTGATCTTTTGTGGTCTGAACACGCTAGTCGGTTATGGCGCGCTGGCAGAAGCGATGGCGCGCTGGCAGGCAGCACAGGTGAGCGCACTGATCACGCTGACCCCGCTGTTTACGCTGTTATTTTCAGATTTATTATCAATGGCCTGGCCCGATTTCTTCGTCAAACCGATGTTAAACCTGTTGGCTTATCTCGGCGCGTTTGTCGTGGTTGCGGGCGCGATGTATTCCGCCATTGGTCATCGTCTTTGGGGACGTTGGCGCAAAAATGAAGCGGTTGTAGTGTCCCCCGCTCAGGCGAATGATTTACGGAGAGTAAAATGAAGTTTGTTGATGAAGCAACGATCCTGGTCGTGGCAGGTGATGGCGGTAATGGTTGCGTTAGCTTCCGCCGTGAAAAATACATTCCGCGTGGCGGCCCTGACGGCGGCGACGGCGGTGACGGCGGTGACGTATGGCTTGAAGCCGACGAGAACCTTAACACCCTGATCGACTACCGTTTCGAAAAAGCTTTCCGCGCAGAGCGTGGCCAGAACGGCCAGAGCCGTGACTGTACCGGCAAACGCGGTAAAGATGTCAGCGTAAAAGTGCCGGTCGGGACCCGCGTTATCGATCAGGGCACCGGCGAAACCATGGGTGATATGACCAAACACGGTCAGCGCCTGATGGTGGCCAAAGGCGGCTGGCACGGTCTGGGCAACACCCGTTTCAAATCCTCCGTGAACCGTTCCCCGCGTCAAAAAACGATGGGTACGCCGGGCGACAAACGCGATCTGCAGCTCGAACTGATGTTGCTGGCTGACGTCGGGATGCTGGGGATGCCGAATGCCGGTAAATCTACCTTCATCCGCGCGGTCTCTGCGGCCAAGCCGAAAGTGGCTGACTATCCGTTTACCACCCTGGTGCCAAGCCTCGGCGTGGTGCGTATGGACACCGAGAAGAGCTTCGTCGTAGCCGATATCCCGGGTCTGATCGAAGGCGCCGCGGAAGGGGCTGGTTTAGGGATCCGCTTCCTGAAACACCTTGAGCGTTGCCGCGTTCTGCTGCACCTCATCGATATCGATCCGATCGACGGTTCCGATCCGGTGGAAAACGCCCGCATCATTATTGGCGAGCTGGAAAAATACAGCGATAAGCTGGCTGCTAAGCCGCGCTGGCTGGTCTTCAACAAGATCGACCTGATGGACAAAGCAGAAGCCGAAGCGAAGGCGAAAGCCATTGCTGAAGCGATGGGCTGGGAAGATAAATACTATCTTATCTCTGCTGCAAGCCAGATGGGCGTGAAAGACCTGTGTTGGGATGTGATGACCTTCATCATCGAGAACCCGGTTACGCAGGCAGAAGAAGCGAAACAGCCTGAAAAAGTCGAATTCATGTGGGATGACTACCACCGTCAGCAGCTTGAAGAGCAGACGGAAGAAGAAGACGACGAAGACTGGGATGACGACTGGGACGAAGACGACGAAGAAGGCGTCGAATTCATCTACAAGCGTTAAGACCGTCAATGGCCCCCTTACTAAGGGGGCTTTTTTTTAGTTCAGTTTGGCCGGAAGCCAGCAGCCGACCGTCAGCCCGCCTTCGGGACGGTTTTCCAGGGTCAGTTTGCCGCGGTGCAGCTGCACGATACGCTGTACGATGCTCAACCCCAGTCCGCTGCCGCCATAGCGTTGATCGATACGGCGAAACGGCTCGGTAATGGACTGGCGATGGGCCTCATCAATGCCTGGCCCCTGATCGCAGACGCTTACCAGCGTACCCTCGTCGATTTCCTGCATCCTGACTTCAATGGTGGTTCCTGCGGGGCTGTAACGCACCGCGTTCTCCAGCAAATTGCGCAGCATCAGCCGTAACAGAATTGCATCCCCCTGAACGCTCTGGGAGCCCGTCTGCGGCCAGATCAGGGTGTGATCTTTGGCCTCATTCTCCAGCGCCAGCGGCGCAAAAATGGATTCGCGCCAGTTAACCGTCTCGTAATGACCGCTGGCCAGAGCCTGGCCTGCACGGGCCAGCATCAGGAGCTGCTCCACGGTATGCATCAGCTGGTCGATTCGCGCAACCAGTGTCGTCGCCTGGGGAGAGCCAGACTGCGCCATCAGCTCCAAATGCAGGCGAATGCCCGCCAGTGGGGTACGCAGCTCGTGTGCGGCATCAGCGGTGAACAAGCGCTCCTGCTGAATGGTTTGATCCAGCCGGGCGAGAAGCTGATTAAGCGAGGTGGTCACAGCGCCAATCTCTTCCATATCGGAGTACATCGGCAGCGGAGAGAGGTTATCAGCAGAACGGTTTGCCAGGCTGGTGCGGAGCTGGTTGAGCGGGCGGGTGATCCAGGTGACGGCCCAGAAGGAGAACAGCAGCGTAAAACCGACCATTACCAGCGAAGGTACCAGCAACGAGGCGATCGCTTCCCGGATCTCTTTCTCTACATGCTGGTTACGGGCTTTTGCCGAAAGCGTCTCATTGACCAGAAAGCTGATTTGCTCCCGGCTTTCATGCCAGAGCCAGATGACGCTGACCAGTTGAAAGAAGAGCAGAATGACTGCCAACAGCACCATCAAACGACGGCGCATGCTGTTCATTTTTTACTCTCCAGACGATAACCCACGCCGCGCACGGTTTTGATCCGGTCTTTGCCCAGCTTACGCCGCAGATTATGGATATGGACTTCGAGGGTGTTCGAGCCGGGATCGTCCTGCCAGGAGTAGATATCCTGCTGTAAGGTCTCCCGGTGAACGGTCTGCCCGGTACGCATGATCAGCCGCGTCAGCAGGGCGAACTCTTTCGGCGTGACCTCCACCGGCAGCGACTGCTGTAATACCTGCTGCGTTTGCAGATTCAGCGTCAGATCCCCGTCGCTGAGCAGGTTATCACTGTGCCCCTGATAACGCCGGATCAAGGCTCTGGCCCGCGCCTGCAGTTCCGCCAGGGCAAAGGGTTTCACCAGATAGTCGTCGGCACCAGAATCCAGACCGTTGATTCTGTCTTCCAGCGCATCGCGTGCCGTCAGGATCAGCACCGGATTATCCACCCCACGACGACGCCACTGACTGAGCAGGGTAGCCCCGTCTTTATCCGGCAGCCCGAGATCGAGGATCACCAGGCTGTATTCACCGCTCTGAATAAGGCCGTCAGCCTCGGCGGCAGTGCCCGCGCAATCAAGCGTATAGCCCTCGGCAGCGAGCGCCAGGGCCAGCCCTTCCTGTAGCAGCAGATCATCTTCGACAATGAGTAATTTCATCACTAATTATTCTGGTAAATATCCTTGTAAAGCCGGCTCTCAAAGCGCACCAGCGGGATACGGCGATTGCGTTGGTCTGCAGGTTCAACCGCGTAGCCTGAAAGATACTGCACAAATGCCATCCGCTGCCCGCTGGCTGTGGTGATAAACCCGGCAAGGTTATACACCCCCTGCAGCGAGCCTGTCTTGGCGGAGACTTTGCCATCCACGCCCGCGGCATGCAGGCCGGCCCGGTACTGCAGGGAGCCGTCGTAACCGGCGAGCGGCAGCATCGAGATAAAGTTTAGTTCAGTGTCGTGCTGAGCAATGTACTGAAGCACCTGCATCATGGTCGCAGGGGAGATCAGGTTGTGGCGCGAAAGACCAGAACCATCGACCGCGATGGTATTCCCGAGTTCGATACCGGCCTGCTGACGCAGGATCTGCCGCACCGCATCTGAACCGGCACGCCAGGTGCCAGGCACGCCGAAGCGGGCATGACCAATCATGCGAAACACGGTGTCGGCGATCATGTTGTCTGATTTTTTCAGCATGATCTTCAGCAGATCGTGTAGCGGGGCTGACTGCTTAGTGGCAATCACGGTACCCGGCTCGTTGGTTTGCGTCTGGCGCAACAGCGTGCCGCTGTAGGTGATATTCGCCTGCTTCAGTTCGTCTTTCAGGATCGCCCCGGCATAGCCCGCGCCATCCTGGATGGCAAAAGCGAGCGGCAGCGGATCGGCGCGTTGGGTCAGGCAACCGGTCAGCGTGAAGCGGTTAAGATCGCCCGGTACCACGTCTAGCTCGCAGTATTGCGCTTCCGGCGACCCTTTCGCCAGGGTTCGCACCTGACTGAACATGGTGACCGGGTAGTAGGAGGCCACACGGATAAAGGCTAAATCATTAGGTTTTGGCGCGCTGTACAGCGAGACGGAGAAGCAGTTGCGATCGACGATCGCGGCCGCAGGTGGTGCGCTAAAGCACTGGGTCATGTCGTTCCATGGCCAGCCTGGGGCTTTATCGTGGCTGGCGAAGATCGACGTGTCGATAAGCACATTTCCTTCAATGCGCTGCACGCCTGACTTCTTTAGCACGGCAACCATATTGCGAATATCCTGACGCTTAAATGTCGGATCGCCGCCAAAACGGGCAATAAGATCGCCCTTCAGCACGCCGCTCTCAACGTTGCCTTTGCTCTCAAGCGTGGTGGTAAAACGAAAATCGGGCCCCAGCTGTAGCAGGGCGGCCAGCGCCGTGATCACCTTTTGCGTACTGGCGGGCAGGGCCATCTGCTGGCTGTGATAATCAATTTCAGGCGCCTGAGCGCCTACCTTCTGCACCATCAGGGCCAGGTTGGCGCCATCGGGCAGCTGATTAATATACTCGTCGACGTTCGCTGCCTGGACAGTGAACGCAATCGTGGTGGTCAATCCGATGATAAATCTGGAAAATCGCATAATCTCGCGCTAACAACCCGGAAACAAACCGCCATACTACGGCCCAACGCCCTGTAAAGTAAACGATGACCCATACTGAACTTCGCGGTAAAATGCGTATCAAATTGAAAATTGCTGCTGACCTGGAACTTTGCTTCCGGGTCAGTTTTCTTTTGCTTCTGACCTGTGCCAGGCTGTGATGCCTGCGGGGCCAGTCGTCGGGTCGGTTACCCGTACCCAACAGGAATGTCAAAGAGGTATAACAAATGCAAGCTATTCCGATGACCTTACGTGGGGCTGAAAAACTGCGCGAAGAACTGGATTTTCTGAAATCTGTGCGCCGCCCTGAAATCATTGCAGCCATCGCGGATGCGCGTGAGCATGGCGATCTGAAGGAAAACGCCGAGTATCACGCTGCGCGTGAGCAGCAGGGGTTTTGCGAAGGGCGTATCAAAGATATCGAAGCCAAGCTGTCGAATGCGCAGGTGATTGATATCACCAAAATGCCTAACAACGGGCGTGTCATTTTTGGCTGCACCGTTACCGTGATCAATCTGGATACCGATGAAGAAGTTTCTTACCGCATCGTGGGTGATGACGAGGCTGATTTTAAGCAGAATCTGATCTCAGTAAACTCGCCGATTGCCCGCGGTCTGATTGGTAAAGAGCAGGACGATGTGGTCACCATCCGCACCCCGGGTGGGGAAGTGGAGTTCGAAATTATCAAGGTTGATTACCTGTAATTCGCATCTCACGCCAGATGTTGATACATTGTAAAGATAGGAAAAAGGCCGCATAGCGGCCTTTTATCAACTCAAGGAGCATGGCATTTTGCTCACCTGCTTAAGAAAAACCCCTCGTTTTACACAGAAAATGTGTTCAATTCAGGATAATCTTAGCGTGGCAGCGAGATTTTACGCTCTTTAGATGGGCGGTAGAGCACCAGCGTTTTACCGATGACCTGTACATTACAGGCGCCGGTTTCGCGCACGATTGCTTCCACGATCAAAGTCTTGGTCTCTCTGTCTTCAGAGGCGATTTTCACTTTGATTAATTCGTGGTGCTCCAGCGCTTGTTCAATCTCGGCCAGTACCCCTTCGGTCAAACCATTGTTGCCAAGCATAACTACAGGCTTGAGCGGATGTGCCAGACCTTTAAGGTGCTGTTTTTGTTTAGTACTCAGATTCATCGTATATTTTTGCTTACGTTGGGATTGAAAACGGTTCATTCTACCGCCATCTCCCTAATATCGCCAAATTGCTGAGTGGAAATTTACACCACTGGCTACGATGAACCAGGACGGAAAGTTAAATGACAGGTAAAAAGCGTTCTGCAAGCTCGAGCCGCTGGCTCCAGGAACACTTTAGCGATAAATATGTTCTACAGGCACAGAAAAAGGGGTTACGTTCCCGTGCCTGGTTTAAACTTGATGAAATACAGCAAAGTGACAAACTCTTTAAGCCGGGGATGACGGTAGTCGACCTCGGTGCAGCGCCCGGTGGATGGTCGCAATATGCGGTGACACAAATCGGCGGAACGGGCCGAATCATCGCCTGCGATCTTTTGCCTATGGATCCCATCGTTGGTGTGGACTTCCTTCAGGGCGATTTTCGTGATGAATTAGTACTGAAAGCGTTACTTGAACGGGTAGGTGACAGTAAAGTTCAGGTTGTCATGTCCGATATGGCGCCAAATATGTGCGGAACACCGGCGGTGGATATCCCTCGCTCCATGTATCTGGTAGAACTGGCGTTAGAAATGAGTCGTGATGTATTAGCGCCGGGTGGTAGTTTTTTAGTGAAGGTGTTCCAGGGCGAAGGTTTCGAGGAGTATCTGAAGGAAATTCGCTCCCTGTTTACGAAGGTCAAAGTTCGTAAGCCGGACTCTTCACGTGCGCGTTCACGTGAAGTGTATATTGTAGCGACCGGGCGAAAATGATAGCCGGTAGATTTCAGGCGAAAGTTTGAAATCAATCGGATACAGAGTATCCTGACGCTGTTTTTAACACAGTTGTAATAAGAGGTTAATCCCTTGAGTGACATGGCGAAAAACCTAATACTCTGGCTGGTCATTGCCGTTGTGCTGATGTCAGTATTCCAGAGCTTTGGGCCCAGCGAGTCTAATGGCCGCAAGGTGGACTACTCTACCTTCCTGCAAGAGGTCAACCAGGATCAGGTTCGCGAAGCGCGTATCAACGGACGTGAGATTAACGTTACCAAGAAAGATAGTAACCGTTACACGACTTACATTCCGGTGAACGATCCTAAGCTGCTTGATAACCTTCTGACTAAAAACGTCAAGGTGGTCGGTGAGCCGCCGGAAGAGCCAAGCCTGCTGGCTTCTATCTTCATTTCCTGGTTCCCGATGCTGCTGCTTATCGGCGTCTGGATCTTCTTTATGCGTCAAATGCAGGGCGGCGGTGGCAAAGGTGCCATGTCGTTCGGCAAGAGTAAGGCGCGTATGTTGACGGAAGACCAGATCAAAACCACTTTTGCGGACGTGGCAGGTTGCGACGAAGCAAAAGAAGAGGTGGGTGAGCTGGTTGAATACCTGCGTGAGCCGAGCCGTTTCCAGAAACTGGGCGGTAAGATCCCGAAAGGCGTCCTGATGGTCGGCCCTCCGGGTACCGGTAAAACCCTGCTGGCGAAAGCCATCGCCGGTGAAGCGAAGGTCCCGTTCTTTACCATTTCCGGTTCTGACTTCGTGGAAATGTTCGTGGGTGTCGGCGCATCTCGTGTGCGTGACATGTTCGAACAGGCCAAGAAAGCGGCACCGTGCATCATCTTCATCGATGAAATCGACGCCGTGGGCCGCCAGCGTGGCGCAGGCCTGGGCGGTGGTCACGATGAACGTGAGCAGACCCTGAACCAGATGCTGGTTGAGATGGACGGCTTTGAAGGTAACGAAGGTATTATCGTTATCGCGGCAACTAACCGTCCGGACGTTCTTGACCCTGCGCTGCTGCGTCCAGGCCGTTTCGACCGTCAGGTTGTGGTTGGTCTGCCAGACGTTCGCGGTCGTGAGCAGATCCTGAAAGTGCATATGCGTCGCGTACCGCTGTCACCGGATATCGATGCGGCAATCATTGCGCGCGGCACCCCGGGCTTCTCCGGTGCGGATCTGGCTAACCTGGTGAACGAAGCTGCACTGTTTGCCGCTCGCGGTAACAAGCGCGTCGTATCGATGGTGGAGTTCGAGAAAGCGAAAGACAAAATCATGATGGGTGCGGAACGTCGCTCCATGGTGATGACGGAAGCGCAGAAAGAATCCACGGCTTACCACGAAGCAGGTCATGCGATTATCGGTCGCCTGGTACCGGAACACGATCCGGTGCATAAAGTGACGATTATTCCGCGTGGTCGTGCGCTGGGCGTAACGTTCTTCCTGCCGGAAGGCGATGCTATCAGCGCCAGCCGCCAGAAACTGGAAAGTCAGATTTCAACCCTCTACGGTGGTCGTCTGGCAGAAGAGATTATCTACGGTGTGGAACATGTTTCGACCGGTGCGTCCAACGACATTAAAGTCGCGACCAACCTGGCGCGTAACATGGTGACCCAGTGGGGCTTCTCCGACAAACTCGGTCCGCTGCTGTATGCAGAGGAAGAGGGTGAAGTGTTCCTCGGTCGTTCTGTGGCGAAAGCGAAACATATGTCCGATGAGACGGCACGTATCATCGATCAGGAAGTTAAATCTCTGGTTGAGCGTAACTATGCACGTGCTCGCCAGATCCTGAACGACAATATGGACATCCTGCATTCGATGAAAGATGCACTCATGAAATATGAGACCATCGATGCACCGCAGATTGATGACCTGATGGCGCGCCGCGAAGTGCGTCCGCCAGCGGGCTGGGAAGACCCAGGCGCTTCCAACAACTCTGACAACAATGGCACGCCACGTGCGCCGCGTCCGGTCGATGAACCGCGTACGCCAAACCCGGGCAACACCATGTCAGAACAGTTGGGCGACAAATAAGTCAACGCTGTAGATGATGTTCTCATTACCTGAAACCCTGGGGCTTGCCCCGGGGTTTTTCTTGTCTGCTTAACCAAAAAATCAGGGATTAGCCATGAAACTCTTCGCCCAGGATTCTTATCTCGATCTGTCTCATCCACATGTGATGGGGATCCTGAACGTCACGCCAGACTCCTTTTCTGACGGCGGCACGCATAACACGCTGATCGAGGCGGTCAAACATGCGAATCTGATGATCAACGCCGGAGCGACTATTATCGACGTGGGCGGGGAGTCGACGCGACCGGGCGCGGCGGAGGTCAGCGTTGACGAAGAGTTATCCCGGGTGGTCCCGGTGGTTGAGGCCCTTGCACAGCGTTTTGAGGTCTGGATCTCTGTGGATACCTCCAAGCCGGAGGTGATTCGCGAATCAGCGAGAGTGGGCGCTCACATTATTAATGACATTCGCTCCCTTACCGAGCCGGGCGCGCTTGAGGCCGCGGCAGAAACCGGGTTACCGGTCTGTCTGATGCACATGCAGGGTCAGCCGAAAACCATGCAACATGCGCCGAAATATGATGATGTATTTGCTGATGTGAACCGCTATTTTGTTGAGCATATTGCGCGTTGTGAACGTGCCGGTATCGCAAAAGAGAAATTGCTACTCGACCCGGGATTCGGTTTCGGTAAAAATCTCTCTCATAACTTCGAGCTTCTTGCGCGCTTATCTAAGTTTCACCATTTTGGCCTGCCGCTGCTGGTCGGGATGTCACGAAAATCAATGGTAGGTCAGTTGCTTAACGTCGGGCCTTCAGATCGCCTGAACGGGAGTCTGGCCTGCGCGGTGATTGCAGCGATGCAGGGAGCGCATATTATTCGCGTCCATGACGTAAAAGAGACAGCTGAAGCCATGCGCGTGGTGGAAGCCACACTGGCAGCTAAGGAAAACAACCGCTATGAGTAATCGTAAATTTTTTGGTACCGACGGCATTCGTGGACGCGTGGGCGATGCGCCAATCACACCTGAGTTTGTGCTCAAGTTAGGCTGGGCTGCCGGCAAGGTACTGGCCAGTCACGGCTCGCGTAAAATCATCATTGGCAAAGACACGCGTATCTCTGGCTATATGCTCGAATCAGCGCTGGAAGCTGGCCTTTCTGCGGCGGGGCTGTCTGCCTCCTTTACTGGACCGATGCCGACGCCAGCCGTAGCCTACCTCACCCGTACCTTCCGCGCAGAAGCGGGAATTGTGATCTCTGCATCGCATAACCCGTTCTACGATAACGGCATCAAATTCTTCTCCATCGATGGCACCAAGCTGCCGGATGAAGTTGAAGAAGCTATCGAAGCGGAAATGGAAAAAGAGCTGACCTGCGTGGACTCCGCTGAGCTGGGTAAAGCCAGCCGCATCGTTGATGCAGCAGGTCGCTACATTGAATTTTGTAAAGGCACCTTCCCGAACGAGCTGAGCCTGGGTCATCTGAAAATCGTGGTCGACTGTGCGAACGGTGCAACCTACCACATCGCTCCGAACGTATTCCGCGAACTGGGTGCGCAGGTGGTGGCCATTGGCTGTGAGCCTAACGGGCTGAACATTAATGCCGAAGTAGGTGCCACGGACGTTCGTGCCCTGCAGGCGCGCGTGCTGGCAGAGAAGGCCGATCTGGGCATCGCCTATGACGGTGACGGCGACCGCGTGATCATGGTCGACCACGAAGGTAATAAAGTCGACGGGGATCAGATCCTCTATATCATTGCCCGTGAAGGGCTGCGCCAGGGTCAGCTGCGCGGTGGCGCGGTGGGTACGCTGATGAGCAATATGGGTCTGGAGCTGGCACTCAAACAGCTGGGTATCCCGTTTGTGCGCGCGAAAGTGGGCGATCGCTACGTGCTGGAAAAACTGCAGGAGAAAGGCTGGCGCATCGGCGCGGAAAACTCCGGCCACGTGATCCTGCTCGACAAAACCACCACCGGTGACGGGATTGTGGCAAGTCTGCAGGTGGTTGCGGCGATGGTGCGGAACCATATGTCCCTGCACGATCTGTGCAGCGGCATGAAAATGTTCCCGCAGATCCTGGTCAACGTTCGCTTCACCGCCGGTAAGGGCGATCCGCTGGAAAACGATAATGTGAAAGCGGTGATGGCTGAAGTTGAGGCGGCGCTGGGCTCCCGTGGCCGCGTCCTGCTGCGTAAGTCTGGTACCGAGCCGCTGATCCGTGTGATGGTGGAAGGGGAAGACGAAGCACAGGTGACTGAGTTTGCGCATCGTATTGCGGATGCCGTAAAAGCGGCTTAATAGCCGTAAGTGTCTAAAAAGGCGGCGCTTGCCGCCTTTATTTTGCTCAGAGAGTGCGGTTTTGCTGTTTTTTTCCTCACTTGATACAATGAGCTGAAATTGCCCTTGCGAAGGTCATTCGCTTTGGTTAGTATTCACACCCGCTTCAGTGGGAAAGCAAAACTCCTGCTTATTGGTCGAAGCATTGGTATGCGGCAAATCCGCAAGGAACAGGTTGATTATGTACGAAGCTCTTTTGGTAGTTTTCCTTATTGTAGCCATCGCTCTGGTAGCGCTGATCATGCTGCAGCAAGGTAAAGGCGCTGATATGGGGGCCTCCTTTGGAGCAGGCGCTTCTGGTACGCTGTTCGGTTCAAGTGGTTCTGGTAACTTCATGACCCGCGCAACGGCGATTCTGGCAACGCTGTTTTTCATCATCAGTCTGGCGCTTGGCAATATCAACAGCAACAAGACCAGTAAAGGAAGCGAGTGGGAAAATCTGAGCGCACCGGCGAAATCCGAGCAAACTCAGCCAGCTGCACCGGCTAAGCCGACCAGCGATATCCCGCAGTAAGAGTAGTATCAGTGCTGAGGTGGTGGAATTGGTAGACACGCTACCTTGAGGTGGTAGTGCCCTAACGGGCTTGTGGGTTCGAGTCCCATCCTCAGTACCAATATTCCGAAGAAAAGACGTCGAAAGACGTCTTTTTTTTCGTTTGTACTTTTTGTTGTTCGTAGGCCCGGTAAGCGCAGCGCCACTCGCCCTACAAAAGGCCACAAAAAAGGCGTCCACTGGACGCCTTTTACATTCACATCAACGATTACTGCTTATCGCTGTTTTCCAGATTCTCAACCTGCGGCAGGCCAGTACCCGTTGTTACGGAAAGCAGACCGTTCTCGGTATAGGTGAACAGCTTGGCGCGGGTATCGGTGATATCCAGATTGCGCATGGTCAGCTGACCGATACGATCGTCCGGAGAGAAGACGGACTCGCCTTTTTCCATGGTCAGACGCTCTGCCTGATAGGTCAGGTTGTCAGATACGGTATTCAGAATCGAGTAGTCATTACCGCGACGCAGCTCCAGGGTCACTTCACCCGTAATTGCGCTTGCCACCCAACGCTGCAGGGCATCACGCAGCATCAGCGCCTGCGGATCGAACCAACGGCCCTGATACAGCAGTTTGCCTAACTGACGACCATGAGAGTGATACTGCTCGATGGTGTCTTCGTTATGAATACCGGTCAGCAGACGCTCGTACGCAATATGCAGCAGCGCCATCCCCGGGGCTTCATAGATGCCACGGCTTTTCGCTTCGATGATACGGTTTTCAATCTGATCGCTCATGCCCAGACCGTGACGGCCGCCGATGCGGTTGGCTTCGAGCATCAGTTCCACATCGTCAGAGAAGGTTTGACCGTTCAGCGCAACCGGGTGGCCGCGTTCAAAACGCACGGTCACTT
The DNA here is from genome assembly GCF_037152535.1 of Leclercia sp. AS011. Classification (NCBI taxonomy): domain Bacteria; kingdom Pseudomonadati; phylum Pseudomonadota; class Gammaproteobacteria; order Enterobacterales; family Enterobacteriaceae; genus Leclercia; species Leclercia sp. AS011. The sequence continues at coordinate 109,994 of NZ_JBBCMA010000004.1, forward strand.
CTTCTGCCTGGATTTTGACGTTTTCGTCCCAGAACTTCACGCCCATGATCGGGTTTACGATCTTCACGCTGGAGTTCAGGAATTCCAGGTCTTTGGCTTCGTGCGTCGCACCCAGCATGTTGGAGTCGGTGGAGTAGGCTTTCTCGACTGACATTTTGTAGTCAAAGCCACAGGCGATCATAAATTCGGACATTTCGTGACGGCCACCGAGTTCGTCGATGAAGTCAGTATCCAGCCACGGCTTGTAGATCTGCAGCTCGGCGTTGGTCAGCAGGCCATAGCGGTAGAAACGCTCAATATCGTTGCCTTTATAGGTACTGCCATCACCCCAGATGTTGACGCCATCGTCTTTCATGGCGGCAACCAGCATGGTGCCGGTAACAGCACGGCCCAGCGGGGTGGTGTTGAAATAGGTCAGGCCGCCGGTGGTGTTATGGAATGCGCCGCACTGAATGGCAGCGATACCTTCGGCAACCAGCTGCTTACGGCAGTCAATCAGACGTGCGTTCTCTGCACCGTACTCCATGGCACGACGAGGGATCGCATCATAATCGTCCTCATCCGGCTGACCCAGGTTCGCAGTATATGCATAAGGAACCGCTCCCTTCTGGCGCATCCACAGCAGTGCAGCGCTGGTATCCAGGCCGCCTGAAAAAGCGATGCCAATACGTTGTCCTTGCGGAAGATGCTTGAGAATCGTCGTCATAAAATAAAACCCTGCTTGATTGACTGATGAGTGATCGCTTTCACCCTAAATGCATTTTTATGCAGAATAAGTGAGTTTTCATTTAATCATCTTTTGGCAAGTACCGAAAGTGATTCGTGTATTTTTTGTAAAAATTTCCCGCCTGAATCGCTGTGGTTCGCGGGGTTGACAGGCGGCGTCCACTATCAATATACTGTACGCCGATTTTACGTCCCGTCCTCGGTACCAAATCCCAGCATTATTTGCATTTTTTACCCACAGCGAGTAGAATTTGCCACGTTTCAGGCGCGGGGTGGAGCAGCCTGGTAGCTCGTCGGGCTCATAACCCGAAGGTCGTCGGTTCAAATCCGGCCCCCGCAACCACTTTCCTATAAAGTCCTTTTTCAAATATACTGTGAAGACTTAGCGCCTTCGTAGCTGGATTTGAAAAAATTCTTTTTGAAAGTGCTCCAGGCCACTGTTGTGGCTATAGGGTTCAGTTATCTAAAGCCCCGATTTATCGGGGTTTTTTGTTATCTGACTACAGAATAACTGGGCTTTATGCCCTTTTTTTACGTCTTGGGGGTGGGCTTGTCCACATTAGACCAAAAATTAACAGAGATGATTAAGGCACCAGTCGAAGCACTGGGCTACGAACTGGTCGGCATCGAATTCATTCGCAGCCGTACATCCACGCTGCGCATCTATATTGATAGTGAAGATGGCATCAATGTTGATGATTGTGCTGATGTTAGCCACCAGGTGAGTGCGGTTCTTGATGTTGAAGATCCTATTACCGTCGCCTATAACCTGGAAGTTTCCTCGCCTGGTCTGCATCGCCCGCTGTTCACTGCTGAACACTACACGCACTACATTGGTGAAGAAGCGGCTCTCGTTCTGCGTATGGCTGTGCAAAACCGCCGTAAATGGCAGGGCGTTATTAAGGCCGTTGATGGTGAGATGATCACAGTAACAGTCGAAGGCAAAGATGAAGTGTTCGCGCTGAGTAATATCCAGAAGGCGAACCTGGTTCCCCACTTTTAACAGTCTGGATGAGGTGAAAAGCCCGCGATGAACAAAGAAATTTTGGCTGTTGTTGAAGCCGTCTCCAACGAAAAATCACTGCCGCGCGAGAAGATTTTCGAAGCGCTGGAAAGTGCACTGGCTACGGCAACCAAGAAAAAATACGAACAAGAGATCGACGTCCGCGTGGAAATCGATCGTAAAAGCGGTGACTTCGATACTTTCCGTCGTTGGATTATCGTTGAGGAAGTGACTCAGCCAACGAAAGAGATCACCCTGGAAGCGGCACGTTACGAAGACGAAAGCCTGAACATCGACGACTACGTTGAAGATCAGATCGAATCCGTCACCTTCGACCGTATCACCACCCAGACTGCTAAACAGGTTATCGTTCAGAAAGTACGTGAAGCTGAGCGCGCTATGGTTGTTGACCAGTTCCGCGAGCACGAAGGTGAGATCATTACCGGCGTGGTGAAAAAAGTGAACCGCGACAACATCTCCCTGGATCTGGGTAGCAATGCCGAAGCTGTCATTCTGCGTGAAGATATGCTGCCGCGCGAAAACTTCCGTCCGGGTGACCGCATTCGTGGCGTACTGTACTCAGTGCGTCCAGAAGCGCGTGGCGCTCAGCTGTTCGTGACCCGTTCTAAACCTGAAATGCTGATCGAACTGTTCCGCATTGAAGTGCCAGAAATTGGCGAAGAAGTGATCGAGATTAAAGCCGCTGCCCGCGATCCGGGTTCCCGTGCGAAAATCGCGGTGAAAACCAACGACAAGCGTATCGATCCGGTTGGCGCATGCGTAGGTATGCGTGGCGCACGCGTTCAGGCGGTCTCTACCGAACTGGGCGGCGAGCGTATTGATATCGTTCTGTGGGACGATAACCCGGCGCAATTCGTGATTAACGCGATGGCACCGGCTGATGTTGCGTCTATCGTGGTAGACGAAGACAAGCACACCATGGATATCGCCGTTGAAGCAGGTAACCTGGCTCAGGCTATCGGCCGTAACGGTCAGAACGTCCGTCTGGCTTCGCAGCTGAGCGGCTGGGAACTCAACGTGATGACCGTTGACGACCTGCAGGCGAAGCATCAGGCAGAAGCCCATGCAGCCATTGATACCTTCACGAAGTACCTGGACATTGACGAAGACTTCGCCACCGTTCTGGTTGAAGAAGGTTTCTCAACGCTGGAAGAGTTGGCCTATGTGCCAATGAAAGAACTGCTGGAAATTGACGGTCTGGATGAAGCCACCGTTGAAGCCCTGCGTGACCGCGCTAAAAACGCACTGACCACCCTGGCACTGGCTCAGGAAGAAAGCCTTGGTGATAACAAGCCGGCTGATGACCTGCTGAATCTGGAAGGTCTTGATCGTGCGATTGCGTTCAAGCTGGCTGCCCGTGGTGTTTGTACGCTGGAAGATCTCGCTGAACAAGGCGTTGATGACCTGGCTGATATCGAAGGTTTAACCGACGAGAAAGCCGGCGAGCTCATCATGGCCGCACGTAATATTTGCTGGTTCGGCGACGAAGCGTAATAAACTGTAGCAGGAAGGAACAGCATGACTGATGTAACTGTAAAAACGCTGGCTGCTGAGATTCAGACTTCCGTGGACCGCCTGGTACAGCAATTTGCTGATGCAGGGATCCCGAAGTCTGCTGATGACTCAGTGACCGCGCAAGAGAAACAAACCTTATTGTCGCACCTGAACCGTGAACACGGTTCTGCGCCTGATAAACTGACGTTACAGCGTAAAACGCGCAGTACGTTAAATGTTCCAGGTACCGGTGGCAAAAGCAAATCGGTACAAATCGAAGTCCGCAAGACGCGCACCTTTGTAAAACGTGATCCGCAAGAGGCAGAACGCCTTGTCGCGGAAGAGCAGGCACAGCGTGAAGCGGAAGAACAAGCTCAGCGTGAGGCAGAAGCAACTGCCAAACGTGAGGCAGAATTAAAAGCTGAACGTGAGGCCGCAGAAAAAGCGAAGCGCGATGCCAGTGATAAAGCGAAGCGTGACGCGGCGGAAAAAGACAAAGTGAGCAATCAACAGACTGACGAAATGACCAAAACAGCCCAGACGGAAAAAGCCCGTCGTGAAAATGAAGCTGCTGAACTGAAGCGTAAAGCCGAAGAAGAAGCACGCCGTAAGCTGGAAGAAGACGCACGTCGTGTTGCTGAAGAAGCGCGCCGTATGGCAGAAGAAAACGAGAAGAATGGTGTTAATCCTGTCGAGCAGACAGAAGACACCAGTGATTACCACGTAACCACTTCTCAGCACGCGCGCCAGGCAGAAGACGAAAACGACCGTGAGGTTGAAGGTGGCCGTGGCCGTACTCGCACCGCGTCCAAAACTGCGCGTCCGCAGAAGAAAGGCAACAAGCACGCTGAATCCAAAGCCGATCGCGAAGAAGCGCGTGCAGCGGGTCGCGGCGGTAAAGGTGGCAAGCGTAAAGGTTCCGCGCTGCAGCAGGGCTTCCAGAAGCCAGCTCAGGCCGTTAACCGTGACGTTATCATTGGCGAAACCATCACCGTTGGCGATCTGGCGAACAAGATGGCCGTTAAAGGTTCTCAGGTCATCAAGGCAATGATGAAGCTGGGCGCGATGGCGACCATCAACCAGGTTATCGATCAGGAAACCGCACAGCTGGTTGCCGAAGAGATGGGCCACAAAGTTATCCTGCGTCGTGAAAACGAGCTGGAAGAAGCGGTAATGAGCGACCGTGACACTGGCGCTGCTGCAGAGCCGCGTGCTCCGGTTGTGACCATCATGGGTCACGTTGACCACGGTAAAACCTCTCTGCTCGATTACATTCGTTCTACGAAAGTTGCATCTGGCGAAGCGGGTGGTATTACCCAGCATATCGGTGCTTACCACGTAGAAACCGAAAACGGCATGATCACCTTCCTGGATACCCCGGGCCACGCCGCGTTTACCTCTATGCGTGCTCGTGGTGCGCAGGCGACGGATATCGTTGTTCTGGTGGTTGCAGCAGATGATGGCGTGATGCCACAGACCATCGAAGCAATCCAGCACGCGAAAGCGGCGCAGGTGCCTCTGGTTGTTGCAGTGAACAAAATCGATAAGCCAGAAGCGGACATGGATCGCGTTAAAAACGAACTGTCCCAGTACGGCGTTATGCCGGAAGAGTGGGGCGGTGAGTCTCAGTTCATCCCGGTTTCTGCAAAAGTGGGTACCGGTATCGATGACCTGCTGAACGCTATCCTGCTGCAGGCTGAAGTTCTGGAGCTGAAAGCGGTTCGCAATGGTATGGCGAGCGGTGCGGTGATCGAATCCTTCCTGGATAAAGGTCGTGGCCCGGTTGCTACCGTTCTGGTACGTGAAGGTACCCTGAACAAAGGCGACATCGTACTGTGTGGCTTCGAATATGGCCGTGTTCGTGCAATGCGTGACGAACTGGGTCGTGAAGTGCTGGAAGCAGGTCCGTCCATTCCTGTGGAAATCCTGGGTCTGTCCGGTGTTCCGGCTGCCGGTGATGAAGTGACCGTTGTGCGTGACGAGAAGAAAGCGCGTGAAGTTGCGCTGTACCGTCAGGGCAAATTCCGTGAGGTTAAACTGGCTCGTCAGCAGAAATCTAAACTCGAGAACATGTTTGCTAACATGACCGAAGGCGAAGTTCACGAAGTGAACGTCGTTCTGAAGGCAGACGTTCAGGGTTCTGTGGAAGCGATCTCCGACTCTTTACTGAAACTGTCTACCGACGAAGTGAAAGTGAAGATCATCGGTTCTGGCGTAGGTGGTATCACCGAAACCGACGCAACCCTGGCTGCAGCCTCCAACGCGATTCTGGTTGGCTTCAACGTTCGTGCCGATGCTTCTGCGCGTCGCGTGATCGAAGCAGAAAGCCTGGATCTGCGTTACTACTCCGTCATCTATCACCTGATTGACGAAGTGAAAGCGGCGATGAGCGGTATGCTGTCTCCGGAACTGAAACAGCAGATCATCGGTCTGGCTGAAGTTCGTGATGTGTTCAAATCACCGAAATTCGGTGCTATCGCGGGCTGTATGGTTACCGAAGGTAACATCAAGCGTCACAACCCAATCCGCGTTCTGCGTGACAACGTGGTTATCTATGAAGGCGAGCTGGAATCCCTGCGCCGCTTCAAAGATGACGTTAACGAAGTCCGTAACGGCATGGAATGTGGTATCGGCGTGAAGAACTACAACGACGTTCGCGTTGGCGATATGATCGAAGTGTTCGAGATCATCGAGATCCAACGCAGCATCGACTAATCCCCTGCGGATTGGTCTACATGTAAGCCGGGATAGCCTCGCGCCACCCGGCAAGAATTATCAAAAAGGGGCTAAGAGCCCCTTTTTTGTCTGGAGAATTTATTATGGCGAAAGAATTTGGTCGCCCGCAGCGTGTTGCTCAGGAGATGCAAAAAGAGATCGCAATCATCCTGCAGCGCGAAATTAAAGACCCGCGCCTGGGCATGATGACGACGGTATCCGGTGTTGAAGTGTCCCGCGACCTGGCCTATGCCAAAGTGTTTGTGACCTTCCTGAACGACCAGGATGAAGCCGCGGTGAAGCTGGGCATCAAAGCCCTGCAGGATGCCTCCGGTTTTATCCGTTCTCTGCTGGGCAAAGCTATGCGCCTGCGTATCGTGCCGGAATTGACCTTCTTCTACGACAACTCACTGGTTGAAGGGATGCGCATGTCCAACCTGGTCACCAGCGTGGTGAAGCAGGATGATGAGCGTCGCGTGAACCCGGACGATAAAAAGGAGGACTGATGAGTCGTCCTCGTCGTCGCGGTCGCGACGTGCACGGCGTGTTGCTGCTGGATAAGCACCAGGGTGCTTCCAGCAACGACGTGCTGCAAAAAGTAAAGCGTCTCTACAATGCTAACCGTGCGGGTCATACCGGTGCGCTGGATCCGCTGGCGACCGGCATGCTGCCGGTTTGCCTGGGTGAAGCGACGAAGTTTTCCCAGTATCTGCTGGATTCCGACAAACGCTACCGCGTCATTGCAAAGCTGGGTCAACGCACGGACACTTCCGATGCGGATGGTCAGGTGGTAGAAGAGCGCCCGGTGACGTTCAGCGCTGAACAGCTTGCGGCGGCACTGGAGAGTTTCCGCGGCGACACCGAGCAGGTGCCGTCGATGTATTCCGCACTGAAATACCAGGGCAAAAAACTCTATGAGTATGCGCGCCAGGGTATCGAGGTGCCGCGCGAAGCCCGCCCGATTACGGTGTATGAGCTGCTGTTCATTCGCCACGAAGGGGATGAGCTGGAGCTGGAAGTGCACTGCTCAAAAGGCACTTACATTCGTACCATCATTGACGATCTGGGTGAGAAGCTGGGCTGTGGCGCGCACGTGATTTATCTGCGTCGTCTGGCGGTGAGTAAGTACCCGGCAGAACGGATGGTGACGCTGGAGCAGCTGCAGGCGCTGGTTGAACAGGCGCAGGAGCAGGGGATCGACGCGGCCGTGCTGCTGGATCCGCTGCTGATGCCGATGGACAGTCCTGCTTCGGACTACCCGGTGGTCAATCTGCCGTTGACGTCGTCCGTTTACTTCAAAAACGGCAATCCGGTGCGCACCACTGACGTCCCTCATCAGGGACTGGTACGCGTTACGGAAGGCGATAACAATACCTTCATCGGCATGGGTGAAGTCGACGACGAAGGTCGTGTCGCACCACGCCGTCTGGTGGTTGAATATCCGGCATAAGCTGACGCCTTACCTTGCGATAAGCAGGGGAGGCGGGTAGAATATTGCCGCTTAACGTCTGGTAAATTGTTTAACAATTGGCAAGCGTTATACATGGGATAGCTGAATTAGAGATCGGCATCCTTTCATTCTTTATACTTTGGAGTTTTAAAATGTCTCTAAGCGTTGAAGCTAAAGCTAAAATCGTTTCTGAGTTTGGTCGTGATGCTAACGACAGCGGTTCTACCGAAGTTCAGGTTGCACTGCTGACTGCACAGATTAACCACCTGCAGGGTCACTTTGCAGAGCACAAAAAAGATCACCACAGCCGTCGTGGTCTGCTGCGCATGGTTTCTCAGCGTCGTAAACTGCTCGACTACCTGAAACGTAAAGATGTTGCACGCTACACCGCGCTGATCGAGCGTCTGGGCCTGCGTCGCTAAGTCTTGCGAGTTTCAGAAAAGGGGGCCTTATGGCCCCTTTTTTCAACCAGACCGCAGCAATTCACTAAAAACTAATGTATTGTTGCTATAAATGATCTTCATTGCAGAGGTTCGCGCGGCTAATGAGAGGCTTCACCCATGGGGGTGTCGGTTGTCATTAGTCGCGAGGATGCGAAGAAGGTCCGGTTAAACGTCAGCACGCCTCTGGTGTGCTGTCATTCATTTAAGAAAGGACAGAATCTTGCTGAATCCGATCGTTCGTAAATTCCAGTACGGTCAGCACACCGTCACGCTGGAAACCGGCATGATGGCGCGTCAGGCCACTGCTGCCGTTATGGTAAGCATGGATGACACCGCGGTATTCGTAACCGTGGTTGGCCAGAAAAAAGCAAAACCAGGTCAGGACTTCTTCCCTCTGACCGTTAACTACCAGGAGCGTACCTACGCTGCCGGTAAAATCCCGGGTGGTTTCTTCCGTCGTGAAGGCCGTCCAAGCGAAGGCGAAACCCTGATTGCGCGTCTGATTGACCGCCCGGTTCGCCCGCTGTTCCCGGAAGGCTTCGTTAACGAAGTTCAGGTTATCGCGACCGTTGTTTCCGTTAACCCACAGGTTAACCCGGACATCGTAGCGATGATCGGCGCATCTGCAGCCCTGTCCCTGTCTGGTATTCCATTCAACGGTCCAATCGGTTCTGCGCGCGTAGGTTACATCAATGACCAGTACGTTCTGAACCCGACTCAGGACGAGCTGAAAGAGAGCAAGCTGGACCTGGTTGTTGCCGGTACAGAAGCGGCAGTACTGATGGTTGAATCCGAAGCAGAACTGCTGAGCGAAGACCAGATGCTGGGCGCGGTGGTCTTTGGCCACGAGCAGCAGCAGATCGTTATCCAGAACATCAACGACCTGGTGAAAGAAGCCGGTAAACCACGTTGGGACTGGCAGCCAGAAGCGGTTAACGAAGCGCTGAACGCGCGCGTTGCAGCCCTGGCAGAAGCGCGTCTGAGCGATGCTTACCGCATCACCGACAAACAAGAGCGTTATGCTCAGGTTGACGTTATCAAATCTGAAACCATCGCTACGCTGGTTGCAGAAGATGAGTCCCTGGACGCGAACGAGCTGAGCGAAATTCTGCACGCTATCGAGAAAAACGTTGTTCGTAGCCGCGTTCTGGCAGGCGAGCCGCGTATCGATGGCCGTGAAAAAGACATGATCCGTGGTCTGGATGTGCGCACTGGTGTTCTGCCACGTACTCACGGTTCCGCACTGTTCACCCGTGGTGAAACTCAGGCGCTGGTTACCGCGACTCTGGGTACTGCCCGTGACGCACAGAACATCGACGAACTGATGGGCGAGCGCACTGACAGCTTCCTGTTCCACTACAACTTCCCTCCGTACTCCGTTGGTGAGACCGGTATGGTAGGTTCACCGAAGCGTCGTGAAATTGGTCACGGTCGTCTGGCGAAGCGCGGCGTTCTGGCTGTAATGCCAGATGCTGACAAATTCCCGTACACCGTGCGCGTGGTTTCTGAAATCACCGAATCTAACGGTTCTTCTTCCATGGCTTCCGTGTGTGGTGCTTCTCTGGCACTGATGGACGCGGGTGTTCCGGTGAAAGCAGCCGTTGCGGGTATCGCGATGGGTCTGGTGAAAGAAGGCGACAACTACGTTGTGCTGTCTGACATCCTGGGCGACGAAGATCACCTGGGTGATATGGACTTCAAAGTTGCGGGTTCCCGCGAAGGTATCTCTGCACTGCAGATGGATATCAAAATTGAAGGCATCACCAAAGAGATCATGCATGCTGCGCTGAACCAGGCGAAAGGTGCACGTCTGCACATCCTGAGCGTGATGGAACAGGCGATTAACGCGCCGCGTGGCGACATTTCTCAGTTCGCACCGCGTATCCACACCATCAAGATCAGCCCAGACAAGATCAAAGACGTTATCGGTAAAGGCGGTTCTGTTATCCGTGCTCTGACCGAAGAGACCGGCACCACCATCGAAATCGAAGATGACGGTACTGTGAAGATCGCAGCGACCGACGGCGAGAAAGCGAAATTCGCTATCCGTCGTATCGAAGAGATCACCGCAGAGATCGAAGTGGGCCGTATCTACAGCGGTAAAGTGACCCGTATCGTTGACTTTGGCGCATTCGTTGCCATCGGTGGCGGTAAAGAAGGTCTGGTTCACATCTCTCAGATCGCTGACAAGCGCGTTGAGAAAGTGACCGATTACCTGCAGATGGGTCAGGAAGTTCCGGTTAAGGTTCTGGAAGTTGACCGCCAGGGCCGTATCCGTCTGAGCATCAAAGAAGCGACCGAGCAGTCCTCTGCCGCTGCACCGGAAGCTCCGGCAGCAGAACAGGGCGAGTAAGGTTGCCGTTTGCCCTCCGCGCATGCGGGGGGCTTATTATCAGGCAGGACGCCTTGTTAAGCCGCCGGGGGACAGGACGTTCATCCAATAGTTGTCTTCGGGAGTGGGAAATGAAGCCTTTTCTGCGCTGGTGTTTCGTTGCGACAGCTTTGACGCTGGCAGGATGCAGCAACTCTGCCTGGCGTAAAAGTGAAGTCCTCGCAGTGCCACTGCAACCGACTTTGCAGCAGGAAGTGATTCTGGCACGCATGGAACAAATTCTTGCCAGTCGGGCTTTAACCGATGACGAACGCGCACAGCTTTTATATGAGCGCGGAGTGTTGTATGATAGTCTCGGTCTGAGGGCACTGGCGCGAAATGATTTTTCACAAGCGCTGGCGATCCGACCGGATATGCCGGAAGTATTCAACTACTTAGGCATTTATTTAACGCAGGCAGGCAATTTTGATGCTGCCTATGAAGCGTTTGATTCTGTACTTGAGCTTGATCCAACTTACAACTACGCGCACTTGAATCGCGGGATCGCCCTGTATTACGGCGGTCGTGACAAGTTAGCGCAAGATGATCTGCTGGCGTTTTATCAAGACGATCCTAACGACCCTTTCCGTAGCCTGTGGCTTTACCTCGTCGAGCAGAAGCTCGATGCAAAGCAGGCCAAAGACGCGTTAAAGCAACGCTTCGACAAATCGGATAAGGCACAGTGGGGATGGAATATTGTCGAGTTCTACCTGGGCGACATCAGCGAAGCAACGTTGATGGAAAGGCTTAAGGCAGACGCAACGGATAACACCTCGCTCGCTGAGCATCTCAGTGAAACCAACTTCTATTTAGGTAAGTACTACCTAAGTCTGGGGGATATGGACAGCGCCACGGCACTGTTCAAATTAGCGGTTGCTAACAACGTCCACAACTACGTTGAGCACCGTTATGCATTGTTGGAATTATCGCTCTTGGGCCAGGAGCACGACGACCTGGCAGAATCGGACCAGCAATAGCTGACGACATAACATCAGCCCGTAATCTTTTTTGATTGCCATCATCTTAACGGGTGAGGGCGTTGTTGTTCGTCAATACACCTACTTTGAGCCGGTTCACACTTTCAATGAAAATTACCGAAAATTTTCACGATGAGTTATGTAGACTGGCCGCCATTGACATTGAGGCACTCGTACTACATGGCTGAATTCGAAACCACTTTTGCAGATCTGGGCCTGAAGGCTCCTATCCTTGAATCCCTTAACGATCTGGGTTACGAAAAACCATCTCCGATCCAGGCAGAATGTATCCCACATCTGCTCTCTGGTCGTGACGTGCTGGGCATGGCCCAGACTGGTAGCGGTAAAACTGCAGCATTCTCGCTGCCGCTGCTGAACAACATCGATCCGGACCTGCGTGCACCGCAGATCCTCGTACTCGCTCCGACCCGTGAACTGGCTGTTCAGGTTGCGGAAGCGATGACTGAATTCTCTAAACATATGCGCGGCGTAAACGTGGTTGCTCTGTACGGCGGCCAGCGTTATGACGTGCAGTTACGCGCCCTGCGTCAGGGTCCACAGATCGTCGTCGGTACCCCGGGTCGTCTGCTGGATCACCTGAAACGCGGTACGCTGGATCTCTCTAAGCTGAGCGGTCTGGTACTGGATGAAGCTGACGAAATGCTCCGCATGGGCTTCATCGAAGACGTAGAAACCATCATGGCGCAGATCCCGGAAGGTCATCAGACCGCTCTGTTCTCTGCAACGATGCCGGAAGCGATCCGTCGTATTACCCGTCGCTTTATGAAGGATCCGCAGGAAGTGCGTATCCAGTCCAGCGTTACTACTCGCCCGGACATCAGCCAGAGCTACTGGTCTGTCTACGGCATGCGTAAAAATGAAGCGCTGGTTCGTTTCCTGGAAGCAGAAGATTTTGATGCGGCGATCATCTTCGTTCGTACCAAAAACGCAACTCTGGAAGTGGCCGAAGCACTGGAGCGTAGCGGCTATAACAGCGCAGCCCTGAACGGCGACATGAACCAGGCCCTGCGTGAGCAGACTCTGGAGCGTCTGAAAGACGGTCGTCTGGATATCCTGATTGCAACCGACGTGGCAGCACGTGGTCTGGACGTTGAGCGTATCAGCCTGGTTGTTAACTATGACATCCCGATGGACTCCGAGTCTTACGTTCACCGTATCGGCCGTACCGGTCGTGCAGGTCGTGCAGGTCGTGCGCTGCTGTTCGTTGAGAACCGCGAGCGTCGTCTGCTGCGTAACATCGAACGCACCATGAAGCTGACCATTCCAGAAGCTGACCTGCCTAACGCAGATCTGCTGGGCAAACGCCGCCTGGAAAAATTCGCCGCGAAAGTACAGCAGCAGCTGGAAAGCAGCGATCTGGACCAGTACCGTGCGCTGCTGGCGCAGATCCAGCCTACCGCTGAAGGCGAAGAGCTGGATATGGAAACGCTGGCTGCCGCTCTGCTGAAGATGGCGCAGGGTGAACGTTCCCTGATCGTGCCACCAGATGCACCGATGCGTCCTAAGCGTGAATTCCGTGACCGTGACGATCGTTTCGAACGTCGTGGCGACCGTAATGACCGCAACGACCGTGGCCCACGTGGCGACCGTCCAGAGCGTGGTGGTGAAGACCGTCCACGTCGCGAACGTCGTGATGCTGGCGAAATGGAACTGTACCGCATTGAAGTGGGCCGTGATGATGGTGTTGAAGTTCGTCACATCGTTGGCGCGATCGCTAACGAAGGCGACATCAGCAGCCGTTACATCGGTAACATCAAGCTGTTCGGTACTCACTCCACCATCGAGCTGCCAAAAGGTATGCCGGGCGAGGTGCTGCAGCACTTCACCCGTACCCGCATCCTGAACAAGCCGATGAACATGCAGCTGCTGGGTGATGCTCAGCCGCGTCCGGACCGTGGTCCGCGTCGTGAGGGCGATCGTCCTGCTGGCCGTGGTTTCGGTGGCGGTGAACGTCGTGAAGGCGGTCGTGGTCCTCGTCGTGAAGGCGCTGCACCAGGTGCAGGTCGTTTCAGCGGTGAGCGTCGCGAAAGCCGCGGCCCACGTCGTGAAGATGGCGGCGCACCTGCCCGTCGTCGTGACGCGTAAGCCTTACGCTTCAGTCGTAAAGTAATATATACAGCCCCGATAGCGATATCGGGGCTTTTTTTATTCCCTTTGTACTATTGTACTGGTACAGTGCAGCACATTAAGATGCAGGTCCCAAATTTTTGACTGGAGAATAGGCTGTATGGCGACACTAACCACCACCCAAACGTCACCCTCGCTGCTCGGCGGTGTGGTGATCATCGGCGGTACCATCATTGGCGCAGGGATGTTCTCCCTGCCGGTGGTGATGTCCGGGGCGTGGTTCTTCTGGTCGCTGGCGGCGCTGGTCTTCACCTGGTTCTGTATGCTGCATTCAGGCCTGATGATCCTCGAAGCTAACCTCAACTATCGTATCGGGTCGAGCTTCGACACCATCACCCGCGACCTGCTGGGCAAACGCTGGAATATCGTCAACGGCATCTCCATTGCCTTTGTGCTCTATATCCTGACTTACGCCTATATATCGGCGAGCGGTTCGATTCTGCATCACACCTTCTCGGAGATGTCGCTGGACGTTCCGGCGCGGCTGGCGGGGCTGTGCTTCGCGTTGGGCGTGGCGTTTATCGTCTGGATGAGTACCAAAGCGGTCAGCCGCATGACGGCCATTGTACTGGGTGCAAAGGTTATCACCTTCTTCCTGACCTTCGGCAGCCTGCTGGGGCACGTCACCCCTGCTACGTTGTTTAACGTGGCGGAGAGCAACACTTCCTATTCGCCATATCTACTGATGACCCTGCCGTTCTGTCTGGCGTCGTTTGGCTATCACGGCAACGTGCCAAGCCTGATGAAGTATTACGGCAAAGACCCGCGTACCATCGTGAAGTGTCTGGTTTACGGTACGCTGCTGGCGCTGGGGCTGTATGTCATCTGGCTGCTGGGGACGATGGGCAACATCCCACGTCCGGAATTTATCGGTATTGCGCAGAAGGGCGGTAACATTGATGTGCTGGTGCAGGCCTTGAGTGGAGTGCTGAACAGCCGCAGTCTGGATCTGCTGCTGGTGATCTTCTCCAACTTTGCCGTGGCGAGTTCGTTCCTCGGCGTGACGCTGGGGCTGTTTGACTATCTGGCGGATCTGTGTGGCTTTGATGATTCCGCACTGGGCCGTCTGAAAACCGCGCTGCTGACCTTCCTGCCGCCGGTGATCGGTGGCCTGTTGTGGCCAAACGGCTTCCTGTATGCCATTGGCTATGCGGGGCTGGCGGCAACTATCTGGGCCGCAATTGTACCGGCGCTGCTGGCGCGTAAATCACGTAAACGCTTCGGCAGTCCAAAATTCCGCGTGTGGGGCGGCAAACCGATGATCGCGCTGATCCTGGTATTCGGGATTGGCAACGCGCTGGTCCACGTGCTGTCGAGCTTTAATCTGCTGCCGGTGTATCAATAAGTTTTTGTGCCGGATAGCGGCTACGCCTTATCCGGCCTACGCGATGCCGTAGGCCCGGTAAGCGAAGCGCCACCGGGCAAAAAGATTACCCCACCAACTCTTCTTTCACCTGCATCGCCAGATCGAACGAATGTAACCGCGCCTGGTGATCGAAAATCTGCCCGTTCACCATGATCTCGTCGGCCTGAGTCTCGCGGAGCACCGCTTCCAGACCGTGCCGTACTTTCGCTTTATCGCCCACCAGCGACATGCTCAGCGCCTGCTGGACGCCATACTGCTCTGAGGCGGACCACAGCTGATGCATATTCTCCACCGGCGGCGGCAGTTGCCCCGTTTCGCCGCGGCGCAGCTTCATAAATGCCTGCTGCATGGAGGTAAAGAGGAATTCCGCATCGCGGTTGCTGTCGGCGGCAATGATGTTGATACAGACCATTGCGTACGGTTTTTCCAGCCGCGCGGAGGGTTTGAAGTTCGTGCGATAGAGGTGCAGCGCCTGGTGCAGCATATCCGGCGCAAAGTGCGATGCGAAGGCAAACGGCAGGCCCAGCTGGGCGGCCAGTTGAGCGCTGTACAGGCTCGAGCCCAGCAGCCAGACCGGGATCTGCTCGCCGTAGCCCGGAACCGGACGCACCTGCGGGTTCGGGTCATGGGCGTCGAACCAGTCCACCAGCTCCGCCACATCGCGCGGGAAGTTATCGATATCGCCACTCATATGACGGCGCAGCGCGCGCATGGTTGGCTGATCGCTGCCCGGTGCACGGCCCAGCCCGAGATCGATGCGGCCAGGATAGAGGGTGTTCAGGGTGCCAAACTGTTCGGCAATCACCAGCGGGGAGTGGTTCGGCAGCATCACGCCGCCCGAGCCTAAATGCAGGGTGGTGGTATTGGCCGCCAGATAGCCGAGCAGCACCGAGGTGGCCGCACTGGCGATCCCGACCATATTGTGGTGTTCCGCCAGCCAGTAGCGATGATAGCCGCGCTGTTCAGCCAGGCGGGCGAGATCCAGCGAGTGGGTAAAGGCTTCCCGTGCCGAGGAGCCTTCAGGGATCGGTGCCAGGTCCAGCACCGAAAACGGAATGGATTTATCAGTCATAACAGCTCACTTTGTCGACGGTGAATCTTTTAATAGTGCATTAAAAATGAATACACGTTGTTAACAAAGTGAGCTTTTTTTAAACCTGCAACTCCAGCCCCGCCAGACGTCGCCAGTAGCCGTTACACTCGCTGTTCGCGGTAAGCGGCAGCGGGGCAGCGCCATTCTCGTTGGCACGGAAGGCATCAATCATGGCGAAGGTTTCCGGGCCCAGCGGTGACAGGCGCACCATATCCACCAGCCCTTGCATCGAGGCCAGCTCGTTGCCGAGGTTGTAAACGTAGCCGCTCATGGTCTGAATACCGTTCAGGACAAACACCTGCTGATTCTCCTGCGACAGCACGCTGCGCCCGTTCGGGTATTTGATGCAGCAGGTTTCGCACTCGTCTTTCGGCAGGTTTTCGGATCGCGCGGTAAAGCAGCGGGCGGAGTAGGCCAGCGGCAGATGGCCGTAGCTCAGCACCTCCACCTCAAACTGATTGCGGATCCCCAGCTCGTCGCACTGCGTCAGCACATTGGCCAGCCAGTCGCGGGACAGCTCCACCGGCATACACCAGCGCGTCATACCCTGTTTGAGCAGCAGGCGCAGGGTGACGGCGTTATAGCAGTTCAGCGCATGGCCGGCGACAAAGGGCAGTTTACGCTCGGCGCACAGGTTCACCACGCCGAGGTCGCTGGCTTCCAGCAGAAACTCGCCGTTGTCGACGTAGCGCTTCAGCTCGTTCAGTTCGGACGAAGCCTGCACCAGCGCCAGAGTGGAGAGCACCACCTGCTTGCCGCTGTCGGCCAGGCTTTTCGCCATCTCCAGCCAGTCGCCCACTTTGGTGGCGCGACGCTTACTGCATACCGCCTCGCCGAGATAGATCACATCGGCCTGGCTGGTAGCCGCCTGCTGGTAAAAATCTTCCAGCGTCTCTTTTGACCAGTAGTAGAGCACCGGTCCTAATGAATATTTCATGCGTTATCTCACTGCCATTTACGGTGATACGCGCCCAGCGTGGTCTGGGTACCTTCGGACATTGCGCCCAGGGTCTCCATCCACGCAGGCTGCGGGGCATAGTGCTTAGGATCCGCCATGCAGCGGTCGATCGCCTGACGCCATACTTTTGCCACCTGGCTGACGTAGGCCGGGCTGCGCTGGCGACCTTCGATTTTCACCGAGGCGATATTGGCGGCCAGCAGCTCCGGCAGCAGCTCCAGGGTGTTGAGGCTGGTGGGCTCTTCCAGGGCATGATAGCGTTCGCCATCCACCAGATAGCGGCCTTTACACAGCGTCGGATAGCCCGCGTTTTCATCGTCCTGATAGCGGTCGATCAGCACCTCGTTCAGGCGCGATTCCAGCCCCTGCGGCGTTTGCTGCCAGCGTACGAAGCGGGCCGGAGAGCAGGCACCCACGGTATTCGGCGATTCACCGGTTAAGTAGGAGGAGAGATAGCAGCGTCCTTCGGCCATAATGCACAGGCTGCCAAAAGCAAAAACTTCCAGCGGCACTGGCGTGACGCGCGCCAGTTGCTTAACCTGATGAATAGACAGCACACGCGGCAGCACCACGCGCGCCACGTCGAAGTTGCGATGATAAAAGCGAATGGCCTCTTCGTTGGTGGCTGATGCCTGAACCGAGACATGGCGCTCAATATGGGGATAGCGTTCGGCGGCATACTCCAGCATAGCGAGGTCGGCAAGGATCAGCGCGTCCGCGCCCAGCTGTGCCGCCATATCCACCGCACGCTGCCAGCGTTGATAGCCGTCGGGGTGGGCAAAGGTATTAATGGCGATATGCAGCTTGCGGCGGTGCTGATGCACGAAGCTCACCGCTTCCTGCAGCTTTTTCTCGGTAAAATTGAGACCAGCGAAGTGACGGGCATTAGTATCGTCCTTCAGCCCGATATAAACCGCATCGGCGCCGTTTTCGATGGCCGCCTTAAGCGCCGGTAAGTTTCCGGCTGGGCAGAGCAGCTCCATAATTTATCCTGACGTTCGCAGCCCCAGAGGGATGCAAAATTGTTATCGAACAGCGATTTTAATTAACCACCCGGCGACAATTTTTGATTTAAGGCAGCTAATGGCGTATTGATGGCACCAATAATGGATTACGCCGGATGGCAGTTTGTTGATTTACGCCGCTATACCCACGACTGGATATGGCAAAATATCAGGACTATAGATATCAGGGAGTATTGCTCGTGCTGGATAAACTGCGTTCACGTCTCGTACAATTTGGCCCATCGCTTCTGAGCGTGCCGGTGAAGCTGGCGCCCTTTGCGCTAAAGCGCCAGGTGCTGGAGCAGGTGCTGAGCTGGCAGTTCCGCCAGGCGCTGGCGGAGGGTGAGCTGGCATTTCTGGAAGGGCGCTGGTTAAGTATTGAGGTGCGGGACATTGGCCTGCGCTGGTATACCTCCGTAGAAAATGAACAGCTGGTGGTACGCGAATCCGCCGAAGCGGATGTCAGCTTCCGCGCGGACGCCAGCGATCTGCTGATGATCGCGGCGCGTAAACAGGATCCTGACACACTCTTTTTCCAGCGCCGTCTGGTGATTGAAGGCGATACCGAGTTAGGTCTGTATGTCAAAAACCTGATGGATGCTATTGAGCTGGAGCAAATGCCAAAGCCGCTGCGCGTGGCGCTGCTGCAACTGGCCGATTTTGTCGAGGCGGGTCTGAAAACTCCGCCGGAGAGTAAACACACTTCTGTAGGTGAGCCATGTTGATTCGAATAGAGATTGGGATCGATGCGCCGGGTATCGATGCCTTATTACGCCGGACCTTCGAAGGAGACGGTGAGGCGCAACTGGTTCAGGACCTTCGTGAAGATGGCCTGATTACCCTGGGGCTGGTGGCTACCGACGACGAGGGCCAGGTTGTCGGCTATGTCGCCTTTAGTCCGGTCACCGTGCAGGGCGAAGAGTTGCAGTGGGTCGGCATGGCGCCGCTGGCGGTGGATGAAAACTACCGTGGACAAGGCCTGGCGCGTCAGCTGGTTTACGAAGGGCTGGACTCGCTCAATGAGTTTGGCTATGCCGCGGTGGTCACGCTGGGCGATCCGGCGTTCTACAGCCGTTTAGGCTTCGAGAAAGCGGCCAATTACGATCTGCGCTGCCGCTGGCCGGGCACCGAGTCAGCTTTCCAGCTGCACCCTCTAGCGGATGATGCCCTTAACGGCGTCAGCGGTCTGGTCGAATACCACGACCACTTCAATCGCTTTTAATCAGCGGCGTTTGCAGGCTCTCGCGTAGCGCCTCGAACGTCCCATCTCCGCTGACGAGGCGCTCCTTCTGGCGCTTCGTCAGCTGTTTGATCCGGTACTCCAGCCGCAGCGCCAGCGAACGATCCCCCACCACGGCGGAAAACGCCAGCATCAGCTCCCCTTTGCCGCGTAACGCCTTCGCCCCTTTTCCGGTCTGATGTTGCAGGAAGCGGCGCGGCACATCGGTCGTGATGCCCGTATAGAGCGCATTATCAGCGGTTCGAACAAGATAGAGAAACCAGCACACGGCGAAAGATTCAGTATGTTAAGGTGAACGCACCTTAGCACGAGAGAGAAGCGAAATGGAAACTCTGGCCGCCATCAACCGCTGGCTGGCGAAGCAGCACGTCGTCACCTGGTGCGTTCACCATGACGATGACCTGTGGTGCGCAAATGCCTTTTACTATTACGACCCGCAACGCGTGGCGTTTTACGTCCTGAGCGAAGATAAAACCCGGCATGCGCAGATGAGCGGCAGGCAGGCGAAGGTGGCGGGCACCGTCAACGGGCAGCCGAAAACCGTGGCCTTGATCCGCGGGGTACAGTTTAAAGGGGAGATCCGTCGTCTGGAGGGGGAGGAAAGCGACGCGATGCGCAAGCACTACATTCGCCGCTTCCCGGTTGCCGCCGCCATGCCAGCCCCCATGTGGGAGATCCGTCTGGATGAACTCAAGTTCACTGACAACACGTTAGGCTTTGGCAAAAAACATCACTGGCTACGCGCCGAGCAGGCGTAACGCCTCACGGTTAAAGGCGATAAGATCTTCCGGCGTGCGGCTGGTGACCAGCTGATCTTTGTCGACCACGACCTCCTGATCGTAAAAATCCGCCCCGGCGTTTTTCAGATCGATGGCGATCGATTTCACGCCCGTCAGTTTGCGACCGCGTACCACTTCGGCGCTGATCAGCAGCTGCGGGCCGTGGCAGATAGCGAAGACCGGTTTACCGGACGCGACAAAATCTTTGGTAAAGGTCACGAAGCGCGAGTCGCTGCGCAGCGAGTCCGGAGAGTGGCCGCCGGGCAGCAGCAGGGCGTCAAACTCTGCGGGCCGCACCTCGTCGATGGCCTTATCAATGGCAACGCTGGCCTCGCCTTTATGGCCTTTCACCGTTTTTCCCGCCTGTTTTTCGATTGTGATCACCTCATGCCCCGCTTTGCGAAACGCCTCGGCAGGCGAGGTGAACTCTGAATCTTCAAACTCGTCGGTGATCAAGACTGCAATTTTCTTGCTCATGCTTCCTCCGTTGTTTTGGCTTCAGACAGCTTTTTCTTCGCTTGTGGTAGATACTTAGCGATGAGACTACTAAGTGTGGTTGAGGGATGTGAAATCGCATACGGACTAATCTGCAAAGGAGGAGTCATGAGTCAGGTTTTAATTACCGGCGCGACCGGTCTGGTGGGCGGGCACCTGCTGCGGATGCTTATTCAGGAGCGGAAGGTCAACTATATTGCCGCCCCGACGCGCCGTCCGCTGGGCGATATCGAGGGGGTGTTTAATCCGCACGATCCGCAGCTGACCGATGCGCTGGCGCAGGTTCAGGATCCGGTGGATACCGTCTTCTGCTGTCTGGGCACCACCCGGCGTGAAGCGGGCAGCAAAGAGGCCTTTATCCATGCCGACTACACCCTGGTGGTGGACACGGCCCTGACCGGCAAACGGCTCGGGGCGAAGCATCTGCTGGTAGTCAGCGCCATGGGCGCCAACACGCACTCGCCGTTCTTCTACAACAAGGTGAAAGGCAAAATGGAAGAGGCTCTGATTGCCCAGAAGTGGGAGCGGCTGACCATCCTGCGTCCGTCGATGCTGCTCGGGGAGCGGGAGAAGCATCGTTTCAACGAATCGCTGTTTGCGCCGCTGTTCAGCCTGTTGCCTGGCAATCTGAAGTCGATAGACGCGCGGGACGTGGCGCAGGTCATGCTGCAGGAGGCGCTGGGCACGTCACCGGCTGGCGTTAATATTATTCCGTCAGCGAAGATCAGGGAGATGGCGCAAGGCGAAGGCTGATGGCCCTCTGCCGATGGCAGAGGGCAGGGGAGCACTACTTCAGATAGGTAAACGCGGTGGTAACGTGCTTGACGCCGCTCACCCGGCTGGCGATATCCGCCGCCGCTTTCCCTTCACGGTCGGTGACCAGGCCAAGCAGGAACACTTCGCCGTTCTCGGTGGTCACTTTCACGTTGGAGGATTTCACCTGATCGCTGCCCAACAGCTGGGAGCGCACTTTGGTAGTGATCCAGGTATCGTTAGAGGCATCGCCCAGGCCAATCGGCTGGCCCTGACGCACTTCGTTAAACACCTCGGTGGTGCCTTCTACACCCATGGCGATCTGCTTCGCCCGGGCGGCAAGCTCGGTAGTCGGTGCCTGGCCTGCCAGCAGGACCTTGCCCTGATAAGCCGTGACGTTGATACGCGCTTCTTTCTTGATCTGTTGGTCTTTGGACAGGGCGCTATTGACGCGCAGTTCCAGAGTGCTGTCATCCACCTGTGTGCCCACGGAACGCGGGTCAGTCGCGGCTTTGGTGCTCACTGCGGCGGTACCCACTACCGCTGCAGCCACACATCCCTGAAGCAGCAGCGCAGAAATAAGGACTGCGAGGGGCGAAAGTGCCTTCATGTATACTCCTTAATCATCCTGGTGAGGGAAAAGCGTGTTGTCGATCAGATCGCATAAACAGTTCACCGTCAGCATGTGCATCTCCTGAATGCGCGCGCTGCGGTGGGAAGGAATACGGATCTCCACATCATGAGGACCTAACAGCCCCGCCAGCTCGCCGCCATCGTAGCCGGTCAGGGCGACGATAGTCATATCGCGCGTGACGGCGGCTTCAACGGCTTTGACGATGTCGCGGCTGTTGCCGCGCGTAGAGATTGCCAGCAGCACATCGCCGGCGTGCCCTAATGCACGGACCTGTTTGGCATAGATCTCATCATGAAGACGATCGTTGGCAATCGCCGTTAAGACCACGTTATCGGTATTAAGTGCAATGGCAGGTAAACTGGGGCGCTCTGTCTCAAAACGGTTGATCATACTGGCAGCAAAATGCTGTGCGTTGGCGGCCGAGGTGCCGTTGCCACAACAGAGGATTTTGTTGCCGTTGAGCAGGGATTGTACCAGCGTCATCGCCGCACGGGAGATAGCGTCCGGCAGCGCTTCTGCCGCTGCGATCTGAGTCTGAATGCTTTCGGTGAAGCACACCTTAATTCTTTCGAGCACGGTATCCCTTAACGATCTGATTTACGCGTCTGCGCCGAAGGCGTTTTTGAACCATTCGATGGCGTTTCCGGTGAAGGCTACCACATCGAACCGGCAATCCACAGTATCAAAGCTGCCATTATGCCGGACAAGCCACAACTGGGCGGTGAGTAATAATTTTTGTTGCTTGGCCCGGGTCACGCTGGCCGCGGCCCCGCCAAAGCGGGATGACTGACGGTAGCGCACCTCGATAAACACGATAGTCGGGCCATCCTGCATGATAAGGTCAATTTCACCGCCGCGCGCGCGAACGTTCGCGGCGATAAAGCGCAGTCCCTGGCGCTCAAGCCAGCGACGCGCCTGAAGCTCGCGCGCGTCGCCGGTCTGTTTACGGGTTAACTGGCCGGAACGATCTGTCCCTGCTGGTACTTGAGCCATGATAACTTCCTGTTAATCACGCAGTCCTGTGTGGCAGTCAGATCGCCGGTATTGCCGCTGATTTCAAAGCCTGGCACCTGGCGCATCTGGGTGAAATGGTTCGCCAGCGTCCAGGCGTCCACACCCATGGCGTACAGACGCGCCAGCGAGTAGTCGTTGCGCACGCTGCTCAGCGCCTGCTGCATCAGTGCCGGGTTGCTGCCCGCCAGCATTGGGATCTCGCTGTACTGCAGTCCTTCCATTTCGAGACGGAAGTCCGGGCCGGCGGTGCCCTGGGCGCTGCGCGAGCTGGCATACAGCGACACGCCGGCCTGGCTGCCGTTACGCATGGCGATCATCGGTTTGATAAAGCCAATCTCTTCCGGGGTGGCGACGATGTACGCCGCATCGATGTTGCCGCCGCCGCTGATCTGCGCATCCGTTGGCGGGGCGGGGATGGTCAGGCCGCCAATGGTCACGCCCTGCTGCTGTGGCAGGCTGGAGGTGACCGGGCTGCCGGTCAGGGCAATGCCCGAGCCGCCGTTAACGCCCGCACGCAGTTCCGTGCTGGAGCCAAATTTCTGCTGCAGTACGATGCCGCCGCCGAGCTGTTGCCACTCCTGGGCAAAGGCGTTGGCGACGCGATCGCCCAGCTGGCTGCGTGGGATCAGCAGCAGGGGAGCCTGCTTACCTTGCTCATGGATATGGCGCGCGGCATCGCGGGCTTCATCTTCCGGCGACAGGGCGAAGTAACAGACGTTCGGGCGATTCTGCACCTGCTCCGGCTGGTTGAGGGCCAGCACGTTTAGCGTGGTGTTACTCTTCATCAGCTCTTCGACGTTGTTTTTTAGCAACGGGCCGACCACGATGCTGGCACCATCCTGCTGGACCTGATTCAGGACCTGATCGAGTGGCTGGGCGCTGGTGTCATATACCTTCACCTCGGCGGCAGGATTGCCCGGGGCCTGAGGTGCCTGCGCGGTGGCAGGAGCTTGAGCGGGATCCTGCACGCTGCTATCCGGCGCGGCGACAGGTTGCGTGGTTTCAGGAGCCTGAACCGGATCCTGCATCGTCCCTTCCTGCGCGACGACAGGCTGGGCCGTGGTCAGGTCGTTGGTTTCGGCACTGGACGGGCTTACCACGTCACCGGCGTTAGCCGCCTGGGCGACTTGGGCGGGAACGGCACTACCCGTGACGGTAGCGGTGCCATTTCTCGCCGCATCAAAGCCCTGCTGGATCGTGCGGCCAAAGACGGCGGCCTGACCATCCAGCGGCAGCAGCAGAGCGATTTTGCTGGTGGAAGCAGGTTTGAAGTTCTGCACATTGACCAGCTGCGTCGGCAGCATAGTCGCGCCCGGGTTGTTCGGATAGCGGGTCTGCCAGTCTTTGATCCCGGCTTTGAGCATATTCGGATCGTTGCGGTTATCGAACCAGACGCGCTGCAGATCCAGCCAGCCCTGCAGGATATTTTCGTCGGCGTTAATCACCAGCGCATTGGCCTGATCCGGATTCATGGCGGAGAGCGTCTGCCAGGTCGCATCAATATTTTTCTGCTTTTCGGCGGTGGCGAGCAGCGGCTGCTGGGCAATCAGCGCCCGCAGCAGCGTCAGGGAAGGACGGCCCTGTTCCGCGGCAATACCGGCCTGCCAGAAACGCGCCTGCTGGTTTTTATCCAGGGTGCTGACGTCGATATTTCCCAGGATCTTCTTCGCCCCGGCAACGTCGTTTTGTGCAATTTTCAGTTCAGTGGCCAGCAGTGACTGCTCGCGGCGCTGGGTATCGCTCAGATCCTGCGGCAACTGGTTAAACAGATCGGCGGCATGCTGGGTTTTACCCTCTTTCAGCAGTGCACGAATGGCGAGTAATTGCCAGTTGATCCGGGTATCATCTGTGCTCTGCTCCATCTGGTGCAGATAGAAGCCGGAGTCGGCCTGGGCTGCACCCTCCATATGGGCAGCACTTTGATCGGGTGCCTGGGTACCGCAGCCCGCAAAGAGCAGGGCTGCCAGCACCAGCGGAAGGCTGCGCGTGACTTTATTATGAAGAAACGTTAAGGGTACCATACTGTATCCAGTGATATTTTTTACGCAATGCTCAATATTAAATCGGCAATACGGATGAAACAATGAAACAACACGAAACGGCAGATAATTCTCAGGGTCAGCTTTATATTGTACCTACTCCTATCGGGAATTTATCTGATATTACCCAACGTGCGCTCACCGTGTTGCAAAGCGTTGATCTTATTGCAGCTGAAGATACCCGCCACACCGGCCTGCTGCTGCAACATTTTGCGATTAACGCCCGCCTGTTTGCCCTGCACGATCACAACGAGCAGCAAAAAGCGGCCCTGCTGGTGGCCAAACTGAAAGAGGGGCAGAACATCGCCCTGGTGTCCGATGCTGGTACGCCGCTGATCAACGACCCGGGCTATCACCTGGTGCGTACCTGCCGCGAAGCCGGTATTCGCGTAGTCCCTCTTCCGGGGCCGTGCGCCGCCATTGCTGCCCTGAGCGCGGCGGGCCTGCCGTCAGATCGTTTCTGCTACGAGGGTTTCCTGCCCGCCAAATCCAAAGGCCGTCGCGACGTGCTGAAGGCGCTGGAAGCCGAACCCCGCACCCTGATCTTCTACGAATCCACCCACCGTCTGCTGGAGAGCCTGGAAGACATGGTAGCGGTCTGGGGCGAAGCGCGTTACGTGGTGCTGGCGCGTGAGCTGACCAAAACCTGGGAGACCATTCACGGCCTGCCGGTTGGCGAGCTGCTGGCCTGGGTGAAAGAGGACGAAAACCGCCGCAAAGGCGAGATGGTGCTGATTGTCGAAGGGCACAAAGCGACAGAGGACGCGCTGCCTGCCGATGCGCTGCGCACCCTCGCGCTGCTGCAGACCGAGCTGCCGCTGAAGAAAGCGGCCGCACTGGCGGCGGAGATCCACGGCGTGAAGAAGAACGCGCTGTATAAGTATGCGCTGGAGCAGCAGGGGGAGTAAGTTTTTTGCCGGGTGGCGCTTTGCTTACCCGGCCTACGGAACTGCGCTGACCCGGTTGTTGTAGGCCCGATAAGCGAAGCGCTATCGGGCATTTTCACCGCGCGCAGTTACACCACAATAAGCTCTACTGGCGTTTGTTTCAGGCTCTTCAGCTCTTTCTCACCGATCCCTTCGTCAGTAATCACACAGTCAATCTCCGCCATCGGCAGTACCTGATTAAACCCGCGGCGGTTGAACTTGCTCGCGTCCAGCACGGCAACCACTTTATGCGCCGCCGCGGCCATTACACTGCTGATCGAGTAGCCTTCGTTGAAGGTGGTGATGCCGTTGGTGGTGTCGATCCCGTCCGCTCCGACAAACATCAGGTCGGCGCTGATGCCTGCCAGTGAGCGCTCGGCGATGGTGCCGTGCATGGAGTGGGTTTTGTGGCGCACCGTGCCGCCGCATACCACCAGAGTGATGTCTTTGTTGTCCGACAGGGCGAAAGCGGCGGGCAGGCTGTTAGTGATCACCGTGATGTTGGCTTTCTTCGCCAGCGCTTCAGCGATCAGCATGGTGGTGCTGCCGCTGTCTAAAATGACCGTCATACCCTCTTCAATCATCGCCACCGCCGCCAGGGCGATGCGTTTTTTCGGGTCGCTGGCGAGGCTGTAGCGATCTTCCAGCAGCACTTCCTGATTTTCGTTTTCACTCAGATTACTGCCCGGTCTGGCGGCCCCGCCGTGAAAACGGGTCACCAGTCCTTTCTCTTCCAGCAGACGCAGATCCGTGCGGATGGTCACTTCGGAGATGCCAAAAGAATTCGAAAGGTCGAGCACTAATACGCTGCCGTTGGCATTCACCAGATCGACGATTTTGTTCCTTCGCTCAAATGAGTTCATTTTGTTTAGCCTGATAATTAACTAACTCCAGTTTAATCGAAGGGATGCGAAAGGTGAACGCTAGCGTTCGAAAGTAAATGTGAGCCAGCTCCGGTTGCTGGCTCCTGAGTTCAATCCAGACGCAACAGGATTTTGCCCTGCATCGGTGAGCCATTCAGTGCCTGAATAGCACGGGCAAAACTTTCGCTGTCGCCGGTATGGGCAATCAGCGGCTCCAGCTGCAATTTTTGCTCTTTGAGAAGCCGGGCGGCGGTCTCCCACTCAACGCCTGGCCATGGCGCGGAGTAGTTCATCCAGCTGCCCAGCAGGGTCAGCTCTTTGCGCAGGATCTTGCCAAAGGTGGCGGCAGATAACGTCAGGTCGTGATGCAACGTCCCCACCAGCGCCAGCTGGGCGCGGGGCCCGGCGATGTCGATGGCAAGGGCGACGGTTTGCGGCGTCCCGGCGGTCTCCAGCACCAGCTGATCGAAACGCGTCTCGTGAAGGGCAGTCAGCATCTCCTCCGCGCTCAGGATCTTGCTGTTGAACACCCGGGTTGCGCCGAGTGAGGTCGCCAGCGCCAGCTTGTCGTCATTGATATCAATGGCGGTCACGCTTGCCGCACCCAGCGCCAGCGCGCACTGCATCGCCAGCAGGCCGATGGTGCCCGCCCCGACGATGATCACATTTTTGCCCTCGCAACCCTGGGCAAGGTGGAACGCGTGCAGCCCGACGGTGATCGGCTCGATAAAAGCCCCGTCTTCAATGGTCATCTCCGCAGGCAGACGGAACAGGTTGGCGCGCTTCACCACAATATACTCTGCATTGCCCCCTTCGCTGCGGGAGCCGACAAACTGGTACTGCTTACACAGTGAGAAGTAGCCTTTTTCACACTCCGGGCAGGAGAAGCAGGGCAGCAGCGGCACGCAGGCCACCGCATCGCCCGCCTTCAGATCGTCGATGCCCGAGCCGCAGGCATCAACGTAGCCGCTGAATTCGTGCCCTAGGGTGATGGGGTAGTAGTGGGCTCCGTTGGCGAAAATACGCGGGATATCTGAACCGCATAAGCCCGAGCAGACTACGCGCACCCGCACATCATCCGCCGCCTGAATGTCCGGGACAGGGCGCTCTTCAACGCGCACCTGGCCCTCAGCATGAATTACCACTGATTTCATGATTCACTCCAGAAAAAAGAGGGGAGCAGCGCTCCCCGGATATTAAGAAGCCGTCTGGCTCTGTGGTGCCTCAGCGCGTTTTTCTGCTGCGCTAAAAGCACGGGCACGACGCCAGGTGAGCAGCACGCCGGTGAAGTAGATGGCACCAATCACCACGAACCCCACCAGGTTTTGCCAGGTAAAGAGCTGGATCAGCAGCCAGGTGACGGGCGAGCCGCCCTGATCCATGGAGGCCACCATTCCGCCCGCCTTCAGCGCCCCGGCATTCTCGGCCAGTTGCGTGTGCAGGCCGATGGTCTGGGTGGCGATCCACAGGGTGATGCCCATGATAATGACGCCGGAAATCAGGGTGCGGAACAGGTTGCCCTGATGTACCGCTACCGCCATGGCGACGAAGAAGCCGATGGTAGCGAGATCGCCAAACGGCAGGACCTGGTTACCCGGCACCAGCACCGCAATCAGGATGGTCAGCGGAATAAAGATCAGGCTGGCAGAGACCACCGAGGTATGGCCCAGCAGCAGCGCCGGATCGAGGCCGATTAAGAACTCCTGGCCGCCAAACTTCGCCTGCAGACGCTTACGCGCATGTTTGGCAATCGGCGTCAGGCCATCCATGATCGGCTTGATGACGCGCGGCATCAGCAGCATTACCGCGGCGGTTTTCACCGCCAGCTGCAGGACGTTTTTCGCGTCGTAACCGGCCAGCAGGCCGATGACCAGACCCATCACGAAACCGACCGTAACCGGCTCACCAAACGGGCCAAAGCGTCTCTGAACGTCGTCGGCGCTAAAGTGGATGCGATTGAGTCCCGGCATTTTCTCGATGAGCGTGTCCACCAGCACCGCAATCGGGCCAAGATAAGCGGACGAGCCGTGCGGGATGGCAATCCCTTCGAGGCCGAAGAAGTCCCGCGTGTCCCTGGCAAACCAGTCGCCCAGCTTGTAGACAAAGGCCGCGTGGACCACCACGCCGAGGATCCCGAGCCAGTAAGAGCCGGTCGCCAGGTGCAGCATCGCGCCGGTAAAGGTCATATGCCAGATGTTCCAGATATCAACGTTCACCACGCGGGTCATGCGGGTGACCAGCATCAGCACGTTAACGCCTATCGCCACCGGGATCGCCACCAGCGCAATCTGCGAGGCCCAGGTCATGGGCGAGGAGCCCGGCCAGCCGACGTCCACCACGTGGAGGTTGATCTGAAACTGCTCCGCCATCGCTTTGGCCGCCGGGCCAATAGAGTCGAGCATCAGGCCGATTACCAGCCCGATCCCGACAAAGCCAATCCCGATATGCAGACCGGACTTAAAGCAGTCGCCCAGCTTCATCCCCAGCAGCTTCGAGAAGATGATGATGACGATGGGTAGCATGACCGTCGGCCCCAGATCGAGGATATACCGCATGATTTCGGTAAACATGATCTTACCCCTCGAGGATGGTCAGGATTTTTTGCTGCAGGGCTTCAATGCCGACGCCCGACACAAACGGCATGCCGTGTACCACCGGAATTTCGCCAAAGGTCCGGTCAACTTTCGCGGTGGTGCAGATCAGGTCTGCGCCGTCCATATAGGTCTCAATTTCGGTGACCCGACACTGGACCAGATCCAGGGTGATGTTGTGGGCATCACACAGCTCTTTGATCTCTTCAGCGGCCATGGTGGATGTGGCAACGGCGCCGCCACAGGCAACGATAACTTTGCGTTTCATAGGGTACTCCTTCTTATTATCAGTATTTTATGAGGCGCGCTTGCAGGGTTCAGCCATCAGGATGGCCTCCTCAAACAGGGCCTCCAGCTGGTGGTCCGGCGCGGTCAATAGCGCCTCCAGCAGGGTGGGGTTTTGCAGCTCACTAAATAACCGACGCAGCAAGGTGAGCTGCGCCGCAGGGTTCTCCACAATCAGGGCGATAATCAGCGACACGGCAATCTCCGCATCGTCATCCGCCTGGTGAAAAAGCACCGGTTTATCCGGGCGAATCAGATAAAGTGCCGGCGCTTTCGCATGGACCGCCTCGCAGTGCGGGATCGCCACGGCATGTTTTTCCAGGGCAATGCCGGTGGGGAACACCGCCTCCCTTTCCAGCAGCGCGGCGGGATAAGTGGCGTGAACCACGCCTTTCGCCAGCATCTCCTCGCCGATATGGGCCAGCGCCTGCTGGCAGGTGGCAAAATCAATGCCGGTACGGACAAACAGTTTGCTCATGGTTCCTCCGGGTTTCAGACGGCGTCAGGGGCGCAGCCGTAGCGGTATGCGCGTAACACGTCCTGGATCTTGTCGATGACCAACGCCTGCGGTGTCGGGGCGAGGGCCTGGGCGGTGACGCGTTCAAACTGCACCGGCAGATACTGGCTGATAAGTCCCAGCGGCAGGGGCAGGGTGTCGAGGTTGGCGAGCAACTTGTCCACGCTCTGACGGATCCGCGGGTGCGGCCAGTAGTAACGGATACGGTCTGACAGACTAAAGTGAATATCCACCATCGCCTGGCTCCAGGTCGGGCGATAGTATTTTTTCCAGTAATCCGGCTCGTTCAGCATTACCTCGTCGATCACCTCCAGCACGCGGCTGCGATCTTCCGGGGCGATCAGCGCCGCTTCCATCTGCGCCAGGGCAAAAATCGCCTCGCGCAGGGCGAAGGTGAGGGCCGGACCGACCTTCAGGATCGCAAAGTGATCCCGCACCAGCGCCCGGTACGCCTGGCGTGACTGGTAGTCGGTAGAGTGGGCTTCATAGACCATCGGCGTCTGGCGGATCCAGCCTGAAAGCGCTTCGGCGGCGTGCGGCTGATAGTGGATGATCTGGGTGTGGTCGAACTCGACGCCGGGCTGCACCACGATGGCAATCACGCGGTCCATCGCCTCATCCAGCCCCAGCGCGTGGAACGCCGCCTGATGCGTTTCGAGGGTGCGGGCGGCATCCTCCACGCGGGTAACATGCACGCTGTCGATGCTGCTGGCTTCCCCGCCTGGCACCGGTACTTCGGTACCAATCACGTAGGTCAGCGCCGCCTTCTGCGCGTCGGTGGCGGTCTCTTCCGCCGCCTGGCACAGTCGTGCCGCGCGCTGAGCAACCACCACCGGATCCAGGGGAACAGGATCATCGGCGCAGGACATCGACGCATCGAGATGGATTTTGCTGAAGCCCGCCGCCACGTAAGCCTTGATCAGCGCCACGGCTTTTTCCATTGCCGTCTCTGCAGGCTCGTTCTGCCAGCAGTTGGGCCCCAGATGGTCTCCGCCGAGGATCAGGCGCTCGTTCGGGAAACCCACCTTTTCGGCGATGTTTAGCACAAAATCGCGGAAGTCGGCCGGCTTCATGCCGGTGTAACCGCCGTACTGATTCACCTGGTTGGACGTGGCTTCGATCAGCACGCTGTTGCCGCTCGTCAGGTCAAAGCGCAGGGCGGCTTCAATCACCAGCGGATGTGCTGAACAGACGGAACAGATACCGAGATGCTCTCCCGCCTTATGGCGGGCAATAATATTTTTCACCGTTTCCTCCGGTTTATGGGGTCAGAGTTTGCCTTCGCAGCCGCAGTCATGAATGACTTTGCGGACCACCTCTTTCATGGCGGCTTTGGCAGGGATCATGTAGTGACGGGGATCGCTGGCGTCAGGATGCTCCGCCAGGTAACTTTTCAGGGCGTCGGAGAACGCCATTTTCAGCTCGGTCGCGACGTTG
Organism: Leclercia sp. AS011; assembly: GCF_037152535.1. Lineage (NCBI taxonomy): Bacteria > Pseudomonadati > Pseudomonadota > Gammaproteobacteria > Enterobacterales > Enterobacteriaceae > Leclercia > Leclercia sp. AS011. Next base: position 141,336 of record NZ_JBBCMA010000004.1, read on the forward strand.
ACCTTGCAGATGCCGAGGCTGATAGCCCGGCGAATGTCAGCGGCAGAAAGACCGGACGCGCCGTGCAGCACCAGCGGCACCTCCACCTGACGGCGGATCTCCGCCAGACGTTCAAAATCGAGTTTTGGCGTGGCGGTGTAGAGGCCGTGGGCGGTGCCGATAGCGACGGCAAGGGAGTCGATGCCGGTCAGCGCCACGAACTCGCGGGCCTGCTGCGGGTTCGTGTAGAGGGCGTCTTTACTGTCGACCACCAGGTCATCTTCCTGGCCGCCGAGTCGACCCAGCTCCGCCTCGACGCTGACGTCATAGCGATGGCAGTAGTCAGTGACCTGTTTCACCAGCGCCACGTTGTCGGCAAACGGCAGATGCGAACCGTCGATCATCGCCGAGCGCACGCCTGCCTGCACTTTCTGCGCAATATCGTCGAACGTTTCGTGATGATCGAGATGGATCGCCAGCGGCTGGTTCCAGGTTTTTGCCAGATCGCCCGCGATAGCCACGATGTTGCCGATCCCGGCATAGCTGAAGGTGCCTGGCGTCCCGGCGACGATCAGCGGTGAGCGCAGCTCGGCGGAGGTCTCGACCACCACCTGCAGCGTTTCGAGATTATGAATATTAAAAGCCGGAACCGCGTAACCTTCCCGCTGGGCCTTCGTAAGCATCGCTTTGGTCGAAATGATGTACATCCTTCCTCCGAAACCTTTCGTTTGTTTTCTTCGAAAGAAGATATAGTGTTTCGGAATGCTTTTTTGTGATTGAACTCGTAAAAACGAAAGAAGCGAAAGTGAAAGGAAGGTTGCGAAAGAAGGAAAAGCAAAAAAAAAGCATGGCCGGAGCCATGCTAAAGGAGGTTTACTGCAAACTCAGGTCACAGGTGCCGGGTTAAAGACCGCCAGCTGATTGTGAAGTCCCCACTGATCGGAGAAGGTTTTCTTGCGGCCGCTGGCCACGTCGAGAATAAAGTGGAACAGCTTCCAGCCCACGTCCTCAATGCTCTCTTCGCCGGTGGCGATGGTGCCCGCGTTGATATCCATCAGGTCGAACCAACGGTTAGCCAGCTCGGTGCGGGTCGCCATTTTAATCACCGGAACCGCCATCAGACCGTACGGGGTGCCGCGTCCGGTGGTGAATACCTGGACGGTGATCCCGGAGGCCACCTGCTGGGTGCCGCAGACGAAATCGCTGGCCGGTGTGGCGGCATAGATCAGGCCGCGTTTGGTTGGACGCTGGCCCGGGGAGAGCACCTCGACAATGGCGCTCTGGCCCGATTTGGCGATCGACCCGAGGGCTTTTTCCACCACGTTCGCCAGGCCGCCTTTCTTGTTGCCCGGAGAGGGGTTAGCGCTGCGGTCAGTCTTGCCCATGTCGAGATAGTTATCGTACCAGGCCATCTCTTCCAGCAGGCGCTTGCCCACCTCTTCGTTGATGGCGCGCGGGGTGAGCAGGTGGATCGCATCACGCACTTCGGTCACTTCGGAAAACATCACCGTGGCACCGCAGCGCACCAGCAGATCGGAGGCATAGCCCACCGCCGGGTTAGCGGTCACGCCGGAGAAGGCGTCGCTGCCGCCGCACTGCATCCCCACCACCAGCTCAGAAGCCGGGCAGGTTTCACGCTTGCGCTGGTTCAGTTTTGCCAGATGGCGCTCGGCAACCTGCAGAATGTCATCGACCATAGAACGGAAGCCGACGTGCTGTTCATCCTGCAGACGCACGATGCTGGCGCTATCGACAGGAATGGCCTGCGTATCTTCCGTACCTTGCAGCAGTTTCTCTGGTACCAGTTTTTCGCAGCCAAGGCCAACGACCATCACTTCGCCGCCGAAGTTCGGGTTCAGGGCGATATTGTGGATAGTACGGATCGGCACAATCGCCGCCGGGGCATTGATTGCCACGCCGCAGCCGTACAGGTGGTTCAGCCCCACCACGCCGTCAACGTTCGGGTACTTCGGCAGCAGATCGCGCTCGATGATCTTCACCACGAAGTCGACCACCCCTGCTACGCAGTGCACGCTGGTGCTGATGCCGAGCAGGTTTTTGGTGCCGACGCTGCCGTCCGGATTGCGGAAGCCTTCGAAGGTATAGCCTTCCAGGGCTGGCATAGGTTCCGGAACGCGGGTTGCCAGCGGCAGGGTATTCAGCGGCGGTGCTTCCGGCAGGGCCACCAGCGATTCGTCAATCCAGCTACCCTGCGGGATCGCCCGCACGGCATAGCCAATGACTTCGCCGTAACGCACGATTTCGCCCTGCGCCGGGATATCGACCAGCGCCACTTTATGGCCCTGTGGAATATGCTCAATCAGTTCGAGCCCATCCGGGAAACGTGTTCCGGCTTTTAACCCCTGATCGTTAACAATAATTGCCACGTTATCGGTGTCGTGCACCTTAATATAAAACGCGCCCGGCGACGTTTGTCGAATTTCAATGTCGGCCATTGTCCAGTATTCTCCAGCGAGTGGGGGGTAATTAATGGGTAAAAGAGTACGTCTATTTTCTTGTTATCGGAAATAAAGACTCTGCTCAGTGGAATAAAGAATGTCAGGCGCGCGGAATTAAAAATGTGATGGCGATCACTCATTTTTGACCTTAGCCTGCGCATAAGGGGGGCAATCGCAAAATCTGTGCATCAGCGCCCAGGGTGTTGTGCATATGCTCAAAATAATATTCGTAACACCCGCCATAATTGAGCGGTTCTACAATGCGCGTGGCAGGGCGGTTGATTATACTCATTAACGATTTCATGGTATCGGATTATTTATCCGTATTGACCTGCCATTACTGAAATAATCAGGAATGCCTCTTTCTTAAAACAATAAAAATAATTTCATTGATGTGCCAGAGGAAATAAAAATGTTGCTGGATACTACCGTTGAAACAAAAAAGGTTGTCCCTACCCGTTATTTAATATTACTTATTATCTTTATTGTTACCGCCGTCAATTACGCTGACCGCGCCACGCTCTCCATTGCCGGTACGGAAGTCGCCAAAGAGCTGCAGTTGAGCGCGGTGTCGATGGGGTACATCTTCTCCGCCTTCGGCTGGGCCTATCTGCTGATGCAGATCCCCGGCGGCTGGTTGCTCGACAAGTTCGGTTCGAAAAAGGTGTATACGTATAGCCTGTTCTTCTGGTCACTGTTCACTTTTATGCAGGGGTTTGTCGATTTCTTCCCGCTGGCATGGGCGGGCATCTCGATGTTCTTTATGCGCTTTATGCTCGGCTTTTCCGAGGCACCCTCCTTCCCGGCTAACGCCCGTATCGTGGCAGCCTGGTTCCCGACCAAAGAGCGCGGCACGGCATCAGCGATCTTTAACGCGGCGCAATATTTCTCGCTGGCGCTGTTCTCTCCGCTGCTCGGCTGGCTGACCTTCGCCTGGGGCTGGGAACATGTCTTTACCGTAATGGGCGTTATCGGCTTTGTGCTGACCGGCCTGTGGGTGAAGCTGATTCACAACCCAACCGACCATCCGCGCATGACTGCCGAAGAGCTGAAGTTTATTAAGGACGGCGGCGCAGTGGTCGACATGGACCATAAAAAGCCGGGCGATAAAGCGGCCAGCGGTCCGAAGCTGCATTACATCAAACAGTTGTTGTCCAACCGCATGATGCTGGGCGTATTTTTCGGGCAATACTTTATCAACACCATCACCTGGTTCTTCCTCACCTGGTTCCCGATCTATCTGGTGCAGGAGAAGGGGATGTCGATCCTGAAAGTGGGTCTGGTGGCCTCCATTCCGGCGCTGTGCGGTTTTGCTGGTGGCGTGCTGGGCGGGGTGTTCTCGGATCATCTGATTAAGCAAGGCAAGTCGATTACCCTGGCGCGTAAGCTGCCGATTGTACTGGGTATGCTGCTGGCCTCCTCAATCATTCTGTGCAACTACACCAACAACACCGCGCTGGTGGTGGCTCTGATGGCGCTGGCCTTCTTCGGTAAAGGGTTTGGTGCCCTCGGCTGGCCGGTGATTTCCGATACCGCACCCAAAGAGATTGTTGGGCTGTGCGGGGGTGTGTTTAACGTCTTTGGCAACGTAGCGTCAATCGTCACTCCGCTGGTGATTGGCTATCTGGTCAGTGAACTGCATTCGTTCAACGCGGCGCTGCTGTTCGTCGGATGTTCCGCGCTGATGGCGATGTTCTGCTACCTGTTCGTAGTGGGTGACATCAAACGTATGGAATTGCAGAAATAAGCAAAGGTATAAGCGATGAGTAACGATATTTTCCCGAACAAATTTAAAGCGGCCCTCGCGGCACATCAGATTCAGATCGGCTGCTGGTCCGCGCTGGCAAGCCCTATCAGCACCGAAGTGCTGGGTCTGGCCGGTTTTGACTGGCTGGTGCTGGACGGCGAACATGCGCCGAACGATATCAGCACCTTTATCCCGCAGCTGATGGCACTGAAAGGCAGCCACAGCGCGCCGGTGGTGCGTGTCCCGACCAATGAGCCGGTGATCATCAAGCGCCTGCTGGATATCGGCTTCTACAACTTCCTGATCCCGTTTGTGGAAAACGTCGAAGAGGCGGTGCAGGCCGTGGCCTCCACCCGCTATCCGCCAGAAGGCATTCGCGGCGTGTCCGTTTCTCACCGCGCCAACATGTTTGGCACCGTGCCGGACTACCTGGCCCAGTCGAACAAGAACATCACCATCCTGGTGCAGATTGAGAGCCAGCAGGGCGTGGACAACGTCGATGCCATCGCCGCCACCGACGGCGTGGACGGCATCTTCGTTGGCCCAAGCGACCTGGCGGCCGCCTTCGGTCACCTGGGGAATGCGAATCACCCGGAAGTCCAGCGCGCCATTCAGCACATCTTTGCCCGCGCCAAAGCGCACGGTAAGCCGTCCGGCATCCTGGCACCGGTTGAAGCCGATGCCCGCCGTTACCTTGAGTGGGGCGCGACCTTTGTGGCCGTTGGTAGCGACCTCGGCGTGTTCCGTTCCGCCACGCAGAAATTAGCGGATTCCTTTAAAAAATAACCACCCCTGAGAGAGAGAAACGTTATGACACTGAAAGTTGGTTTTATTGGCCTGGGTATCATGGGTAAACCAATGAGTAAAAACCTCATCAAAGCAGGTTACTCACTGGTGGTTGCAGACCGTAACCCGGAAGCCATTGCCGAAGTGATTGCCGCTGGCGCAGAAACCGCGGCTACGGCAAAGGCGATTGCTGAGCAGTGCGATGTGATCATCACTATGCTGCCAAACTCCCCGCACGTGAAAGAGGTGGCGCTGGGCGAAGGCGGCATTCTTGAAGGAGCCAAACCGGGCACCGTGCTGATCGACATGAGCTCCATCGCCCCGCTGGCCAGCCGTGAAATCAGCGAAGCCCTGAAAGCAAAAGGCATCGACATGCTGGATGCGCCGGTGAGCGGCGGCGAACCGAAAGCCATCGACGGCACCCTCTCGGTGATGGTCGGCGGTGACAAGGCAATTTTCGACAAGTATTACGATCTGCTGAAAGCGATGGCTGGCTCCGTGGTGCATACCGGTGAGATTGGTGCAGGTAACGTCACCAAACTGGCAAACCAGGTGATTGTAGCCCTGAACATCGCCGCGATGTCCGAAGCCCTGACTCTGGCGACCAAAGCGGGCGTTAACCCGGATCTGGTGTATCAGGCGATCCGCGGCGGCCTGGCGGGCAGCACCGTGCTGGATGCCAAAGCGCCGATGGTGATGGATCGTAACTTCAAGCCAGGCTTCCGTATCGATCTGCACATCAAGGATCTGGCCAACGCCCTGGACACGTCTCACGGTGTGGGTGCCCAGCTGCCGCTGACCGCGGCGGTGATGGAGATGATGCAGGCCCTGCGTGCCGACGGACTGGGAACGGCCGACCACAGCGCCATTGCCTGCTATTACGAAAAACTGGCGAAAGTGGAAGTCTCTCGCTAACAAAGACGGGCGCGGGAACGCGCCCGCTATTTTTGCCTTAAGCGGTAACAGGCTATAACTATGAAAATCGTAATCGCCCCTGACTCTTACAAAGAAAGCCTGTCTGCCACCGAGGTAGCGCGGGCGATAGAAAAAGGCTTTCGGGAGATCTTTCCCGATGCCGAGTATGTTTCAGTTCCCGTGGCGGATGGCGGGGAAGGAACGGTTGAAGCGATGATTGCCGCCACCAACGGCACCCTGCAGCACGCGGTAGTGACGGGCCCACTGGGCGAAAGCGTTAATGCCTGCTGGGGGATTTCCGGCGATGGCGTGACGGCATTTATTGAGATGGCCGCGGCAAGCGGACTGGTACTGGTACCGCCAGCCCAGCGTAATCCCCTGATCACCACCTCCCGCGGTACCGGCGAGCTGATCCTGGCAGCACTCGATAAAGGCGCGCGTAACATCATTATTGGTATTGGCGGCAGCGCCACCAACGACGGCGGTGCCGGGATGGTACAGGCGCTGGGCGCAAAACTGACCGATGCCAACGGCACCGATATCGGCCACGGCGGCGGCAGCCTGATGGCGCTGAACAATATCGATATTTCGGCCCTCGATCCGCGCCTGAAACAGTGCGCGATCCGGGTGGCCTGCGATGTGAGCAATCCGCTGATCGGCGAGCAGGGCGCATCCCGCATCTTCGGCCCGCAGAAAGGGGCTACGGAAGCCAATATCGTCGAACTCGACAACAATCTTTCCCACTACGCCGATGTGATTAATACCGCGCTGCGTATTGATGTCAAAAATGTCCCCGGTGCAGGCGCGGCAGGCGGCATGGGGGCCGCGTTGATGGCATTCCTCGGTGCGGAGCTGAAAAGCGGCATCGAAATTGTCACCCAGGCGCTGAATCTCGAAGAGCATATTCATGACTGCACCTGGGTAGTGACGGGTGAAGGGCGTCTGGACAGTCAAAGTATTCACGGCAAAGTGCCGGTGGGCGTGGCGCGCGTCGCCAGCAAGTACCATAAACCGGTGATCGGCATTGCCGGCAGCCTGACCAGTGACGTCGGCATTGTGCACCAGTACGGTATCGACGCGGTGTTCAGCGTCCTGACCAGCATCAGCACCCTGGAAGAGGCGTTTCGCGGCGCGTTTGACAATATTTATCGCGCCTCGCGCAATATTGCCGCCACTCTGCGGGTAGGGATGCTCACCGAAGGGTGACAGCGGGGCGCAAACCCTCTATACTGCGCGCCGAAGCTGACCAGACAGTCGCCGCTTCGTCGTCGTCCCTTTCGGGGGAGACGGGCGGAGGGGAGGAAAGTCCGGGCTCCATAGGGCAGGGTGCCAGGTAACGCCTGGGGGGGAAACCCACGACCAGTGCAACAGAGAGCAAACCGCCGATGGCCCACGCAAGTGGGATCAGGTAAGGGTGAAAGGGTGCGGTAAGAGCGCACCGCGCGGCTGGTAACAGTCCGTGGCACGGTAAACTCCACCCGGAGCAAGGCCAAATAGGGGTTCGCATGGTACGGCCCGTACTGAACCCGGGTAGGCTGCTTGAGCCAGTGAGCGATTGCTGGCCTAGATGAATGACTGTTCAACGACAGAACCCGGCTTATCGGTCAGCTTCACCTTTTCAAATAAAAAACCCGCTTCGGCGGGTTTTTTGCTTTCAGCCCCTCTGCCGACTCTTACCTGCACAATTGTTTATATACTTCATCACAGATCGACATCCGTAATTGAAAAATACTCCACGGGTTCTTCCCTGACAGATAATTAAGGATTGTGAGATGAAAAAGCTTTTCCGTATCGCGCTGATGACGGCAGCCCTGACGGGCGTGATGGGTGTGGCCCAGGCGGCAGAGGTGGCAACCGCGCCAGCGCCAACCCAGGATCCGATCGTCCAGCAGCTTAAACTCAGCAGCGAGCAGACCGCGAAGATCAAGGCCCTGCACCAGCAGCTGGAAGATAACGTCGCTAAGATCCCAACCGACAACGTAAAAAATGGCACCCTGATCAACGTGATCCAGTCAGGCAAGTGGGATGAAAAAGCGGTTAAGGAGCAGCTGGCGGCGTTCAGCCATATTGAAGAGCAGGCGCGTTACTATCGCGTGAAATATTACTTCGATGTGAGCCAGATCCTGACCCCGGAACAGCGTGCCGAGGTCCGCTCACAAATCGCTCAGGCGATGAGCGAGTAAGTTCGTAGTGGTTTGCCGGGTAAGCAGACGCCAACCCGGCAGCACCGACTCACACCGGCAAATCAATCAGCAGCGCCCGCAACGGCGTATCCGCCACCAGGGTGATATTCGCCTCGTCGCGAATAAATGCCCCATCCCCGCAGGTCAGCGCTTCCCGCTCTTCGGCTGGCGTTAACGCATGCACCGTACCGTGAATGGACTGCAGATAGGCGCGCGGACCGTGCAGCTGAAAACTCAGGCGCTCCCCTTTATCCAGCTCGATATGATGCAGCCACACCTGCTGGCGTAACTGCAGGCTACCTGCGCTGCCATCGGGCGAGGCCAGCAGCTGCTGCTTACCTTGCTGCAGATCGATCTTCTGGAGCGACGGATTCTCACGCTCCGGGCAGGCATCCAGCCACAGCTGCATCCGGGTCAGCGTCTTATCTTTGCTGAGGTTATGCTCGCTATAGCTAATGCCTGGCTGGGTGGCTATCAGCAATGCTTCACCGGCTTTCGCCTGGACATGGTTGCCCTCGCTGTCGCGATACTCTGCTTCGCCTTCAAGAATCAGGTTCAGGATATCCACTTTCGGATAGGTACGCGGCTGGAACGAGGCCCCGGGTGCGAGTACCTCCTGATTCAGTACGCGCAAAGAGGCATAGCCCAGCAGTTTCGGGTCAAAGTAGTGTCCAAAGGAAAAGGTGTAGCGGGCCTGCAGCCAACCGAAATCGGCCTGTCCGCACTGTTTTGCTGTTCTTGTCGTAATCATAAAACTGACCTCTCTTTACACTAAAACAATGGTAAAGGTATGGACGCTGCATTGTTAGCCAGATATTCTGCCCGGTATGTTCAAATTTCCTGAATGAGAACGCCATGGCTAAAGAGAGAGCATTGACCCTTGAAGCACTGCGGGTGATGGACGCGATCGACAGACGCGGTAGCTTCGCCGCAGCAGCGGATGAACTGGGGCGCGTGCCATCTGCCCTGAGCTACACCATGCAGAAGCTGGAAGAAGAGCTGGACGTAGTGCTGTTTGACCGCTCCGGTCATCGAACAAAATTCACCAACGTCGGGCGAATGCTGCTGGAGCGCGGCCGCGTGCTGCTGGAAGCGGCGGATAAACTGACCACCGACGCGGAAGCGCTGGCCCGCGGCTGGGAAACGCACCTGACGCTGGTCACCGAGGCGCTGGTGCCCACTACTGCGCTCTACCCGCTGGTGGATCGCCTGGCGGATAAAGCCAATACTCAGCTGTCGATCATTACCGAAGTACTCGCCGGAGCGTGGGAGCGCCTGGAGCAGGGGCGGGCCGATATCGTCATCGCCCCGGATATGCACTTCCGCTCCTCGTCCGAGATCAACTCCCGCAAGCTCTATAAAGTGTTGAATGTTTACGTTGCAGCGCCGGATCACCCGATCCATCAGGAGCCAGAGCCGCTGTCCGAAGTGACCCGCGTCAAGTACCGCGGCGTGGCGGTGGCGGATACCGCCCGCGAGCGCCCGGTATTAACCGTTCAGCTGCTGGATAAGCAGCCGCGTCTCACCGTCAGTACCCTGGAAGATAAGCGTCAGGCGCTGCTGGCCGGGCTGGGCGTGGCTACCATGCCGTATCCGTTTGTAGAGAAAGATATTGCCGAAGGGCGGCTGCGGGTCGTGAGCCCGGAGTACACCAGTGAAGTGGATATCATTATGGCGTGGCGTCGGGACAGCATGGGCGAAGCCAAATCCTGGTGTCTGCGCGAGATCCAGAAGCTGTTTACCCAGAAGTAATCTCCAGGCCCGGCAAGCGCAACGCTGCCGGGCAATCTGTCAGTTGTTTAGCAGGGGATCCGGCCCAAAACGGTTTTCACCCACCGTTCCGCGCTGGCAGTTGAAGATCACAATTATTATCCAGCCGATCACCGGGATCAGCACCAGCAGCAGCCACCACGCCGAGCGGTCGGTATCATGCAGTCGGCGAAACAGCACCGCCCACCCCGGCAGAAACACCAGCAGGCCATACACCGTCGTGAGGATGCCTTCGCCGCCCGCCCGCTCCCAGCCCAGCATTTTATCGATCAGCCCCAGGACGCAGATCAGAATGAAGTTCACCAGGGTGAACATCCAGAACTCTTTGCGCCGGGCGCGCCCTTTAAACCCAATATAATTCCGCAGTACTTTTAGATACCAGTCCATCTGTTTTGGCCTCAGTAGCAATTAATCATTTGTTTTCTAAGGGTTCAAATAAAGCATAGACGGGAATAAAAGAGGGGTAAAGGGCGCCAGAAAAGCGCCCCTGAGGCTTAGTCGAAGCGCGCGTCGCGGCCGTGCGGTTCAGTCAGATCCTGCCACGGGCCAATGGAGATAATGCCCGTCGGATTGATGGTTTTATGGCTGCGGTAATAGTGGTTACGGATGTGATCAAAATCGACCGTCTCCGCGATCCCCGGCATCTGATAGATGTCGCGCAGGAAACCGTACAGATTGAGGTAATCGCTGATCCGGCGTTTGTCGCACTTAAAGTGGGTCACATATACCGGGTCAAAGCGCACCAGAGTGGTCCACAGGCGAATGTCGGCTTCGGTCAGTTGATTGCTGGTCAGATAGCGGTGCTGGCCCAGGATCTGCTCCAGACGCTCCAGCGAGGCAAAGACGTTGGTCACGGCTTCGTCATAGGCTTCCTGGCTGGTGGCAAACCCGGCTTTATAGACGCCGTTATTGACATTGTCGTAGATCCAGCTATTCAGGTCATCAATCTTATCGCGCAGCGCTGGCGGATAATAATCCCCCGCCCGGGCACCGTGCGCGTCAAAAGCGGTATTCAGCATGCGGATGATTTCCGCCGATTCATTGCTGACGATGGTCTGATTCTTTTTGTCCCACAGTACCGGGACGGTGACCCGGCCGGTGTAGTGCGGATCGGCACGCAGGTAGAGCTGATAGAGAAAATCGTGGTGATAGAGGGAATCGCCGGTGGCCGCCGGGAAATCATTGCCGAAGGTCCAGCCATTCTCCAGCATCAACGGATGCACCACCGAAACGGGGATCAATGACTCCAGCCCCTTCAGGGCGCGGACCATCAGCGTGCGGTGTGCCCAGGGGCAGGCAAGGGAGACATAGAGATGATAACGATCTTTCTCTGCTGCAAAGCCGCCTTCGCCGCTCGGGCCAGGCGCGCCGTCGGCGGTGAGCCAGTTACGGAAGGCGGAAGCGGAGCGCTTAAAGCGTCCTCCGGTGGATTTGGTGTCATACCAGGTATCCTGCCAGACGCCGTCTACGAGTTGTCCCATCTTTTCCTCCTTAGATAGCAAAAGCGAGGAGATATCTCCTCGCTTTTTGATTCAGTATAGCGTGCTTACCACTTCTTATTCAGAACGCGGTCGATGCTGTATGCACCCGGACCGGTGATGGCCAGCAGCAGGTAACCGCCTGCGATGGTCAGGTTTTTCATGAACATCAGCGAGTTGACGCCTTCCGCAAAGTTGCTGTGGAACAGGAACGCGGTCAGCAGGGTGAAGCCTGCGGTGAACAGCGCCGTGGTGCGGGTCAGGAAACCGAACAGGATGGCCAGACCGCCGCCAAACTCAAGCAGAATGGTCAGCGGCAGCAGGAACCCCGGAACGCCCATCGCTTCCATGTACTGCTGCGTACCGGCGTAACCACCGATTTTGCCCCAGCCTGCGGTAATAAACAGGATTGGCATCAGGATACGCGCAACCAGTACACCAACATCTTCTAATTTTTTCATCTTACTCTCCAGGGAACCACTTGGGCTGTAAATACTCTTTAGTGTGCAAAATCGGGCGGATGCCGCGGTCTCGCTGTCGATGGAGAGAATCATAAACGGGGTGAATGGCGAATGTTAGCAAGGAAAACTGTCAATCTTTTTCAAAGATATTGAGCAAGGCGAGGCGGCACAAAAAAGTAAAGCGCCAGAAGGCGCTTTACCGGGTGAGGCAGAGGGTAACGTCAGCGTGCGTCGTATTTGCGTAGCTGCTGCTGATTAAGCGTCGATTTCACCAGCCTCCAGGCGCTCCAGATACCGAAACCACGGCGCGCCCAGCGGACCAGCCTGTTCGGATGGCGGACTGCCCGCACCGCCAGAATGCTGCTTCCCACCAGCGCCCAGGCGCGGAGGTTGAGGAGGGCATTCCAGCCACGATCGTAAGCGTGAGTTACCTCCAGCCAGTCACGGCTGCTCGCTGACAGATCAAGGCGTTGCTGCTGGATCTTGCTCAGCAAAAAGGCCTTTTCTCGCTGACGTTCTGCACTGCTTCTGCTCACTTTTTCTCATCCTCCAGCAATGACCGATCGTTAGCCAGTTCCTTACGGGTATGATGGAGAAGGGTAGAGTTACGCACTTTGCGCATCGTCCAGATCCCCCCTATCAGAGCGGCGAGCAGCAGCACAGCAGTCGTGGCGATCATCGCGTTGAGGCGATACTGCGGATCGATTGCCCAGATAATCAATACCATCAGGCTCATCAGGCCAAAAGCGGCGAAGAGCATGGTCAACCCCAACATCAGTAGCAGCTGGAAGATATTGGCTTTCTCTTCTTCCAGTTCAACCACCGCCAGCCGGATACGCGTCTCCGCGATCCCGACGAGAGTGGTCAAAATCCGCTGTCCGATACCGAGGACGTTTTTTGCGGGCCCTTGTGGTTGACGTGAATCTTCCATAATTAACGTCGCGTCAGGAGCATGCCGATGACGACGCCAACCGCAGCACCGATACCTACCCCGGCCCACGGATTTTCGCGTACGTACTCGTCGGCGCGCGCGGCGGCTTCACGGGTCTGTTTCGCCAGCACATCGCTGGTTTCGCCCAGACGGTAGCGGCTCTCATGCAGGGCCTGCTCCGCTTTATGGCGCAGTTTACTCAGCTCTTCTTTCGACTTACTGCTCGAGGAGCTCAGCACCTCTTCCAGGGTATCCGCCAGGGACTTCAGTTCAGCGCGTAAATGGTCTGACGTAGTATCTTTTGACATGATTCTCTCCTGTTAAGATGTCCATTAAATCAGTAATCGCGAGACTCCAGCGCTTTCAGCTCGTTCTGCGCCTCCAGCAGTTTCTGCTCGCGTTTAGTAATCTTATCCGCATCGCCTTTCTCTTTTGCCTCCGCCAGATCCTGGCGACGCTCAGCAATCTCCTCTTTCTGATCGGCAATCTTGCGCTGGTGATCGGCGCGCAGCTTGCTGTCTGAACAGTTAGCTTTAACTTCGCTAAGGGCCTTCTGCAGCCCATTGATTCGACTTTGATTGTTATGCTTTTCAGCGTAACTGATCTCGCGTTGGATGTCCTTTTCCTTCTCCTGACACAGAGAAGACGCGAATGATGCTGCGCTTAAAGAAAAAAGGGCGAGGCCCAGGGCGATGCGGTAATTCATTATGAAAACCTTCCATTGTTTTTCGACATACCCAACGGGAATATCGACTTCCAGAGTTGTGCGGAGTACGTGTGGGAGGTGCTCCGCGTACTTAAGCATAGTAAGTAAACGGCGATATCACCAAAGTGAGTGAAAAGATTCAGAATAGTGGAAATTTAGCCTAACAGACGTGAAGTATCACGCAGACGCGTCAGCCAGGCCGACGCCTGGTTGTCATCATCCTGTTGGGCAATGATATAACCGTGCGGCAGACTTCGGTCGAGCACCTTCTTCGCGGCAGCGCTCTGCACGCTGGAGTCGAAGGTGATCAGCAACACGTCGTTCTGCGGGGTAATGCTCTTAAACTGAATGCCGTTCGCATCCAGATGGTGCCAGATGGAGAAGCCATCCGGCATGCTGGTACCCTGATTAACGGAACGGATGGCCAGGGTTGATTCCTGCGTTTGCAGCGCCGTCCAGGCCAGCAGCAAGGCGCTGAACATCACCAGCGCAACCATGGCGTAAGAGAGACGGCGCAGTGACAGGGTTGAATTGCTCATCACCTTACCCCTGACTTCCATGTTTTTTCTTCCACAGCACCACCAGCGAGCCAATCAGGCCAAACACCAGCAGCACAACCGGCAGCAGCATCAGGCAGGACATCAGCTGATCTTCGTATTTCAGGAACACCGGCGTCTTGCCGAGCAGGTAGCCGAGAGTGGTGAGGATCAGCACCCACAGCAGGCCGCTCATCCAGTTAAAGAACTGGAAACGCGCGCTGCTGAGGCCCGAAAGCCCGGCAATGGTTGGCAGCAGGGTACGGACAAATGCGATAAAGCGGCCCACCAGCAGCGCGGAAAGCCCGTGCTTATGGAACAGGTGGTGTGCTCGCTGGTGATAGTGTGCCGGAAGATGGGAAAGCCAGTTCTGCACGATACGCGTATTGCCCAGCCATCGCCCCTGGATATAGCTCACCCAGCAGCCGAGACTGGCGGCAATGGTTAGCAGCAGAACGGTTTGCGGAAACTGCATTGCCCCTTTTGCACAGAGCACGCCCACCAGCACCAGCAGGCTATCGCCGGGCAGGAAAGCAGCAGGCAACAGACCGTTTTCAAGAAACAGGATCATAAAGAGGACAAAATAGAGCATGCCAATCATGGAAGGGTTGGCCAGCGTTTCGAAATCCTGAGCCCATAAGGCATTCAGTAGTTGGGTCAAAAGTTCCATTCAGTGTTCCTGAAAATCGGTTAACGGCACACCTGTCAACCGGGTCAAACAGCACGGCGACATTTTTTATAATTTCATTATGGTCGCTCGCGGACACAATGTGTGGCCAGAACTGTTCCCTGTTAAGTGGCAAAGTAAGCAAGCACTAACTAACTAAACGGCTAAATGCATCTAATTGTAACAAAGCCTGAAGGGATCCGTCACAGTATTTGCATCATTCTGAATTGATTTTGGCTTAACCCAGGGAGGAGACGCGAGGCCTTTTACAAACGCTGACACTCTATAGGTTTTCTTACCCACCGGAGTGGGAAGGCGCAGCGAAGCGCCTGCCGGTAGATAAGGGTGCTTATTTCGCGTGACTGACAGCGCTATCGAGGTGAACCACCGGGTTTTCCGCAAAAAGATAGCGGTCGGCATTGAATTCGAAGTCGTCGCTGGTTTCATTGAACAGCATCTGTTTGGTGTTTTCGAGATGCTGCCACATGGCGACTTTTGCCGCATGCGGGTCTTTACGGATCAGGGCCTTAAGGATCTGGTCATGGTCATCACACCAGTTATCCACGGTACGGGAATCGATGTGATCGTGCAGTTTTTTCCAGTACGGGTTATGAACGCGCTGAGTCCACATTTTTTCAACGATTGCCGCCAGGGCGGTATTCTGGGTGGCGAGGGCCACCTGAACGTGAAACTGCAGATCCCATTCGGAGTCGCGGAAACATTTTTCTTTACGCGCGTTATCCTGGATCTCCATCAGCTTCATGATGTCCTGCTTGGTCACCTGAGTCGCTGCGAACTCGGCGATATTGCTTTCGATAAGCTGACGGGCCTGGAGCAGCTCAAAGGGGCCGTAGTTGGCGAATTCCAGATTTTCGTCCGGCACCGGAGAGTGTTTTGCCTGACTGGAGATGACATGAATGCCGGAACCCTTCCGCACTTCAACATAGCCTTCTACTTCCAGCATGATGATGGCTTCACGAACCACGGTGCGGCTTACGCTCTTCTCATCAGCGATAAAACGCTCGGCAGGTAATTTATCACCTACCAGATAAACGCCTTGCTCGATGCGAGATTTCAGCTCGGCAGCAAGTTGCTGATAAAGGCGACGGGGTTCGTTGATTTCCATATGCGCTCCAGGCAGGGTATGGCTAATGATTTGTTATACCACTTTTACCCGTTTGTCTCCAGATTTGACCCGCAAAAAAGCCGCTTCAAAGAGCGGCCTTTTCATTGCCGGGTGGCGCTTCGCTTACCCGGCCTACCGGTTTTGTAGGCCCGTGCAAGCGTCAGCGCCGCCGGGCAGCTATCACAGGCTAACTTTGCGTGGCCGGCCTTCCTACAGACTCTTTCAACAGCTCATCCGCAGATTTGTTTTTCAGCACCGTCCAGATAAGCACTGCACCCATCAGGTCGAACACAGCCAGTACCGCGAACAGCGGGCTGAAGCCGATGGTATCAGCCAGCGCACCCACCACCAGGGCAAACAGGGTGCTGGCGGTCCAGGCAGCCATGCCGGTCAGACCGTTAGCGGTTGCCACTTCATTACGACCGAAGACGTCGGACGAGAGGGTAATCAGCGCCCCGGACAGAGACTGGTGAGCAAAACCACCGATACACAGCAGGCCGATAGCCACGTATGGGCTGGTGAACAGGCCGATCATCCCCGGGCCAATCATCAGCAGGGCACCCATGGTCACAACCATTTTACGGGAGACAATCAGGTTCACACCAAACCAGCGCTGGAACAGCGGTGGCAGGTAACCGCCGACGATACAGCCGAGGTCAGCGAACAGCATTGGCATCCAGGCGAACATGGCGATCTCTTTCAGGTTAAAGCCGTAGACTTTAAACATGAACAGCGGGATCCAGGCGTTGAAGGTACCCCAGGCCGGTTCTGCCAGGAAGCGCGGCAGGGCGATACCCCAGAACTGACGGGTGCCAAGGATCTGCAGGACAGACATCTTCTTGCCGTTGTTGGTCTGGTGCTGAGACTCCTGGCCGCCGATGATGTAGTCGCGTTCTTCTTCAGACAGCTTCTTCTGATCGCGTGGGTGTTTGTAGAAGATCAGCCAGGACATGGCCCAGGCGAAGCTCAGCACGCCGGAGAGGATAAACGCCAGCTGCCAGCTGTGCATCACGATAGCCCAGACGACCAGCGGCGGTGCAATCATCGCGCCAATGGAGGAGCCGACGTTGAAGTAGCCCACCGCAATGGAGCGCTCTTTTGCCGGGAACCACTCGGAGGCCGCTTTCAGACCCGCAGGGATCATCGCTGCCTCTGCCGCACCCACTGCGCCACGGGCCAGCGCCAGGCCGCCCCAGCTGCCTGCCAGTGCGGTTGCGCCGCAGAAGATAGCCCAGGTGACAGCGAAGACCGCGTAGCCGACTTTGGTACCCAGAATATCCAGCACATAGCCTGCTACCGGCTGCATGATGGTATAAGCCGCGGAGTAGGCCGCGATAATATAAGAATACTGTTGCGTGGAGATGTGCAGCTCTTCCATCAGCGTCGGCGCCGCCGCCGCTATGGTGTTACGCGTCAGGTAGCCCAGCACGGTGCCGAGCGTCACCAGTGCGATCATGTACCAACGTAACCCTTTAATTTTAAGCATGTAAACCTCATCGTTATGTTATTACCGCACCGGAGTGCGGGACACCTCGACGCCAGGCGGGAGATGTTTTAACGGAGGGGCGTAACCGGGAGGATCCCCCGGCACGGCCCGAACCTTGCCATAAGTAATCGTGCATAAGAGTCGGTATCCGTACCGCTTAATCCGATGCCCGGGGCATCGGTAATGCATTCCGTCGGCTTATAGTTTGCGACGGCGAAAAGATAACTTGTCATACAACTTTAAAAGGTGAGTGACATCACAAATGTGTCAATATTTGTAAGGGCATTGTCATTGCTCTGTCAGGCCAGAGCTGGCGCGGGGTTAAGCGGAATTTACCACTTTGTATGTAGATTATTTGTCGACGTTTATTGATCTAACTCACGAAAAAATCATCGGCCTCTGGAAATTGGTGTGATAACTTTGCAGCATCTGAACATCACTTTTCTGACGCACTCGTAAGCTCGTAAGAGGAAGACGATAATGACCCCGTTTATGACTGAAGATTTTCTGTTAGATACCGAATTCGCCCGCCGCCTGTACCACGATTACGCTAAAGATCAGCCGATTTTCGACTACCACTGCCACCTTCCACCGCAGCAGGTTGCCGAAAATTACCGTTTCAAAAACCTGTATGACATCTGGCTGAAAGGTGACCACTACAAGTGGCGTGCTATGCGCACCAACGGGGTAGCGGAACGTCTCTGTACCGGCGATGCCTCCGATCGTGAAAAATTCGACGCCTGGGCCGCGACCGTACCGCACACCATCGGTAACCCGCTTTACCACTGGACGCATCTGGAGCTGCGCCGTCCGTTTGGCATTACCGGAAAGCTGCTCTCTCCGACCACCGCCGATGAGATCTGGAACAAGTGCAACGAGCTGCTGGCGCAGGACAAATTCTCTGCCCGCGGCATCATGAAGCAGATGAACGTGAAGATGGTCGGCACCACCGACGATCCTATTGATTCCCTGGAGCACCACGCGGTTGTCGCTCAGGACAGCTCGTTTGACGTCAAAGTGCTGCCAAGCTGGCGCCCGGATAAAGCCTTCAACATTGAGCTGGCAACCTTCGGCGACTACATGGCGAAGCTGAGTGAAGTCTCTGATATCGAGATCCGCCGTTTCGGCGATCTGCAAACCGCGCTGGCGAAGCGTCTGGATCACTTTGCGGCGCACGGCTGTAAAGTCTCTGACCATGCTCTGGACGTGGTGCTGTTTGCCGATGCCAACGAAGCCGAGCTGGACAGCATTCTGGCGCGTCGTCTGGCGGGTGAAAGCCTCAACCAGCACGAAGTGGCGCAGTTCAAAACGGCGGTACTGGTCTGGCTGGCGGCAGAATATGCCCGTCGCGGCTGGGTGCAGCAGTACCACATCGGCGCACTGCGCAATAACAACCTGCGTCAGTTCAAACTGCTGGGTGCCGACGTCGGTTTCGACTCCATCAACGACCGTCCGCTGGCGGAAGAGCTGTCAAAACTGCTGAGCAAACAGAATGAAGAGAACCTGTTGCCAAAAACCATTCTTTACTGCCTGAACCCACGCGATAACGAAGTGCTGGGTACCATGATCGGCAACTTCCAGGGTGAAGGGATGCCGGGCAAGATGCAGTTCGGTTCCGGCTGGTGGTTCAACGACCAGAAAGACGGCATGGAGCGTCAGATGACCCAGCTGGCGCAGCTCGGTCTGCTGAGCCGCTTCGTGGGTATGCTGACCGACAGCCGCAGCTTCCTTTCTTATACTCGCCATGAATATTTCCGTCGCATTCTGTGCCAGATGATTGGCCGCTGGGTCGCTGCGGGCGAAGCCCCGGCCGATATCCAGCTGCTGGGCGAAATGGTGAGAAACATCTGCTTTAACAACGCGCGCGACTACTTCGCTATTGAACTGAACTAAGGCCGTCTGAGGTTGATATGCAATACATCAAGATCCATTCGCTGGATAACGTAGCGGTCGCGCTGGCCGACCTGAGCGAAGGTCTGGACGTCACCTTTGACGACCACACCGTCACGCTGCGCCAGGACGTGGCGCGCGGGCACAAATTCGCCCTGCAACCCATTGCCAAAGGGGAGAACGTCGTTAAATACGGTCTGCCTATCGGCCATGCGCTGGCGGATATCGCGGCGGGTGAATTCATTCACTCCCACAATACGCGCACCAATCTGAGCGATCTGGATGAGTACAGCTATCAACCTGAGTTACAGGCTGAGGCCAGCCAGGCGGCGGATCGTGACGTCCAGATCTACCGCCGCGCCAGCGGGGAGGTGGGGATCCGCAATGAACTGTGGATCCTGCCGACCGTCGGCTGCGTCAACGGCATCGCCCGTCAGATCCAGAGCCGGTTCCTGAAAGAGACCAACGATGCCGAAGGCACTGACGGCGTCCACCTGTTCAGCCACACCTACGGCTGCTCCCAGCTGGGCGACGACCACATCAACACCCGCACCATGCTGCAAAACATGGTGCGCCACCCGAACGCCGGGGCGGTGCTGGTGATCGGCCTGGGCTGCGAGAACAACCAGGTTGATGCCTTCCGCGAAACGCTGGGGGATTTCGATCCGGCGCGCGTACACTTTATGGTCTGTCAGCATCAGGACGACGAAGTGGAAGCCGGGCTGGAGCATCTGCATCAGCTGTATGAGGTGATGCGTCACGACAAACGTGAAGCGGGCAAGCTGAGCGAGCTGAAGTTTGGTCTGGAGTGCGGCGGCTCGGACGGCCTGTCCGGCATTACCGCTAACCCGATGCTGGGTCAGTTCTCCGACTACGTCATCAGCAACGGCGGCACCACCGTGCTGACCGAAGTGCCGGAGATGTTCGGTGCGGAGCGCATTCTGATGAGCCACTGCCGCGACGAAGCGACTTTTGAAAAGACCGTCACCATGGTCAACGACTTCAAACAGTACTTCATCGCGCACAATCAGCCGATTTACGAGAACCCATCACCGGGTAACAAAGCGGGCGGGATCACCACCCTCGAAGAGAAATCTCTCGGCTGTACCCAGAAAGCGGGTGCCAGTCAGGTGGTGGACGTGCTGCGCTACGGCGAGCGGTTAAACACCCCGGGTCTGAACCTGTTAAGCGCCCCGGGCAACGATGCCGTAGCCACCAGCGCGCTGGCGGGTGCGGGCTGTCATATGGTGCTGTTCAGCACCGGTCGCGGCACGCCGTACGGCGGTTTTGTCCCGACGGTGAAAATCGCCACCAACAGCGAGCTGGCGGCGAAGAAAAAGCACTGGATCGATTTTGACGCCGGTCAGCTGATCCACGGCAAAGCGATGCCGCAGCTGTTAACGGAGTTTGTGGACACGATTGTGGAGTTTGCCAACGGCAAGCAGACCTGCAACGAGAAAAACGACTTCCGCGAGCTGGCGATCTTTAAGAGTGGTGTAACGCTGTAAGCGTGATTGCCGGGCGGCACTGCGTTTGCCCGGCCTACGCACAAACTGTAGGCCCGGTAAGCGTAAGCGCCACCGGGCTTTTTTATTAGCTGCGGAGCGCGTTCTTCGCTAAACGCGCGTCTTCCGCCTGGCAGGCTGCTGCGGTAAACAGCACGTCAGTCGAGGAGTTCAGCGCCGTTTCGCAGGAGTCCTGCAGCACGCCGATGATAAACCCGACCGCCACCACCTGCATGGCGACTTCGTTCGGGATACCGAACATATTACAGGCCAGCGGGATCAGCAGCAGCGAACCGCCCGCCACGCCGGATGCGCCACAGGCGCACAGCGACGCTACCACGCTCAGCAGCAGCGCGGTCGGCAGATCGACCGGGATACCCAGTGTATGCACAGCCGCTAAAGTCAGCACTGTGATGGTGATCGCCGCACCCGCCATATTGACGGTCGCCCCCAGTGGGATGGAAACGGAATAGGTATCACGATCGAGGTTCAGCTTCTCGGCCAGCGCCATGTTCACCGGAATGTTCGCCGCAGAGCTACGGGTGAAGAAGGCGTAGACGCCACTCTCACGCAGACACATCAGCACCAGCGGATACGGGTTACGGCGGATCTGCCAGAACACCAGCAGCGGGTTAATCACCAGCGCCACCAGCAGCATACAGCCGATCAGCACCAGCAGCAGCTGGGCGTAGCCCCACAGGGTATCAAACCCGGTGGTTGCCAGGGTGGAGGAGACCAGGCCGAAGATGCCGATTGGCGCGAAGCGGATCACCACCTTCACCATAAAGGTCACGGCGTTGGACATGTCGTTGACCAGGTTTTTGGTAGTGTCGTTACCGTGACGCAGGGCAAAGCCCAGCCCGATAGCCCACACCAGAATGCCGATGTAGTTGGCATTCAGCAGGGCGTCGATCGGGTTGGAGACCATGCTGGTCAGCAGGCCGCGAAGTACCTCGACAATGCCGGATGGCGGGGTGATATCGCCCGCGGCAGTGGTGAGATGCAGCGTGGACGGGAACAGGAAGCTAAACACCACCGCCGTCAGCGCGGCAGAGAAGGTCCCCAGCAGATAGAGGAACAGAATCGGGCGGATATTGGTTTTCTGGCCGTGCTGGTGGTTGGCAATGGAGGCCATGACCAGCATCAGCACCAGCACCGGCGCGACGGCTTTTAACGCGCCCACGAACAGGGTGCCGAGCAGGCCGGTAGCGATGGCCGCCGGTTTGGAAACCAGTGCCAGTAATACCCCCAGCACCAGACCTATCAGTATTTGTTTGACGAGGCTGCCCTGCGTCAGACGCGCGAGCAGACCAGAAGATTGTGTGGTCATAGAAAATTCCTTCAGTGAAATTGCGTTCCGTCCCGGAGGTGCTCTCAGGCACTTATCATCCCGGTTAGAGGTGTGTGTTTTGCAAGATTGAGTATATGGAAAGCGCAATGCGTGGGAAGCGTAAAATGCTGGGTTTTACGTGCTGCGTCATATTTTTTAACTGTATATTTACATTTTTGTCGGGTGGCGCTGCGCTTACCCGACTTACAAACCGTAGGCCCGGCAAGCGTAGCGCCGCCGGGCATCAGACCGCACAAACCCCTTTACGGGATCTGCTGCTTCTTATCGTTCTGGTGATTCACCCAGGCGTTGATAATCAGGGTCAGCACCAGGATACCGAACACCACGCCCAGTGAGATGGCGATCGGGATGTGGTAGAAATCGACAATCATCATCTTGATACCGATAAACACCAGGATCACCGACAGACCGTACTTCAGCATCGAGAAGCGCTCCGCCACGCCCGCCAGCAGGAAGTACATGGCACGCAGGCCGAGGATCGCGAACAGGTTTGAGGTCAGGACGATGAACGGGTCAGTGGTGACCGCGAAGATCGCCGGAATACTGTCCACCGCGAAGATCACGTCGCTCAGCTCAACCATGATCAGCACCAGCAGCAGCGGGGTGGCGAACAGCAGGCCGTTCTTGCGCACGAAGAAATGCTCGTTTTCGATGGTGTCGGTCATGCGCAGATGGCCGCGGATCCAGCGCACCAGCGGTTTCTCGCCAATACCCGTTTCATCTTCCTTCGCCAGCGCCATCTTCACACCGGTAAACAGCAGGAAGGCACCGAAGACGTACAGCAGCCATTCGAACTGGGTGATCAGCCAGCTACCGGCGAAGATCATAATGGTACGCAGGATAATCGCCCCCAGCACGCCATACACCAGCACCCGACGCTGCAATGCAGCCGGTACGGCAAAGTAGCTGAACAGCATCAGCCAGACGAAGACGTTATCCACCGCCAGGGCTTTTTCAATCAGATAGCCCGTGAGGAACGCCAGCGCCTGGGGATCGGCCACCGTGCGGCCCTGAGTGACCGAGAGATACCACCAGAAGGCGGCGCAGAAGAGCAGGGAGAGGGTGACCCACACCAGCGACCAGGCGGCCGCCTGTTTCATGGTCATGCCATGTGCGCCGCGACGCCCCTGCAAAAAGAGGTCAATCGCCAACATGATGAGCACGACGACCGCGAATCCGCCCCATAACATTGGAGTGCCGACAGAATGCATACTATTTTCCTTACGCGTAAAAAACAAAAACGGCTATGGTCAGAAGACGATAGCCGTTGCGTTTTTTATGCATAGACCTCGCCTTCCGGCAAGGTCTCACTTACAACAAGAAAGGAATACGCTCATCGTATTCCTTTTTCGTTGCCCGGCGACCGGATGCGGTATTAAACGCATCGTAATGACGATCCACCGACAAGGAAGTTACTCCCCTTTGCAGGTAACAAAATATGTCAGGTCATTGATTTCGTCAATGACCCGCACTAATTCATTACACAGCTTTACGCGGTAACTTCGGCGTTCAGGCCATCCGCCGGGAACACCACCCCCGTCTGACGACGGATCTCGGTCTGCAGCTTCGCCGTGGTACGGCTCACCGCCAGGCCCGGATGGTTCACTTCCTGGGATTCGACCAGACGCGCAAACACCTCTGCCTCATACAGCATAGTGTTGATATGCTGAGGCTGCGTCAGCTCCTGCGCCTTGCCGCCGCGCGGCACGAAGCTCAGCTTCTGGCACTCGGAGATCTTCTCGATAACCAGCGCGCCGTTCTCGCCCTGGATCTCGCTCGGCAGCACCGAGTCGCTCACCTTGGAGTGTTGCAGCGTGACGCTGAAATCGCCGTAGTCCAGCACCACCAGGCCGTGAGCATCGACACCGCTCTCCAGCAGGCTGGCGGTCGCCTGCACCCGGTGCGGCTCGCCCCACAGCGCCACCGCGGAGGCCAGACAGTAGAAGCCGATATCCATAATCGAGCCGTTGGAGAACGCCGGATTAAAGGTGTTCGGATTCTCGCCGTCGAGGTAGCGCTGATAGCGCGACGAATACTGGCAGTAGTTAATAAAGGCTTTACGCACTTTGCCGATTTTCGGCAGGGACTGCTGCAGCAGCAGGAAATTCGGCAGGCTGGCGGTTTTGAAGGCTTCGAACAGCACTACCTGATTTTCCCGCGCAAGCTGAATGGCCGCCTCGACTTCGTCAATATTGGAGGCCAGCGGCTTCTCGCAGATCACATGTTTTTTGTGGCTGAGGAACAGCGACGTCTGCGGGAAATGCAGCGAATTCGGGCTGGCAATATAGACCGCATCAATGGCATCGCTTTGCGCCATCGCCTCCAGGGAGGTAAACAGATGCTCGACGAGATAGTCGTTAGCAAAGGCCTGAGCCTGTTCAAGGCTGCGGGAATAGACTGCGGTGAGTTTATATTTGCCGGTCTCATGGGCGGCATCGACGAACTGGCGCGTGATCCAGTTCGTCCCAATGACTGCGAAACGTATCATAAACGTTTACGTACTCCGTAGCGGGGAACCTTTAGCCACTGTAGCACGGGATTATTGCAAAACCAGTGCGCTATTCCGCATTACCATTTAACGATAAATGCGTAAGCCATAGCCGGGTATCAAACTCCAGCTGGTGGTACTGCGGCTCCATGTGGCAGCACAGGGAGTAGAAGGCTTTGTCGTGCTCTTTCTCTTTCAGGTGCGCCAGCTCATGCACCACGATCATCCGCAGAAACGCTTCCGGCGCGTTGCGGAACACGGTCGCCACGCGGATTTCGGCTTTGGCTTTCAGCTTGCCGCCCTGCACGCGGGAGATGGCGGTGTGCAGACCCAGGGCGTTTTTCAGCACGTGGATCTTGTTGTCGTACATCACCTTATTGATCGGTGGCGCGCTCTTCAGATACCGGCTTTTCAGATCCTGGGTATACTGCCAGAGGGCTTTATCGGTGGCGAAATCGTGGGTCCCCGGATAGCGTTTTTCCAGCACCGCCCCCAGCTTCTGCTCGGCAATCAGGCTGCGAACCTGAGAAAGTAAATGCTCCGGGTAGCCCTGGAGATAAATCAGCTGGTTCATCAAAACCCCAAAATAATTTGAAAACGGGTATACTCACGCACCCTTTTCAGGGATAACGCCGAAATTTTACCACTCAGGAGGGCCGATGAGCCACTTAGACAACGGTTTCCGTTCACTCGACTTAAAACGTTTCCCGGAAACGGACGACGTTAACCCGCTTCAGGCGTGGGAAGCGGCGGATGAATATCTGCTGCAACAGTTGGATGGAACAGAAATTAGCGGCCCGGTTCTGATCCTGAATGATGCTTTCGGCGCATTGGGTTGTGCGCTGGTGGAACATACACCTTACAGCATCGGCGACTCCTATTTAAGCGAGCTGGCGACGCGTGAAAACCTGCGCCACAACGAGCTGGATGAAGGCAGCGTCAAGTTCCTCGACAGCACCGCGGAGTATCCGCAGGCGCCGGGCGTGGTGCTGATCAAGATCCCGAAAACGATGGCCTTGCTGGAGCAGCAGCTGCGCGCGCTGCGTAAAGTTGTGACGCCAGAGACGCGCATTATCGCCGGTGCCAAAGCCCGTGATATCCACACGTCGACGCTGGAGCTGTTCGAGAAAGTGCTCGGCCCAACCACCACCACCCTGGCGTGGAAAAAAGCGCGCCTGATCAACTGTACTTTCACCGCACCGGCGCTGGCCGACGCGCCAGAGACCCTGAGCTGGAAGCTGGAAGGCACCGACTGGACCATCCATAACCACGCCAACGTCTTTTCACGTACCGGGCTGGATATCGGGGCGCGTTTCTTTATTGAACATCTGCCGGAGAATCTGGAAGGCGAAATCGTCGATCTCGGCTGCGGTAACGGGGTGATTGGCCTGACGCTGCTGGCGAAGAACCCGGAGGCCAGCGTGGTCTTCAGCGATGAATCGCCGATGGCGGTGGCGTCCAGCCGTCTGAACGTGGAAACCAACATGCCGGAAGCGCTGGATCGCTGCGAGTTTATGATCAACAACGCGCTGTCGGGCGTAGAGCCGTTCCGCTTTAACGCGGTGCTGTGCAACCCGCCGTTCCACCAGAAGCATGCCCTGACGGATAACGTCGCCTGGGAGATGTTCCACCACGCCCGCCGCTGCCTGAAGATCAACGGCGAGCTGTACATTGTGGCCAACCGCCACCTGGACTACTTCCACAAGCTGAAGAAGATTTTTGGCAACTGCACCACGGTTGCGACCAACAACAAGTTCGTGGTGTTGAAAGCGGTTAAGCTGGGTCGCCGTCGGTAAGATTGTTATGCCCGGTGGCGCTGCGCTTACCGGGCCTACAATGGCCTCAGACCCGTAGGCCGGGCAAGCGCAGCGCCGCCCGGCAATGTCCTCGGACCCGTAGGCCGGTGCAAGCGCAGCGCCGCCCGGCAATGTCCTAGATCGCCAGAGCCAACTTCGTCCCCTGGGCAATCGCCCGCCGCGCATCCAGCTCCATCGCCACGTCACACCCGCCAATCAGATGTACCGTTTTGCCCGCCTCACGCAGCGGATCCGCCAGATCGCGCTTCGGCTCCTGCCCGGCACACAAAATCACATGATCCACGCGCAGCAGCTGCGGTTCACCGCCGATCAGCACATGCAGCCCTTCGTCGTCGATCTTCTGATAACTCACCCCCGGGACCATCTTCACCCCGCGTGAGAGCAGGGTGGCGCGGTGGATCCAGCCGGTGGTTTTCCCCAGCCCGTCCCCCGGTTTGCTGGCTTTGCGCTGGAGCATCACGATCTGGCGCGGGCTTTTTGGCAGCTGCGGCCCCTCCGGACGCAGGCCACCGACCTGGCTCAGGCTGGTGTCGATCCCCCACTCCTGACAGAATTCCGCGATGTTCTGGCTGGTGGGCTCCCCCGCCTGGCTCAGGTACATGGCGGTATCAAAACCGATCCCACCGCAGCCGATAATCGCCACCTTGTCGCCCACCGGTTTTTTGTCGCGCAGCACGTCGAGATAGCTCAGCACCTTCGGATGATCGATACCCTCGATCGCGGGAGTGCGCGGGGCGATCCCGCTGGCGAGGATCGTCTCGTCAAAGTCGATCAGATCCTGGGCGGTCACCCACTGGTTGAGCCGCAGATCGACCCCGGTAAGGTCGATCATCCGCGCGTAATAGCGCAGGGTCTCGTAAAACTCCTCTTTGCCGGGGATCTGTTTGGCGATATTAAACTGCCCGCCAATTTCACCGGCGGCATCAAACAGCGTCACGCTGTGCCCGCGCGATGCGGCATTCACCGCAAACGCCAGCCCAGCCGGGCCTGCGCCCACCACCGCCAGCCGTTTCTTCGCCACCGCCGGCACCATCGGCATTTTGGTCTCATGGCAGGCGCGCGGGTTGACGAGACATGAGGTGACTTTGCCAACGAAGATCTGATCCAGGCAGGCCTGGTTGCAGCCGATGCAGGTGTTGATCTCATCCGCGCGACCGCTTTGCGCCTTGGAGAGGATCTCCGCATCGGCGAGGAATGGCCGCGCCATCGACACCATATCGGCATCGCCGTTGGCCAGCAGATCGTCCGCTACCTGCGGATCGTTAATGCGGTTGGTGGTCACCAGCGGGATCGCCACCTTGCCTTTCAACTTGCGCGTCACCCAGCTGAATGCCGCGCGCGGCACCGGGGTGGCGATGGTGGGGATCCGCGCCTCGTGCCAGCCGATCCCGGTGTTGATGATAGTCGCGCCCGCTGCCTCAATGGCCTGCGCCAGCTGGACGGTCTCTTCAAAGGTACCGCCGCCCTCCACCAGATCGAGCATCGACAGGCGGAAGATAATAATAAAGTCGCTCCCGGCGCGTTCCCGCACCGCACGCACTACTTCAACCGCAAAGCGCATCCGGCGGGCATAGTCGCCGCCCCATTCGTCCTCGCGCTGGTTGGTGCGCGCGGCAAGGAATTCGTTGATCAGATAGCCTTCGGAGCCCATCACCTCCACGCCGTCGTAACCCGCCTCGCGGGCCAGGGCGGCGCAGCGGGCGAAGTCATCGATCAGGGTCAGGATTTCATCGTGGGTGAGGGCATGGGGTTTGAAACGGTTGATCGGGGCCTGGATCGCTGAGGGGGCCACCAGGTTTGGCTGATAGCTGTAGCGCCCGGTATGCAGAATTTGCAGGGCGATTTTGCCGCCCTCGTGATGTACCGCGTCAGTCACGATACGGTGGTGCGGAAGCTGCGCCACATCGTTCAGCACCGCGCCGCCCTCCATCCCGACTCCGGAAGGAGCAGGGGCCACGCCGCCGGTCACAATCAGCGCCACCCCGTGACGGGCGCGCTCGGCGTAGAAGGCGGCCAGCCGCTGTGCGCCGTCCGGGTGCTCCTCCAGACCGGTATGCATCGAGCCCATTAACACACGGTTTTTGAGCGTGGTGAACCCCAGATCAAGGGGGGCGAACAGCGACGGGTAGTGGCTCATAAACGCTTCCATTGTAAAATTATTGTTATGTGGTCGGATGAGTTACTAATTTAGCCAGCGGCAGGAGAAAGGTAAAAAAAGGATCGAATGAATGTGATGAGATTCAAAAAGTGTGGGCAGTTGTAGGCCGGATAAGCGTAGCCCCATCCGGCGTTTTTTTTACGGTGCCACAGTCCGCACCAGCCCCGGCGCCTGCCACATCGATGTCGTCAGTCCGCTGTCCACCAGCCCCAGCTGGTCGGCGTACACCGCCTGCCATTTCTGCATCATGCCGTCGTACAGCTCCCGGTGCGCCGGGTTTGGCGTGAACTCCCGGCTCCACTTCACCAGTTGCTCCCCCGTGGCGGCCATATCGCCATACAGCCCGGCCCCGGTCCCGGCGGCAATGGCGCACCCCAGCGCGGTGGCCTCTTTCACCTCCGGCACCCGCACCGGCAGGCCGGTGACGTCGCTTAAGATCTGGCTCCACAGCGCCCCTTTCGCGCCGCCGCCGGCAAACACCAGGCCGTCAAAAGTGACGCCGGAGAACTGGGATATCTGCGCCAGGTTGCAGGCGGAGACAATCGCTGCGTTCTCCTCCAGGGCGCGGAACAGGGTGGCTTTGTTGCACTTCTCCGGGTCGATGGAGAGGTTAATAAACGACGGTGCGGCGTGGTACCACTGCTTAAAGTGCATGGCGTCGGAGAAGATCGGCATTACCCCGTGCGAACCGGCGGGCACCCGGCTGGCCATCTCCTCCATCAGGGCGTAGGTGTCCATGCCCATCCGCTCGGCAATCAGCTTCTCTTCGGCGCAGAAGGCGTCGCGGAACCAGCGCATGGTCAGCCCGGTGAAGAAGCTGATCGACTCCGCCTGGGCCATGCCGGGGATCACGTGCGGGTTCACGCGGATGTTCATCTGCGGATCGGTACGGACCTGCGGCAGGTTAACCACCTGCTGCCAGAAGGTGCCGCCCAGCACCGCGGTCTGTCCGGCGCGCACCACCCCCAGCCCCAGACAGCCGAGCTGCACGTCGCCGCCGCCCATCACCACCGGGGTGCCTTCGCGCAGGCCGCTCTGCTGCGCGGCCTCTTTGGTGATAGCGCCCAGCAGGGTGCCGGTCTCTTTCACCGGGGAGAGGATATCGGCGCGCAGGCCGGCCATGTCGAGCAGTGCCGGCCGCCAGTCGCGGGAGAAGAGATCCAGCATGCCGGTGGTGCCCGCGTTGGAAGGATCAACCGCCAGCTCGCCGGAGAGCTTCGCCGCCAGCCAGTCGCTGATCATGGTGATGGTGGCCGCCTTGCGGTAGATATCCGGGCGATGATGCGCCAGCCACAGCAGGCGCGGCATGGCGCTCAGGGCCAGAGTCTGGCCTGAGACGTCATACACTTCGGATTCAAAACGGAAGTCGTGGATCTCTTTCAGCTCCGCCACCTCGCGGCTGGCGCGGGCGTCGACGTTGGCGCAGGCCCAGATGGCGTCGCCGTTGCGGTCATACAGCACTATCCCTTCACGCATGGAGCAGCAGGCGACGGACTGGATATCCGCCGCGCGCAGGTGCGCCCGCTCCAGCGCCTGGTGAATACACTGGCAGGCCAGCCGCCAGTTGGTGTCGAGATCGAACTCCATCGAGCCGGGGACGTTCTCGACGCTCAGGTGTTTCCACTCCGCCTGGCCGACGGCGACCTGATTGCCCTGCAAATCGAAAATCACGGCGCGAACGCTGCCTGTCCCTGCATCTAACGCTAAAAGGTAACTCATGAGCTTGCCTCGTGTCAGGCGCAGGGCTGCTCTTATCCGGCCAGAGCCAGCACCGCGCGGGCTGTCGTCTCTTCCGTCACCAGGCCATTGATACGGCGACCGTTCAGTGCGGCATAAATCGCATCGGCTTTCTCTTCTCCTCCGGCGACGCCGACGATAACCGGCAGCTGCGCCAGTTCATCGAGGGTGACGCCGAGTAATTCCCGGTGGATCTCCAGCTCCTCTACCCGCTCCCCGGCGGCATTGAGGAAATACCCCAGGATGTCGCCCACCGCTCCTTTGCGGGCAAACATCAGCTGCTCGCCTTCGCTGATATAGCCGGAGCGCAGGATGGTAGCGTCCCGGCGCTGGTTCACCGAACCAATCCCCACCACCGCCACATCGGCGGCGGTGGCAGCGAGGATCACATCCCGCACGCTGGATTCCCGTTTTAAGATCCCGGCCACTTCCGCGGATGAGACCCGCAGCGGGGCGGGGATCATGCTGATGCTACAGGCGGCATCCAGCTGGCCGATGCCGGTCATGTAGGGCCCGACGCCGCCGGAGAGGGTCACCAGCCGCACCTGCTGGGAGCTGATAAAGCCGCTCAGATGCTGAATGCAGCTCATGGTGGTTTCACCAAAGCCCACCGCCAGCAGCTGGCCGGGCTCCAGCACGCCCATTAACGACTGCGCGGCACCAATCCCTAACCGCACGCTCATCGGCGGGGTGTTGAGGGCCGGCAGCACGCGGGCCAGCTTCAGGCCGAAGCGCTGTTGCAGCTCGGTCTCCAGCGCCAGACAGCCCTCGTAGCGGGAGTTGATCTGCACCCGGATCACCCCGGACTGCCGACCCTTCTCCAGCAGCCGCGAAATCTTGAGCCGCGGTAATCCCAGCCGCTCGCCAATATCGTTCTGCGTCAGGCCGTCGTGGTAGTAGCACCAGGCCACGCGCGCCACCAGTTCCTCTTCCGTCAGCGCCAGTCCGGCAAATCGTCCCTCTTCGGCAACGCGTTTCTCAGCCATATTTGAACTCTTATAAAAATTTAGATCATATGTTCGCCCTGCCGCAGGTTGAATCTGTGAGCCACACGGCAAAACGGATATTCCGGAATGTTTCTGCATTATCGGGATCATATCCATCAAACTGTGATCCCTGCACGGTTGTAAATATAGTTCACCGTCTACGCTTTTGAACATTATTAATTTCAAAAATCATTTGTTCAATGGCGGAGCGATAATGACAGCACTTATCGAGGCGCGCGGGATCCAGAAGCAGTTTTCCGGCGTTCCTGTACTGAAAAACATTGATTTCACTCTGCTTGCGGGACAGGTGCACGCCCTGATGGGCGGCAATGGCGCGGGGAAATCCACCCTGATGAAGATTGTCGCCGGGGTTGAAACGGCCGACAGCGGTGAACTTTCTATCGCCGGGCAGCCTTTTGCTCGCCTGAAACCGGGCCAGGCGCATCAGCTCGGCATCTATCTGGTGCCCCAGGAGCCGATGCTGTTTCCGAATCTCAGCGTGCGGGAAAACATCCTCTTTCGTCTGCCGCGCGGGCAGGGCACCGCTCAGCGCCTTGCCGATAAGCTGGAGCAGCTCCAGTGCCAGCTCAATTTAGAGGCCGCCGCCAGCACCCTGGAAGTGGCGGATCAGCAGATGGTGGAGATCCTGCGCGGGCTGATGCGCGAGGCCAGGATCCTGATCCTCGATGAACCCACCGCCTCGCTGACGCCCGGAGAAACCGAACGCCTGTTCCGCCAGATCCGCGCCTTACAGGCCACGGGCGTCGGCATCGTTTTTATCTCCCACAAGCTGCCCGAAATTCGCCAGCTCGCCAGCCACGTCTCGGTGATGCGCGACGGGGCAATCGTCCTCAGTGGCGAAACCGCACAGTTTGATGACAATGCCCTGATTGCCGCCATGACCCCGGTCAGCCGCGACCAGGCGCTGAGCGACACGCAAAAGCTGTGGCTGGCCCTGCCGGGCAATCGCCGCACCCAGGCCCAGGATTTTCCGGTGCTGCGGGTGGAGACGCTGACCGGAGAGGGGTTTATCGATCTGAGCCTCGAGATCTACGCCGGGGAGATCGTCGGCCTGGCCGGGCTGGTGGGATCCGGACGCACCGAATTTGCCGAAACGCTGTACGGCCTGCGCCCACCGCGCGGCGGCAGGATCTGGCTCGAAAACCAGCAGATCGACAATGATCCGGTCAGCGCCCGGCTGGAGAAAGGGCTGGTCTATCTTCCGGAGGACAGGCAGGTGTCGGGCCTGTTCCTCGACGCGCCGGTCCGCTGGAACACCGTTGCTCTTAACGAACCCTCGCTCTGGCAGCAGCGCAAGCGCGAGGCGGCGGTGGTGGAGCGCTATCACCGGGCGCTGGGGATCAAACTCAATAGTGCCGATCAGACCGTGCGCACCCTGTCGGGGGGCAATCAGCAGAAGGTGCTGCTGGCCCGCTGCCTGGAAGCCAATCCGCTGCTGCTGATCGTCGATGAACCGACCCGCGGGGTGGACGTCTCGGCTCGCGCCGACATTTATCAGCTGATCAAAAGCGTGGCGGCGCAAAACGTGGCGGTGCTGATGATCTCCAGCGACATGGACGAGTTCCCGGGTCTGGCGGATCGGGTGCTGGTGATGCATCAGGGGGTACTCAGCGGAGAACTGCCGCGCCACGCCGTCAGTCTTGACCGCATGATGGCCCTGGCCTTCGGAGGACAGGCATGAAAACACTGCTCAAAAACCGCGAACTCAGCGCCCTGCTGGCGATCCTCGCCCTGTTTGTGGTGCTGGTGGCGCTCAACCCGGCCTACCTCAGTTTGCAGACCCTGGGGATGATCTTTGCCAGTTCACAGATCCTGATCCTGCTGGCGCTCGGGGCGGGGCTGGTGATGCTGACCCGCAACATCGACGTGTCGGTCGGCTCGATTGTCGGGCTGTGTGCCATCGCCGTGGGGGTGTCCCTGAACAACGGTTACGGCCTGCCGGTGGCGATCCTGTTTGCGCTGGCGATCGGCGCGCTGGCGGGGGCCTTCAACGGCCTGCTGGTGGTGGGGCTGCGCATTCCGGCGATTGTCGCCACCCTCGGCACGCTGGGCCTGTATCGCGGCGCGATGCTGCTCTGGACCGACGGGAAGTGGATTGAAGGTCTGCCGGTAAGCCTGAAATCGCTCTCGGAACCGCTGGCGCTCGGGGTGTCGCCGCTGGGGATAGTGGTGCTGGTGATTGCCGCCCTCGGGGCCTGGATCCTGTCGCGCACCGCCTTTGGCCGGGATTTTTACGCCGTCGGGGATAACCTCGCCGCCGCCCGCCAGCTGGGGGTCGCGGTGAACCGCACCCGGATGGCGGCCTTTACCCTTAACGGCGTACTGGCGGCCTGCGCCGGGATCGTCTTTGCCGCGCAGATTGGCTTTGTGCCGAACCAGACCGGCAGCGGGCTGGAGATGAAAGCCATCGCCGCCTGCGTGCTGGGGGGCATCTCCCTGCTCGGCGGCACCGGGACCTTAATCGGCGCGCTGCTGGGGGCCTTCTTCCTGACCCAGATCGACACCGTGCTGGTGCTGTTCCGCCTCCCGGCCTGGTGGAACGACTTTATCGCTGGCCTGGTGTTATTGGGCGTGCTGGTGCTCGACGGACGGCTGCGCCAGGCGCTGGCGCGACATCAGCGGGCGCTGAAGTACAGCCGTTTCCAGCCAGGCAATAAAGGGGGGAAGCACGTCACCCCGTTTCGCAAACGCAACAAAGAGGTGGCGTAAATGAAGCTTAACTGGGAGTGGATGCTGCTGCTGTTACTGGTGCTGGAGATCCTGCTGTTTGGCACCCTCAATCCACGGATGCTCGACATCAACATGCTGCTGTTCAGCACCAGCGATTTTATCTGCATCGGCATCGTGGCCCTGCCGCTGACGTTAGTGATCATCAGCGGCGGGATCGACATCTCGCTCGGCTCCACCATCGGCCTGTGCGCCATCGCCCTGGGAGTGATGATGCAGGCGGGGGTGCCGATGCTGGCGGCGGTCCCGCTCACCCTGCTGCTCGGGCTGCTGTGCGGCCTGCTCAACGCGGCGCTGATCCACTACACCGGCATCAGCCCGCTGGTGATCACCCTCGGCACGCTGTACCTGTACGGCGGCGGGGCGCTGCTGCTCTCGGGAATGGCCGGGGCCACCGGCTACGAAGGCATTGGCGGCTTCCCGGAGAGCTTTACCGCCTTCGCCAATCTGACGGTGCTCGGCCTGCCGATCCCGCTGGTGCTGTTCGCGTTTATCACCTTCTTCTTCTGGCTGATCGTCCACCGCGGGCGCTTTGGCCGCCACCTGTTCCTGATAGGGCAGAACCCGCGCGCGGCGCGCTATGCGGCGCTGTCGGTTAATGGTATGCCCTATGCCCTGTATGGCCTGGTAGGCGTGGCCTCGGCAATTGCCGCCCTGGTAATGGTCTCCTATTTCGGCTCGGCGCGTTCCGATTTAGGACGCGACCTGCTGATGCCCGCGCTTACCGCGGCGGTGCTCGGCGGGGCGAATATCTATGGTGGTTCAGGTTCGGTACTGGGTACTGCACTGGCGGCATTGCTGGTGGGGTATCTGCAACAGGGGTTACAGATGGTTGGCATCCCCAATCAGGTGTCGAGCGCGCTGTCAGGGGCGCTGCTGGTTGTGGTGGTGATGGGGCGTTCGCTGAGCCTGCACCTTGAAGGGGTGCGGTCTCTTCTCACAAAAAATACCCGGAGCGTATGATGAAAATAAAACTGATGGTGCTGGCCGTGGCGTTAAGCGTGGCGACGGCGCAGGCGGCGGATCGCATCGCGTTTATCCCGAAACTGGTGGGGGTCGGCTTCTTTACCAGCGGCGGCAACGGCGCAAAAGAGGCCGGGAAAGCGCTGGGGGCGGACGTCACCTACGATGGCCCGACCGAGCCGAGCGTCTCCGGGCAGGTGCAGCTGATCAATAACTTCGTTAACCAGGGCTACAACGCCATTATCGTCTCGGCGGTGTCGCCGGATGGGCTCTGCCCGGCCCTGAAACGCGCCATGCAGCGCGGGGTAAAAGTACTCACCTGGGACTCCGACACCAAACCGGAGTGCCGCAGCATCTACATCAACCAGGGCACCCCGGAACAGCTCGGCGGCCTGCTGGTGGACATGGCCTCGAAGCAGGTCACCAAACCGGCCGCCAAAGTGGCCTTCTTCTACTCCAGCCCCACCGTCACCGATCAGAACCAGTGGGTGAAAGAGGCGAAAGCCAAAATCGCCAAAGATCATCCCCAGTGGCAGGTCGTTACCACCCAGTTTGGCTATAACGATGCCACCAAATCCCTGCAAACCGCCGAAGGGATCTTAAAAGCGTATCCGGATCTGGATGCGATCATCGCCCCGGACGCCAACGCCCTGCCAGCGGCAGCCCAGGCGGCGGAGAACCTGAAGCGGGAAGGGGTGGCGATTGTCGGCTTCAGCACGCCCAACGTGATGCGTCCGTACGTGGAGCGCGGCACGGTGAAAGCCTTCGGCCTGTGGGATGTGGTGCAACAGGGCAAAATTGCGGTCAATGTCGCCGATCGTTTGTTGAAAAAAGGCGATCTTAACGTCGGCGACAGCGTGGAGGTGAAGGATATCGGCACCCTGAAGGTCGAACCGAACAGCGTGCAGGGCTATCAGTATGAAGCGAAAGGCAATGGCATCGTGCTGCTGCCGGAGCGGGTGGTGTTCACCAAAGAGAACATCAACAACTACGACTTCTGACAGGGGGGAACATGGCTGATTTAGACGACATCAAAGAGGGTAAGAACTTTGGCCTCGACCGACCGCAGCAGAACGTGCCCTTCACCCTGAAGGGCTGCGGGGCGCTGGACTGGGGGATGCAGTCGCGGCTGGCGCGCATCTTCAACCCGGCCAGCAACCGCACGGTGATGCTGGCCTTCGATCATGGCTACTTCCAGGGGCCGACCACCGGGCTGGAGCGCATCGATCTCTCCATTGCGCCGCTGTTCGCTGAAACCGACGTGCTGATGTGTACCCGAGGTATTCTCAGGAGCCAGGTGCCGCCCGCGACCAACAAACCGGTGGTGCTGCGCGCCTCCGGGGGCAACTCGATGCTGGGCGAGCTCTCCAACGAGTGCGTGGCGGTGGCGATGGAGGATGCCCTGCGCCTGAATGTCTGCGCCGTGGCGGCGCAGGTCTATATCGGCAGTGAGTACGAGCATCAGTCGATCAATAACATCATCAAGCTGGTGGATGCGGGCAACCGCTACGGCATCCCGACCCTGGCGGTGACCGGGGTCGGCAAGGAGATGGCCCGGGATGCACGCTATTTCTCCCTCGCCAGCCGTATCGCCGCCGAGATGGGGGCGCAGTTCGTCAAAACCTATTTTGTGGAAGAGGGCTTCGAGAAAGTGACCGCCAGTTGCCCGGTACCGATTGTTATCGCCGGGGGCAAAAAGTTGCCGGAGCACGAGGCGCTGGAGATGTGCTTCCGCGCCATCGACCAGGGCGCGTCGGGTGTCGATATGGGGCGCAATATCTTCCAGTCTAGCGCGCCGCTGGCGATGCTGAAGGCGGTGAAGAAGGTGGTACACGAGAAGATGAGCGCCCGTGAGGCGTACCAGTTCTGGCAGGAGGAAAAACAAGGGGAATCACAATGAACGTGACGTTAGTGGAGATCAACATTAAGCCGGACCGGGTGGACGAGTTTCTGGAGGTGTTTCGCGCCAACCATGAAGGGGCGATCCAGGAGCCGGGCAACCTGCGGTTCGACGTATTGCAGGATCCGCGGGTGAAAACCCGGTTCTTTATCTACGAGGCTTACAAGGATGAAGAGGCGGTGCTGGCGCATAAGCAGACCCCGCACTATCTGGCGTGCGTCGAGAAGCTTGAGGACCTGATGTCGGAGCCGCGTAAAAAACGCTGTTTTGTCGGGTTGATGCCAGCGTAAAAAACGCCCGGTGGCGCTTCGCTTACCGGGCCTACAACGGCTGGTTTTGTAGGCCGGGCAAGCGCAGCGCCGCCCGGCGTTTTTCAGGCCAGCTCCAGCAGCTGAACCTGCGCCGTGGCCCCTGGCATCAACCTTTGCAGGTTGCTGACCAGCTCCTCCCCGGCCGCTTCCAGCGCCGCTAACGGCATGGCGGGCAGGCTTTCGAGAATAAACCACATGGTCTGCGCCTGGCTGTCCAGCCGGGTGCGCACTCCCTGTCGCCAGTTCCAGCGTCGGCAGGTTACCCCCACATCATCACGCCAGATAACCTCGCCCGCCTCGGGATACTCCACCCCCGGCTGCCCCTCTTTAACGGTATCAAAAGGCTCGCTGCCGTCGGCCAGCGTCAGGCGCGGTGCGCCGGTGTAGGCGGCGAGGTTTTCCCCGCCCACCGGAATGGCATAGCGGATGCTGACCGCATTGTAGATATCCACCACCGGATCGAGCGGCGGCAGCGCACCGTCTTTCAGCACCCGCTTACGCAGGGCGCTGGCGGAGCAGGGGGTACGTTTCGGTTTAGCACCGAAGGCTTTAAACGCCTCATCCCAGGCGGCGAGATGCGCCTCCGCCCAGGGAAAATCATCGTTTAACATCTGCTGGCAGGCCTGGGCTAACGCGGCAGAGGCCACTTCAGGGGCGGTAACCGGCGCGGCTTCGACCACGATGCTCAGCGCGCGGAACCCCGGCGCGATCCCGGCAAGACGCGGATCTATTGACGGCGTGAGGAGGGACATAAATAATCCTGTATCGACTGTTTTAGACCATGGTAATGACCAGTGACCGATAAAGTCAATATAATGACTGCGCAGGGCGCAGATGTGGCCCAGGTAAGCCTGGCGGTTGCGAATCGTATCCGCAACTGGCGGAAAGAGAAAAAGCTGTCGCTGGACGAGCTGTCGCGCCGGGCCAGCGTCAGCAAAGGGATGCTGGTGGAGATCGAAAAAGGGGCCGCTAATCCCAGCATTGCGATCCTCTGCAAGCTGGCGGCGGCGCTGGGCGTTTCGGTGGCCGACATCGTCAACGTCGCCAGCGAGCCGCAGGTGCATCTTATCGAGGAAGCGGCGATCCCGGTGCTCTGGCAGGGGGAGAAGGGCGGCAGCGCCCGGCTGCTGGCGGGCACCGCGGGCCCGGATATGATTGAACTGTGGCGCTGGGAGATGCAGCCGGGCGAAAGCTTCAGCTCGCCCGGCCATCCGGCAGGCACCTTTGAGCTGCTCCACGTGGAAGCAGGAGTATTAACGCTGAAGGTGGAGGAGAGCGTGATGCAGGTAGTGGCTGGCGCATCGGCGGTGGCGAAAACCGACGCGGCGCACAGCTATGCGAACGACGGGAAGAGCGTGCTGCGGTTCACCATGACGGTAGCAGAGTTTCACCGGTAGCAGGTGAGATGCCGGGGGCGCTACGCTTGCCTGGCCTACAAAACCCAACGTCGTTGTAGGCCGGGCAAGCGCAGCGGCGCCCGGCGTGTTTTACGCTTCGGTCACACTCACCCGCAGCGCCGCCAGCGCCTTACGGGCCGCTTTCAGCACCAGCTCACACTGCTCAATCGTCAGCGTCAGCGGCGGTTCAATGCGAATGGTCTTCGAGTTGTTGAGCGTGCCTGCCACCAGCACCCGCTGGCGGAACATCTCACTCGCGAAGCTGTAGCCGGTTTCGTTATCGACAAACTCAATCGCCATCAGCATCCCTTTGCCGCGCGCATCCTGCACCAGGTCGGGATATTCACGCCCTAGCTGGAGGAAACCATCCAGCAGCATGTCGCCTTTCTGCTCCGCCTGAGCGGGCAGGTTCTGTTCCAGCAGCACGTTGATGGTCGCCAGCGCCGCGGCACAGGCCAGTGGGTTGCCGCCAAAGGTGGTGGTGTGCAGGAACGGGTTGTCGAACAGCACTGAGAAGACCTCTTCGGTGGCAACGGTGGCACCAATCGGCATCACGCCGCCGCCCAGCGCTTTGGCCAGGCACAGGATGTCCGGCTGCACGTTCTCATGCTCGCAGGCAAACATCTTGCCGGTACGCCCCATCCCGGTCTGCACTTCATCGAGGATCAGCAGCGCGCCAAACTCATCGCACAGCTGACGCACCGCCGTTAAATAACCCACTGGCGGCAGGATCACCCCGCCTTCGCCCTGGATAGGCTCGAGGATCACCGCGGCCACGTCGTCGCCGGTTTTACGG
Source organism: Leclercia sp. AS011 (assembly GCF_037152535.1). NCBI lineage: Bacteria > Pseudomonadati > Pseudomonadota > Gammaproteobacteria > Enterobacterales > Enterobacteriaceae > Leclercia > Leclercia sp. AS011. The sequence goes on from NZ_JBBCMA010000004.1 coordinate 180,613, forward strand.
CATTCGGACAGCGCGGAGCGCATGGCGTTGATGTCGCCGAACGGCACGTGGCGGAAGCCCGGCAGCAGCGGCATAAACGGCTTACGGAAGGTGGATTTCGCCGTCGCAGAGAGAGCACCTAACGACTTGCCGTGGAAGGCGCCGCTGGTGGCAATAAAGGTGAATTTCCCGCGCGGCGACTGGTACGCTTTGGCGAGTTTGATCGCCGCTTCGACCGATTCCGTGCCGCTGTTACAGAAGAAGCTGTATTTCAGTTTACCTGGCGTCAGTGCCGCCAGCGTTTTTGCCAGCATCGCCCGCAGGGGATCCAGCAGTTCCTGGCTATGAAGGGGTTGTTTTGCAAGCTGATTTTGTACGGCGGAAACCACAACTGGATTACGGTGCCCCACGTTGAAAATACCAAATCCACCCAGGCAATCTATAAACTCCTGTCCCTGGGTGTCGACAAGCGTATTAAGACTTCCCGCCTGCCACTCTACGGCTCCGTAATCCCCGCCTGCTGTTACCGATTTTCTGTATTCCAGGAATCCAGGATTGACATGCTCTTTGAAGTAATCAATCACCTCGCGGTTAAGTTGTTTCATCTCCTCATGATCAAGCGTTCGCTTCTCAATGAGATTCAGGGCGTGCGCGGTACAGGCAAGAGCCGACGCGCTGGAGGGTAACCTGTTCAAGATGTGCTCCCGGGAATGGCGTATCACATGATACTGGATTAAGTATTGCAGGCTTTGCGCCACATCCGGTGAGGGGGCAAAAATCGGGATAAACGCCAGGTTAAAATAATGTTACACAATATTTAATCATGCGAAACGGGATTTCGGCGGCAGCGCCCCGGCATTTTCAGAAAGCAGAATGCCCGATGGCAGTGCATTTGCCCTGTTTCAGGGCGGAACGGGCGGGTAACAGGGAGAGGCGGATTCTCCTTTGGGAGTAGTTTCGCTGCGAAACCATTTAATATCAATAGATTAGAAAAGCGTACAAAAAATGCGGTTTAGTCCCGTTTTGCGATCTCAGGCATGTTTAACAACTAAAGATAAATTCGTTAACGCCGAAAAAACGTTACGCCACAAAAATAACATTCAAGTAACCTGCAAGGGATGCCTATGTCGCCTCAACAATTTGTCACACAGTGTGAACACCCACTGAAAGATGACACCACTCTGATGTCCACCACCGATCTGCACAGCTATATTACCCAGGCCAATGACACCTTCGTCCAGGTGAGTGGGTACTCTCTGGGCGAGCTGGTGGGCCAGCCGCACAACCTCGTTCGCCACCCTGATATGCCAAAAGCCGCCTTTGCCGACATGTGGTACACCCTGCAACAAGGGGAACCCTGGAGCGGCATCGTCAAGAACCTGCGTAAGGATGGCGATCACTACTGGGTGCGCGCCAACGCCGTGCCGATGGTGCGCAACGGCCAGACCACCGGGTATATGTCCATCCGCGTGAAAGCCACCCCGGAAGAGATTGCCGCGGTTGAACCTTTATATAAGGCACTCAACGAAGGGCGCAGCAAAAAGCGGGTGCACAAAGGGCTGGTGGTGGCGAAAGGCTGGATCGGCAAGCTGCCCGCGATGCCGCTGCGCTGGCGGGTACGCAGCGTAATGACCGCGCTCTTTCTCGTGCTGGCGGGCACCCTGCTCGCCACCGACGCGAGCTGGGCGGCGCTGGGGGCCAGTGCGCTGGTGATGCTGCTGGGCACCCTGCTGTTTGAGCAGCAGATTGTGCGTCCGGTGGAGAACGTGGCGCGTCAGGCGCTGAAGGTGGCAACCGGCGAGCGCAACAGCGTCGAGCATCTCAACCGCAGCGACGAGCTGGGGCTGACCCTGCGCGCGATAGGGCAGCTTGGCCTGATGTGCCGCTGGCTGATTAACGACGTCTCCAGCCAGGTGGTCAACGTGCGTGACGGCAGCGACCTGCTGGCGAAGGGCAATGACGATCTCAACGATCGCACCCACCAGACGGTGTCGAACGTGAAGCAGACCGTGGAGACCATGAACCAGCTGGCGATGACGGTGCAGAACAACACCCGCACCGCGGTGGACGCCGACAAGCTCTCTATCGCCGCCAGCGACGCCGCCACCGAAGGCGGGCACGCCATGCAGACCGTGGTGAACACCATGGACGAAATTGCCGACAGCACCCAGCGGATCGGGTCCATCACCAAGCTGATTAACGACATTGCCTTCCAGACCAACATCCTGGCGCTGAACGCGGCAGTAGAAGCGGCCCGGGCGGGCGAGCAGGGGAAAGGCTTTGCGGTGGTGGCCGGAGAAGTGCGCCATCTGGCCAGCCGCAGCGCCAGTGCTGCCAACGATATCCGCAAGCTGATCGACGCCAGCGCCAGCAAGGTGATGTCGGGCTCCGAGCAGGTACACGCCGCCGGACGCACGATGGACGACATTGTGGAGAAGGTACAGAACGTTACCCGGCTGATCGCCGAGATCAGCCAGTCGACCTCTGAACAGGCGTCAGGCTTGTCGGAGCTGACCCGCGCGGTCGCCGAGCTGGATTCCATTACCCAGAAAAATGCGGCGCTGGTCGAAACCAGCGCCCAGGTCTCCGCGATGGTAAAACACCGGGCCAAACGCCTGGAAGATGCCGTCACCGTGCTCCATTGAGTCAGTAAGGTTCCAGAAAAGCCGTTTACTCCCGACAGCGTAAACGGCTTTATTATTTGTGCGTTGTGATTATTTTTATCAGTTATTGTTAATGTAATATTAAATAACTAAATAAATCGCCTCAGTTAATTATTCCTGCCTAAGTCAGTTTTCCCCGATGCTCTGTCAAAAATACCACCTCCGGTGGTGACGTAACGATCGATGAGGCGAAATTAATAGCTATCGCCTATCCATTGCCGGAATTATGAAATATAAAAACGATCAAAGTCATAAAGTTAGCGCTTAAGTTACCGATAACGCAGATCGTCTGAGAAATGATCACATTGATGGAGTAAATATGTTCTTACATGACGTAAAGATCGGCACAAAATTATTTCTGGCGTTTGGGTTCTTTATCGTCCTGATGGGGATAAGTGCGAGTTTATCTCTGCTCAGCCTGAACCGGGCGAATAACGGGATGCAGTCCATTATCGCCAGCGATTATCCCACCACGGTAAAAGCTAACCAGTTAATCGACAACTTCCAGGAATTTATTAGCACCCAACAGCTCATGTTGCTGGATGACCAGGGCACGTACCGGGCCCAGTCAGAGCAGCAGCTGAAGGCGATCAGCGAGCGTATCACCGGGATCCTCGGCGACCTGAACACGGCCCTGCAGGATAAAGAGTCCCAGCAGGTGCTGACCGATATTCGCGGAGTGCGCCAGCAGTATCTCGACTCCCGCTATCGTATCCTGCAGGCGGTGCAGAGCAACGACCGGGCGGGGGCCATTGAGGAGATGATGACCAACACCCTCAGCCTGCAGCAGGCCTATAAGGCAAAAGTGCAGGCGCTGATAGCCATTCAGAACAAACATATGCAACGCGCAGGCGTGGAGGTGGACGGCGACTTCAGAAGCAACCGCCTGCTGCTGATCCTCATCACCCTGTTCAGCGTGGCGGTGGGCAGCCTGATGGGCTGGTTTATCGTGCGCTCGATTACCCGTCCGCTGGGCGAGGCGGTTGATTTTGCCCGCTCCATTGCCGACGGCGATCTTACCGGGAGCATCGCCTCGCACGGTAAAGACGAAACCGGCCAGCTGCTCACTGCGCTGATGGAGATGAAAAACCGTCTGCTGGAGATTGTGCAGCAGGTGCAGTTCGGCTCGGAAAATATCTCCACCGCGGCGGCACAGATTGTGGCGGGCAACCAGGATCTGGCTGCGCGCACCGAAGAGCAGGCCAGCTCCGTGGAACAGACGGCGGCGTCGATGGAGCAGATCACCGCAACGGTGAAAAACACCGCATCACATACCGGCGAAGCCACGCATCTCTCCGCAGACGCGGCCAAAGTGGTGAAAAGCAATGGCGAGATGATGAAGCAGGTCACCAGCAAAATGCGTCTGATTAACGAGACCTCCAACCGGATGTCCGACATCATCAACCTGATCGACTCCATCGCCTTCCAGACCAACATTCTGGCGCTGAACGCGGCGGTAGAGGCGGCACGCGCCGGTGAGCACGGTCGCGGTTTTGCGGTGGTGGCCGGTGAGGTTCGCCAGCTGGCTCAGAAGAGCGCCACCTCGGCCAGCGAAATCCGCCAGCTGATTGAGAGCTCAACCAGCCAGACCCAGGACGGCATGGCGCTGGTGGAAAAAGCCAGCGGATTGATTAACGGTATGGTGGGCAACGTTGAGGAGATGGACGGCATCCTGCGCGAGATCCGCCAGGCCAGCCATGAGCAGACGGAGGGCATCTCGCAGATCAACAGCGCGATTGGCCTGATTGACTCCACCACGCAACAGAACTCCGCCCTGGTGGAGGAGTCTGTTGCGGCGGCTTCATCCCTTAACGAACAGGCGATGAACCTGAAGGATCTGGTGAAAGTGTTCCGCGTCAGCGCAGCAGCCACCGCTTAATCCAGCTGATTGATCTCCAGCGACGCGCGGTCGATAACTGCAATAATCTGTTTCAGCTGCGCGTCGCTCAATCCTTCCTGATTGACCTTTAAATCCAGCACCGCTTTAAAATTGTCGAGGGCCCGCTTCATCTGCGGGTTTTTACGCAGCTGGAAACCTACGCAGCGTGCTTTGATGCGCGCCTGAATGTTCTCAAGCTGTTCCAGGTTCTCATCCAGCCAGCGCTGCCCGGCTACGGTGATGGCAATCTGTTTGCGGCCATTCTCTTCGTCGCTGAAGGTGATAAAGCCCTGATCCTGCAAAAAATCCAGCGTCGGATAAATCACGCCAGGGCTCGGGGTGTAGTTTCCCTGGGTCATGCTCTCAATGTCTTTAATCAGCTCATAACCGTGGCTGGCATTGCGGGTCAGGAGGTCCAGAATCACCAGCCTTAACTCACCGTGACCAAAAAAGCGCTGACGGCGTCCGCCGCCTTCGTGTGCCTGTCGCATTAGGATTTCCCTCAAATTTGATATATCTAATTTATATCTAAATGAGTTTTAGATGCAATCTAAAAGATCTTGCATTTTTTCTTATTAGCAATCATTATCATTTAACTTTCATTTTAGATATATCGATTTCACTTTCACGAAGGCAAATTATGACCACAACCCGCTACCCTCAACGTGTCCGTAACGACCTGCGCTTTCGCGAGCTGAACGTGCTCCGCGTGGAGCGTGTCAGCGCCGGTTTTCAGCGCATCGTGTTAGGCGGCGAGGCGCTGGAGGGCTTTACCTCCCGCGGCTTCGACGACCACTCCAAAGTCTTTTTCCCGGAAAAGGGCACGACCTTTATTCCCCCGGTGGTGACGGACGAGGGCGTGGAGTGGGGTGACGGCGTGCGTCCGCAGGCGCGGGATTACACCCCGCTGTATGACGCGGCCCGTCACGAGCTGGCGCTCGACTTCTTTATCCACGACGGTGGGGTGGCAAGCAGCTGGGCCGTGGACGCAAAGCCGGGGGATACCCTCTCCATCGGCGGTCCGCGCGGGTCGCTGGTGGTGCCGGAAGATTACGCCTGGCAGCTCTACGTCTGCGATGAGTCGGGCATGCCCGCCCTGCGTCGTCGTCTGGAGGCCCTGCGCGCGCTGCCGGTGCGCCCGGAGGTTCACGCCGTGGTCACCGTTGCCGATGCCGCCTGTCAGGACTATCTGGCGCACTTAAGCGAGTTCAACATCAGCTGGGTGGTGGGGCATAACGAGCAGGCGGTTGCGGATCGTCTGGCGACGCTCAGCGTGCCGGCAGAGGATTACTTTATCTGGCTGACCGGGGAAGGGAAGGTGGTGAAAAACCTGAGTCGCCTGTTTGAAACCGACGCCATCGATCAGAAGCTGGTGCGTGCCAGCGCTTACTGGCACGCCAAATAATCAGGCCACGTCGTCGAGCTGCGCTTCGCTGACCTGATGTTCCAGCGAGGTGCGCACCTCGTGCAGGGCTCTCTCCTGCTGGGCAAAGTAAGTTTCCATATTGCTCAGCGAGGAGACCAGCAGCCAGGACTCCTCCTTTTCAAGCTCCGCCAGCTCGCTCAACAGGGTGTCGATCTGCTCCCGCACCTGGGCCATCTTTTTGCGGATACGCGTCAGGTCGTTCAGCCTGTCGCTGGCCATCATCGGCTCCAGCCCCTGATGCAGACGGGCCACCAGGGAGCGGATCGCTTTCACGTCGCCACGCTGCTTCGCCTGGTTCAGCTGCACCATCATGGCGTTGGCCTCTTCCTTCAGATCGTCCGCCACCAGATCCGGGTGACAGAGCTTGCTCGCCTGGCGCCAGAGTCGTTTTAACTCGTTCTGATCCTCTTCGGAGAGGTCCTTGCCCTTGCGCAGGCGGATCTCCGCTTCATGCTGCTGCTCGCGGTATTTTTCGTACTCGTCGTTGGCCTCGTCCCGCGCCTGGCGGGCAGGCTCCTCTTCGCGGGTCAGGCCCGTTTCCAGCTCCTGGGCTTCGGCCAGCAGGTTGGCGATCAGGTTACTTTGCTGTTGCAACTGCTTACGCGCCGTGGCGGCCTGCACCGAGTCGGCGGGCAGATCGCGCCAGTGCTGAGTCAGGGTGGTCAGCACCTCCACCGCCTGGGCGACATACTGCTGACAGCGGCGATAGTCCGCTTCCCGACGGCGCGCCTCCGCCTGCTGACGGCGCAGATTCAGCTCCGCCAGGGTTTTGCGCAGGGCAAGGATCTGGCTCATCAGCGGGCCGAGACGGGTGAGGTAGAGGTCGTTAAATTCGTCCAGCTGCTGAACGCGAGCGTTACGCCTGTCGATCAGATCGCGCAGACGCTCTTCCAGCGCCTTCAGCTCCAGCTTGCTGGCAGCCAGCTGTGGATCCCGCCACGTTGTGACGGCGCGCTGGCTCTGTAACCAACGGGCAATAGCCGCTATCGCCCCGGTATAGTTTTTCTGCTCAAGCGCCACGACGATCGCCTGCAGCTCATCGTCAAAGGCTTCGCTTTTTAACCGTGCCAGCTGGCTCTCGATGATGTCGTCATCTTCCAGCTCGATGGCATTTTTAATGATTTCCAGCCGTTTGATCGGTGTGCTCATGATGCTTTTCGCTTTTGCGCTTAAGTATTTGAGTTAAGGATAGTTGTCAGGAAAACAACAGGGAATAATACACATGTCTGATGAATGGCGCGACGGGGGAGTGCGTTAATTTTGCGCCAGAGAGTGAAGTTGTCGCATAGTACTTTTTTAATACATATTACTTATAGTTACCTGTTGGCATTATATCTCCTGTGCTATATTGCCGCTGGATTAATATTTTATTTCATCAGCATTAAACAAAATTTAATCTTGATGTTAGAGGTTATCGAGGGCGGAAAGTGGAGAAATTACGCGATCTGTCGATAAGCTTGTACATAGTATTAGCTCTACGTAATATGCATTAGAACATTTGCTGTACGAATATGAGTAATCGTAAAGGGATGTTCGTTTTGAATGACGATTGTTAATCACCGTTCCCCTTTACATGTTTGTATTCCCACAACACTGTTGTCCCTGGCAAAGTCATGCAGGAAACAAAAATACTGACTTGTGAATCAAGAGTAATACCATGAAAAATTATGATGATTTGCAGCGTTTCAAGGATAAAACGCGCACCGGTGACATCCATTTCAAGGATCTGTCGGCGCAAAACAAACAGGCGTCGAACAGCGGCTGGGCGATTATCAATCAGCTGGCAGGTGTAGATAATGACGCAGCACTGGCGAAGGCCGGCAGCGTGGCGGTGCCCGTTCCGCAGTCCGTTAAACCCGGTGAACTGGATGCGGCTTTTGCCAGCCTGACGAAGACGCCCGTGGCGGAGCCTGCCGGTTCAGCCCCGTCTATCCTGCAGAGCTTAAGTGCTGACAGCGCAGAGAAAGCAGCGCAAGCGCAGCTTAACCCGGCGGCATCTTCTCTGTTCGATCAGCTGCGCCCTGAGGCCACCCCCCACGCGACCGTGAAAGAGACGCCTGTCGCGGCGGCGCCTTCCGCATTCCAGGCCGCGCCCGCGCTCGCGCCGGTCGCTGCACCCGTACCCGCACCTGCTGAGGCAGTGGCCCCGCCAAAACCGGCGGAGCCGGTGCGCTTCGATCAGCTGTTTGCCACCAAAACGTCCGGGCGCGCCAGCCATCCGGTGAAAGATCTTCCGTTACAACCGCTCCTGGAGAGAATCGCTTCATGCCGTTAGTGTGTATTTGCTCGCCAAAAGGCGGAGTAGGGAAAACCACGGTCACGGCCAACCTCGCTTATGCTCTGGCTCGTTCCGGCAATAAAGTTCTGGCCATTGACTTCGATGTACAGAACGCACTGCGCCTGCACTTTGGCGTGCCCTTGTCGGACGGACGCGGCTACGTTGCGCGGGCCAATGAGTCGGCAGACTGGAGCCAGTCGGTGTTGACCGCGGGCAACAATATGTTCGTTCTGCCCTATGGCGAAGTGACGGAAGAACAGCGCATGGTGTTTGAGCATAACCTCACCAGCGACAGCAACTTCCTGGCGCGAGGCTTAAGCTCCCTGCTGAACTATCCGGGGCTGGTCATCCTGGCCGACTTCCCGCCAGGGCCGAACCCGGCGCTGAAGGCGATCTCGCCGCTGGCCGATCTGCATCTGGTGACGCTGCTGGCCGACACTGCGTCGCTGTCCCTGCTGCCCCATATTGAAAACCACCGGCTGACCGGCGGCGCACCGCCAGATAACAAGGCCGGATACTATTTCCTGGTGAACCAGAGTGACAACCGCCGCCATATCAGCCGTGACGTCACTGCCTTCTTACAGCAACGCCTCGGTGACCGCCTGCTGGGCGTGATTAACCGGGATGAAAGCGTGCCTGAGGCCAATGCCTCACAGCAGTCGATACTGGATTTCAACGCCACCTCGGCGGCTGCGTTCGATATCGAGCTGGTGAGTAAGCGTATCGCGGGTATTTTGGGGATCCAGGTCGGTGACGGGGCCGTGCACGCCAATCTGAGAACCTCCAGCTTCTGACGACAATTTCAGGACGTCCTATGAAAAAGGCGCTGTTTTATTTACTGCTATTGGTCTTAGCACCCATCGCCGTATTAATTATTATCACTCCAATGGACAGCCAGAAGCAGTATATCTTCGGCTTAATCAGTATTGGGGCATTGTTGTTGCTGGGCTTTAGCAAACATCATCGTGTGTCGGTGATCATGATGATTGTGGCAGTGTTAATGTCCACACGATATATCTGGTTTCGTGCCACGCAGACGCTGCACTTTAATTCCGAAATAGAGGCCATACTCGGCATCGGGTTATTTCTTGCCGAACTCTATATCTGGATAACCATTATTTTAAGTTATCTGCAAAACCTGTTTCCGCTCCAGCGTAAGATCGTACCGCTGCCCGATGATATGGCGCTGTGGCCGACGGTGGATATCTATATCCCGTCGTACAACGAAAGTCTGGACGTGGTGCGCGATACGGTGCTGGCGGCGCAATGCCTGGATTACCCGGCCGACAAGCTCAAGATCTACCTGCTCGATGACGGCAAGCGTAGCGAGTTTGCGGTATTTGCCGCCAACGTCGGGGTAGGGTACATCACCCGTAACGACAACTCCCACGCCAAAGCGGGCAACCTCAACCACGCCATGAAGCTCACCAAAGGCGAGCTGATCTGCGTCTTTGACTGCGACCACGTGGCGACGCGTATCTTCCTGCAGGCAACCGTCGGGGCCTTCCTGCAAGACCCACGTCTGGCGCTGATGCAGACCCCACACTACTTCTACTCGCCGGATCCGTTCGAGCGTAACCTCTCCGCGGGCCGCGATATTCCCAACGAAGGCCAGCTGTTCTACGGGCAGATCCAGCGCGGGAACGATAACTGGAATGCCACCTTCTTCTGCGGCTCCTGCGCGGTGATCCGTCGCAGCGCGTTAGAGGAGATCGGCGGCTTTGCGGTTGAGACTGTGACCGAAGATGCCCATACCGCGCTGAAGATGCAGCGTCTGGGCTGGAAGTCGGCCTATCTTAATATTCCGCTGGCGGCAGGGCTGGCGACCGAGCGTCTGGTGGTGCACGTCATTCAGCGTACCCGCTGGGCGCGCGGCATGACCCAGATTTTGCGGGTCGATAACCCGCTGCTGGGCCGCGGCCTGAAGTGGCAGCAGCGTCTTTGTTACCTCAACGCCATGCTGTCGTTCCAGTTTGCGCTGCCGCGCGTGGCGTTCCTGACCGCGCCGCTGGCGTACCTGCTGTTTAACCTGAACATTATTCACTCCTCGGCGAGCCTGATTTTCGCCTACATGCTGCCGCACCTGTTCCTCTGTATCTATGTGAACTCGCGGGTCAACGGGCGTTTCCGCTACAGCTTCTGGGGGGAGATCTACGACCTGGTGCTGGCCTTCCATCTGGTGCTGCCGACGGTGATCACCCTGATCTTCCCGAAACGCGGCAAGTTCAACGTGACCGATAAAGGCGCGCTGCTGGACGTGGGCTATTTCGATTTCAGCATTGTGCGCCCACACCTGATCATCGCCGTGCTGCTGGCGGCAGGGGTGGTGGCCGGGATTACGCGCGCCGTCGCCCACGACTACTTTAACGTGGATCCGATGGTTATCGCTCTTAACGTCGGCTGGGGCCTCTACAGCCTGATCTTCCTGCTGGCCGCCATTGCCGTGGCCCGTGAGACCCGTCAGACGCGTAAAACTATCCGTATTGATGCCAACGTGCCGGTGGTGATCCACTACGCCAGCGGCATCTCCTCGCGCAGCCATACCCTGGATCTCTCCATGGGCGGCTGCCGTATTGCGGTGGTGGATGACCGCCACCTGACCGATGAAATCGAAGAGATCGAGCTGCAATTGCAGTCCGGTGCCATCAGCATTCCGGTGAGCGTGATTGCCCACGACGAACAGTACATTCGCCTGATGTTTGCCGAGATCCCGCTGGACCGCCGTCGCGAACTGGTGCGGGTGGTACTGGCCCGCGCCGATGCGTGGATCAACCCGCCAAAACCGCAGGACAACCCGTTCCGCTCGTTGTTTATCATCATTCGCAGCGTGTTCGATCTGTTCTGGCTGACCTGGAAAGACCGTCGTGAAAAGCGCCGTCATCGCCATGAGAACGCACGCCGCGGGAATAACGCCAACGAGGACACTGCTGTATGAAAGGGATGACCCGTAAAGCGCTGCAGATGGCGCTGATGTTTGGCGTGCTGGTGCAGCCGGTGACGGCGGAAGAGCCGACCACCGTGGAATCGCTGCTGCCGGTGGATCTCCCGCCGCCGGTAACAGAGACGGCGCAGCCTGCGGCAGATGCGACGCCTGCTGCGGCCGAAACGGACCCGGCCACGTTGCCTGCCCCCGACACGCTGCCCGCTTTCCAGACTCCACCGGTCGCGGAGACGACCCCGGTGCCTGAGGCTGCGCCTGCCACACCAGCGCCCGATGCCGCGTCTGCGGCGCCGATGGGCATCACTCCTGGCATCACCAGCAGCATCACCGTTGCCCAGATGGGGCAGCCGAACGGCGTGGTGTTGAGCGGTGGTCAGCTGCAGGGCGGGATCGACTTTACTCTCTCTGCGGACCAGGTGATCACCAACGCCCAGCTGGAGCTGAACCTCAAGGTCTCTCCGGCGATGGCCGCCCGCAACACCACCCTGCAGCTGATGCTCAACGGCCAGCCGCTGGGGACGGTGCCGCTGGGCTCCGCCGACAGCAATGTCTCGAGCTATCAGCTGGATATTCCGGCGGCGATGGTGGTGTCCCGCAACAACATCAGCTTCAAAATTAACGACGGAGATGCGCTGCTGTGCCAGCGCGATCTGTCCGACAGCTACCAGGTCACCATCATGCCGAACACCCGGCTGGACCTGGAGGCGCAGCAGCTGAACATCAGCGCGGATCTCAGCCACTTCCCGCGCCCGTTCCTCGATGAAATGCAAATGACGCCGACCACGCTGACCTTCGCGTTCCCGGCCAAAACCCTGCCGGAGCAGGTGGGCGCTGCGGCGCTGATCGCCTCCTGGCTGGGGATCGAAGCGGACTATCGCGGCATCGCCTTTGATGCGCTGCATGACCAGCTGCCGGAGAAAAACGGCATCCTGTTTGGTAAACCGGGCGAGTCCATCGGCGGCTTAACCCTGCCGGCCTCGAACGGGGCCACGCTGCAGGTGGTCGATAACCCGGGCAACCCGATCTACAAGCTGCTGCTGGTGGTGGGAAATAACGAGCAGCAGCTGAAAAGCGCCGCGTGGCGTCTGACCCGCGGGCAGTTCAACGCCCAGACCACCAGCCTGCCGGTTGAAGCGCAGAACATCCCGGTCAGCAAACCTTATGATGCCCCGCGCTGGATCTCGACCGATCGCCCGGTGCTGCTGAGCGAGCTGATGCGTAAGGATCAGAGCCTGACGGTGACCGGCATCTGGCACGAGCCGCTGACCCTGGCCTTCCGCGCCGCGCCCGACCTGTTTATGTGGGATGGCGACACCATTCCGCTGAAAGTGGCCTACCGCTTCCCGTCCGAAAGCTGGATTGACGAGCAGCGTTCCTACCTGTCGATGACCTTCAACGGCGCGTTCCTGCGCAACCTGCCGGTCAACAAACAGGGGCTGCTCGAAAGCCTGTGGCATAAGCTCGGCGGCGATGCGCGTCAGGAGAATGTTGAGGTGCCGCTGGAGCCGTATCTGATTTATGGCGACAACCAGCTGCAACTCTATTTCAACATCCAGACCAAAGAGACCGCGCCGTGCAGCGTGCTGCTCAATAACAACATCAAGAGCCGTATCGACGAAGACTCGAGTATCGATCTGAGCAAAACGCGCCACTTCACGCTGCTGCCGAACCTCTCGTATTTCGTCGGTGCCTCGTTCCCGTTCACCCGTCTGGCGGATTTCTCCCAGACGGTGCTGCTGCTGCCGGAGAACCCGAGCGAAAGCGAGATTAGCACCCTGCTGGATCTCTCTGCCCGTTCCGGTAACGCCACCGGCACCGCGCTGAACAACAACCGGGTGATGTTTGGCCTGCCGTCCGGCGGAGCGAACCTGCTGCGCCTGAGCAACAGCGACGTGCTGGCGGTCTCCTCGTTGAATCAAACCGCCTTTAACCGCGCCCTGCTGGCGCAGTCGCCGTTTGTCAGCAACGAGCACAGCTTTGGCGTGCGCCAGCCCAAAATGTGGGAAAAAGCGCAGCGTCTGCTGGAGGGGGACTGGAACGCGTCGGGCGTGGATGCCGACCGCTACTTCTCGTCTAACGAATCCTGGCGCGGCTTTGTCAGCTTCCGCTCCCAGTGGAACCCGGAGCGTCTGGTGGTGATGGCGATCGGCAGTGACGACGCCCAGCTGGCGCGTCTGCATACCGACCTCAACTCCGCCCGTATAAACGCCGGCATCCGCGGCGATACCGCGATCATCACCGATGAGAACGGCGTGCGCAGCTTCCGCGTCGGCCCGCAGTTCCCGAGCGGCCAGATGCCCTGGTACATGATGGTGGTGTGGTATGCCACGCAGCACTCCGCCATGCTGGCGATTTTTGGACTGCTGTTCGCGTCGATTATTGGCCTGAGCCTCTACTCGTTACTGAAAAAACGCGCGCACAAACGTCTTAACCCACAGGATTCAGATCGTGAGTAAGGGTGGTAACACTATGGACAATAAAAACAAAACCGCCGGACATCTGCCTGTACTTTGCCTGGTCAGCGGGCTGGCGATCGGGGGCCTCCAGGGTGCCCAGGCGGCAGATGCCACGCAGTCGGCCAATAACCCGGCGCTGAAAGCGCTGTTCGATCAGGCCAACTACTGGCACGAGAAGTCTCACGATAACCTGGCAATGGAATCGCTGAAGAAAGTGCTGATGGTCGACGCCAACAACACCCAGGCGTTGTACCTGATGGCCCTGTGGTCGCAGCAGGCCGGTGACATCAAAGGGGCGGCCCAGTGGCGCGAGCGTTTAGCGGCGGTTTCGCCGCAGGATGCCAATTTGCAGGCGCTGGATAATGCCAAACAGATGCAGCAGGTGCCGCGCGGCCAGCTGGAGCTGGCCCGTCAGCAGGCGCGCAGCGGCAACATTCCCGCCGCGCTGGCCACCTGGCAGAGCCTGTTTACCGGCAACCAGCCGCCGCCGAGCCTCGCCCCGGAATACTATCTGACCATGGCGGGGGACAAGTCCCTCTACCCGCAGGCGGTGAGCGAGCTGCGGCAGCTGCGCGTGCAGTATCCGCAGGATAACAACGTCAAAATCGCGTTGGGCAAAGTGCTGACCTACCAGGAGAGCACCCGTCGCGAGGGGATGAACATCCTGCAGGATCTGGCGAGCGGCAATCAGGATGCGGATAAATCCCTGCGTCAGGCCCTGCTGTGGCTCGGGCCGCAGGCGGGCGACGAAGCCTACTACCAGACCTTCCTCCAGCGTCATCCGAACGACACGGCGGTGCAGGATTATTATCGCAAGAGCATCGGTGGGGCGGCCAAAGGCGAAGGCTATGCGGCGCTGAACAGCGGCAATACCGATACCGCGCGCGGCCAGTTTGAGCAGGTGCTGAAGGCCAACCCGGAAGATGCCGATGCGCTGGCCGGGATGGGCTACGTGGCCCTGCGCAAGGGCGACTACGCCGCGGGGGCGCAGTACCTGAACCGGGCGGCCAGCCTTGGCGGTGCGGCCTCTGACGAGCGCAAACAGCAGGCGCAGGATGCCGAATTCTACGGCCAACTGGCCCAGGCCCAGGCGGCGTATAAGCAGGGTAACGTCAGCCAGGCGCTGGCCCTGAGCGCCCCCCTGACCCAGCGCAGCGGCGAGCAGGGGGCGGCGGCGAAGCTGTTCCGCGCCGACGTCCAGCGGCATAACAAAGACTACACCGCGGCAGAGCAGACCCTGCGCGGCCTGCTGACCGAGCAGCCGAATAACGGCTCGGCGCGGGAAAACCTCTACTACGTCCTGCGCGAGCAGAACAAAACCGCCGAAGCCCAGGCGATGTTGCAGACCCTGCCCGCCAGCCTGCAGGCGAGGCTGGCACCGCGCGTCTCCGGCGGCAACCCGACCGATCCGCTGCGTCGTCAGGCCCAGCAGGCTGCGGCCAGCGGCGATCCGCAGCGCGCCATCGCCCTGTTACAGCAGGGCACGGCCCGCTATCCGTCCGATCCCTGGCTGCGTCTGGATCTGGCCCGTCTGCTGCAGAAGCAGGGGCGAAGCGCGGAGGCGGCTAACGTCATGACCCCTGCGTTCCGTCCGAACGCCAGCAACAGCGAACTCTACGCGGCGGCCCTGTTCGCCAGCGAAAACAACGCCTGGCAGCAGTCGCAAACCCTGCTGTCGCGCATTCCGGCCTCCAGCCAGAACAGCGATATGCGCGAGCTCTCCCAGCGGGTGAATTACAACCTGCAGATGGACGTGGCCGAACGCTATCTGGCCCAGGGCGACCGCACCGCGGCGGCCAACACCCTGAAAGCGCTGGCGGCACGTCCGCCGCAAAGCCCGGCCGATGCGGGCAAGCTGGCGCGGATGCTGGCCCAGAGTGGCGATGTCACCACTGCGGTGAGCGTGGTGCATGACAACATGCGCCGCGGGGTGCAGGGTAACGCCGGGGATTATGCCGATCAGGTGGCGGTCCTGAACCAGGCCGGACTGGGCGGCGAAGCTCAGGCCTGGCTTGCCAGCCCGGAGCTGCAATCGCGCAGTACCCCGACCCAGCTGGCGAGCATTCGCAACGGCTACGTGATCAACGAGGCCGATCGTCTGCGCGTGCAGGGCAACTACGCGGCGGCTTACGACAAGCTGATCCGCGCCATGCAAAACGATCCGCAGAACACCGACCTGATGTTTGCCATGGCCCGCGTCTATCAGTCCGGGAAGATGAACAAAGAGGCCGGGGTGGTTTACGACTACCTGATGACCCGCGACACGCCGCAGCAGGATGCACGCGCCGGGGCCATCGACGTGGCCCTTGCCAGCAACAATGTGGATAAAGCGAAGCAGCTTTCCGCCGGGCTGACCAACGACAGTACCCCGGAGCGCTTGCTGCTGCTGGCCCGGGTCTCCGAGGCTCAGGGCAACCATCAGCAGGCGATGAGCTATCTGCGCACCGCGCGCGGCAAGCTGCTCGGCCTGCAAAACAATACCGGCGAAACGGCCCCGATGCTGGGTGGCCTGGCGCTGGCGGACAACCCGTTTGTTGGCACCTCCAGTTCGGGCGCGGTGGCAGATCCTGCGTCCCTCTACGGCCAGGCGATGCCGTGGCAGGTGGCCCAGCTGGCGCGTAATCCACAGACCGCCCCGCCAGGCACCGTGCGTACCGATCTGCCGGTGGAAACCGCCCAGGCCGGGACGCTGCGTCAGGTGGATAACATGATGGAGATGCTGGTGGACAAAACCGCCACCTGGGCGCGGGGCTCTACCGCTCTGCGCGCCCGTGATGGCGAAGAGGGGCTGAGCAAGCTGACGGAGATCAAGGCCCCGCTGCAGTGGTCCACGGTGCCGTTCGGCGATTCGCGTCTGGATGTGAACGTCACGCCGATCAGCCTCGATGCTGGTACCTCTTCCGAGGAGTCCAGCCGCCGGTTTGGTACCGGGGCGCTGATCCAGGGCGGGGTGGCCGAGGAGCTGTATAACGCCTCCACCACCACGCCGCCTGAGCTGCCGAACATCGACAAGATCAAGGTGCCGTCCCAGGGCTCGCAAAGTGCGCAGGGCGTGGAAGTGGCGATGGCGCTTACCGGCGAGCAGTACAAACTTGATGTCGGCTCCACGCCGCTGGGCCAGGATCTGAACACCCTGGTGGGTGGCGTGCAGTGGTCGCCGCAGCTGACGGATTACCTCAAGCTGGTGCTGACCGGCGAGCGTCGCGCGGTGGTGGACAGCCTGCTGTCATACGTCGGGGTGGAAGACAAGTACAGCGGCAAGAAGTGGGGCCAGGTCACCAAAAACGGCGGCAGCGCCCAGCTGAGCTATGACAATACCGATGCGGGCTTCTACGCCGGATTTGGCATCTACGACTACATCGGCGAGAACGTGCCGAGCAACACCAGCGTCAACGGTTCGGCGGGGGTCTATTTCCGTCCGTACTATGCTGCCGATCGCGAGTTAAAAGCCGGCATCAACATGAACTACATGAACTTCGACAAGAACCTGAGCTACTTCAGCTACGGTCAGGGGGGGTATTTCAGTCCGCAGGATTACATCAGCGTCTCCTTCCCGGTGGATTACACCCAGAAGTTCGACAACTGGAAGCTGGGCTTAGGGGCGTCGGTGGGGTATCAGTCCTACTCCCAGGATGAGAGCCCGTACTTCCCGACGGATAAGGCCATGCAGAGACAGCTGGAAGATTATGTCTCCCGTGGCTTCGCCAAAGAGGCATTCTACAAAGGCAACAGCGAGAACGGGCTGGGGTATAACCTGCGCGCATCCACCGACTACAAACTTAATAAAGACATGACCATCGGCGGGCAGGTGGGGTATGACACCTTCGGGGATTACAACGAAAGTACCGCGACCCTCTACTTCCGCTACCTTCTGGGGAACAAGTGATGAATGACCAACAGCTTTTACAGTATTACCAGAATCAACAGACGCAGTCCGGTTGGTTTTCGCTGATCCACGTGATGGTTGAGAAGATGGTCGCCAACGTCGGCGAGGCGCAGAGCCGCTCGTTCCTCGTGCAGATGGGCGACGCGCTGGGCGAACGCTTCCCGCTGGCGCTTGCCCACACCCTGGGCGAACTCGAAGCGCAGATCAATGCCCGGCTCGCGGCTTTTGACTGGGGCTATATTGATATGGATGCCAGCGACACGGCGATCCGCATCGTGCATACCGCCATACCGGTGCCGCCGGAAGAGGCAAAACAGATGGCGTGGAACCACGCCTTCAGCGCAGTGCTGGAGGGGCTCTACGCTCGCTGGCTGCGCGAGCAGGGCGGCAAATCACACGTATCGCTGTGGCGCGAGGCTTCCCCCTCGGCTACGGTTATCCATTTCAGATATCAAAACAATCAATAAGGATCGGCCATGTGGCAGCGAAGTAAAACCCTGATTCTGGTGCTGGGGATGATATTAAGTCATCAGGCCTTTGCCGGCCCCGCCTGGGACAGCTACAAAGCGCGATTTTTAATGGCGGATGGCCGCATCATTGATACCGGCAACAACAGTGTGAGCCACACTGAAGGGCAGGGCTTCGCCATGATGATGGCGGTGCGTAACAACGACCGCGCCGGTTTTGACAAAATCTGGGGCTGGACCAAAAAGAACCTGCAAAACCCGCAGACGGGGCTGTTCTACTGGCGTTATAACCCGGTTGCGCCGGACCCGATCGCCGACAGAAACAACGCCACCGATGGCGATACCTTTATCGCCTGGGCGCTGTTAAAAGCGGGCACCCAGTGGAACGACAGCAGCTATCTGAACGCCTCAGACGCCATCACTAAATCGCTGCTGGCCCGCAACGTGATCAGCTTTGCCGGTTACCGCGTGATGCTGCCCGGCGCGAAAGGCTTTAACCTCAACAGCTATGTGAATCTTAACCCGTCCTATTTCATCTTCCCGGCCTGGGAAGATTTCGCGAAGCGCAGTCATCTGACGGTGTGGCGTGATCTCATCAACGACGGGCAGAAGCTGCTGGTGAAAATGCGCTTCGGTAACACCCAGATGCCCGCGGACTGGGTTTCTCTCTATGCCGACGGGCACGTGACCCCGGCGAAAGAGTGGCCGGCGCGCTTTAGCTACGATGCGATCCGCGTCCCGCTGTATATCAAGTGGGCCAATGCCTCCAGCCCGCTGATGGCCCCGTATACCGCGTACTGGGGACGTTTTGCCCGTAATCAGACGCCTGCCTGGGTGAATGTCACCACTGGCGATCCTGCGCCTTATATGATGGAAGGCGGCCTGCTGGCGGTTCGTGATTTGGCGATGGGACAACTCCCGGCGGGCGATCCACAGATCACCACCCAGGAGGATTATTATTCTGCGAGTCTGAAGATGCTGGTGTCGCTGGCGAAATAGAGACAGTAAAAACCGGCCCGAATACGGGCCGGTAGCAGGATTAATGTGCCAGACCGAAGGTGTATTTGATGATAGCGGACAGGAAGGTGAAGTCCGGATCCGCAAAGGTCACCGCCGTCACGCCCAGGTGGTTAAACAGCGGCAGCACCAGCGCCGGCAGGAAGCAGAGCAGCAGACCATTCACGAAACTCGCCAGCACCGCCCCACGGAACCCACCCGTTGCGTTACCAAAGATCGCCGCGCTACCGCCAGTTATGAAGCTGGCCATAATGCCCGGGATAATGATCGGCAGACCGATGAACGGGAAGATCGCCACGCAGCATAGTTCCGCGACAAAGCTCACCAGGAAGCCCACCAGTACCGCGTTCGGTGACTTGTCGAACAGCACCATCGGATCCACAGCCGGAACAGAACCCGGCGCCACCACCTGCGAAAAGCCCCTGAACGCAGGCACGATCTCTTCGGTAAACATCACCACGCCTTTTTTAGCGATATAGAGACCGCCCGCGAAGGTGGCGGATTTCTCCAGCAGCCAGACAAAGTAAGGTTTGTTCGCCAGCACGTTGTTGAGGAAGGCCTCTTCCGCAAAAATGGAGGAGATGCCCAGCAGGAAGAACATGGTAATAAAGGTCGCCACGTCCGGGTTTTTCAGGAAGCTGAATTTACCGCTGACTTTCACCTCTTCGACGTTGACCGAGGTATCGCCAAACCATTTCCCAAGATACGAGCCGATAATATAGGAACTGGAGGCGGCATGGGCGATACAGTAATCGTTATGGCCGATAATTTTACGGCTAAAGCGCGACAGAATGGTCGGGAACACCGCCATATAAGCGCCGATCACCAGCGAGCCGAAAATAATGGCGAACTGCTCGCTATAACCTAATCCCACCAGGGCGGCGGTGACCGAAAAGGCCATAAAGACGATCAGGTGCAGCGACAGGTAAATGGATTTAAATCGGGTATAACGGGCCAGCAGCACGTTAATGATCATCGCGAAGAATAATATGAACGCCGCCGGTCGGCCGAGGGTATCGATGGTCAGCGCCATAATCGCTTCGTTGCTGGGCACGACCCCACGCAAGCCAAACGCATTGGTAAAGATATCGCTGAACATGGTTAATACGCCGCCGAGAATACTCCCGCCGGTTTTAATTAATACAAAACCAATAAAGGCGAGGAGGGTGCCTTTAATAATATCGGTGAGACTACTTCTTTGTAATGCCAGACCTAAAAAAGCAATGAACGCGACGATAATCGCGGGCGTGCCAAGTATTTTAATAATGTAATCCACGATAGTTTTCCGTATTTAAGAGAGTATCAAAATAGTCAGTTAAAATTTTCAGGCCGAACGCATCCCCGAGAGTTATCCCGATAGTTATTTTCTGGCGCTGTAAAATAAATAGTTAAATAAGTCTGTTAGTTTTGGGTAAAAGCGTCTCCGCAATCACGATTTAAAATATGATCACAAATAAATGTTTTGTTTTTAATGCCGTTTGAATGCGCTAAGACATGCTCATCATTTTTCACACCTGTTAGTCATCTGCATAAAAACCCTGCTATCTGTATGGTCGGATATCTTAACAACATCCGAAAAGTAAATTGTGATGGAGATACCTAAAACGCCATTTCATTTTACAAAAAATGACGATTCGTTTTTGATGGGGCGTTGAAGTCGGGATTCTGGAAGGCGGCTCGCAGAGATGAAAACCGGGACGGGATTTTGCTTTTAGCGGGACGGGGAGAGGAGTAGGGTGAAGGCGTTGCAGGAGAAACTGCAGCCGGGCGTAGGAACCCGATTCAGTACAAGGCGACCCAGATTCACTTTCTGGTGTCCTGCCAGCGCGTATCCCGATAAAATTACGGTGGCGCTGGCGGAGCAGCCGAAAGGCTGGCCGATCCCCTTGTACGTCGGCATTCCTACCTCCGTCAGCGTCACCCCCCGAGCGTAGGAACTCTGGCGGTGATCTCATTCTTTGTACAAGGAGGCTGCCTTATGGCTACGATCCCAACCCCGTCTTATCCCGAATTTGACGAAAGCGTTATTCATCACCTGCTCACCGCGCCGCTCCCCGCCACGGCCGACCTGTTTGAAGTCACGGACCTGTGCACGGCCTATGTGAATGTCTTACTGGAAACGAAAGAGGTGTCCACGCGTCTGGCGTTTTGCGGACGGTTATCTCATGTGCTCGCTCGTCTGGCACAGCTGTGCGATGAAGATTTACCCCCGCACCTGGTGGCGCAGCTTACGGTTGATGAGCCGCCCGAATCCGCGATGCCGCACTGCTGGCAAGACACCTGTTTGATGGTGGAGTATCTGCGCTCGCTGAATCAGGCGTTACTGGGAAATACGCTGCCGGAGAAGGTGGCGGAGGACCTGGCGGGACTGCTGCATGACATGGTGTATATCCTGCGGGATTATGTGCGGGAGCCGTACCGGACGCATTAATATTGTCTGTAATGAGGCTGGCGGTTGCCGCTGGTCTTAATTTATTTTCAAAGCAGGCAACGGAAGTGAGTGCACAATATATTAATATTCTTTATGAACCACTCACTATACAAACGAAAAAGGAGTCAGATAATTTCTTATCTGACTCCTTTTTTATCTTGTGGCCCCTGCTGGACTAGAACCAGCGACCAGAAAATTATGAGATTATTGTTATATGCTTAAAATCGTAAGTTATGCTTTATGAAGAATTAATTATTAATCTAATGTAGAGTAGTGCAATCTAATATGAATTTTCTTGTGCAACATTAATCCTCAGATTTGGCACATCAGTCTCTCAAGTCTTAAACGCTCGAAGCCAGTACATTTAGCTGCCTTGTGAAGTAGTATAGCATTTACTTTTCGAGCCCAAGTTAGTTCTTCAGATAGCTCATTGTAAATAGCTCCAGAGGAATACCTATCCTTTAAACCTCGTGAGATCTTTTGATGATTTGCAAGCGGGCTGTTAAGCCAATGTTCTACAAATTCGTGCGGTTTAATGGATTTTAGTATATCAATATATGCATATTTCCCTTGGCTATTATAGCCGGGAGCCACTAATTCTGAGAAATCGCAAGGTATATTTGTAAAAGACTCAAGAATTTCTTTGATGTACTGCGGGTACATTTTTTTGTTTGCAATTATCATGAAGTGATCAACTAAATCGAACATCTTTGTAGAAACATGTCTATATTCATCTTTGATCCAATAACTATATCCATGCGATGAGTCTCTGAAATTATTAAATCTTTTATTGTTCTGTGATGGGGGGAGTAAATTATCATTAATCAGGCGCTTAAGATAGCAATGTAGTTGATTAAATACTTCATCATAAGTTAGTGAATGTGCCTGAATTAATGACATTAAAAGTTTTAAATTAAATATGTGAAGTATTATTCCTGGATCAGTAAGCTTATTATTTCTTAGCTCATATTCGATATCATTTAAAACACCTTTAGTTTCTTCTGACGTCTTTTCGTCAAAGTTCATCAATCGTAACCATGAAGGCGAGTCGGCGGATTCCAAAAATCTATTAGCACTAATATCATTATTGATTGAATTACTATCATAGTAGCCTTTAGAAAGACAGTTAATCAATGTTTCATCGTTAAAAGTATTTCGTGAGAGATCTATTGTTAGACCATTTTTTTTATAAGAGTCACTTAATTTCAGTATTGCTGGTGCATTGGTCTTATCTTTTGAAACATGATATTTGATGCAGACGGCTGCTCTGTCAGTTAGATCTACCTCGTGAATATTTCCGTATCTGAACGCTATAGAAAATGCTGTGAAGAAAGTAAATACATCATCCATAACGTTATGATTTTGTTTGTATTTTTCATCTATATTGTCAAATAAACGTAAGCAATCTTTTAAGGTGTGCTTCAAGATCCGCATTGATTTGCAATTTGAGGCAAGGAATGTATTAAGAATGCATTTTTTAATTGAATTAGGTATGCATTCTTTGTTTTCTTCTTTGATAAAATATTGAAAAATATCTTCAATGTTTGGCTCTACTTTTAATGTTTGTCCAATGACTTTTTCTTTAGACTCACCAAATGATAACTTTATTTTTTCGTCATGAGCAATCGCAATTACTTTACAACCATGATGCTCAACATACTTGTTTATTACTCCTAGAATACTATTTATGTCAACTGAACAGCGTTCGATATCATCAAAAACAATAACCTTATCAGTTTTCACCTCTTCTTTTATTACAGCGTTTGCTACTTTTCCAATTATCCCACCTAACCCAAATGTCATAGCATCTATACCAACGTTAGCGTCGCTTATACCATTAGCCGCGCCTTTTGCGAAAGCTTTAATGGGAGACATCTTATAAAAAACGTTAGCATATATATCTTCAACGGTTGAAATATCAAAGAGACTTACATAATACATTTCATTTTCTGAAAATATATTTTTTATTTGATGGGTCTTTCCTGACCCCCATTCACCAGTAACAAGAACGGCGTAACCTGGTTTAATTAGGGTGTTATAATAATTGATGTATGTTGTAAAATATGTAAGATTATTCATATAAATTCTCTTATCTTGTTAAAGGGTTAAGGAAGAATACATCATTCTGGATAGTCCGGAGTAAAGGCGGATATCGAATTTATTTAGCTGTTTAGGTTAGCCCTGACTCTTTTAAAATCGGTTTCTGCGTGCTCTCTGGCTTTGATGGCTCTTTCTAATGCAGATTTGATTCGCGAAGATATACTTTGTGAATGACCTATTCCATAGGCAGATTCTTCTAACTGGAATTCTTTCAAACATTCTAAAGCTAATCTAAGGCTGCATTCTGCTTGATGGTCTATGTAGTTAAAAATATTTGAAGGTATTTGTACCTCTCGTTTCCACCAGTCATTTACAAAGGCTTCAAGATCAAAGAGCGAATCGTAATAAGCTATTAGCTTAATAGCTTTACTTGTGGGTAAGTCTCTAAATTGAGGAAAGTTAGGATATAACAAGGGAAGGTAAGGTAAAAAATCTTCCTTTAAATCACATAAATTAACTGTATTGTAGATATCAGGTTTTAAAGGGTATGTCTGTACACCACTTCTATTATTTTCTTGCGCAGTGATACTATAGTTAATTATTGCACGCTCCTGAATATTAAGAACTCTGGCTACAGTACGCAAAAGTTCAGGAGTGAGATATTTTTCTGCATCCTTTTCTTTTTGTTTCTTCGACTCAATTTCTTTTTTACGTGAATTGAAATCTGAGATCCACGCCCCGAGCAATGATGCACCTGCTCCGAATAATGCCCCTGCCACAGCAGAAAACTTCATTGTTAGAAGGAATATCATTCCTAATGCGAAAAGTGTTATTGATGGTCCTAAATGCGGGTTGGTTCTGAAAAAAATCACTACTGAATAAAACGCATTTTTCACTTTCATGTCAGTTGAACCTCATATCCAAGCAAGGAACGTTCCTTTTAGGGAATTGGATTTAACATCTAATGCGACACGATTACGACAATCATTCACAGATACAAAAAAGCCACCTTAAATAGGTGGCATAACCATATGATTATAAAGGAAAAATTTGGTGGCCCCTGCTGGACTTGAACCAGCGACCAAGCGATTATGAGTCGCCTGCTCTAACCACTGAGCTAAGGGGCCGTGGCGGAGGATTATAAAGTAACTCCTCGCCGCAATCCAGCCATACCCACCTGCCTGCTGTTTTTATAAACAACCCATTTTCAATCTCTTATACTTAGAGCCTGAACCATTAAGCGGGAGTAATCATGATCAACGACATCCTTGCGCCAGGCCTGAGGGTGGTGTTCTGCGGCATCAATCCGGGCAAGTCCTCTGCCCATACCGGGTTTCACTTTGCCCATCCGGGAAATCGCTTCTGGAAAGTGATCTATCAGGCCGGGTTTACCGACAAGCTGCTGAAGCCGGAAGAGGAGCAACAGCTGCTGGATACGCGCTGCGGCATCACCATGCTGGTGGAACGGCCGACGGTGCAGGCGAGCGAGGTGAATCTGCATGAGCTGCGCAGCGGCGGACGGGAACTGATTAAGAAGATGGAGGACTATCAGCCCGCGGCGCTGGCGATCCTGGGTAAGCAGGCCTACGAGCAGGCGTTCAGCCAGCGGGGCGTGCAGTGGGGAAAGCAGAGCATTACCATCGGCGTGACCCAGGTGTGGGTGCTGCCTAATCCGAGCGGGCTCAACAGGGCGACGGTGGAGAAGCTGGTGGAGGCGTATCGGGAGCTGGATGAGGCGCTAGTGACGCGGGGGCTTTAGATCCTCTGCTGGCTGATGCCCTCAGCCTGACCGCTCTATGGGAGAAGGCGCGAACTGCCGGGTGGCGGCTACGCCTTACCCGGCCTACGGGATCCGTAGGCCCGTGCAAGCAAAGCGCCGCCGGGCGTTTTTTAGGGGGCACGCTGCCACAGAGCGAAGGGAAAAAAGCCAAAAAAAAAGCTCCCGATTGGGAGCTTTTTTACGTTCAGGACTGTTAGTCGTCCAGGAAGCTACGCAGTACTTCAGAGCGGCTTGGGTGACGCAGCTTACGCAGCGCCTTCGCTTCGATCTGACGGATACGTTCGCGGGTCACGTCGAACTGTTTACCCACTTCTTCCAGCGTGTGGTCGGTGTTCATATCGATACCGAAACGCATACGCAGGACTTTCGCTTCACGGGCGGTCAGGCCAGCCAGTACGTCGTGCGTGGCGGCACGCAGGCTCTCGGTGGTGGCAGAGTCCAGCGGCAGCTCGAGGGTGGTATCCTCGATGAAGTCACCCAGATGCGAATCTTCATCGTCGCCGATTGGCGTTTCCATGGAGATTGGCTCTTTGGCGATCTTCAGCACCTTACGGATCTTGTCTTCCGGCATCAGCATGCGCTCGGCCAGCTCTTCCGGCGTCGGCTCGCGGCCCATCTCCTGCAGCATCTGGCGGGAGATACGGTTGAGCTTGTTGATGGTCTCAATCATATGCACCGGAATACGGATGGTGCGCGCCTGATCCGCGATAGAGCGGGTGATCGCCTGACGGATCCACCAGGTTGCGTAGGTGGAGAACTTGTAACCACGGCGGTATTCGAACTTATCAACCGCTTTCATCAGACCGATGTTACCTTCCTGAATCAGATCCAGGAACTGCAGACCACGGTTGGTGTATTTCTTGGCGATAGAGATAACCAGACGCAAGTTCGCTTCAACCATCTCTTTCTTCGCACGGCGGGCTTTCGCTTCACCGATGGACATGCGACGGTTAATGTCTTTTACCTGCTCAATGGTCAGGCCGGTCTCTTCTTCAATCTGCTGCAGCTTCTGCAGGCCACGGTGCACATCGTCAGCCACGTCACGCAGCTTTTCGGACCATGGCTTGTTCATCGCGATAGCCGCGTTGAACCAGGTTTCGCTGGTTTCGTTGCCGGTGAAGAGGGTGATGAAGTTCTTCTTCGGCATTTTGCACTGTTCAACGCACACTTTCATGATGAGGCGTTCCTGGGTACGGACGCGGTCCATCATGACGCGCATGCTGTTAACCAGGTAATCGAACTGTTTTGGCACCAGGCGGAACTGTTTGAACACTTCAGAAAGCTTCAGGATCTCTTCCTGAGCGGCGGCGTGGCTGCGGCCTTTGGCTTTAATGATGTCGCGGGTGACGACATACTGCGCACGCAGTTCACCGAACTTCTCACGCGCCAGTTCAGGGTCGATGCTGTTGTCATCGTCGCTGCTGTCGTCGTCGCTCTCTTCTTCGTCTTCGTCTTCGTCATCATCCATCTCTTCCTGAGACAGTTCAGACCCGACGTGCGTCGCCGTTGGCGCCATGTCTTCTTCCGCGTTCGGATCGACAAAGCCGGTGATCAGGTCAGACAGACGCGCTTCTTCTGCTTCAACGCGGTCGTACTGCTCGAGCAGATAGGTAATGGCTTCCGGGTATTCGGCAACGGAGCACTGAACCTGGTTGATCCCGTCTTCGATACGTTTAGCGATGTCAATTTCGCCTTCACGGGTCAACAGTTCAACGGTACCCATTTCACGCATGTACATGCGCACCGGGTCCGTCGTGCGGCCGATTTCAGACTCAACGCTCGACAGAACCTGTGCAGCAGCTTCTTCTGCATCTTCATCGGTGTTGTTTGAGTTTTCAGCAAGCAACAGATCATCGGCATCAGGGGCTTCTTCCATCACCTGAATACCCATGTCATTGATCATTTGGATGATGTCTTCGATCTGATCGGAGTCGACGATATCTTCCGGCAGATGGTCATTGACCTCGGCATAGGTCAGATAGCCTTGCTCCTTACCACGTTGGACAAGAAGTTTCAGCTGTGACTGCGGGTTTTGCTCCATAAGACGGTATCCACACTTATTCGTTTGATTGGTGTCGGCGATACGGCTGCCAACCTTTAAAGCGAGGGCGTACTTGTATTTGTGCCGCTGCCTCTCAGTGCGGCTGTCGGGATCTGCCCGAACGGTATTCGGCACTTAAGCCGTTAAATTCTTTTACTTCTTCGCCAGTTCCTGGTTAATCATCCAGAGCTCCCGGCGCTCTTCGCTGCTTAAACCCTGTGTGCGCTCGCGAGCAATCAACTCTTCCTGGCGCAGTTCAAGCATCGAATCAAACATATGGTTGAGCGAGTCGGTGAAGGTCTCTTCAGCGATATCTTTATCTGCTATATCGTCCCACATCGACAGTTTTTCAAGGGTTGCGGACGCTTTTGTTCCGCGATAGTGCTCTAAAAGCTGCCCGGTGGTCAGACCTGGCTGTGACAGACAAGTGTTGACCAGTTCTGCAAATAAGCCAAGTCCAGGCAGCTTGTCGTGGTCCAGACCCGCCAGAGAAGGCACTTTTGGCGCCAGCTCCGGGTTTTGCACCAGCAGTCCTATCAGTATACGCATGGTTGTGCGTTTTAGCTGAGGGACGGGGCGCACCGCACCGCTATCCGCCTGCTTTGGCATTAAACGTTCAAGCTGACTGTCATCCAGAATGCCGAGTTTCTTGCCCAGCTCCTGGCGCAGATAGATGCGCAACGTTTCGCCCGGCACCTGAGTAATCAGCGGCAGGGCCAGCGTGCTCAACTGGGCGCGGCCATCCGGGGTGCTCAAATCGACCTGCGGCATCAGGCTGTTAAACAGAAACGTGGAGAGCGGCTGAGCCTGCTCCATCCGCGCTTCAAAGGCCGCTTTACCCTCTTTACGCACCAGCGTATCCGGGTCTTCACCGTCGGGCAGGAACATAAAGCGTAACTGACGCCCGTCGGTCATATACGGCAGTGCCGTTTCCAGCGCCCGCCAGGCGGCTTCGCGTCCGGCCCGGTCGCCGTCGTAACAGCAGACCACGGTGTTGGTCACCCGAAACAGCAGCTGAATATGGTCGGCGGTCGTGGAGGTGCCCAGAGACGCAACGGCATAGTTAATGTCGTACTGCGCCAGCGCCACCACATCCATATAGCCTTCGACCACCAACAGGCGCTGCGGTTCAGCGTTATCCTGCTGGGCTTCATACAGGCCGTACAGCTGGCGGCCCTTATGGAAAATATCGGTTTCCGGGGAGTTGAGGTATTTCGGCAGGGCATCGCCCAGCACGCGGCCACCAAAACCAATAACCCGGCCACGCTTGTCGCGAATGGGGAACATCACCCGCTCGCGGAAGCGGTCATAGCTACGTCCCTTGTCATTAGTGACCAGCATGCCCGCATCGATGAGGGACTTACGATCTTCGCTATTGCCGCCAAAACGCTTTAACACGTTATCCCAGCCGGGAGGGGCGTAACCAATAGCGAAACGCGCAATAACATCGTCGCTCAGTCCGCGCTTGTTCAGATACTGACGCGCAGGCTCAGCCGCAGAGTGCTTAAGAGACTGTTGGTAAAATGCGTTCAGGCCGTCCATCAGCTGATACAGCGTTTGTCGTTGATGACGCTCTATCTGACTTGGCCCGCTGCCTGCTTCATACGGCACTTCAAGGTTGTGCATGGCAGCCAGCTCTTCGACGGTTTCAACGAACTCGAGCTTGTCGTAGTTCATTAAAAAGTCGACGGCGTTGCCGTGCGCGCCACAGCCGAAGCAGTGGTAGAACTGCTTTTCACCGTTCACGGTGAAAGAGGGGGTTTTTTCGTTATGGAATGGACAGCACGCGTGGTAGTTCTTGCCCTGCTTCTTCAGCTTTACCCGCGCGTCGATGAGATCGACAATGTCGGTTCTTGCCAGCAGATCATTGATAAATACGCGTGGGATTCGTCCAGCCATAGGCCCCGTGATTACACTTCATCCTTCAAACTGTCTCTGCGTTGGCTGCGCTCGTTCACCCCTGTCACTTACTTAAGTAAGCTCCGGGGATTCACTCACTTGCCGCCTTGATACAGTGTGAATGATTTTGTGTAAATCCTGATTCATAAACGAAAACAAGCCGCGCATTCCTTCCGGAAGCACGGCCTTACGACTACTACTCTGTCTGGCAATTGAGGACGTGCGTCCTCAAAAGATTAGTACAGACGAGTACGGCGTGCGTTTTCGCGAGCCAGTTTCTTCGCGTGACGTTTCACAGCAGAAGCTTTAGCGCGCTTACGTTCGGTCGTTGGTTTTTCATAGAACTCACGACGACGAACTTCAGCCAGAACACCTGCTTTCTCGCATGAACGCTTGAAGCGACGCAGTGCTACGTCGAACGGCTCGTTTTCACGTACTTTAATTACCGGCATGTAACTCTCACCTTTATAAATTCGGTTTGCCGCTGGCATCAACGCCAGCTTATTTCAAAATGGTGCGGAATTTTACTGCAATTGCTGCTGCTTTGTAAAGCACCGCGGCCGTTTTTGAAAGGGACTTTTATAAGGGTGAGGAGTATACACGAAGAGAACTCCAGGGGTGAGGAAAGTTTTACATCACCCCGCCCAGGCTCTACACTGCGCGGTATCTGAGTGAGGTAAAACAAGTCATGCGTGTACTGGGTATTGAAACATCCTGCGATGAAACCGGCATCGCGATTTACGACAATGAAAACGGGCTGGTCGCCAACCAACTGTATAGTCAGGTGAAATTACATGCTGACTACGGCGGCGTGGTGCCGGAGCTGGCCTCCCGCGACCATGTGCGTAAAACGGTGCCCCTGATTCAGGCGGCGCTGAAAGAGGCGGGCTTAACGGCAAACGATATTGATGCGGTGGCCTACACCGCCGGTCCGGGTCTGGTCGGCGCGCTGCTGGTCGGCGCGACCATTGGCCGTTCGCTGGCGTTCGCATGGGATGTCCCGGCTATCCCGGTTCACCATATGGAAGGGCACCTGCTGGCACCGATGCTGGAAGAGAATCCACCGGAATTTCCCTTCGTGGCGCTGCTGGTCTCTGGTGGCCATACCCAGCTGATTAGCGTCACCGGCATTGGCAAGTACGAGCTGCTGGGCGAGTCCATCGACGACGCCGCCGGTGAAGCCTTCGACAAAACCGCCAAGCTGCTGGGGCTCGATTACCCGGGCGGCCCGATGCTGTCGAAGATGGCCTCCCAGGGGACGGAAGGGCGCTTTGTCTTCCCGCGTCCAATGACCGATCGTCCGGGCCTGGATTTCAGCTTTTCCGGCCTGAAAACCTTCGCGGCAAACACCATCCGTAATAATGACGACGACGATCAGACCCGCGCCGATATCGCCCGTGCTTTTGAAGATGCGGTGGTGGATACCCTGATGATCAAGTGCAAGCGCGCCCTGGATCAGACCGGCTTTAAGCGCCTGGTGATGGCGGGTGGCGTCAGCGCCAACCGTACGCTGCGTGCCAAACTGGCCGAGATGATGCAGAAACGTCGCGGAGAAGTGTTCTATGCCCGTCCGGAATTCTGTACCGATAACGGGGCGATGATCGCCTACGCGGGTATGGTACGTCTGAACGCCGGGGCGACGTCCGATCTGAGCGTCTCAGTGCGTCCACGCTGGCCGCTGGCGGAGTTGCCGGAGGCGTGACGGTTATCAACCCGGGTGTCAGATTGCACTATCAAACATCCGGGTTGTGGTTAACAGGTAGTAAAGGTGGTAGTCGTTAGAGACATTTAATTTTTCCATCGCCCGCAGTTTGTGTGCACTCACGGTTTTAATGCTCAGGTGCAACCGCCTCGAAATAGTGGTCAGATTCATCCCCTTGCAGATCAAGCGCAGAACTTCCGTTTCCCGTAGCGAGAGCGCCTCGTTGGCCGCTTTTCCTTTTTGAAAGAGCGTGTTCATCAGCGCGTGCTCGACAAAAACCTCGCCGTTAATGACCGCATGGAGCGCCTGATGAAGGATGGTTTCATTCATATTGCGCGTCAGGTAGGCGCTGGCGCCCGCTTCCAGCGCCAGACGGATCATTAGCGGATTGGTATCGGACGAGAGCATGAGTATTTTCAGCGTCGGATAGTTATACGCCAACCATTTGACCAGCGTCAGGCCCTCCATATCTTTTACCGAATGGATAAGCGTACTCCCCAGCAATAGGATATCCGTCGTGTGCTGCGCGAGTAAGGCCATTAGCTCGCCATTCGATGCCGCTTCGCCAGAGATGCCAAAGCAAACGGGGAGGAGGGCGTCGGAAGCATGTCCGGCACCGTCCAGAATCATGGCCTGTACACCCCGACGAATAAGGGTATGTTCATCCGCAATCGCAATATTAATGGTCATCAGGTTTCCTTAAGCGTTTTCCGCAACGTGGTCGAGCGCTACGTAGCCAGAGGAATATCTTATCGGAATCGGATATTGGCTTACTGCTGTGACAATAAATATTATTATATGAAAGTATGCTTGCCTTAATTATCTCGATTGCCCGGTTGACTATTTTGGTTATTTTTATTCCCATCTCCGGTTGACAGAATTACGCGGTTTAGGGTTGCGCCCAGTAATATAACGTCGGGAATATTCTTGCTTTTAAAAAGAGCACTCTTATTGGTGGGCGTGCGTTTTTCATTCAGGCTGAAAATAAGGAATGTTATTTATTACATGTCATAAAGGATGTTGGCTAAAATGAAAAAAAGTATTCTCTCTCTGTTAATTTGCGCGGCTGTGACCTGTTCGGCCTACGCCGAAATAGCGCCCGCCAATGTCGGGCTCGCTCAGGAAGGCGTTACCTACACGGCAATCGTGATAAAGCTTAAGCCCAGTAAGCCGCTGCTGAAATCGACCGCGACGACCGCAACCACAACTTCACATGAACTGTCGCTCAGCGATCCCTCTCTGGTGCCGACCCGCATGTTTCGTTCAAATAAACTTCGTAGCACCCAGTCGGATGAGTTAGCTAAGCTGGATGCCACCTACGGCTTTGATCGCTATATGCGTGTGGAGCTTCCTGAAAACAAAAGCCAGGATCAAAACTATATTAACCGGGCTATTGCTGAGCTGGAGCAAAATCCCGACGTTGAGTTAGTTTATGCAGAACCGATGCCGATCTCGCTGGATGAATACCGGCATGATAATACCTCGACACCGGCCTTACTTAAATCAGTCGGCGCGGCCTCCCTGACGGCATCCGCTGTTCCTGACTTCCGCAACCAACAAGATTATTTAAAATCGGCAACGGAAAAACGGCCGGGTTATTACATGGGGGGCGTGGGTCGTGAAAGCCTGAACGGCTATGCCGGTAGTGATGGCACGGGCATCACTATTATCTCTTCTGAGAACTGCGCATGGAATACGGACCACATCAACCTGCCGACGATGTCCTTATTACAGGGGGATAGCTCCTGGGTTCCGTCGTGTGGCGAACATGATTCAGCCTCAGTGGGCATTATGGCGGGGAGGGATATCGGCGCGGGCATTCGCGGTTTCACCTGGAACAGCAAGGTGGGCTACGCGGGCTGGCAAACCACCAATATGTATAACATGATCCCCCTGCTGAAAGCGGGCGATGTGGTGCAGGTAGGTATGCAGGCCGAAAGCATCAAGCCTGCCGGCTGCACCAAAGACTGTTTAACTCCGTGGGAGGCGCAGCCCGCCTTCTTTGATATTACTAAGGCGCTGACGGATAAAGGCGTTTATGTCATCGCCGCCGCCGGTAACGGCAACGTTAATCTCGACGATCCGCTGTACAACGGCAAGTTTGATCTCTCTGTCAAAGACTCCGGCGCAATTATTGTCGGGGCGATGTGCGCAAAAGATGGCAAAAGAGCCTACTTCAGTAGCTATGGATCGCGTGTGACCAGCGCTGCGTGGGGCTGCTGGGATGTCGTCACCACCGGGGGCGGCGATTTATACAAAGACGGGGTCAATACCTACACCCAAACCTTCTCCGGCACCTCGTCAGCGAACCCTATTATCGCGGGGGTGGTGGCGAGCCTGTCAGGGATTGCAAAAGCGAACGGTATCACCGTCACGCCGAAACAGATGCGTCAGATCCTGCAGGAAACCGGTACGCCGCTGGCAAACGGAGATTCAGCGAAGATTGGTACTTACCCGGATATGGAGCGCGCCGTTGCCCGGATTATGGCCCTGAAATCGGGGGGCGATACCACCCTTCCGGCCCCGACTGCGGTAGCGGGCGCAGATTACACCATGGTTTCTCCAGCTACCGGCGTCAGCACCTGGCCGCTGGACGGCAGTAAGAGCCTGAATGCGACGTCGTATAACTGGAGCGTGACCAAAGGTTCCGGCACCTTCTGGCTGCAGGAGAAGCTCAACGGCACGCTGGTGAGCAGCGTGAACAGCGCCAACGCCTGGGCGGTGATCCCGGCCAACACCGAAGGTGAGGTGACCTATACCCTGACCACTACCGGGGCGGATGGCCGTACTGCTCAGGACAGCATGACCATCAAAGTCAGCAAACCCGCGGCCCCGGCGCTGGATGCCCCGGCCTATAACGCAAAAATTGCCTATCCGACCAAATGCACCAAAGTCTCTTACGACGGCAAAATCTGGATGAACCAGTGGTACGTCAACCCGGGCCAGGAAACCCCGGGCAACGGCGGAAGCTGGGGCGTGTGGCGTCAGCAGGGCGCAACGGGCAACAGCTGTAAATAACCCTCACAGCCTGGCGTTATGCCAGGCTTTTTTACATCTTCAGCATCCCTTTCTCTTCCAGGAAGGCAATAATCGTCCCCAGCCCGTCGCCCGCTTTCAGGTTGGTAAAGGTCCAGGGCCGCTCGCCGCGCATGCGGTTGGTGTCGCGCTCCATCACCTCCAGCGATGCCCCCACGTAGGGGGCGAGATCGGTTTTGTTGATCACCAGGAAATCGGATTTGGTGATCCCCGGCCCGCCCTTGCGCGGGATCTTCTCCCCTTCGGCGACGTCGATCACGTAGATCGTCAGATCCGCCAGCTCCGGGCTGAAGGTGGCGCTCAGGTTATCCCCGCCGCTTTCGACAAAGATCAGATCCAGATTGCCGAACTTCTCGCTTAAGGCTTCCACCGCTGTGAGGTTCATCGAGGCATCTTCACGGATCGCGGTATGCGGACAGCCGCCGGTCTCCACTCCGACAATACGCTCCGGCTCCAGCGCACCCGCTTCGGTGAGGATACGCTGATCCTCTTTGGTGTAGATATCGTTGGTCACCACCGCCAGCTGATACTGGTCGCGCATCGCTTTACACAGGGCTTCCAGCAGGGCAGTTTTGCCCGACCCCACCGGGCCGCCGACGCCGACGCGCAGGGGGTGTTTGTACTCAGACATAGAGACTCCTCAGGAACGGAATAACCGTGAATATTGGGTTTCGTGACGCGCCGAGGCGATGGCGGAGAGCGGCGTGGCCGCCCCCAACTGGTCATCGCGGCGCAAAAGCGCCTGCTCCAGCCCGTCGGCATAACGCTCGCACAGTTCGATGATCAACAGCTGGGCCGCCTGCTGTCCAAAAGGCACCAGCTTGACGCCCGCCATCACCGCGCTCTCAATCCAGCTGTAGCCGAGGCTTAACGCCATTTCACGCAGGCCGATCCCCCAGCGCACGCCGAGCCACGCCATGCCGCACAGCTGGCTTTGCGCGAACAGCGGCAACCAGTCGGGCGGGCAATCAGCCTCCCAGCTTTTGATCAGCCGGGTGAAGGCCGCCCCGCGGTTGCGCTCCTCTTCCCGCAGCTCGCGGGTCTCGCGGCAGGCGAGCAGATACGCCGTCCAGCGCGCGGCAGCTTTCATATCCTGCTGCTCGCAGGCGCGGTACAGGCGGGCAAACAGCGGCAGATCGACGCAGAAAAAGCTCTGCTCCATCTGCTGACACTGCCAGGCTTTGAACGCCGCCGGGGTGGTGACCCAGCCTGCCTCCGCGGCCCACTCCAGCCCCTGCGACCAGGTATAGGATCCCACCGGCAGGCTGCTGCTGGTGAGCTGCATCAGGCGCAGCTGGCGGGACGGATCCATCAGCTCATCAGCGCCAGCAGGGCAGAGGCGATCAGCCCCCCGCCGAAGATTTTACGCAGCCCGTCGTGACGACGCAGCAGCAGGCCCGCAGCAAAGCTGACGCACAGCACCGCGGCGCTGGCGAGCATAAAGCCGCTGGTGAACAGCCAGAAGCTGTGGCCTGCCATCTCAACCCCGTGCGCCCAGCCGTGGAACATCGCCAGCGCCGGCACGGCCAGCAGCAGGCGGTTTTCGGTTTTGAACATCATCGCGCCGCATACTGCCAGCGAGGCGATAATCAGCATCTCCATGCCGCCAAAGCCGCCCAACAGGCTGCCCGCGACGGCTCCGGTCAGCATCATGCCAAGGGTGGCAAAGGGCATCAGCAGTTTGCGGCCGCTCAGGGCGGCGAGCACGCCAGCGCCGGTCAGCATCAGGAGATGATCCAGCCCGGTCAGGGGATGGAAAAAGCCAGCCTGAAAACTGTCGCTGCCGTGTCCCGGATGGGCCAGCGCAGGCAGGGAGAAGGCCAGCAGCAGCAGGGGTAACAACTTGCGCATAATGAATCCTTAATGTGAATGAGCGTGAGAGTGCGAATGGGAATGGCCTTCGCTGGCGTAGGCACCCGCTTCCGGTTCGAACGGCAGGCTGGCGAAGGTCACCTCCAGATCGAACAGCTGCAGCATCTCGTCCAGGACGTGATCGTGGTGATAGCGCAGCTCGCCGGGCAGGATTTGCAGCGGCACGTGACGGTTGCCCAGGTGATAGCAGGCGCGGGCCAGCAGGAAAGGGTCGGCGCAGCGCACCACCGACAGCGGCTCGGCGGCGGCAATGACCTCCACCACCTCACGACCGTCGTCGCTGATGAGCAGGTCGCCGCCGCGCAGCAGCAGGCCGCGCGGCAGCATCAGCCCGGCATCGCGCCCGTCGTCCAGCACCACGCGGGCGCGGCTCTTGACCCGGACATCAATCGGCAGCGTCACGCGGGCGGTGACGGGGTGCGAATGGTCGAGGCGTTGGGTTAAAGCGATCATGAATCCTCCTCAGAACAGGAAATAGCGTTGCGCCATCGGCAGGATCTCTGCCGGGGCGCTGGTGATCAGTTCTCCGTCGATGCGCACCTCGTAGGTTTGCGCGTCGACGGTAATGTTCGGCTGCAGGCCGTTGTGGATCATGTCGGCCTTTTTCACCGTCCGGCAGCCTTTCACTACCGCGGTGGCGCTTTGCAGGTTCAGCTGCTGCGCGATGCCGTTATCGGCAGCGGCCTGCGGGAGAAACGTCAGGCGGGTGGCGTGGCGGGCGGCACCCAGCGCGCCAAACATCGGCCGGTAGTGCACCGGCTGCGGGGTGGGGATCGAGGCGTTAATGTCGCCCATCGGCGCGCAGGCGATCATCCCGCCTTTGACGATGGTGGCGGGCTTCACGCCAAAGAAGGCCGGGGACCAGACCACCAGATCGGCCAGCTTTCCGGCCTCAATCGACCCGACCTCATGGGCGATGCCGTGGGTCAGCGCCGGGTTGATGGTGTATTTGGCGATGTAGCGCTTCACCCGCAGGTTATCGTTATCGCCAGTCTCCTCCGCCAGCGGGCCGCGCTGCACCTTCATGCGGTGCGCCACCTGCCAGGTGCGGATGATCACTTCGCCCACCCGACCCATCGCCTGCGAATCCGACGAGGTGAGCGAGAAGGCCCCGATGTCATGCAGCACGTCCTCGGCGGCGATGGTCTCCCGGCGAATGCGCGATTCGGCAAAGGCCACGTCCTCGGCGATATCCGGGTCGAGATGATGGCAGACCATCAGCATGTCCAGATGCTCGTCGATGGTGTTGACCGTGTAGGGCAGGGTCGGGTTGGTGGAGGAGGGTAGAATGTTGGGATGCGCGCAGGCGGTGATGATATCTGGCGCATGACCACCGCCCGCCCCTTCGGTGTGGAAGGTGTGGATGGTGCGCCCGGCGATGGCCGCCAGGGTGTCTTCGACAAACCCGGCCTCGTTGAGGGTGTCGCTGTGCAGCGCCACCTGGATATCCATCTCATCCGCCACCGTCAGGGCACAGTCGATGGCTGCGGGGGTTGAGCCCCAGTCCTCATGAATTTTCAGGCCAATGGCACCCGCCGCAACCTGCTCGCGCAGGGCATCCGGGTTGGAGGCGTTGCCTTTGCCCAACAGGCCAACGTTGACCGGCAGGGTGTCGACGGCCTGCAGCATCCGCGCGATATACCAGGGTCCCGGCGTGCAGGTGGTGGCGTGGGTGCCCGCGGCAGGCCCGGTGCCGCCACCGATCATGGTGGTGACGCCCGAGACCAGCGCCTCTTCCGCCTGCTGGGGGCAGATCCAGTGGATATGGGTATCGACCCCGCCCGCGGTGACGATCTTGCCTTCGGCGGCGATCACCTCGGTGGCGGCACCAATCGGGATGGTCACGCCGGGCTGAATGTCCGGGTTACCGGCTTTGCCGACGGCGACGATCCTGCCCTCCTTCACGCCGATATCGGCTTTGACGATCCCCCAGTGATCGACGATCAGCGCGTTGGTCAGAACCAGATCCACGCAATCCTGCGCCGTCATCTGTCCCTGGCCCATGCCGTCGCGGATCACCTTCCCGCCGCCGAATTTCACCTCTTCGCCGTAGATCGTCAGATCCTGTTCCACCTCGATCCACAGGTCGGTATCGGCCAGCCGCACTTTATCCCCAGTGGTGGGGCCAAACATGTCGGCATAGGCCTGACGGGAGATCTCAGCCATGATCCACCTCGCCCATCACCTCGCCGCGAAAGCCGACCAGTCGCTGTGCGCCTGCCACCTGCACCAGCGTGACGGCGCGTTTTTGGCCGGGTTCGAAGCGCACGGCGGTACCGGCGGCAATGTTCAGCCGGTAGCCTCTGGTGGGCTCACGATCGAACTTCAGGGCCGGGTTCACTTCGTAAAAATGGTAATGGGATCCGACCTGGATAGGCCGATCCCCGTGGTTCTCGACGATCGTCGTCAGCGTGTTGCGCCCGGCATTGATAACGATCTGTCCGGGTTGTATCTGATATTCGCCTGGGATCATGTTGCCCCCTTACAGGATCGGATTGTGAACGGTGACCAGCTTGGAGCCGTCCGGGAAGGTGGCCTCCACCTGAATATCCGGGATCATCTCCGGCACGCCCTCCATCACCTGGCTGCGGGTCAGGACGTGGCGACCGGCTTCCATCAATTCCGCCACCGTCTGCCCGTCGCGCGCCCCTTCCATAATGAAGGCGCTGATCAGGGCCACCGATTCCGGGTAATTGAGCTTCACGCCGCGGGCGAGACGGCGCTCGGCCACCAGCGCGGCGGTAAACAGCAACAGCTTGTCTTTTTCTCTGGGGGTCAGTTCCATCGTGCGTCTCTCAGGTGTGCCAGATTCGGGGCGGGCAGGGAGCTTTAGCGGTGAGCGGCAGGCGCAGGCGCTGCCAGATCTCGCGCATCGCCTGCTGGCAAATCAGGTTGTCATGGGCCAGAAAACGGACCGACAGCAGGCCGTCGGTGAGGGTCGCTCCCGCGAAATGCTCCAGCGCTGCCAGCGCCTCGCGGGCCTCCTCCAGCAGCGTTTCGCTGGCCGGGTAAAACAGCAGGGTGCCGATCCACGGGTGTTCCGCCACCGGGGTCAGATCGCCGTCGGCCAGGTGCTGGCGCTCGATCAGCAGCGGCTCGCCTTCGAGCCAGACCTCAAGGCGACTCTCAATGCGCCCGTGGCTGAAGGTTTCGCCGATCACCGGGCGGCCGAGGCAAAACAGCTCCCAGGCCAGCAGGGTGCTGCTGCGCTGGAGATGAAACACCGAGCGCAGGGTGGCATTCGCGCCAGGGAAAAAAATGGTGTCCTGCGGCAGCCACTCCAGCGTTGCGTGCTCGTCGAGGGTGAAGTGCTGATCCAGCCGCGCCAGTGCGCCTGTGCTGCGATAGAACTTGCTGGCACCGGGCATGGTGATTAGCGCGTGGCTGTGGGCCTCGAGGTGGACGTCGATCGTCAGTTCATCCCCGCCGACAATCCCGCCCGGCGGGTGCAGCAGATAGAGGTGGCAGGTCTCCTCTTCGGGATAGAACGGGCGTTGTACGGTAAGTGGGCCGACATGGCGGGCAGCGTGAAGGAGGGTTTTTTCAGGGGTGTGACAAAACCGCAAAGCAAGCGAGGCCTGCCAGCCTTTTGCCGTTTTATCAACCCTCTGAGGTGCTAACATGCTTGATCCATCTGCTCGCTATCGGGATTTTTTTAGTATGCCCTGGCGGAAATGAAGGCTGTCATATGAGTCACTTATGGATGGGGTGGAAATGCCCGGCGGCGCTGCGCTTGCCGGGCCTACGGGATGTGCATGTTGTGGGTTTGTAGGCCGGGTAAGGCGCAGCCGCCACCCGGCTTCTCCGTCGCCTGAGGGTGGCCCCCTTATCACGTTCACAGGTTCTGGAACGTCATGTTCTGCTGGACATGAGGTGACGGAACCA
The DNA here is from genome assembly GCF_037152535.1 of Leclercia sp. AS011. NCBI lineage: Bacteria > Pseudomonadati > Pseudomonadota > Gammaproteobacteria > Enterobacterales > Enterobacteriaceae > Leclercia > Leclercia sp. AS011. The sequence goes on from NZ_JBBCMA010000004.1 coordinate 220,291, forward strand.
TTCCACTCTAGCTACATAAAGCCTTACCAGACAGGTATTACCTTACCGGTAATCCTCCGCATCAATATCATACCCGGAGGGTTCCCAGCGGATCGCCAGCAGCGAAACCAACCCAATCAGCGGCGCAAGGGCAATCACCCAGAACACCGCCGTATCCATCGACGCCACCAGCAGTGGGAACATAAACAGCGACAGCGTCGAGCTGCTGCGCATCAGCGTCTGGTTCAGCCCCACGCCAACCCCGCGCAGCGACGTTGGGTAGCTGAGTGAAGCAAAGGTCATGGTGTGTGCCCCCGGACCAAAGCCCTGACCGAACAGGAACAGGGCCAGCATCGCCACCGCCGCGATCCCTTCCGCTGCACCCTCCGGGCGACCAATAATCGCCAGCACCACCAGGGCAATCAGCTGACAGGTATAACCCCCCAGCGACATCCGCCATGCGCCGAAGCGCGGCACCAGCCGCACCGCCAGCAGGCCGCCGACAAACGCGAACAGCAGGTTCAGCGCCAGCGAAATGAGAATGGTGGTCAGCATCGACTGCACAAAGAAGCTGGAGATAATCACCGGCAGGCCAAAGGCCACGGCGTTATAGGCAAAGGACGACACAACCGACAGCAGGGTGGCCAGCGTGGTGCGCTTCAGATAGACCCCGCGGAACAGATTCAGGTAGTTACGCCAGCTGGCTTTATTCACCACCGGGGCGGGCTGGTTGAGCGCCTCCTGCGGCACGTGGGCGTTAATGTTGTACGCCTTGCGCAGGATCGCTGCCGCCTCTTTCAGGTTGCCCTGATTCGCCGCCCAGACCGGCGATTCGCTCATGTACTTACTGCGGATGGCGATGATCACCAGCGCGGGGATCGCCCCGAAGCCGAGGATAATGCGCCACAGCCAGTCGCTGTGCGTCTCCGGCAGCACGCCATAGAAGAAGAGCACCAGCAGATAAGAGATGCTGATGGCGGCATACCAGGTGGGGCACCACATGGCGACGCTGGCGGCTTTGTTGCCGGGGCCTTTCAGCCTGGCGAACTCGCTTAAGAAGGCCATCGCTACGGGGAGGTCGATCCCCACCCCCAGCCCCATCACAAAGCGCGCCCCGGCCAGCACGTACTCGTTCGGGGCAAAGGCACAGGCGATGGCCGCGACCACGAAGAACACCATGTCGGCCATAAACACCCGGTAGCGCCCGATTTTATCCGTCAGGTAGCCGCCAATCAGCGCCCCGACAATGGCGCCGAAGGTGATCGCCGAGGCCACCATGCCGGTGCCCGCAGGCGTGAGGTTGAACTCGCGGGTGATGTCTTTGATACCGAACGCCAGCGCGCCCAGGTCATAGGCATCGAGAAAAATACCGCCCAGCGCAATACCGATAACGATGCGCGCATTGGCCCGGCCCTGTGAACCTTCATTAACCAGTTGGGTGACGTCCGCCGCGTTGCGAACCCATTTGATCTCCCTGTCGGGGGCGTTTCCTGCCGTTGCAAGTGAGGTTGGATCTGCGATCTCTGTCATTTTCTTATGTTGTGTTGGCTGTACGAACAAAAAGAGTACTCACAGCAAGAAAACGATCTAAATCACATTTGGTTATAAGGCATAACTAAGGGATGAAGGCGAAAGGGAGCAAAGACGCTTACTGCGGATCTTTCTTTTTTCTCTTCAGCCTGGCCCAGATCTTGGTTTCCTGGCGACGCCACAGGCGCTGAATGTTGTCATGATGACGCAGCAGGATCAGGCAGGAGAGCATCGACACCGGGAAGGTGAACTGGGGTTTGAACCACCAGACGTAAAACGGGGCAATCAGCGCGCTGACGATGGCCCCCAGAGAGGAGTAACCGCTGAGCAACACGCTGAGCAGCCAGGTACCGGCCATCACGCCGGTGAGATCCCAGCCAATAGGGGCAATGGCACCGAATGCGGTGGCTACGCCTTTACCGCCTTTGAAACCAAAGAAGACCGGCCAGATGTGGCCCAGACAGGCGGCGATGGCTATCAGCCCCAGCCAGAAGGGCGTCACGCCCAGCGCATACGCGCCCCAGACGGGAAGCATGCCTTTCAGGACGTCAAAAATCAGAACCGCTACGGCTGCTCCTTTGCCGCCAATTCGTAGTACATTGGTCGCCCCCGGATTCCCGGAGCCGTTCTCGCGTGGGTCGGGTAACCCGGCGATACGGCAGACCAGAATGGCGCTGGAAATTGAGCCGCAAAGGTAGGCAAGGAGGATCATTCCAGGCGCGATTGCACTCATAACGCTGTTCCGTTTTGAAAATATCGTTTTGTACTTAGCATCTGTGGATAATACGCATAATTCGCCGGGAGTGGTATCCGGTTTAGCCAAAAACCAGGCAGGTCGTGATGGATATAGTATTTATAGAGCAACTTTCGGTAATCACCACTATCGGGGTGTATGACTGGGAACAGACCATCGAGCAGAAATTAGTGTTCGATATCGAAATGGGCTGGGATAACGTCGCCGCCGCGAAAAGCGACGATGTGAACGACTGTCTGAGCTATGCCGACGTCAGTGAAACCGTCATCAGCCACGTGGAAGGCCAGCGTTTTGCGCTGGTGGAACGCGTGGCGGAAGAGGTGGCGGAACTGCTGCTCAGCCGCTTTAATTCCCCGTGGGTGCGCATCAAAGTCAGCAAGCCGGGCGCGGTGGCGCGGGCGGCTAATGTGGGCGTTATTATTGAGCGTAGCCAAAATCTGAAAGGAAACATTTAACGGTATAATAGTTAAACCAATTCCTGTTAAATCAGTCTTACAGCTGTTCCTTCTGCGGTTACCCTCCGGGTAACCCGTTTTTTCTGTCTTTTTAGGGGTTTATTGATGAGCGATATGCACTCCCTGCTGGTGGCAGCAATACTGGGTGTGGTCGAAGGATTGACAGAGTTTTTGCCGGTTTCCAGTACGGGCCATATGATTATTGTTGGCCATCTGCTGGGATTCGAAGGCGAAACGGCGAAAACCTTTGAGGTGGTGATCCAGTTAGGATCCATTCTGGCGGTGGTAGTGATGTTCTGGCGCCGCCTGTTCGGGCTGATTGGCATTCACTTTGGCCATCCGCCGCATGAAGGCACCGGAAAAGGGCGGTTGACCCTGGTGCACATTCTGCTCGGGATGATCCCGGCGGTGGTGCTGGGCCTGGTGTTGCACGACACCATCAAATCGCTGTTCAACCCGATTAACGTGATGTATGCGCTGGTGGTCGGTGGCGTGCTGCTGATAGCCGCTGAACTGCTGAAGCCCAAAGAGCCACGCGCGCCGGGTCTGGATGATATGACCTACCGCCAGGCCTTTATGATTGGCTGCTTCCAGTGTCTGGCGCTGTGGCCGGGCTTCTCCCGCTCCGGGGCGACGATTTCAGGCGGGATGCTGATGGGCGTGAGCCGCTATGCGGCCTCTGAGTTCTCGTTCCTGCTGGCGGTGCCGATGATGATGGGCGCGACCGCGCTGGATCTCTACAAGAGCTACCACTTCCTGACCGCAGGCGACATTCCGATGTTTGCCGTGGGCTTTATCACCGCCTTCATCGTGGCGCTGATCGCCATCAAAACCTTCCTGCAGCTGATCAAGCGCATCTCGTTTATCCCGTTCGCCATCTATCGCTTTATCGTGGCGGCCGCGGTCTACGTGGTCTTCTTCTGATGACCGACTGCCCTCAGTCTTTTGGCTGTGGGCAACGCTGTTCCTTCCAGTCCGCTACCGCCTGAATCCGCCGTTTAGTTAACTCTTCCCGAATCTCTGGCCCTTTGAATCCCGCCTGGATCACCGCCTGGGTCGGCACGGCTTTTGCCACCTCCCAGGCTTCGCGCAGCAACCGCCCCTGCGGATAGTCGCTGGCTTCAAACCCGGTGCGTCCGCGCACGTCGGCTTCGCTGGTTAAGGCGATCTGCTCCACGCGCTGCGGTTTACGCCAGGCGTCGATGTTGTCGAACAGCTTGACGATGGTGGCCGGTTTAAGGATTGGGAAGGTGTGGATCAGGTCGTGGAACTCGGCGACCAGCTTCGCCAGATCGCGGATCTCGTTCGGCACCCGCATGCGCTGACAAACCTTTTCCACCAGCCTGACGCCCGCCGGGCCGTGTCCGTGATGGCGCGGCCACAGTTCGGGCGGCGTTAAGCCCTTGCCGAGATCGTGACAGAGGGTGGCAAAGCGCACGTCCACCTCCGGGCTGAGCATCGCCGCCATGCTTAACGTCATCAGGGTGTGGATGCCGGTATCAATTTCCGGGTGCCACTTCGCCGGGGCGGGTACGCCAAACAGCGCGTCCACTTCCGGGAACAATACTTTGAGTGCCCCGCAGTCGCGCAGCACCTGGAAGTAAACCTGCGGGTTGCGGGTGGTGAGCGCATTCTCAGTCTCTTTCCACACCCGTTCCGGGGTGAGGTGCTCCAGCTCGCCCGCGTCGGTCATCGCCGTCATCAGCGCCAGGGTTTCGTCGGCGATGCGAAAGCTCAGATGGGCATAGCGGGCAGCAAAGCGCGCCACGCGCAGCACGCGGAGCGGATCTTCAGAGAAGGCGGGGGAGACATGGCGCAGGATGCGGTTCTGCAGATCCTCTTTACCGCCGTACGCATCGACGATATGACCGTTTTCATCCTGCGCGAGGGCATTGATGGTCAGATCGCGGCGCTGCAAATCGTCTTCGAGGGTAACGTCAGGGTCGGCATGGCAGATAAACCCGGTATAACCCACGCCGGATTTGCGTTCGGTACGCGCCAGAGCATACTCCTGGCGGCTTTGCGGGTGCAGAAACACGGGGAAATCGCGGCCTACCTGCTGGTAACCCGCATCGAGCATGGCCTGAGGGGTGGCTCCCACCACCACCCAGTCCTTATCTTTGACCGGCAGACCTAACAACGCATCACGAACCGCACCACCGACCAGATAAATCTTCACGCCACACTCTCCCGTATCCAATATTGGCAAAATAATACGTAAGTGTGGCAGAGATGGCGACTTAGTTCATCCAACGGTCTTTACGTTTACGGCTCGGTACCAGATGCGGCAGCACCAGACCCAGCAGCAGACCTATGCCCAGCACGCCGCCGCCATACATAAACCACTGCATGATGATGGTGCGCTGTTTGTCATCCAGCTGCAGGTTGGCCGCGCTCACCTTTTTCTGGGCGACGATCAGCTCGTTCTTCAGCTTCTGGTTCTCATCTTTGAGACCGTTGATCACCCCGTCGCTCTGGGCAACTTTCTGCTGCATCTCAGCGGTGCGCTGATTCCAGGTGGCGTCGATGTTGGTCAGCTTATCAGTCAGGGTTTTGACCTGGTTTTCCAGATCCGGCACGCGGGTGCGCAGGCTCGGGTCGGTGCTAAGCTCTTTAAGGGGGATCCAGGCGGTACGGCCGCTGCTGTCGCGCACCTGGCCATAGTTGGATTCCGCGTTGCTCTGCAACAGCACCACTTCCTCGCCGGCATTAATCGTACCCACGAGGCGATAATTGTCACCCGGACCGCTGCGTACCCAGGTGTTCAGTTCGTCAGAAACGTAGCGCTTCTCTTCTGCGTGGACCACGGTCGCGGCGCTAATAGCAAGTAATGTCAGTCCGATCAGGCGTAATTTAGGCATCAGGCAGTCGTTATTTTCATAAAAAGTGGAACGATATTAGTGGAAACAGTCTTCAGGCTCAAAGGATTCGTCAGCATTCGGAATCCTCTGTGCGCTGATTGCCACTGTAGCAAACTTTACGCCCGTCAAATTGCCCATTGCGTGGCAATCTGGCGCAAAATACTATCTACTGACAAAAAAGTGGCGAGTAAGTTCGCCGTAATTTACCCCACGATATTGCAATCAAAAGAACAAGGCCATGGCTCAGGAAATCGAATTAAAGTTTATCGTTGAAAGCGGCAGCGTTGACGCGCTGCGAAACCATCTGCATCAGCTGAACGGCGAGCATCACGCGCCGGTGCAACTGCTCAACATCTATTACGAAACGCAGGACCTGTGGCTGCGCCGTCATGACCGTGGGCTGCGCATCCGCGGCGTGGACGGGCGTTACGAGATGACCATGAAAATCGGCGGTCGCGTGGTCGGCGGTCTGCATCAGCGCCCGGAATACAACATTGATATCAGCCAGCCCGAGCTGGAGCTGGCGCGTTTCCCGGCGGAAGTGTGGCCGGAAGGCGGTCTGCCAGAGGGGCTGGCAGAGAGCGTCAGCCCGCTGTTCAGCACCGATTTCTGGCGCGAGAAGTGGCTGGTAAACGAAGGCAAAAGCCGGATTGAAATCGCCCTCGACCTGGGGGAAGTGAAAGCTGGTGAGTTCCAGGAGCCCATCTGCGAGCTGGAGCTTGAGCTGCTGGATGGCCACGCCGACGACGTGCTGAAGCTGGCCCGCAAGCTGGTGACCCAGAGCGGTCTGCGTCAGGGCAGCCTGAGCAAGGCCGCCCGCGGCTATCATCTGGCCCAGGGCAATGCCCCGCGCATCCTGAAACCCACTGAAATTCTGCATGTCGCGCCAAAATCCTCGGTCGAGCAGGGCTTTGAAGCCTCGCTGGAGCTGGCGCTGAGCCAGTGGCAGTACCACGAGGAGCTGTGGATCCGCGACGTGAAAGGGGCAAAAGAGCACGTGCTGGCAGCGATGGCGCTGGTGCGTCACAGTCTGGCGCTGTTCGGCGGTATTGTGCCACGTAAAGCGAGTGCTCACTTACGTGATCTGCTGACCCAGGCCGATGCCCTGATGGCCTCTGACGTCTCTGCCGAGACGGCGATCTACAGCCCGCAAACCGCCAACGCGAAGCTGGCGCTCACCGAGTTCCTGGTGACCCGCGGCTGGCGAAGCTTCCTCGATGCGAAGGCGCAGGCCAAAATTGCGGACTCCTTCAAGCGTTTTGCCGATACCCACCTGTCCCGCCACGCCGCTGAGCTGAAAACCATTTTCGGGCATCCGCTGGGCGATCAGTACGGCGATCAGCTGATCCGTCTGGGGCGTAATATTGACAGCATTCTGCTGCTGGCTGGGGCCTATGACGGCCCGGTCGCCCGCGCCTGGCTGGAGAACTGGCAGGGGCTGCTGTATGCCATCAAAACCCGCCAGCACATTGAAATTGAGCATTTCCGCAACGAAGCCATTTCGCAGGAGCCATTCTGGCTGCACAGCGGAAAACGTTAACGCAGGCAAGGAACCCCCATGATGCCGCTTTCTTCACCCTTACAGCAGCAGTGGCAGACGGTATGTGAGCGTCTGCCGAAAACATTACCCGCCTCGTCATTAAGCGAGCAGGCCCGGCAGGTGCTGACCTTCAGCGACTTTGTGCAGGAGAGCGTCACCGCCCACCCTGACTGGCTGGCCGGGCTTGAAGCCTCGCCGCCCCAGGCGGACGAGTGGCAGCACTACGCGCAGTGGTTACAGGAGGCGCTGGCGGACATCAACGATGAAGCCGCGCTGATGCGCGTGCTGCGCCAGTTCCGTCGTCGGGTGATGGTACGCATCGCCTGGGCGCAGGCGCTGATGCTGGTGAGTGAAGAGAGCACGTTGCAGCAGTTAAGTCACCTGGCGGAGACGCTGATCGTCGCCGCCCGCGACTGGCTGTACGACGCCTGCTGCCGTGAATGGGGCACGCCGTGCAGTGAAGACGGCACGCCGCAGCCGCTGCTGATCTTAGGCATGGGCAAACTGGGCGGCGGGGAACTCAATTTCTCCTCGGATATCGACCTGATCTTCGCCTGGCCGGAGAAGGGGGCTACCCGCGGCGGACGTCGCGAGCTGGATAACGCCCAGTTCTTCACCCGGCTGGGGCAGCGGCTGATTAAGGCCCTGGATCAACCCACTCAGGATGGCTTTGTCTACCGCGTGGATATGCGCCTGCGCCCGTTCGGCGACAGCGGCCCGCTGGTGCTGAGCTTTGCCGCGCTGGAAGATTATTACCAGGAGCAGGGGCGCGACTGGGAACGCTACGCGATGGTGAAGGCGCGGATCATGGGCGATAACGGCGATGCCTATGCCAACGAGCTGCGCGCCATGCTGCGCCCGTTTGTCTTCCGTCGCTACATCGATTTCAGCGTCATTCAGTCGCTGCGTAACATGAAAGGGATGATTGCCCGGGAAGTGCGTCGCCGTGGCCTGAAAGACAACATCAAGCTGGGGGCGGGCGGTATCCGCGAGATCGAGTTTATCGTCCAGGTCTTCCAGCTGATCCGCGGCGGGCGTGAGCCCTCGCTGCAGTCCCGCTCCCTGCTGCCCACCCTGGCCGCCATCGCCCAGCTGCACCTGCTGCCGGAAGGCGATGACCGGATCCTGCGCGAGGCCTACCTCTTTTTACGCCGGCTGGAAAACCTGCTTCAGAGCATTAACGACGAACAGACCCAGACCCTGCCGGGAGATGAGCTTAACCGCGCCCGCCTCGCCTGGGGGATGCGCGTGGACGACTGGCAGGCCCTGACCGACGCGCTGGATGCCCATATGGCTGCCGTGCGCCGTATTTTTAACGACCTGATCGGCGACGATGAGAGCGAATCCCAGGACGATGAGCTGTCCGAGCACTGGCGCGAGCTGTGGCAGGATGCCTTGCAGGAGGACGACACCACTCCGGTGCTGACCCACCTCAGCGATGAGGATCGCCATCGGGTGGTGGCGCTGATCGCCGATTTCCGCCTTGAGCTGAACAAGCGCGCCATTGGCCCGCGCGGCCGCCAGGTGCTGGATCACCTGATGCCGCACCTGCTCAGCGACGTCTGCTCCCGGGCCGATGCCCCGGTGCCGCTGTCGCGCCTGACCCCGCTGCTGAGCGGGATCATCACCCGTACCACCTATCTGGAGCTGCTCAGCGAATTCCCCGGGGCGCTCAAGCACCTGATCTCCCTCTGCGCCGCCTCGCCGATGATTGCCAGCAAGCTGGCGCGCTATCCGCTGCTGCTGGACGAACTGCTCGATCCCAACACCCTTTATCAGCCGACGGCCACCGACGCCTATCGCGATGAGCTGCGCCAGTATCTGCTGCGCGTGCCGGAAGAGGACGAAGAGCAACAGCTGGAGGCGCTGCGTCAGTTTAAGCAGGCGCAGCTGCTGCGCGTGGCGGCGGCGGATATCTCCGGCACGCTGCCGGTGATGAAAGTGAGCGATCACTTAACCTGGCTGGCGGAAGCGATTATTGATGCGGTGGTCCATCAGGCATGGGTGCAGATGGTGGCCCGTTACGGCCAGCCGAAGCACCTGGCCGATCGTGAAGGCCGCGGTTTTGCGGTGGTGGGCTACGGCAAACTGGGCGGCTGGGAGCTGGGCTACAGCTCCGATCTGGATCTGATTTTCCTCCACGACTGCCCGGTTGACGTGATGACCGACGGCGAACGTGAGATCGACGGGCGTCAGTTCTACCTGCGCCTCGCCCAGCGCATCATGCATCTGTTCAGCACCCGCACGTCGTCGGGCATTTTGTATGAAGTGGATGCGCGTCTGCGTCCGTCCGGCGCGGCGGGCATGCTCGTCACCTCCACAGAATCCTTTGCGGATTACCAGCAGAACGAGGCCTGGACCTGGGAGCATCAGGCCCTGGTGCGCGCCCGGGTAGTGTATGGCGATCCGCAGCTAAAAGCGCAGTTTGATACCATTCGTCGCGACGTGCTCACCGCTACGCGCGAAGGCCCGACGCTGCAAACCGAAGTGCGCGAGATGCGCGAGAAGATGCGCGCTCATCTGGGGAATAAGCATAAGGATCGCTTTGATATTAAAGCGGATGAGGGCGGGATCACCGACATTGAATTTATCACCCAGTACCTGGTGCTGCGTGACGCGCACAGCAAGCCGAAGCTGACCCGCTGGTCCGATAACGTGCGCATCCTGGAGCTGCTGGCGCAAAACGACATTATGGACGAGCACGAGGCGCTGGCCTTGACCCGCGCCTACACAACCCTGCGCGATGAGCTGCACCATCTGGCCCTGCAGGAGCAGCCCGGTCATCTGCCGCTCGACTGCTTTAACGCCGAGCGGGAGCTGGTGCGGGCCTGCTGGCAGAAGTGGCTGGTGGAACCGTGCGTAACAAAACAAGTGTGATATTATCGCGCGCAAATTGTGAATCTTTCTGGAGTCAGGAATGAAAGTAACACTGCCAGAGTTTGAACGTGCTGGAGTTATGGTGGTTGGCGATGTGATGCTGGATCGCTACTGGTATGGGCCAACCAGCCGCATTTCCCCGGAAGCCCCGGTCCCGGTGGTGAAGGTGGATACCATTGAAGAGCGTCCTGGCGGCGCGGCAAACGTGGCGATGAACATTGCTTCTCTCGGCGCGCATTCGCGTCTGGTGGGGCTGACCGGTATCGACGACGCCGCGCGGGCGCTGAGCAAGACGCTGGCGGATGTGAACGTCAAATGTGATTTCGTTTCTGTCCCGACGCACCCGACCATCACCAAGCTGCGCGTACTGTCGCGCAACCAGCAGCTGATCCGCCTCGACTTTGAAGAAGGGTTTGAAGGCGTGGATCCTGAGCCGCTGCACGAGCGTATCAACCAGGCGCTGGGCAACATCGGCGCGCTGGTGCTCTCCGACTACGCCAAAGGCGCGCTGGCCAGCGTTCAGCAGATGATTAAACTGGCGCGCACTGCCGGTGTGCCGGTGCTGATCGATCCGAAAGGCACCGATTTCGAACGCTATCGCGGGGCAACGCTGCTTACGCCGAACCTCTCCGAATTCGAAGCGGTGGCGGGGAAATGTAAAACCGAAGATGAGATCGTTGAGCGCGGCATGAAGATCATCGCCGATTTCGACTTCTCTGCCCTGCTGGTGACCCGCTCCGAGCAGGGGATGACCTTGCTGCAGCCGGGCAAAGCGCCGCTGCATATGCCAACCCAGGCCCAGGAAGTGTATGACGTCACCGGTGCCGGTGATACGGTCATCGGCGTGCTGGCAGCCACTCTGGCCGCGGGTAATACCCTGGAAGAGGCCTGCTACTTTGCCAATGCCGCCGCGGGCGTGGTGGTGGGTAAACTGGGGACCTCAACCGTTTCACCAATCGAACTGGAAAACGCGGTGCGCGGTCGTGCCGACACCGGTTTTGGCGTGATGAGCGAAGACGAGCTGAAAGTGGCGGTGGCCGCCGCACGTAAGCGCGGTGAGAAAGTGGTCATGACCAACGGCGTGTTCGACATTCTGCACGCGGGCCACGTCTCGTATCTGGCGAACGCCCGCAAGCTGGGCGACCGTCTGATTGTGGCGGTCAACAGCGATGCCTCCACCCGACGTCTGAAAGGCGAGACCCGTCCGGTGAACCCGCTTGAGCAGCGCATGATTGTGCTCGGCGCGCTGGAAGCGGTGGACTGGGTGGTGTCGTTCGAAGAGGACACGCCGCAGCGCCTGATTGCCGGGATCCTGCCGGACCTGCTGGTTAAGGGCGGTGACTATAAGCCTGAACAGATCGCCGGTAGCGAAGAGGTGTGGGCCAACGGCGGGGAAGTGATGGTGCTCAACTTTGAGGACGGGTGTTCAACCACCAACATCATTAAGAAGATCCAGAAAGACAGCGAGAAATAAAAAACGGGCCGAAAGGCCCGTTTTTTGCCGGGTGGCGGCTTCGTCTTACCCGGCCTGCTCAATACCGTAGGCCCGTGCAAGCGCAGCGCCGCCGGGCGTTATTCCACGTCGTTAACCGGTGGGATCGCTGGTGCCGGGCGCACTTCTTCAACAACGCTGCGGTTTTCCAGCTCGGTCAGACGCTGTTCCAGCAGGGCGATTTTCTCGCGGGTACGCAACAGCACCTGCGTCTGCACGTCAAACTCTTCACGGCTGACCAGATCCAGCCGCATCAGCTGCGACTGCAGCACCTGGCGGATTTTCTTCTCAACATCATCACCAAACTCACGAACGCCTTTCGGCATGGATTCATGGACCTGGCGGGCAAGTTGTTCAATTTTTTTTGGGTCGATCATGGTAGTTCCCTTGAAGAAAAGGTGTTAACGACCATTGTAGCGCGTAACCGCGATCCTTAAACCAGAATTGTGTGAAGCTTATGCGTTGCCGAACATAATCATTAGCGTTATAGTTATCCCGCTTATTCTCAGGGCGGGGCGAAATTCCCCACCGGCGGTAAATCAACCTTCGCGTTGAAAGCCCGCGAGCGCTTTGGGTGCAAACTCAAAGGTCAGCAGATCCGGTGCAATTCCGGGGCCGACGGTTAAAGTCCGGATGGGAGAGAGTAACGAACCAGCCGGGCGAGGCCCGCTCACGTTATTTTTTTGCCGTACTACGGCGCTCCTAAGACTGCCCTGATTCTGGTAACCATAATTTTAATGAGGTTTTTTTACCATGAATCAGACGCTCCTTTCCTCTTTCGGCACCTCTGCTGACCGTGTAGAACACGCGCTTGCTGCGCTTCGCGAAGGTCGCGGCGTGATGGTGCTTGACGATGAAGATCGTGAAAACGAAGGCGATATGATTTTCGCCGCCGAAACCATGACCGTTGAACAGATGGCGCTGACCATCCGTCACGGCAGCGGTATTGTTTGCCTGTGCATCACCGAAGATCGCCGTAAGCAGCTCGAATTGCCGATGATGGTCGAGAACAACACCAGCGCCTATGGCACCGGTTTTACCGTGACCATCGAAGCGGCCAGCGGTGTGACCACAGGTGTGTCTGCTGCTGACCGCGTGACCACCGTGCGCGCCGCCATTGCCGATGGTGCAAAACCATCTGACCTGAACCGTCCGGGCCACGTATTCCCGCTGCGCGCCCAGCCGGGCGGCGTCCTGACCCGCGGCGGCCATACCGAAGCGACTATCGACCTGGTGACCCTGGCCGGTTTCAAACCTGCCGGTGTACTGTGTGAACTGACCAATGATGATGGCTCTATGGCGCGCGCGCCGGAGTGCATCGAGTTTGCCGCTAAACACAACATGGCCGTGGTCACTATCGAAGATCTGGTGGCGTATCGCCAGGCGCACGAGCGCAAAGCCAGCTGATAACACAGCATAAAAAAACGCCGGGATAACCCGGCGTTTTTTTTAGCCAATTCCTGCCGTCTGGAGTAGCACCAGACTGAGCCCCATCACCGACATTCCGCACAGCACGCCGTAGCTGGGATTGTTATTCGGGTCGATCTCTTTGGCAAGCGGCATCAGCTCATCTACCGACAGCGCCACCATAATCCCTGCCACCGCCGCCATAATGGCCGCCATCACCACTGGCGATATCAGGCTGCCGAGGATTAACCACGCCAGCACGCCGCCTGCGATCTCCGCCATGCCGGAAATGCCCGCCCAGAACACCGCTTTACGCTTGGATCCGGTGGCCGCATAGACCGGGCCCGCCACTGCCAGCCCCTCCGGAATATTGTGCAACGCCACCGCCAGGGCAATACCGAAACCCAGCTCCAGGTTGTTGCTGGCGGTCACGTAGGTGGCGACGCCTTCCGGGAAGTTGTGCAGGCTGATGCCCAGAGTGAGCAGCAGGGCGGTACGTCTCAGATTACCGGGCAGCGGCTTGCTTCCTTTTTGCATCAGATCCTGCGGATGCGCGTGGGGCAGCATTTTGTCCAGCGCGAAGTAGCCCAGCAGACCAATGACAAACATCCCGTAGCCGAGTACCGGCGACATCCCCTCCGTGCCGAGGGCGGCAGGCAGCATCTCCATCAGGGAGATGAGCAGCATGATCCCGGCGGCAAAGCCGAGGGAAAAGGCCAGCACGCGGTTAGAGGGCTTCTGGCCCAGGACTCCGAGCATGGCGCCGATAAAAGTGGCGGCACCTGCAAGAATAGTCAGAATCAGGGGGACTGACATTCACCTCTCCTTATGATAATGATTCTCATTCACATTAAAGGCTAAACTCACGTAAAGCGAGCGGGTACAGACGCCTTTACAGATCCCTTACATTCAAATTTCCTGATGATCTTCATCATGGTTCTCTGAGTTCATCTTATCCGGATAACGGGTAAGGTAAAGCTATCAAATCGACACCTTGTGTAAGGATATCATCATGACTTCTTCTCGTATGCCAGCGCTGTTTTTGGGTCACGGTAGCCCAATGAATGTGCTGGAAGATAACGTCTATACCCGCGCCTGGCGACATCTGGGCGAGACGTTGCCGCGTCCGAAGGCTATCGTGGTGGTCTCTGCACACTGGTTTACCCGTGGCACTGGCGTTACTGCCATGGAAACGCCAAAAACCATTCATGATTTCGGCGGTTTCCCGCAGGCGCTGTACGACACGCACTATCCGGCTCCGGGTTCCCCGGCGCTGGCGCAGCAGCTGGTGGATCTGCTGGCCCCGATCCCCGTCACCCTGGATAAAGAGGCGTGGGGTTTTGACCATGGCTCCTGGGGCGTGCTGATCAAGATGTACCCGGATGCGGATATCCCGATGGTTCAGCTCAGCATCGACAGCACCAAACCGGCGGCCTGGCACTTAGAGATGGGCCGTAAGCTCGCGTCTCTGCGTGATGAGGGCATTATGCTGGTGGCCAGTGGTAACGTGGTGCATAACCTGCGTACCGCCCGCTGGCATGGGGAAAATACGCCTTATCCGTGGGCCACGTCATTCAATGATTATGTGAAAATGAACCTCAACTGGCAGGGACCGGCCGAGGAGCACCCGCTGGTCAATTATCTGGCACACGATGGCGGCTCGCTCTCGAACCCGACGGCGGAACACTTCCTGCCGCTGCTCTATGTCCTGGGCGCATGGGACGGCCATGAACCCATTACCACACCGGTGGATGGCATCGAGATGGGCAGTTTGAGTATGTTGTCGGTGCAGGTGGGGTAAAAACACGCCGGGTAGCGGCTTCGCCTTACCCGGCCTACAACACCCCAGGCCCGGTAAGCGGCAGCGCCACCGGGCATGGCTTACTCCACAAAAATATGCGGATAGAAGCGGGACAGATCCTGGGTGATCAGCGCCCGATCTTCGCGAATACCAATCCCGGCTGGTTGATCGTTGATCAGCCAACTGCCGATCAGCATATAGCTGTCGCCGTACTTCGGTAACTGACAGAACTGTTGGACGATCATCCCTTCTTCGCCATACGGGCCTTCTACCGCTTCCACGGTATTACCGTTTTCGATAATCGACACGTTGGCACCCTCGCGGGAGAAAATCGGCTTTTTGACGTACTTATCCATCTGCGGATAGTCATCTTCCGCGAAGTACGCCGGCAGCAGATTCGGATGATCCGGGAACATCTCCCACAGCATTGGCAGCAGGGCTTTGTTGGAGATAATGCTCTTCCACGCCGGTTCCAGCCAGCGCACGCCGGCATCTTCCAGCTTGGTGGAGAACACTTCGCGCAGCATGTATTCCCAGGGATAGAGCTTGAACAGATTACTGATCACCTGATCCTGGGTGTCGGTAAACTGGCCTTTTTCGCCAAGCCCGATGTCTTCGATATAGAGGAATTCAGTGGCGACCTCTGCCTCGGCGGCGCAATCCTGCAGATACTGTACCGTACCACGATCTTCGACCGTGTCACGACAGCAGGCAAAGTGCAGCAGGTTGAAGCCGTGCTGCTCGCGCAGTTCAGCGAAACGCTCGATCAGCTTCTCCTGCAGGCTGTTGAACTGGTCGCTGCCTTCCGGCAGATGGCCCGCGTTCTGCTGATCTTCCAGCCAGATCCACTGGAAGAAAGCCGCCTCATACAGGGAGGTGGGGGTATCGGCGTTGTTCTCAAGCAGCTTCGGCTCGCCGGTGCCATCCCACGCCAGATCGAGGCGCGAATAGAGTGACGGCTGATGGGTCGCCCATGACTGACGCACAAAGCCCCAGGTGTGCTTCGGAATGCGGAATTTGGTCAGCAGCTCATCGCTGGCAATGACCTTTTCCACCACCTTCAGGCACATCTGATGCAGCTCTGCCGTGACCGCCTCCAGCTTTTCAACCTGGGCGAGGGTCAGTTTGTAATAGGCATCTTCACACCAGTACGGCTCGCCGTACATGGTGTGAAAGTTGAAACCGTATTCGGTGGCTTTATCGCGCCAGTCCGGGCGCTCAACAATACTGACTCGTTCCATTATCAGCCGCCCATAGAGCGTGTTGAGGTACCGGCCGCGCTACGCTGCATGGTGTTCTGTTTGGCAACAGAATCACCGAAGCCGCCGCGGGTCACGGTGTTGGTGGTGGCCGGTTTTGGTGCCATCGCGGTTTTAGGCACGTTCATAGTGCGGCCTGGCTGGGCGGCACCGTAACCTTTCCCGCTGGCATCGGTGTACTGGCCGTAAGCCGGGCTGGCCGGGTTCTTAGAGCTGAACAGGGGCTGCTGTTGGTAACCCGCGCCGCCGCTCATCAGACGGCCCATCATGTAACCCGCCATCAGCGGCATCCAGAAGCTCCCGCTGGACTGTGCCTGCGCCTGGTTTTCTGCTGGCGCGGTACCGGCCTGAGCCGGGGCTGGTGCCTGCTGGCACTGGCCTTCACCGAACTCGGCCACGCAGTCTTCACGGCTGGCGTATTTCGGCGCGGTACGTTCCGCTTCCTTCAGGGCGTTGTTGTACGAGGCCGTACACTCCGCGCTTTTGCCGGTAGCTGCCGCACAGTCGTCGGCATTCTGATAAAGGGAAACCGTTTCGTCGGTTTTTTCACAGCCTGCCAGCATAAACGCGGCGCTCAGCGCCAGAGCGACAGGGGTGAAATGACGCGCGTTCCAGCTTTTGCGGAACGAGGCGTGATTAATGGATTTTGTCCGTTTCATAATTGTCTTCCAGGACCCAGTGGTAAAACACAGAAAATAACGCTCAGAATAGAGGATGAGTGGTGGAAATTGAAGCGACGGGGGCGAAACCGAGGGATCTTTACGTTGGCTTACGTATTTTTGTCGGACAGAGGGGATTTACCCGGTCTGGTGAACCCAGACCGGGTAACAGCATCAGTTGCTGGTGGTGCGTGCAGCAGCGGCGGTGTAACCGTCAGCAGAAGCGTCCTGCTGTGGGTTTTCCGGGGCTACGGCTTCAGGCGTGGTGGAGATCGGCTTACCTAATGCACTGTTCAACGCCACCAGATCCTGCTCGTTCAACGTACCCAGCGCTTGCTTGATGTTCAGCTGGTTAATCAGGTAGTTGTAACGGGCATTGGAGAGCTGTTGTTTGGCGTTATACAGCGTGGTGGTCGCGTCCAGCACGTCAACGATGGTACGGGTACCGACCGCGTAACCAGCTTCTGACGCATCCAGTGAACTCTGGGCAGAAACCACGGCCTGTTTGTAGGCGTTGATGCTGCTGACAGAGGCGTTCACGTTATTGAAGGAGGAACGCACGGTCTGCACAACGCTGCGGTGCGCGCTTTCAAGCTGTTCGCTGGCGCCGACAAAGTTGTACTGCGCCTGTTTGACCTGCGAATTGACCTGGCCGCCCTGATAGATTGGCAGGGAGAAGTTCAGGCCGATTTTGTTCTGACCCACATCGCTGTCGTTGTACTGAGCACCGCTGGTCCGGGAACCGCTGTAGCTGGTGTTAGAAATGCCGCTGGAGGCGCTCAGGCTCAGGGTTGGCAGGTGACCATCCTGTGCCAGGCGGATCTGTTCGCGGGCCAGATCCTGGCTCAGACGAGCCTGCAACAGGCTGAGGTTACGGTTTTCAGCTTCTTTCAGCAGGGCATTCACCGCCTGCGGCTTATCGGTTTTGAAGTGATCAACGTTCAGCGAGGCCAGTTGCGGATAGTAGTTACCGGTGACCTGACGCAGCTGCTCAAGGGCGTTATCCAGATCGTTACGCGCGGTCACTTCGTTCGCCAGCACGTTATCGTACTGTGAACGGGCGTTCTGCACGTCGGTGATCGCCACCAGGCCCACGTTGAAACGCTGGGTCGTCTGGTCGAGCTGGCGATAGATCGCTTGTTTCTGCGCTTCAGTGTAAGAGAGCGAATCGATCGCGCTCAGGACTTTGAAGTAGGCGGTAGCGGTATTGAGGATCAGCGTCTGCTGGTCGGTCTGATAGGTGACATCCTGAATACCGGCAGATTTCTCCTGCAGGCTCAGGTTACGCCATTTGGACATATCAAACAGCGTCTGGGTTAACTGGAGTGAACCGCTGGTGACGTTGGAGTCGATACCGTTCGCATCACGGTAACCATTGTTATAGGTATAATCGGCACCCAAACCCAGCTGTGGTAATAATGGGCTGCGTGCTTCATTAATTTTTTCAAAGGCAGCATCACGATCGGCAGCGGATTTACGCAGTTCCGGGTTGCTCAGACGTGCCTGCTTATAGACCTGTATCAAGTCTTCTGCCTGGCTCACCGCGCTGAAACCCGTCAGGCTCAGGCCGATGAGGATGGGGAGCAATTTCTTCATTTGCTTTCCTTGTTGTGAAGCTTAGTTAGCGCTGATCTAATTAAAAAATATCTACCGATTCTAGCAGACTTCGCCACTGCAAAAGGTTGGCGTTCCGTGCCATGCGGCAGTAACTTGCACCAATTTACCATACTGTAGTAGAAACCGCAGTTTAGCAGAATTGAATTTCACCTTAACGCCACCATTTATACCGGGATGCAAACATGGATAAACCAGAGAAGTTGCCAGTGACTTTTACAAAAAACGATGTAGAAATTATTGCACGAGAAACGCTCTACAGCGGATTTTTTTCACTGGAATTATACCGTTTTCGCCATCGTTTGTTTAACGGTGAAATGAGTGGCGAAGTCAGGCGCGAAATTTTTGAGCGCGGGCATGCCGCAGTCTTGCTACCCTTTGACCCAGTGCGTGACGAAGTGGTACTGATAGAGCAGATTCGCATTGCCGCGCTGGATACCAGCGAAAGCCCATGGCTGCTGGAGATGGTGGCCGGGATGATCGAAGAGGGCGAAACGCCGGAAGATGTCGCCCGCCGCGAGGCGATGGAAGAGGCCGGGCTGGAAGTGGGCCGGACAAAACCGATCACCAGCTATCTGGCCAGCCCCGGCGGCACCAGCGAGCGCCTGTCAGTTATGGTTGGCGAAGTGGACGCCACGACCGCGCAAGGGATTCACGGTCTGGTTGATGAAAACGAAGATATTCGGGTTCATGTGGTAAGTCGGGAGCAGGCTTACCAATGGGTAAAAGAGGGGAAAATCGACAACGCGGCTTCTGTCATCGCTTTGCAATGGCTCCAGCTGCATTATCAGGACTTACGAAACGAGTGGAAAAAATGAAGCGTTATACACCTGACTTCCCTGAAATGATGCGTCTGTGCGAGACCAATTTCGCACAATTACGCCGACTACTGCCGCGTAATGACGTGGCCGGTGAAACAGTGAGCTATCAGGTGAGCAACGCGCAGTATAGGTTAACCATTGTTGAATCAACCCGTTACACTACGCTGGTGGAAATTGAGCAAACCGCGCCCTCCATCAGCTACTGGAGCCTGCCGTCAATGACGGTGCGGCTTTACCATGACGCGATGGTGGCTGAAGTGTGTTCAAGCCAGCAGATCTTCCGCTTCAAAGCGCGGTATGATTACCCAAATAAAAAGTTGCATCAACGCGACGAAAAGCATCAAATTAACCAGTTTTTAGCCGACTGGCTAAGATATTGTTTAGCACATGGAGCAATGGCGATTCCGGTTTGTTAGCGTCGTAAACCTACCTAAGGACACCATTTGGAAAGCCTGTTGAACCTGACTGTTGCTGGTGGGGCGCCAGTCAGGGTATTGCAAATTACTGATACTCACCTGTTTGCCAAAAAGCATGAAACCCTGTTGGGTGTGAATACCTGGGAGAGTTATCAGGCTGTTCTGGAAGCCATTCACGCTCAGAAGCGCGAATGCGATCTGATCGTCGCCACGGGCGATTTGGCGCAGGATCAAACCTCCGCGGCTTATCAGCACTTTGCTGAAGGTATCGCGAGTTTTAACGCGCCCTGCGTCTGGTTACCCGGTAATCACGATTTCCAACCTTCAATGTACAGCGCGCTGCAGGATGCGGGTATTTCCCCTGCCAAGCGGGTCCACTCGGGCGACAACTGGCAAATCCTGCTGCTCGACAGCCAGGTCTTCGGCGTGCCGCACGGCGAGCTGAGCGATTTTCAGCTGGAGTGGCTCGAAGCAAAGCTGACGGCCGATCCCGATCGCCACACCCTGCTGTTATTGCATCATCATCCTTTGCCGGCAGGATGCAGCTGGCTCGATCAGCACAGCCTGCGCAACTCTGCTGCCCTCGATCGGGTGCTGATGAAATTCCCGCGGGTGAATAACTTACTCTGCGGCCATATTCACCAGGAGCTGGATCTCGACTGGAACGGGCGTCGCCTGCTGGCTTCGCCGTCCACCTGCGTGCAGTTCAAACCGCACTGCGCGAACTTCACCCTCGACACCATCGCCCCTGGCTGGCGCTGGCTGGAACTGCATGCCGATGGCTCCCTGACAACCGAAGTCTGCCGTCTGCAAAGCTCGCAGTTCCGCCCGGATACCGCGTCAGAAGGTTACTGATGTCTGCGCTTCTCTATCTGCACGGCTTCAACAGTTCCCCGCGCTCGGCAAAAGCGACGCTGTTTCGACAGTGGCTGGAGGTGCATCATCCTCACGTCGAGATGATTGTCCCGCAGCTGCCGCCATATCCTGCCGAGGCCGCCGAAATGCTGGAGGCGATTGTCCTGGCCCACGGCGGCGAGCCCTTTGGTGTGGTGGGGTCATCCCTCGGCGGCTACTACGCCACCTGGCTGTCCCAGTGCTTTATGGTGCCAGCGGTCGTCGTCAACCCGGCGGTGCGGCCTTTTGAGCTGCTGGTGGGCTATCTGGGGCACAACGAGAACCCCTACACCGGACAGCAATATGTGCTAGAGTCACGCCATATTTACGACCTCAAAGTGATGCAGATTGATCCGCTGGAAGCACCAGATCTTATCTGGCTGCTGCAACAGACGGGTGATGAAGTGCTGGATTACCGCCAGGCGGTGGCGTATTACGCCTCCTGCCGCCAGACTATAGAAGAGGGCGGTAATCATGCCTTCACGGGCTTTGAGGATCATTTCACCCAGATTGTCGACTTTCTTGGTCTGCACAGCCTCTGACAATCGCTGCGAATTGCTAGTTTAAATCATGACGCAAACCTATAACGCTGATGCCATTGAGGTACTCACCGGGCTTGAGCCGGTTCGCCGCCGTCCGGGGATGTACACCGATACCACGCGCCCAAACCATCTGGGCCAGGAAGTAATTGATAACAGCGTCGACGAAGCGCTGGCGGGTCATGCCAAACGCGTCGACGTTATTCTGCATGCCGACCAGTCGCTGGAAGTGATCGACGACGGCCGCGGCATGCCGGTGGATATCCACCCGGAAGAGGGTGTGCCTGCCGTTGAGCTGATCCTCTGCCGTCTGCATGCGGGCGGCAAGTTCTCCAACAAAAATTACCAGTTCTCAGGCGGCCTGCACGGGGTCGGTATCTCTGTGGTCAACGCCCTGTCAAAACGGGTTGAAGTCACCGTGCGCCGCGATGGCCAGGTGTACAACATCGCCTTTGAGAACGGCGATAAAGTGCAGGATTTGAAGGTGATCGGTACCTGCGGCAAACGCAATACCGGCACCAGCGTCCACTTCTGGCCGGACGAGAGCTTCTTCGATAGCCCGCGTTTCTCGGTCTCGCGCTTAACGCACATTCTGAAAGCGAAAGCGGTCCTCTGTCCTGGGGTGGAGATCACCTTTAAGGATGAGGTCAACAACAGCGAGCAGCGCTGGTGCTACCAGGACGGTCTGAACGACTACCTGGGCGAAGCGGTGAACGGCCTGCCAACACTGCCGGAAAAACCTTTTATCGGTAATTTTTCCGGTGATACGGAAGCGGTGGACTGGGCGCTGCTGTGGCTGCCGGAAGGCGGCGAGCTGCTGACCGAAAGCTACGTGAACCTGATCCCGACCATGCAAGGCGGCACCCACGTGAACGGCCTGCGCCAGGGGCTGCTGGATGCGATGCGTGAGTTCTGCGAATACCGCAATATCCTGCCGCGCGGCGTGAAGCTGTCGGCGGAAGATATCTGGGATCGCTGCGCCTACGTGCTCTCCGTGAAGATGCAGGATCCGCAGTTTGCCGGGCAGACCAAAGAGCGTCTCTCCTCACGCCAGTGTGCGGCGTTCGTCTCCGGCGTGGTGAAAGATGCCTTCAGCCTGTGGCTGAACCAGAACGTACAGGCCGCAGAGATGCTGGCCGAAATGGCTATCTCCAGCGCCCAGCGTCGTCTGCGCGCCGCGAAGAAAGTGGTACGTAAAAAGCTGACCAGCGGCCCTGCGCTGCCGGGCAAGCTGGCGGACTGTACCGCGCAGGATCTGAACCGCACCGAGCTGTTCCTGGTGGAAGGGGATTCGGCGGGCGGATCGGCCAAACAGGCGCGTGACCGTGAGTATCAGGCGATCATGCCGCTGAAGGGTAAGATCCTTAACACCTGGGAAGTCTCTTCCGATGAGGTGCTGGCGTCGCAGGAGGTGCATGACATCTCGGTGGCGATCGGTATCGATCCGGACAGCGAGGATCTGAGCCAGCTGCGCTACGGCAAAATCTGTATCCTCGCGGATGCGGACTCCGATGGTCTGCACATTGCCACCCTGCTGTGCGCGCTGTTTGTGAAGCACTTCCGCACTCTGGTGAAGAACGGTCACGTCCACGTGGCGCTGCCGCCGCTGTACCGTATCGACCTTGGTAAAGAGGTTTACTACGCGCTGACGGAAGAAGAGAAAGCGGGCGTGCTGGAGCAACTCAAGCGCAAGAAGGGCAAACCGAACGTGCAGCGCTTTAAAGGGCTGGGCGAGATGAACCCGCTGCAGCTGCGTGAAACCACGCTGGATCCGAACACCCGCCGTCTGGTGCAGTTGACCATCAGCGATGAAGACGAGCAGCAGACCAATGCGGTAATGGATATGCTGCTGGCCAAGAAGCGCTCGGAAGATCGCCGCAACTGGCTGCAGGAGAAGGGCGACCTGGCGGATATCGAAGGTTGATATAACGACAGGTTTTGTAGGCCGGGTAAGGCGGAGCCGCCACCCGGCATTCCTTCAGGCCGCACAATGATTCTTCCGGTACTGTAAGGGCGTCTCTCCGATGCCCTTTTTAAATGCGCTGATAAAATAGGTCACATCAGAAAACCCTACCCGCGCGGCGATCTCCCGCACGCTCGCCTCTGAGTGCAGCAAACTTTCGCAGGCTTTCCGCAGGCGCAACGTATTCAGGTAATCGTGAATTTTCTCTCCCGTTTCGGCATGGAATTTCCGTGACACGTAGCTGCGGGATTTCCCCAGCTCCTCTGCCAGCGCATCAAGGCTGAATTTTTGCTGGTAATGCTCGTCCAGCCAGAACATCACCTGGCTGGCGATGCCCTGGCTGTTGCCGGGCTGGCCTTCGTCATCGTGTGGCAGCATGGCAAACAGCCCAATCAGCAGGCTGGCGACGCGCTCGCTGTTCATCGGCGGCGGGTAACAGCTGAACAGATGATCGAGATGGCTGTGGCAGTGCGCCATATCCGCCACCCAGGCTTCGCCTCCGCGCTGGGACAGCTTCTGCAGCCGCTGCTGGGTCTGGGGGAAGTCGCGCAGTGCCTTCAGAACCGCATGCTGATCGAGATGAATAATGGTGCGGCGGTAGTTGGCCTCGGCCTGGGGATCGACCATCACCTTGTGCAGGGTAAAGGGCGGAAAGAAAAACAGCCGTCCCGGGCGCATTGTGTAGTGGCGATTATCGACAATCGCCACGCCAAACCCTTCTTCGACATAGAGAATTTCCAGACACTGGTGCCAGTGGTGGTAGCGCACGGTGTTGGCGAACAGGCGACTGAACGACACGATGGCGTCGTTCAGGGTAATCAGCTCAAGGCGTTCCGCCGTGGGTGTCTCACGCATAGTGCAATAAAACTCAACTTTTCCCTTTTCCTGCCTCTTTATAAACCACCTTTTTAAATTTCCTCAACTGCGGGTTTATTCATCTCTCACTCCTGTGACCCGGGTAACATTTCTGCCCCTCGCGGATTAACTATTCTTTGCCGCAGTTGATTACGAGGACCAGCCTATGTGCGCGGCAAACAAAGAAAAATCAAATCCGTTGTCATCCCGCCAGGATCTGGTGGCGGCGCTGAACACCCTGCTGGCAGCGGTGGATACCCAGTTCCCGACGGGCAGCTCCCGCTTTTCGCTGGGTGACACCAGCGCCCACTACGCCACGGAGGTGGCGCAGATGGAGGGGCTCTCCCGGGTATTGTGGGGGCTGTTTCCGCTGATGGCCGCAGGCGATACCACGCCGTTCAGCGATAAATACATCGCCGCCATTAAGCAGGGCACCGACCCGCAGAGCGCAGGCTACTGGGGCGAAACCGGGCCTTACGATCAGCGGCTGGTGGAGATGGCGGCCTATGGCCTCGGGCTGGCGCTGCTGCAGGACCGACTCACGGAGCGGTTTAGCGAACGCGAGCTGATGAATCTGCACGCCTGGCTGAATCAGATCACCGACGCCCAGATGCCGGACAGCAACTGGAACTATTTCGCCATCATGGTGCAGCTCGGCTTTAAGCGTGCCGGGCTGCCGTATGACCAGCAGGCTATCGATCGCCGCTTCGTGATGATGGATGCCTACTATCTGGGGGAGGGCTGGTACTCCGACGGTCCGGGTCGGCCAAAGGATTACTACATCTCGATGGCGTTTCACTTCTACGGCCTGATCTACGCCACTATCAGCGGTGATGAGGCCCGGGCGGAGGTGCTGCGCCAGCGTTCGCGTCTGTTTGCCGAAGACTTTATCTATATGTCTGCCGCCGACGGTGCTTCGGTGCCCTTTGGCCGCAGCCTGACCTACCGCTTCGCGATGGTCGCTTTCTGGAGCGCGGTGGCCTTCTCCGGGCTGGAGGTGTTCACGCCGGGCATCGTGAAGGGGATTATCCTGCGCCATCTGCGCTGGTGGCAGCAGCAGCCGATAACCGATCGCGACGGGATCCTGACCCTTGGGTTTGCGTATCCAAATCTGGCGATGTGCGAGGACTATAACGCCCCCGGCTCGCCCTACTGGGCGCTGAAAACATACCTGATCCTGGCCCTGCCGGAGAGCCATCCGTTCTGGCAGGCCGACGAGCAGCCGCTGCCCCGGCTTGCCGAAAAGCGCGTCATCCCCCATGCCCAGCAGATCCTGATCCACACCGATCATGTGACGATGCTTACCGCCGGGCAGCTGGAGCTGAACAACTACGTCAACACCGAGGCGAAATACACCAAATTTGCCTACTCCAGCCGCTTTGGTTTCACCATCGAGCGCGGGCGTTTTGGCCTCAAGCACGCTGCCTGCGATTCCATGCTGCTGCTGGCCGATGGCGACAACTACTTCCGCGGCCGTCGTGAGTGCGAGGAGGTGCGCGTCGATGAGAACTACATCTTCTCGCGCTGGTCGCCGTGGCATGACGTTCACATTGATACCTGGCTGGTGCCCTTCGGCGAGTGGCATCTGCGCCTGCACCGCATCAACAGCGCGCGCACCTTACAAACGGTCGAAGGCGGGTTTGCGGTGATGAAAACCGAGCCGCAGCTTGTGGGGCGCGGCAGTTACCTGATGGCTGATAACGGCAGCAGCGCCATTGTCGATCTCTCACCAGACATCACCCGCCAACCGGACTGCGTAGTGACGCCGCCGAACAGCAGCATCATGTTTGCCGAATGCGCCGCCATTCCGCTGCTGACCAGCACCATCCCGCAGGGAGAAAGCTGGCTCTGCTGCGCGGTAACCGCGTCTGCACTGAATAAAAACAGGGCGGAAAGCCCACAACTGGACATCACCCATAACCAGGTCGCGATCCGCGCCCCTGGAAGCGAACGTCAGCTGTCGTTCATTTTATAAAGCCCTTACCCTGGATACCGGCGAGGATGGTATGAATAACAAAACTGAATATTACAAAATCAGCAGTTTTATCTTTCTCTATTTCTTTACCTGGTCGGCGAGTATTGGCCTGCTGGCAATCTGGCTCGGCCAAAAAGCCAATCTCAGCGGGTCGGTGATCGGCACCGTCTTTGCGGTGAACGGCATCTTCTCCGTTATTCTCAAACCGATCTACGGCTATATTCTGGATAAGATCGGCATGAGCAAATACCTGCTCTATTTTGTGGTGGCAATGTCCGCCCTGATGGCGCCGTTCTTTATTTATGTTTATCAGCCGCTGTTAATGTCCAACACCATGCTGGGGATTATTATCGGCGCGCTCTATTTAAGCTTCGCCTGGTATGCGGGGGTGGCGGCGTGCGAATCCTATTCTGACCGTTTCAGCCGCCTGAACGGCATGGAGTTTGGGCAGATCCGCATGTGGGGATCCCTCGGCTGGGCGGTGGCTTCTTCGTTCTCCGGCCTGCTGTTTAACCTCTCCCCGTCCTACAATTTTATTATGGGCAGCGTGGCGTCGGTGATCATGCTTATCGTCCTGCTGAGCCTGAAGGTAAACACTAATTCGGCCCATGCCGGTGAAGTGCTGACCAAAGAGAAAATCGCCCCGGCGGATGTCTATGCCCTGCTGCGCAGCCGCAAATTCTGGGCCTTCTGCCTGTACGTGGCGGGCGTGGCGTGGATGATGTTTATCGCCGAGCAGCAGTTCTCCCGCTATTTCGTCACCTTCTTCGATGATGTTCATCAGGGGAACGCGGTGTTTGGCTATCTGGGTACCGTGCAGTCGGGGATGGAATTCGTCATGTACATGGTGATCCCGCTGTTCGTGAATTTTATCGGTGCCAAACGCGGGCTATTAATTGTCGGCCTGATTGTCGGGGCGCGGTTAATTATCTCCGGGATGTGCGACTCCCACCTGTTAATTTCGATCCTCAAGCCGCTGTACGGCCTGGAGATCTGCCTCCTGCTGGTGTCGGTATTTAAATATATCGCCGAGCATTTCGATAAGCGCGTCAACGCCACCATGTATCTGCTGGGCTATCAGGCGATGCTCTACGTCGGCAACGTGGTGGTGTCGTCCCCGGCCGGATATATGTATGACCGCATCGGCTTTGAGCAGACCTATATCATCATGGGCGCCACGGCGCTGACCTTTACCCTGATTTCTGCGTTTACCTTATCCGCCTGCCAGAGCAAATGGCGCGGCGCTAAAACGCTGAACGTTGCAGAACATCACTAATTTACGCCGTCAAAGAAGGAATCGAATTATGTTACGTCACATCACCGAGGAACGTCTGGCCGATATTCCCGCCCCCGTGGATGAGCGCGCCTTTAGCGATGAATTAAGCACGGCGCGCAGCCACGTCCTCGACCTGATTAGCCGTCATTTAACGGCGTTCGGCGACAAATTTCCGGCGGAAACCTGTAAGGACGGGTATTACCCGCTGACGGACAACGTCGAGTGGACCACCAGCTTCTGGACCGGGCAGCTGTGGCTGGCGTGGGAGATGAGCGGTGACGACAAATTCCGCGCCATGGCTGAGAAACACACCCGCTCGTTTGGCCTGCGCATCGCCGGGCGCAACGACACCAACACCCACGATCTCGGCTTCCTTTACACGCTCTCCTGCGTGGCGGACTGGCGGCTGACCGGTAGCCGCGAGGCGCGCGGCTTCTCGCTGCTGGCCGCCGAAGCGCTGCTCGAGCGCTTCCACGAGAAAGCGAAGATCATCCAGGCGTGGGGCGATCTGGCGGATCCCGAGCAGGCCGGGCGGATGATCATCGACTGCAACATGAACCTGCCGCTGCTCTACTGGGCGACCGAGCAGACCGGGGATCCGCGCTTTGCCGAGGCCGCTAAAGCCCACGTGATGCAGGCGGCGACGTATCTCATCCGCGAAGATGCCTCAACCTTCCACACCTACTATATGGACGTGGTTACCGGCGCGCCGCGCTACGGCAATACTCAGCAGGGCTATGCGGATGACTCCTGCTGGTCGCGCGGCCAGGCCTGGGGGATCTACGGCTTCCTGCTGAGCTACATCTATACTGGCGACGCGACGATGATCGCCCTGTCGAAGCGTCTGGCTAACTACTTCCTCAACCGCCTGCCGGAGGATCACGTCTGCCACTGGGATCTGGCCCTGGTGGGCACCGACGCCCTGCGTGATTCCTCGTCGGCGGCCATTGCGGTCTGCGGCCTGCTGGAGCTGGTGAAACATCTGCCGGTGACCGACCCGGATCGCGAGCGCTATCTGGCGTGGGCGAAAGGGATCATGTCCTCGCTGACGAAGCACTATCTGATGGGCAAAGAGGAGAAGGGCAACGGCCTGCTGAAGCATTCGGTCTATCACCTCGCCAGCAATAAAGGCGTGGATGAGTGCGCCAGCTGGGGGGACTACTTCTACGTTGAAGCCCTGGTGCGTTTTACCCAGAGCTGGAAACTGTACTGGTAAGAGAAAAGCCCGGTGGCGCAATGCTTACCGGGCCTGGGGATCACGCCTCTGGAATACGCAGCGTCTGGCCCGGATAAATTTTATCGGGGCTGGAGAGCATAGGGCGGTTGGCCTCAAAGATTTTGTTGTATTTCGACGCATCGCCGTACACGGTTTTGGAGATGGCGCTCAGGGTATCGCCCGATTTAACCGTGTAGTAGGTGGCTTCATGCTGGGTGTCGGTGGCGGTGATGGTGTTCTCCACCTCGCTGACGCCCGCGATGTTCCCCACCGCGACCTGGATTTTTTCCTTCTGCTCCTGGGTCAGCCCGTCACCCGTCACCACGGCCTTACCGTCATTGACGTTGACCTGCACCTTGTCGGCACCCGGTATGTTGAGCTTCTTAAGATGCTCCGAGACTTTATCGCTTTGACCTTTGTGATCGGTCAGGTTGTCCCACAGCTTTTCACCTGCTTCTTTAACGAAGTTAAAAATTCCCATTCCTTCCTCCAGATAACAATGAAATCAGGAATAAGCATAGCAGGTGCGCTTTAAGGTGATAAAAAAAGCCCGGTAGCGCTGTGCGTACCGGGCTTCTGTTTTGCCCGGTGGCGCTACGCTTACCGGGCCTACAAGACCGTAGGCCGGGCAAACGCAGTGCCGCCCGGCGATACTGCGGAGGTTAAACCCCGTTCTCCAGAATACGGATATGCGTTTCCAGAACATCCCCTTTCACCGCCTCGCTCCACGCTTTCATGTGCGGAGTCTGCAGGTGGGCTTCGAGGTGGGCCACGGTTTCCCACAGCTCAACCATCACAATGGAGTCCGGGGCGGTAGTCTGGAAGCTGACGCCTGCGGCGGTGTCCACCATCGGCGCGTAGCCGTGGCAGCCTGCCTCTTCCAGAACGGTTGGGATAATTTTTGCGAACTGATCCAGCACCGCCTGACGGTGATGTTGCCCAGGACGGGTGCGAATTTCAGCAATAACGGTAAGCATGGTCATTTCTCCTGATAACATGCCAACAGTTAAGCAAAAATTTCCGCGAGATGCTTGCGATATTCTGCGATATAGCGTGGCACATCCGGCATTTTAATCACGTCGTTGGTGATAAAGGTTGGCAGCGCCTCCATTCCCAGGAACTGGTTGGCCTTATGGAACGGCAGGTAGACACCGTCAACGCCCACGCCGTGGAAGAACTGATCTTCTTCGGTAAAGGCTTCCATCGGCGCGTTCCAGGTCAGGGAGAGCATGTACTTTTTCCCCTGGATCAGGCCGCCGGAGCCGTATTTCTTCGACGCATCAGAGCGGGTGCGACCGTCGCTGGCATACAGCGCGCCGTGGCCTTCGGTAAAGACGTCGTCCATGTACTTTTTCACGGTCCATGGCGCGCCCATCCACCAGCCAGGCATCTGCCAGATCACCACGTCGGCCCAGAGGAAGTTCTGCACTTCGGCCTGGATATCGTACTCACCGTCGGTGCGCACGACCTTAACATCATGCCCGGCGTCGCGCAGGAAGCCGTCCGCGACCTCGGTCAGGGTGTCATTCAGTTGGCCATTAGAGTGGGCGAATTTTTTCGCGCCGTTGATAATCAGGATATTGCTCATTAAGTTGTCCTCAGAGTAGCGAGTCTGAGGGCCATTCTACGCGCGACAGCGGTGCGGTGAAATTAGCAAAATGTGCAAAGTCTTTTGCTGAAACAGCAATAATACCTTACCAGCCGATCCTGACTTCAAATCCACCATTCTGCCCGTTGCCGAGCGTGACCCTCATCCGGTGCAGCGTGGCGATGCGCTTCACAATCGACAGCCCCAGGCCGCTGCCGGTCTGATCCTGACCGGGCGGACGATAAAAACGCTCTCCGATCCGCGCCAGAGCCTCGGGGGCAATGCCCGGACCGGTGTCGCGCACGGTAAAGCTGTGGGTGTCGAGTGTCACCTCCACCCGGCTGCCGCGCGGGCTGTAGCGCACGGCGTTATCCAGCAGGTTACGCACCAGCAGGCTCAGGAGTAAGGGTTGCCCGGGGCGGGTGATCAGTGGGTCGTTGATGGTCAGGCGAATGTCGATCCCGGCCTGCTGCGCCGGGTGATAGCACTCCATCACCGCCGACTGGAGTAGATCGGCCATGTTCAGGGTTTCGACATCGTCCAGATTGTCCAGCGAATCCAGGCGCGACAGCGTCAGGAGCTGTTCCACCAGCCGCGAGGCCCGGTCAATGCCGGTGTGCAGCTGGGTCAGGGCTTTCGCCTGCGCCTGCGGGTCGTCCAGCGACAGTTGCGCCACCTCGGTCTGCACCTTCAGGGCGGTCAGCGGACTGCGCAGCTCGTGGGCGGCATCTGAGGTGAAGCGGCGCTCCCGGGCCATCATTTGCTGGGTACGGGTGAAAAGCTGATTCAGGGCGTCCACCAGGGGGCGAACCTCCACAGGCACGCCGTGCGTCGCCAGCCGGTCGGTGGCATCCGGGGAGCGGGCGCGCAGGGTCTGGGTCAGCTTTTTCAGTGGCCAGAGTTCGCGGCTCAACAGGACAATCAGCAACAGCAGCATTACCGGCAGGGCCACCAGCCACGGCGTGAGCTGCGATCTGACCACCTCCAGGGCCATCTCCTGGCGGTACTCCCGCTCCTGGCCAACCACCACCCGGTACTTGCCGTCCGGCGCGGTGAGCCATAAGAAGCGCCATTCGTCGTTATCGTCGTTGAGCTGGCCGTTATCAAAGCCTTCCCGGCGATAGTGATACGGAATATCGCGCCCGTTTTCACCGTCGTTGAGCACCATTTTGCCGTCGGGGGTGAAGATGGCAAAGGCCAGGGCATCGTCATCCAGATGCCCGTGTTTCGCCTTTTTCGGCACCTCGCGCATCCGCTGCGGGGCGCGGATCTCATCCAGATCCATGGTCAGCAGCCTTTTGGCAAACAGCATCTGCTGGGTGTCGAACAGCTTATCGAGCTTGTCGCTGGTCTGGTGCCAGGCGACAAGGCTGGCGGCAAACCACGCCGTCAGCGACAGGAGCAGGAACAGCAGCGTCAGGCGCAGCTTGAGGCTGAGGCGTTGGGTCAGTTTCATGCGTCACCCAGGGTATAACCGATGCCGTGCACGGTGCGGATAAAATCGCTGCCGAGCTTGCGGCGCAGATGATGAACGTGGACTTCGATGGCGTTGCTCGAGACATCGTCGTCCCAGGTATAGAGCTTCTCTTCAATCAGCTTGCGCGGCAGCACGCGGCCCGCATTGCGCATCAACAGCTCCAGCAGGGCGAACTCTTTCGGCTTGAGCACCAGGGTGTCGCCGTTGAGGCTGGCCACCAGACGAGTCGGATCGAGCGTCACGCCCCCGTGACGCAGTTCGCTGCGCGCCTGCCCGTGGCTGCGGCGCACCAGGGCCTCAAGGCGGGCGGCCACTTCGATCAGCGCAAAGGGTTTGCAGAGGTAATCGTCGGCCCCGAGGCGCAGCCCCTCGACGCGCTGGTCGAGCGCATCCCGCGCGGTGAGGATCAGCACCGGCTCGCTGCGGCCCTGTTCCCGCCACTCGCGCAGGATCTGCAGCCCGTCGATGCCGGGCAGGGTCAGGTCGAGCACCACGGCATCATAGGGGGCGCTGTAGAGCGCCGCTCTGCCGGTTTCGCCCTCGGTAAACCAGTCCAGGCTAAAGCCCAGTTTCGTCAGCCCGGCCTTAATACCGTCGCCTATCAGCTTGTCGTCTTCTACCAGTAAAATGCGCATGTTCCCTCCCTGTTGCGGCCAGTAAACCCTCTCTAACCTTCGGCTGTACAGTAAAAAAATTTAAATTTTCCGCTTAAGAAGTTGTTAAGGTTTACCCTGTTTAATGGACTGCGAAACGACATTAAAGGGAGAGTTAAGATGAAAAAATTCGCTGCTATTGCTGCCATCATGATGATCACCACTGCGCCGGTTTTTGCGGCTCAGGGCGGGTTTAACGGCCCGTCGGCGACGGCAACCCAGACGCAAACCCAGCAGGGCGGTTTTGTCGATAACGACGCCAACCTCACCACGGCGCAGAAGGTCAAGGATCAGAAGGACGACAGCTGGGTAAAACTGCGCGGCAACATCACCGAGCGCCTGTCCGATGACCGCTACACCTTCCGGGATGAGAGCGGTACGGTGGTGGTAGAGATTGACCACAAGCGCTGGAACGGCGTGACCGTCACCCCGCAGGATAAGGTTGAGCTGCAGGGTAAGGTCGACAAAGAGTGGAACGATTTCGAAATCGACGTCAAACAGGTTATCAAGCTGAATAAATAACCCGCAAAGGGGCCGCCAGAGCGGCCCTTTTTCTTTGTGACTCGACTCGCCAGATGAGGTAGTATCTGCGGCAATATTGCCTGAAACCAACTGGTTTCTGAGTTGAGGAATCCCATTTAATGAGCGATATGGCAGAGCGCCTCGCGCTACATGAATTCACGGAAAACGCCTACCTGAACTACTCCATGTACGTCATCATGGACAGGGCGTTACCGTTTATCGGTGATGGGCTGAAACCCGTTCAGCGCCGCATCGTGTATGCGATGTCTGAGCTGGGTCTGAACGCCAGCGCCAAGTTTAAAAAATCCGCCCGTACCGTGGGTGACGTGCTGGGTAAATACCATCCGCACGGCGACAGCGCCTGTTATGAAGCCATGGTGCTGATGGCCCAGCCGTTCTCTTACCGTTATCCGCTGGTCGACGGCCAGGGGAACTGGGGCGCGCCGGACGATCCGAAGTCCTTCGCGGCGATGCGTTACACCGAATCCCGTCTCTCTAAATATGCCGAACTACTGCTCAGCGAGCTGGGCCAGGGCACCGTGGAGTGGGTACCGAACTTCGACGGGACGATGCAGGAGCCGAAAATGCTGCCTGCGCGTCTGCCGAACATCCTGCTGAACGGCACCACCGGCATTGCCGTGGGGATGGCGACGGACATTCCGCCGCACAACCTGCGTGAAGTGGCGAAAGCGGCCATCACCCTGATTGAACAGCCGAAAACCTCGCTGGATGAGCTGCTGGATATCGTCCAGGGGCCGGACTACCCGACCGAAGCGGAAATCATCACCTCCCGGGCGGAAATCCGCAAAATCTACCAGAACGGGCGCGGCTCCGTGCGCATGCGCGCGGTATGGACCAAAGAGGACGGCGCAGTGGTGATCACCGCGCTGCCGCACCAGGTTTCCGGCGCGAAAGTGCTGGAGCAGATCGCCGCCCAGATGCGCAATAAAAAGCTGCCGATGGTGGATGACCTGCGCGATGAATCCGACCACGAAAACCCGACCCGTCTGGTGATCGTGCCGCGTTCCAACCGCGTGGACATGGAGCCGGTGATGAACCACCTGTTCGCCACCACCGATCTGGAAAAAAGCTACCGTATCAACCTGAACATGATCGGCCTCGACGGGCGTCCGGCGGTGAAAAACCTGCTGGAGATCCTCACCGAGTGGCTGACCTTCCGCCGCGATACGGTGCGTCGTCGTCTGAACCACCGTCTGGAGAAAGTGCTTAAGCGCCTGCATATCCTTGAAGGTTTGCTGGTGGCGTTCCTCAATATCGACGAAGTGATTGAGATCATCCGTACCGAGGACGAACCGAAGCCCGCGCTGATGTCGCGCTTTGGCATCAGCGAAACCCAGGCCGAAGCGATCCTCGAGCTGAAGCTGCGCCATCTCGCCAAGCTGGAAGAGATGAAGATCCGCGGCGAGCAGAACGAGCTGGAAAAAGAGCGCGATCAGCTGCAGGCGATCCTCGCCTCCGAACGCAAGATGAACACCCTGCTGAAGAAAGAGCTGCAGGCGGACGCCGATGCCTTCGGTGACGACCGTCGTTCTCCGCTGCACGAGCGCGAAGAAGCGAAGGCGATGAGCGAGCATGACATGCAGCCGTCCGAGCCGGTGACCATCGTCCTTTCTCAGAGCGGCTGGGTGCGTAGCGCCAAAGGCCACGACATCGACGCCCCGGGCCTGAGTTACAAAGCGGGCGACAGCTTCAAAGCCGCCGTGAAGGGCAAGAGCAACCAGCCGGTGGCCTTTATCGATACCACCGGGCGCAGCTACGCCATCGATCCTATCACGCTGCCGTCGGCGCGCGGGCAGGGCGAGCCGCTCACCGGCAAGCTGACGCTGCCGCCGGGGGCGACGGTTGAGCATATGCTGATGGAAGGCGACGAGCAGAAGCTGCTGCTGGCCTCCGACGCGGGCTACGGCTTTATCTGTACCTTTAACGATCTGGTGTCGCGTAACCGCGCGGGCAAGGCGTTGATTAGCCTGCCGGATAACGCGCACGTTATGCCGCCACTGGTGATTGAGGACGAGAGCGACATGCTGCTGGCAATCTCTGCCGCAGGCCGGATGCTGATGTTCCCGGTCAGCGATCTGCCGCAGCTGTCGAAAGGGAAGGGCAACAAGATCATCAGTATCCCGTCAGCGGAAGCGGCAAAAGGCGAAGATGGCCTGGCGCATCTCTTCCTGCTGCCGCCGCAGAGCACCCTGACCATTCATGTCGGCAAGCGTAAGATCAAACTGCGTCCGGAAGAGCTGCAGAAGGTGGTTGGCGAGCGCGGACGTCGCGGTTCACTGATGCGCGGCCTGCAACGCATTGACCGCGTGGAGATCGACTCTCCGAACCGCGGCAATGCGAGCGATAACGAAGCGTAACAATGCCTCCCCCCCTCCGTTCAGGAGGGGGTCTCGCGAAAAACATCCGTTATAAAAACAAAAGAGTTACCCGCTTACAGTTGCAGTATAATCGTCAGCTGTCAGGGGTTTTTGAGGTCGCTATGCTATTAATTGTTCGTTCCATTCTTGCCGTTATTTACTGCATTCTGGTCTGTGTTTTCGGCTGTATTTACTGCCTGTTCAGCCCGCGTAATCCAAAGCACGTTGCCACCTTTGGCCACATGTTTGCCCGTCTGGGGCCGCTGTTTGGTCTGAAAGTAGAAACGCGTCTGCCGGAAGGGGCAGAGAACTATGGCAACGCTATCTATATCGGTAACCATCAGAACAACTACGATATGGTCACCGCGGCCAAAATCGTCCAGCCGCCAACCGTGACCGTGGGCAAAAAGAGCCTGCTGTGGGTGCCGTTCTTCGGCCTGCTCTACTGGCTGACCGGCAACCTGCTGATCGACCGTAACAACCGCGCCAAAGCGCACGGCACTATCGCTGAGGTGGTGAACCACTTCAAAAAGCGCAAAATTTCCATCTGGATGTTCCCGGAAGGGACCCGCAGCCGGGGTCGTGGCCTGCTGCCGTTTAAAACTGGCGCGTTTCACGCCGCAATTGCGGCAGGTGTTCCTATTATTCCGGTGTGTGTTTCCAACACATCGAATAAGATAAACCTCAACCGCCTGCGTAACGGCCTGGTGATTGTCGAGATGCTGCCGCCGGTCGATGTCAGTCAATATGGCAAAGATCAGGTGCGCGAGCTGGCGGCCCACTGCCGCGAATTAATGCTGAATAAAATCGCTGAGCTCGATAAAGAAGTCGCAGAGCGCGAAGCCGCTGGCAGGGTTTAAGCCGGCTTGAAGGGAAAACGAATTCCCGCGTTGTCAGTACGTTTATACATGGAGCTAATATGTCACTCAGTCGCCGTCAGTTTATTCAGGCATCGGGTATCGCCCTTTGTGCAGGTGCGGTTCCGCTGAGGGCAAACGCCGCCGGGCAGCAGCAGCCGCTGCCCATCCCGCCGTTACTCGAATCCCGTCGCGGCCAGCCGCTGTTCCTGACGTTACAGCGTACCCACTGGTCGTTCACCCAGGGCACGCGGGCGAACGTCTGGGGCGTCAACGGACGCTACCTCGGCCCGACCGTGCGCGTCTGGAGCGGCGATGACGTCAAACTGATCTACAGCAACCGCCTGGCGGAGAATGTCGCCATGACCATCAGCGGTTTGCAGGTGCCGGGCCCGCTGCTGGGCGGCGCGCCGCGCATGATGTCCCCGAGCGCCGACTGGGCGCCGGTTCTGCCCGTTCGCCAGAACGCCGCCACCCTCTGGTATCACGCCAATACGCCAAACCGCACCGCGCAGCAGGTCTATACCGGCCTGGCGGGGATGTGGCTGGTGGAAGATGAGATCAGCAAATCCCTGCCGATCCCCAATCACTACGGGGTCGATGACTTCCCGATCATCATTCAGGACAAGCGGCTGGATAACTTCGGTACGCCGGAGTACAGCGAGCCGGGCAGCGGGGGCTTTGTCGGCGACACGCTGCTGGTGAACGGCGCGCAGAGCCCGTATGTCGAGGTGTCACGCGGCTGGGTGCGTCTGCGCCTGCTGAATGCCTCCAACTCGCGCCGCTATCAGTTACAGATGAGCGACGGCCGGGCGCTGCACGTGATTGCCGGGGATCAGGGCTTCTTACCCGCTCCGGTGCCGGTGAAGCAGCTGGCGCTGGCCCCGGGCGAGCGACGCGAAATCCTGGTGGATATGACCAACGGCGATGAAGTCTCCATCACCTGCGGTGAGGCGGCGGGCATCGTTGACCGTCTGCGCGGCTTCTTTGAACCGTCCAGCATTCTGGTCTCGACTCTGGTATTGACCCTGCGTCCCACCGGCCTGTTGCCGCTGGTGACCGACACCCTACCGATGCGCCTGCTGCCGGAGGAAATCCTGAGCGGGACGCCGGTGCGTACCCGGGATATCAGCCTCGGCGACGATCCGGGCATCAACGGCCAACTGTGGGATGTAAACCGCATTGATATTACCGCCCAGCAGGGCACCTGGGAGCGCTGGACGGTGCGTGCCGACATGCCGCAGGCGTTCCATATTGAAGGGGTGCGGTTCCTGGTGCGTAACGTCAACGGGGCGATGCCGTTCCCGGAAGACCGGGGCTGGAAAGATACCGTCTGGGTCGACGGACAGGTGGAACTGCTGGTCTATTACGGTCAGCCTTCCTGGCCGCACTTCCCGTTCCTGTTCCACAGCCAGACGCTGGAGATGATGGACAGGGGCTCCGTAGGACAAATGTTAATCAATCCGGCACCGTAAGTTTTGCCGGGTGGCGGCTTCGCCTTACCCGGCCTACATGCCCCGTAGGCCCGGTAAGCGCAGCGCCACCGGGCAATAATATCTACGCACAATACTCCTTCATTTCCCACAATGATCCAGCGTATAATCCCGCTCCTTTTGTCTATTTTTTCTTCGGAAGCATTATGAGCGCAATTTCCCTGATCCAGCCGGATCGTGACCTCTTCTCCTGGCCCCAGTACTGGGCGGCCTGCTTTGGACCGGCGCCGTTCCTGCCGATGTCTCGTGAAGAGATGGACCAACTCGGCTGGGACAGCTGCGACATTATTCTGGTGACCGGCGATGCCTACGTCGATCACCCGAGCTTCGGCATGGCGATCTGTGGACGCATGCTTGAAGCCCAGGGCTTCCGCGTCGGGATCATTGCCCAGCCGGACTGGAACAGCAAAGAGGACTTTATGCGCCTCGGTAAACCGAACCTGTTCTTCGGCGTCACCGCGGGCAACATGGACTCGATGATCAACCGCTATACCGCCGACCGCAAACTGCGTCACGACGACGCCTACACCGCAGATAACGTGGCCGGCAAGCGTCCGGATCGCGCCACTCTCGTCTACACCCAACGATGCAAAGAAGCATGGAAAGACGTGCCGGTCATCCTGGGTGGCATCGAGGCGAGCCTGCGCCGTACCGCCCATTACGACTACTGGTCTGATACCGTGCGCCGTTCGGTGCTGGTGGACTCCAAAGCCGACATGCTGATCTTCGGCAACGGCGAGCGTCCGCTGGTGGAAGTGGCGCACCGTCTCTCCCAGGGCGAGCCGGTAGGCAACATCCGCGACGTGCGTAACACCGCCATCATGGTGAAAGAGGCCCTGCCGGGCTGGAGCGGGGTGGACTCCCGTATCATCGACATGCCGGGCAAAATCGACCCGATCCCGCACCCGTACGGCGACGATCTGCCGTGTGCGGATAACAAACCGGTTGAGCCGAAGAAAGCCGAAGCCAAAGCCATCACCGTGCAGCCGCCGCGTCCAAAGCCGTGGGAAAAGACCTACGTGCTGCTGCCGTCCTTTGAGAAAGTTAAAGCTGACAAAGTGCTTTACGCTCACGCTTCCCGAATTCTGCACCACGAAACCAACCCGGGCTGTGCCCGCGCGCTGATGCAAAAGCACGGCGAGCGCTATATCTGGGTCAACCCGCCGGCGATCCCGCTCTCCACTGAAGAGATGGACAGCGTCTTTGCCCTGCCGTACAAGCGCGTGCCGCACCCTTCATACGGTGACAGCCGTATTCCGGCCTATGAGATGATCCGCTTCTCGATCAACATCATGCGCGGCTGCTTCGGCGGGTGCTCCTTCTGCTCCATTACCGAGCACGAAGGCCGCATTATTCAGAGCCGTTCCGAAGAGTCGATTGTTAACGAGATCGAAGCCATTCGCGACACGGTACCGGGCTTTACCGGCGTCATCTCCGATCTGGGTGGCCCGACGGCCAACATGTACATGCTGCGCTGTAAGTCGCCGCGTGCGGAGCAGACCTGTCGTCGTCTCTCCTGCGTCTATCCGAGCATTTGCGAGCACATGGACACCAACCACGAGCCGACGATCAACCTGTATCGTCGCGCCCGCGACCTGAAGGGCATCAAGAAGATCCTCATCGCTTCCGGGGTGCGCTATGACATCGCGGTGGAAGATCCGCGCTACATCAAAGAGCTGGCGACTCACCACGTGGGCGGCTATCTGAAGATTGCCCCGGAGCATACCGAAGAAGGGCCGCTGTCGAAGATGATGAAGCCGGGGATGGGCAGCTACGACCGCTTCAAAGAGCTGTTCGATACCTACTCTAAACAGGCCGGGAAAGAGCAGTATCTGATCCCGTACTTCATCTCTGCCCACCCGGGTACGCGTGATGAGGACATGGTCAACCTGGCCCTGTGGCTGAAGCAGCGCCGCTTCCGTCTGGATCAGGTGCAGAACTTCTACCCGTCACCGCTGGCGAACTCGACCACCATGTATTACACCGGCAAGAACCCGCTGAGTAAGATTGGCTATAAGAGTGAGGATGTGGTGGTGCCGAAGGGGGATAAACAGCGTCGCCTGCATAAAGCCCTGCTGCGTTATCACGATCCGGCTAACTGGCCGCTGATCCGTCAGGCGCTGGAAGAGATGGGTAAAAAGCACCTGATCGGCTCGCGTCGCGACTGCCTGGTACCTGCGCCAACCCTGGATGAGATGCGCGAAGCGCGTCGCCAGAATCGCAATACCCGTCCGGCGCTGACCAAGCACACGCCGATAGTGCATCAGCGTTCGAACGGTAATTCCAGTGTGAAGAAGCCCGTGAAGCGCAAAGCGTAAATAAAAAACCCCGGCTTGCCGGGGTTTTTTTTAACGCAATTAACCGCCAAACTGGTCCGGATCCGGCCCTAAACGCTTGCCTTTATCCAGCTTCGCAATTTCACCCAGCTCGTCTTTATCCAGACGGAAATCCCACACGTTGAAGTTCTCCGCGATGCGCGACGGGGTAACGGATTTCGGGATCACCACCAGGCCGCAGTCCAGATGCCAGCGAATGACAATCTGTGCCGGGGTTTTGCCGTACTTGTCGGCGAGGTCGCGGATAATTTTCTGATCGAAGACTCCTTCGCCGCCCTGTGCCAGCGGGCTCCAGGATTCAGTCTGGATCTTGTGGGTCGCATTCCATGAGTGCAGCTGACGCTGCTGCATCAGCGGGTGCAGTTCAATCTGGTTGATCACCGGGGCAACGCCCGTCTCATCAATCAGGCGCTGCAGATGGTGGACCTGGAAATTACAGACCCCGATGCTCTTCACCAGCCCGGCTTTTTGCAGGTCAATCATCCCTTTCCAGGCTTCGACATAGTGGTCGATGGCCGGAACCGGCCAGTGCATCAGGTACAGATCGACGAAATCGAGTTGCAGCTTGTCCAGGCTCTCCTGTAGAGCCTCCGCCGGACGTTTCTGGTCATCGTTCCACAGCTTGGTGGTGATGAACAACTCATCGCGCGACATGCCAGCGCTGGCCAGCGCTTTGCCCACGCCGTCCTCATTTTTGTAGGCCGCCGCGGTATCAATGGAGCGATAGCCGACTTCCAGTGCTTTATGAATGGCGGAGACGACCTCGTCGTTACCGGCTTTCCATACGCCGAGCCCCAACTGGGGCATTACGTTGCCGTCCTGAAGCTTGATTACGGTTTGGTTTGCCATTTTTCCTCCTTCATTGGACATCCACCAGAGGTAGTCCTCTGGTGGCGTATGTGCATTAAGCCTGGCCTAAATGCCGAAAAACGAAAGGTAAGCGCGTAAAATCGCTTAGCGAGCAGCCTCGTAAATACGGCGGCTCACATCGAGAGTAATGTCGTGATGCTCACCGATCTGCGTCATGCCGTGTTCTTCCAGTTTCGCCAGCAGGGCAGGGATGGAGCTCCCGTCCAGGCCGTAGCCGGAGAGGCGCGTTGGCACGCCCAGCTGCTCGAAGAAGTTGCGGGTGGCGACGATAGCGGCATCGATACGCTCGTCGTCAGAACCCTCGGTGATCCCCCAGACGCGCTCAGCGTACTGCAGCAGTTTTCCGCGTTTGGTGTCGCGTTTTTCATTCCACAGCGCAGGCAGCACCACCGCCAGGGTCTGGGCGTGATCGAGGCCGTGCATCGCCGTCAGCTCGTGGCCCAGCATGTGGGTGGCCCAGTCCTGCGGCACGCCCGCGCCAATCAGGCCGTTCAGCGCCTGAGTCGCGGCCCACATGACGTTGGCACGCACTTCGTAGTTTTCCGGCTCTTTCAGCGCCAGCGGACCGTCTTCGATCAGGGTCAGCAGAATGCCCTCTGCGAAACGATCCTGAATTTTGGCGTTTACCGGATAAGTGACGTACTGCTCAACGGTATGAACAAAAGCATCCACCACGCCGTTCGCCACCTGACGCGGCGGCAGGGTATAGGTGTAAACCGGATCCAGCACCGCAAATACCGGCTGCACGTGCTCGTTCATGAAGGCCTGCTTGTCGCCGGTGGTTTTACGGGAGATCACCGCGCCTTTGTTGGATTCGGAGCCGGTAGCGGGCAGGGTCAGCACGGAGCCCATCGGGATGGCGCTTTTGATGTCGCTGCCGCCGGTCTGCAGGATGTGCCACGGATCGATGCCGTCAGCGTAGTGGGCTGCCGCGGCGATAAATTTGGTGCCGTCCAGCACCGAACCGCCGCCCACGGCCAGCAGGAAAGTGATCTGCTCATCGCGGGCGATTTTCACCGCGTTCATCAGAGTTTCGTAAGAGGGGTTTGGCTCGATGCCGCCGAACTCGCGCACGTCCAGACCTTCCAGCGCGCTGTAGACCTGATCCAGCACGCCGTTCTTCTTCACGCTGCCGCCGCCGTAGGTGATCAGCACGCGGGCGTCGGCCGGGATCTGCTCGCGCAGATCGGCGATGGCGTCTTTACCAAACAGAATGCGGGTCGGGGTATGGAGATTGAAATTGTTCATTGTTCGTTCCCTTAGGTGGGTGAAAATATCGGGCTAACTGATGGTGCCCATTGTGGCGAGCGCAGGCTCGCCTCTCAATGCACATTCCTGCCGTTGTCTTGCCCATTTCTACAGGGTACTGGAGAAACTGTGAAAAACCGCGCACACTGCAACGGTCACAAACCCTGGTCGGATTGAGCAAATATGAACCGCGATGAAACCTGCCTTCAGCTAACGGCGCAAATTAAAACACTGAAAGATAATGGAAAGAATCTCGATGCACTGTTGCCGGACGTGCGCCTGCTGTACGGCACCCAGCCCGGTACCCGCACCCCGGTGATGTACCAGCCGGGTATCATTTTTCTCTTTTCCGGGCATAAAATTGGCTATATCAACGAGCGGGTGTTCCGCTATGACCCGCGCGAATATCTGCTTCTGACAGTACCTTTACCCTTCGAATGTGAAACCTTCGCGACAGAAGCCGTACCGCTGGCCGGGATCCGTTTAAATGTGGATATCCTGCAGTTGCAGGAGCTGCTGATGGATATTGGCGAAGACGAGCTGTTTTGTCCGTCGATGGCGGCCAGCGGGATCAACTCCGCCACGCTGACGGATGAGATCCTCTGCGCCATTGAGCGCCTGCTGGATGTGATGGCGCGCCCGCTGGACGCGCGCATCCTCGGGAAGCAGATTGTGCGCGAGATCCTCTATCACGTGCTGCTGGGGCCGGGTGGCGGGGCGCTGCTGGCGCTGGTCAGCCGTCAAACCCACTTCAGCCTGATCAGCCGGGTATTGAAGCGTATTGAGAGCCAGTACACCGAAAACCTGAGCGTCGACCAGCTGGCGGCTGAGGCCAATATGAGCGTCTCAGCGTTTCACCATAACTTTAAATCGGTGACCAGCACCTCGCCGCTGCAATATCTCAAGAGCTATCGCCTGCACAAGGCGCGGATGATGATGATCCACGACGGCATGAAGGCCAGCGCGGCCGCGCTGCGGGTGGGGTATGAAAGCGCGTCGCAGTTCAGTCGGGAGTTCAAACGCTACTTCGGGGTCACGCCAGGGGAAGATGCGGCGCGGATCCGGATGATGCAGGGGTAGGGAGGACGTTACAGGCCGGGCAAACGCAGTGCCGCCCGGCGCAGTTCCTGTCAGGCACTACAGTACTTCTTCCGGATCACCACCACGATGGTGCCCACCAGCCCGGCAACCAGCAGGAATACCGGCAGGATCATCAGGAAGGTCATGACCTGATCTTCATGGTGTTTAACGAAGGGGATCATATTCAGCGCATAGCCGAGGGTGGTTACCACCCCGACCCACAGCAGCGCGCTCAGCCAGTTAAAGAACTGGAAGCGACGGTTCGAGAGGCCGGAGATGCCCGCCATGGTAGGCAGCAGGGTACGCACAAAGGCCAGGAAACGCCCGGCGAGCAGCGCCAGCAGGCCGTGGCGATCGAACATGCAGGTCGCCCGCTGATGGTATTTATGCGGCAACTGCGCCAGCCAGCTTTTCACCACCCGCGTATTGCCGAGCCAGCGGCCCTGCAAATAGCTCAGCCAGCAGCCCAGGCTGGCGGCGGAGGTCAGGATCACCATCGTCGGCGCGAAGTCCATCACCCCTTTACCGATTAACGCGCCCGCCAGCAGCAGCAGGCTGTCGCCCGGTAAAAATGAGGCAGGCAGTAGCCCGTTTTCCAGAAACAGCGTGGCGAACATTACCAGATAAACAATCCCCACCACGTGTGGGTCCGCCAGTGCTGCAAAATCGTGTTGCCAGAGTGCAGCGATAATCTCTTGAATAACAGCCATGGGCTTTCCTGTGGAACAGCATATATAGGGCTATTGTACTCCCTATTTCGCCTGCGGGCTTTGATCGCAGGCGCAACAAATCAGACTTTTCTGCCCCTAATGTGGAGAAAAGTGTCCGCAGCGTGTTTTTAAGACGCCTGGCTACTCGATACGCGCAAATCCGGCCTCTAAATCGGCAATCAAATCTTCGACATTTTCCAGACCGATATGCAGACGGATCAGGGTGCCGGTAAAGTCCACTTCCCCGCCCGGACGCAGCCCGGCAATCTGCTCTGGCTGGTTCGGCAGGATCAGCGACTCAAAGCCGCCCCACGAGTAGGCCATGCTGAACAGCGAGAAGTTATCGAGGTAGTTTGCCAGCTCGTCATTGCTCAGCCGCTTGTTGAGCACAAACGAGAACAGGCCGCTGCTGCCCGTAAAGTCACGTTGCCAGAACTCATGCCCGACGCTGCCCGGCAGCGCCGGATGGTTGACGCGCGCCACCTGCGGATGCTGTGCCAGCCACTGGGCGATCTGCAGGCTGCTTTCATGATGCTGGCGCAGGCGCACGCTCAGGGTGCGCAGGCCACGGCTGGTCATGTAGGCGGTATCCGCATCCACCATCTGCCCCATCAGATAGGCATTTTCACGCAGCTGATCCCAGCAGCGGGCGTTGGAGACCGCGGTGCCGATCATGCCGTCCGAGTGGCCGATCAGGTATTTGGTCGCCGCCTGAATTGAAATGTCGATACCAAAATCGAGCGCCTTAAACAGCACGCCTGCCGCCCAGGTGTTGTCGATCATGATGATGGCGTCCGGCGCTCTGCTACGAACCGCTTTTACAATGGCCGGAACGTCATGCACTTCCATGGTGAGGGAGCCTGGCGATTCGAGGAACACCACCCGGGTATTGGGTTGGATCAGATCGGCAATCTCCGCGCCGATCTGCGGATCGAACCAGCCGGTGGTCACGCCCAGCTTGCTGAGGATTTTGGTACAGAAGTCCTGGCTCGGTTCATAGGCGGTGTTGGTCATCAGGATATGGTCGCCCTGCTCGACAAACGCCAGAATGGTATTGGCCACTGCCGCCGCGCCGCAGGGGAACAGCGCGCAGCCCGCGCCACCTTCCAGCTCGCACATCGCTTCCTGTAACGAGAAGTGGGTCAGCGTGCCGCGACGTCCGTAAAACAGCCCGCCCTTTGCCCGGTTACGGGTGGCGTGCTTTTTCTCCTCGACAGTATCAAACACCAGCGACGAGGCGCGCTGAATCACGCTGTTTACCGAGCCGAGGGTGTATTTCTTGCTGCGTCCCGCCTGGACAAGGGTGGTATCAAGATGTTTCTCTTTCATGTTTGCCAACCTGTTTTTATACGTCTGGACGTCCACACTACCATGAAAGTAAAAATGGTCGCGAGAAGGGTGGTGGGATCAGCGGAAAATTTTTTAAAATTTGTTTCCGGGAAATTTTTCCTGCGTAAGCGCAAGGAAAATGAAACGAATTTACGGCACTATGTAAATACTAATGAGAACTACTATCAATTC
The DNA here is from genome assembly GCF_037152535.1 of Leclercia sp. AS011. NCBI lineage: Bacteria > Pseudomonadati > Pseudomonadota > Gammaproteobacteria > Enterobacterales > Enterobacteriaceae > Leclercia > Leclercia sp. AS011. Next base: position 265,207 of record NZ_JBBCMA010000004.1, read on the forward strand.
GACGCTGTTTTGATATTATTATGCTCAGAATTTGTGATTTGCGTCCTGGAGATAGCGAGTGGGTAATAATTTGATGCAGACGGATCTCTCCGTCTGGGGTATGTATCATCATGCCGACATCGTAGTAAAGATTGTGATGATCGGCTTGATTCTGGCGTCTGTCGTCACCTGGGCTATTTTCTTTAGTAAGAGCGTGGAGCTGCTTTCGCACAAGCGCCGTCTTAAGCGCGAACAGCAGCAGCTGGCCGAAGCCCGCACCCTGAATCAGGCGAGCGACATGAGCGCTTCCTTCCAGGCCAAAAGCCTGACCACCCTGTTAATCAACGAAGCCCAGAACGAGCTCGAACTCTCTGCTGGCAGCGAAGATAACGAAGGTATCAAAGAGCGTACCGGCTTCCGTCTCGAGCGTCGCGTTGCGGCCATCGGTCGTCATATGGGGCGCGGTAACGGCTACCTGGCGACTATCGGTGCGATTTCGCCGTTCGTCGGTCTGTTCGGTACGGTCTGGGGCATCATGAACAGCTTTATCGGCATCGCCCAGACCCAGACCACCAACCTCGCGGTTGTGGCCCCCGGCATCGCAGAAGCCCTGCTGGCGACGGCGATTGGTCTGGTTGCCGCTATCCCGGCGGTGGTCATCTATAACATCTTCGCCCGCATGATCGGCAGCTACAAAGCGACCCTCGGTGACGTTGCCGCTCAGGTTCTGCTGCTGCAAAGCCGCGATCTGGACCTCAGCGCCAGCGCGGTCAAGCCGGTCCGTTCTGCTCAGAAATTACACTTAGGTTGATTCGCGATGGCAATGCGTCTTAATGAAAATCTGGACGATAACGGCGAAATGCACGAAATCAACGTGACGCCGTTTATCGACGTCATGCTGGTTCTGCTGATTATCTTCATGGTTGCTGCGCCGCTGGCGACGGTGGACGTGAAGGTGAATCTGCCTGCCTCATCCAGCCAGCCGCAGCCGCGCCCGGAAAAACCGATTTATCTCTCCGTGAAGGCCGATAAATCTATGTTCCTGGGTAACGATCCGGTAACGGATGAGTCGGTGATCCCGGCGCTGAATACCCTGACCGACGGCAAGAAAGACACCACCGTCTTCTTCCGTGCCGACAAGACCGTCGACTACGAAACCATGATGAAGGTAATGGACACGCTGCATCAGGCGGGTTACCTGAAGATTGGCCTGGTAGGCGAAGAGAAAACAGTCGCGAAATAAACAATAACGGCACCCCTTGAGGTGCCGTTTTTGTTTTTGCCGGGTGGCGGCCGGCCTATTTGTAGGCCCGGTAAGCGTAGCGCCACCGGGCAATGCGTTAAACTACCCCAGATGCTCCCCGCCGCACACCCCGTGCACTTCCGCGGTCACATAGCTTGATTCCTGACTTGCCAGATAGACATACACCGGTGCCAGCTCCGCAGGCTGCCCTGCGCGCTTCATCGGCGTCTGCTGACCAAACTGCGGGATTTTCTCCTGCGGCTGACCGCCGGAGATTTGCAGCGCCGTCCAGATAGGTCCCGGGGCCACTACGTTGACGCGCACGCCGCTCTCGGCCACCTGTTTCGCCAGCCCGCGGCTGAAGTTAAGGATCGCCGCTTTAGTAGAGGCATAGTCCAGCAGGTGTGGACTCGGCTGATAGGCCTGAATCGACGAAGTGGTAATAATGCTCGCCCCGGCTGGCAGCAGCGGCAACGCCTCCTGGGTTATCCAGAACAGCGCCAGCACGTTCACCGTATAGGTCTCTTTAAACTGCTCCGTTGTCAGGTCGGCAATCTTCTCGACCGCCACCTGCTTGCCGGCCACCAGGGCCAGCACATCCAGTCCACCCAGTTCCTGATGGGCTTTATGCACCAGCGAACGGGCAAATTTTTCATCGCTCAGGTCGCCGGGGATCAGCACCGCTCTGCGTCCGGCTTCTTCTATCAGCTGCTTAACCTGCTGCGCATCCTCTTCTTCAGCGGGCAGGTAGTTAATAGCGACGTCTGCGCCTTCACGCGCGTAAGCGATGGCGGCAGCGCGTCCAATACCTGAATCGCCCCCTGTCACCAGCGCCTTACGATCCTGTAGTCTGCCGCTGCCTTTATAGCTCTTCTCGCCGCAGTCCGGCACCGGATCCATCTTGCTCTGCACACCAGGGACGGGCTGCTTCTGTTTGGGGTATTCGCCGGTGTAGTACTGGGTGGTGGGGTCCTGAATTTTGCTCTGGGAATTTGCCATTGAGGTTCTCCTTGAGTGGGTGATCAGGCTTTAAGCTTAGGAGAATCAACCGGCAAGTGAGGATCATTCAGGATAATCCTTAAATAAAAGCAACAGGCGGAGCGGGACGAACTGGCGGGGGGTTACGGTTTTTGCGCAGGAGGCGTTGCTTTCGCGGCCAGCACCTCTTCATTCAGCGCAACGGTGGTCACGCTGGTGGTGCGATAGCCTTCATCGGCCAGTTTACGGGTGACGCGCAGGGTGGCAGTTTCACGTGCCCGCAAATACTGATAATTGGTTTCGAGGCGGGCCAGTATTTTTTCTTTTAAGTCTGGCCGCTGCGCCATAATGGCGTTAATTGTCGCGCCGTAGATCTCTTCTTTAACCTGTAACGGATAAATTTCCCGGCGATTCTGCCATTTCAGGCGCACCAGGCCCGCCGGAATAGAGAGCAGCTCTTTTGCAATGCGTTGTATTTCCGCATTTTTAATCTCTTTCAGCGCTGCCAGGTTTTGCTCTAAGATAAATTCATCGCTCTTTTTATCATCTAAAGCTAAATAAACGTTGTTGTTATCAACATCCTTCACGTTATTCATCCTCTAGCTTATAGAAAATAGGCGTGTTTTTTTCGCAAGTAATTAGATTCAGCCAGATATCATTACCGGCTTCGTTAATCTCATCGGTTTTTTCCGTCAATATTTGACTTAGTGCCTGCGCATCTATTTCCCCTTCCGCTTGCAGGTCATTGAGCAGGCGGGCGAAGACCTCGATTTTAACCACCCGGAATAACCGGTCCTTTATATGGCGGTCATGCTCTTCGAGCAACATATTGCGGGAGTTACCGGTACGGGTAACACCAATTAATATTTCAGGCGCGTAATCCGCGAGTGTTCTTTTCCCTTTAGTGAAATTTGCATTGCTTTCTGCTTCTGGTGGTGTCGGTTCCACGGTAGAAATGTGAAACTTAGCCGGAACCAGATTGTCGGGCAACATTTTATATTTCCTTTAATTTCAACAGGGTGGGGTTGTCTGGAGTGTGAGATTCGTTGACAATAACATGAGGCAAATTTAAAATCAAAAAAAATGGAGCCTGCCTATATGAACAGCATTTTTTATACTGTCATTACTTTGTTATTGCTTACCGCCGTGGTTCTTTTATTGATGAAAGAGTTCAATAAAAGCAGCGACGCAGAGAACGCGCACAACCCTGCCCAACCAGAGCGCATGTCTAAAGAAGAGGGCGAAGACCATTTTTCTGTGTTAATGAATGCGATTACGCCGGTTTGGTACTGGCGCGTTAATCATGAATATATAGATTTTCTCCATGCCACAATTAAACGAATGAATATGGTGGAAATAAATAGCATTCCTGACCTGTTTGAGGCGCAGCGTCGTTGCAGCGATCTTAACTCGGCGGTTTACAAATATTACGACAATATCAAGAAGCGCTGCCTTAATGGTGAGAAAGTGTCGCATTCCGATCTGGAGGTAATGAACCTGCGCCAGTGTTTCCGCGAGTTCAGCCTGGAGGCTTATCCGTCGCTGGTGGTACTGGTTTGGCCGGAATATCAACGGCCTGTCGTGAAGCCGGAGCAGGTATAGGGTCTGTGTTGTTTAGTTGTTGCAAACACTTTGCCGCGTTGCGATATACTGGATGCTGGTTTCGTTTGCAGACAGGACTTTATGGAACGCTTTTTTGAAAACGCAATGTATGCCTCCCGCTGGCTGTTAGCCCCGGTCTATTTTGGCCTCTCGCTGGCGCTTGTGGCCCTATGTATTAAATTCTTCCAGGAAATTTTTCACGTCCTGCCGCATATTTTCAGCATCGCAGAATCCGACCTGATCCTGGTGCTGCTGTCGCTGGTGGATATGACCCTGGTTGGCGGCCTGCTGGTGATGGTGATGTTCTCAGGCTATGAAAATTTTGTCTCGCAGCTGGATATTTCGTCCGATAAAGAGAAGCTCAGCTGGCTGGGCAAAATGGATGCCTCGTCGCTGAAAAACAAAGTCGCCGCCTCGATTGTGGCCATCTCGTCGATTCACCTGCTGCGGGTGTTTATGGACGCCAAAAATATCCCGGATAACAAGCTGATGTGGTACGTGATCATTCACCTGACGTTTGTGCTGTCAGCGTTTGTGATGGGGTATCTGGATAAGCTGAGCCGGAAGTAAACCGGGTTTTGTAGGCCGGGTAAGCGCAGCGCCACCCGGCTTTTTTGTTATTTATCTGATGACGCCTGCCACAGATTCAACTGCCCGTCGGCCACGTGCTGGTCAATCCGCTGCAGCTCCTCTTCGCTAAAGTGCAGATTATTCAGCGCCTGCACGTTCTCTTCCAGCTGCTCCGTGCGGCTGGCACCAATCAGTACCGAGGTCACGCGCTCATCCTTCAGCAGCCAGCTCAGGGCCATCTGCGCCATCGTCTGACCGCGCGCCTCAGCCATCCCGTTCAGTAAACGCAGACTGTTCAGATTAGCTTCGGTCAGCATATTCTCGGTCAGGCCGCGTACCTTTTTGCCTTCGCGCTGCATGCGGGAGCCGTCAGGAATGCCGTTCAGGTACTTCCCGGTCAGCAGCCCCTGCGCCAGCGGGGTAAAGGCGATACAGCCTGTGCCGTTGGCTTCCAGGGTATCCAGCAGGCCGCTTTTGTCCACCCAGCGGTTAAGCAGGTTGTAAGAGGGCTGATGGATAAGCAGCGGGATCTTCCACTCGCGCAGCAGATCCGCCATTTTCTGGGTCCGTTCCGGGGAATAGGACGAGATGCCGACATACAGCGCTTTCCCGCTCTGCACCGCCTGCGCCAGCGCAGAGGCGGTCTCTTCCATCGGCGTGTTTTCATCTACCCGGTGGGAATAGAAGATATCCACGTACTCCAGTCCCATCCGCTTCAGGCTCTGATCGAGACTGGCGAGCAGGTACTTGCGCGAACCGCCCGCCCCGTACGGACCCGGCCACATGTCATAGCCCGCTTTGGTGGAGATAATCAGCTCATCGCGATACGCCGCGAAGTCGTCGCGCAGCAGGCGGCCAAAATTTTCCTCCGCACTGCCCGGCGGTGGGCCATAGTTATTGGCGAGATCAAAATGGGTGATGCCGCAGTCGAAGGCTTTACGCAGCAGGGCGCGCTGGGAATCGAGGGCGTGGACGTGGCCAAAGCTGTGCCACAGACCGAGTGACAGGGCGGGCAGGCGCAGGCCGCTTTTCCCGCAATAACGGTACTGCATATTCTCGTAGCGGTCCGGAGAGGCGTTCCAGGGCATGATGTCTCCTTTCTTAGTGATTGATTTTCGAAACAGCGTTTCTATTCTATCCTTAGTTCGTTCACAATTCATGGAGATATGCGATGACGCGTATGACCGCCAAAGACTTTCCTCAGGAATTGCTCGACTACTACGATTATTACGCTCACGGCAAAATCAACAAACGTGAGTTCCTCAACCTGGCTGCCCGCTATGCCGTCGGTGGCGTTACGGCGCTGGCGCTGTTCAATATGCTCAAGCCCAACTACGCCCTCGCCGAGCAGGTAAAGTTTACCGATCCCGATATTCTGCCCGAGTACATCACCTATCCCTCGCCGGACGGCCATGGCCAGGTGCGCGGCTATCTGGTGAAACCGGCCAAAGCCACGGGCAAAGTCCCGGCGGTGGTGGTGGTGCATGAAAACCGCGGGCTTAACCCCTACATTGAGGATGTGGCGCGTCGGGTAGCGAAAGCGGGCTACATCGCTCTGGCACCGGATGGCTTAAGCTCGGTGGGCGGTTATCCCGGCAACGATGAGGAGGGGAAGGTTCTGCAGCAGAAGGTCGATCCCACGAAGCTGATGAATGACTTTTTTGCCGCCGTCGGGTTTATGGAAAAACACCCGGATGCCACGGGCAAGGTGGGGATCACCGGCTTCTGCTACGGCGGCGGGGTCTCTAACGCTGCGGCGGTTGCCTGGCCTGAGCTGGCCTGCGCGGTACCTTTCTATGGCCGCCAGCCTCCGGCAGCAGACGTCGCCAAAATTAAGGCACCCTTGCTGCTGCATTATGCCGAGCTCGACAAGAATGTTAACGAGGGCTGGCCAGCTTATGAAGCCGCGCTTAAATCTAACGGCAAAGTGTATGAAGCCTGGATCTATCCTGGCGTAAACCACGGATTCCACAACGATTCTACCCCGCGTTACGACGAACCCGCCGCGGAATTAGCCTGGAAAAGAACCCTGGGATGGTTTGAAAAATATTTGAGTTAACCTGCCGGAAAATACCCGGCAGAGATCCTGATGCCGGGTTCAGGTTATTTATTATTAGGGTGCAGATATATGCTCTTTATTTGCATCATTATGAAATATAAAGGCGGATTATTTTAAGGGGTAATGCCATCGATGCCCTTTTTTAATTTCCACACTTATTAAACAGAAATGAAAAGTTTTATAAAATAACCAATAAAGGGTATCGCTTCGCATTTTATTGCCGATAACGAAGGGAATACTCGTCTCCGGACGAGATCTCCCTCACGGCAAGGAAATATCTATGCAAGTGTTTCGTAATTTCACGATCCGGTTCGTCATGCTGACGATTCTGGGGATTTTCTGTTTAATGTGGGCGGGGGTTGGGCTGTATGGCTCCTGGGCGCTGTCGCGCGTTGCCGATGGCAATGACGTCGATCGTCAACTGGTCAAACAGATGACCGTGCTCAGCCAGGGCAACGATCAGTACTTCCGCTTTGTCACCCGTCTGACCCGGGCGATGGACGTGCAGGCGGCAGGCGGTACGGCGGATCTCACCTCCGTCCAGCAGGCGCTGGACACCATGAGCAAAAAGCTCGCTGAGATGAAAGCCATGTCGCCGGGGCCGATGGATGCGCAGATCTCCTCTCAGGTGATCGCCAGCTGGCAGGCGCTGCTGGAGAACGGCGTAAAACCCCAGATGCAGCTCGCGCAGCAGGGCAATCTCGACGCCTATCGCCAGCAGGCGAATAACGTTACCCCGCCGCTGAGCCGCGCCTTTGGCGACAGTGCCGGACAGTTCAATAAAGCCGCCGACAGCATTCTCGACCGCACCCGCGTGACCGTTGACGGCCTCACCAGCTTCACCCGCACGGTGATCATCACCGCGACCCTTATCGGTCTGCTGATCCTGCTGTTCGCCGATCGTTACCTGGTCGCCATGCTGGTGAAACCGTTGGATCAGCTCCGCTACCACTTTCGTCAGATTGCCCAGGGCGATCTCAGCCAGCCGATTGCCCCCTTTGGCCGTAACTGCGTGGGCCAGCTGGTGCCGCTGCTGACGGCGATGCAGGACAGCCTGCGCGAGGCGGTCAGCACCATCCGCGCCGGCAGCGAGAATATCTGGCGCGGTGCCACGGAGATCTCCTCCGGCAATAACGATCTTTCATCACGAACCGAAGAGCAGGCGGCGGCGCTGGAAGAGACGGCGGCCAGCATGGAGCAGCTCACCGCCACGGTGAAGCTCAATGCCGACAATGCCCGTCAGGCCAGCGAGCTGGCGGATGTGGCCTCTGTCACCGCCAGCCGGGGCGGGGCGCTGGTGGAAAACGTGGTTCACACCATGACCGGTATCTCCGTCAGCTCGAAGAAGATCGCGGAGATCACCAGCGTCATCAACAGCATCGCCTTCCAGACCAATATTCTGGCCCTCAACGCGGCGGTGGAAGCGGCGCGTGCGGGAGAGCAGGGGCGTGGCTTTGCGGTGGTGGCGGGCGAGGTGCGTAATCTCGCCAGCCGCAGCGCCAATGCGGCGAAAGAGATCGAGGGGCTGATCGCCGACTCCGTCTCCCGCGTGGAAGACGGGGCCCGACTGGTGAACGACACCGGCACTACCATGGAAGCGGTGCTGCGCGACATCACCGGCGTGACCACCATCATGAAGCAGATTGCTGCCGCCTCGGAAGAGCAGAGCAAAGGTATTTCCCAGGTGGGAGTGGCGATCACCCAGATGGACGGCGTGACCCAGCAGAACGCCTCGCTGGTGGAGCAGGTGTCGGCCGCGGCCTCCGCGCTGGAGCGTCAGACCGAGGAGCTGCAACGCTCGGTGCAGAAGTTCCGTCTGGCGAGCTAACGGCGGGCGAGCGGTACGTCGCTGATCAACTGGGTCACCTGTGAGAGGTGGCCTATTTTCACTTCGCTGGCGCGCGGAAACTTGCTTCTGTCGATCAGCAGCAGCGACTGGCTGGCGCGGCTGAGCAATTGCGTCTTAAACCCGGCACTGTGCGGGGTGGGATCCCACATCACACCCTGCTCATCCACCCCTTCGCACGAGAAAATAAACAGGTCGATCTCCAGCGCCTTCAGCTGCGTCACCAGGGCCGGATTCACATAGCAGCGATATTTGCGCTCCAGCGTCCCGCCCGAGCAGATCAGGGTGATGCGTTCGCGCTTCGCCATCTCATGGCAGATTGGCAGGCTGTTGGTAAACACCGTCAGGGCGATATCCGGCAGCTGCCGCGCCAGGTGAAAGCAGGTTGAACTCGCATCGAGGGCGAGGGTCATCCCCTCGCTGACCCAGTCGAGGGCGTGGCGGGCAATGTCGGCTTTATCGGCGTAGTGACTTTTCAGCCGTGCGCCAAAGGGTTCGCCCCCGTCGCGGTGATCCGGATGAATGGCCCGCGCCCGTCCGTGCTGGCGCACAATTTTGCCCTGCTGTTGCAGCTGCTTCAGATCGCGGCGAATCGTCTCTTTGCTGACGCTAAGCTCCGCGGCAAGGGCGTCGGTTGTCAGCCAGTCGGAGGCCGCCAGCAGGCGGATCAGATCCTGATGACGGGTGCTTTTCATGAATGGACTCCGCTGCGGGAGACCGAGATCAGCGTCTGGCCAATCGCCACGCCATTCTTGCCGGTGTGCTTAATCTGGTACATCGACCGGTCGGCGCGGCGCAGGGCGTTGACGAAATCATCCTGCTCCTGCACCTCATCGATCCCCACCGAGGCCCCCACCTGCGCCTGGCCGTTATCCAGTTCGAACGGCGTCAGGGCGGCATTCAGGCAGTGGTGCGCGGTGCTGTTCACCAGCAGACTGGTGAGCGGGAAGGGCAGCAGCAGGACAAACTCGTCCCCGCCCAGACGGCCGACTACGGCACCGGGCGGGCAGGTATCGCGCAGACGCTGGCTGAGCTGGATCAGCAGCTCATCGCCGCTGCGATGACCGAAGGTATCGTTCACCGTTTTAAAGTCATCCAGATCGATAAAGGCAATGCACATTGGGCCCTGGGCTTTGAGCTGCGCGAAATGCGTGAGCAGGGCATGGCGGTTGGCGAGGCCGGTGAGCGGATCGTGATTCGCCAGCAGGGCAAGCTGCTCCTCGTACTGCTTCTCTTTGGTCATGTCGATGTGGGTGCCGGTCACCTTCAGCGGGTTGCCTTGCTCATCCCACTCGGTAACGCGGCCACGATCCAGCACCCAGGTAACGGTGCCGTTTTTATGCTGCATCCGGTGCAGCGCTTCGTAGAAGGGCGTTTTGCCGTGCAGATGATCGTAGAAGGCATCAAGCACGTTCTGCCGGTCATCAGGGTGCAGATGGTCGCGCCAGATCTCAAACTGCGCGCTCAGCTCTTTGGGCTGATAGCCCAGCATCGAGCCCCAGCGGCGGTTATAGATAATGAGCTTCCCGGTCGGGACGTCAAGCTGCCATAAACAGAGACCCGTCCCGTCGAGCGCAGCGCTGAGCTTGTTGCGGGCGTCACGCGCCAGCCTGGCAAGCCGGGCATTATGCTTTTTGAGAATCTGAATCTGCTGTTCCAGCGCCTTTTCTGACATGCGAATAATCTGAAGAAAGAAATTATTGATGCCAGTTTACTGGATGGTTGTAAATATGCCGTTGAAAAAAGAGAGGGATTTGCGTTAGGGCCTTTTACCTCTAAAAGGGGCACGACGGCATAATCGCATCGTTGTATAATTAAATACATAACGAATGCGAGGACATGATGAAACAGCGATTTTGGCAAGCCGTAACCCTGGGCATAGTGGCTTTACTGCCCCTCTCTTCTCAGGCATCCCGCCTGATCACCGACCAGACTGGACGTCAGGTAACGATCCCCGATGAGGTCGACCGCGTGGTGGTGCTCCAGCACCAGACCCTGAACCTACTGGTGCAAATGAACGCCACCGACAAAATTGTCGGGGTGATGGCGAACTGGAAACAGCAGTTGGGCGAGGGCTACGCCCGTCTGGCCCCCGAATTGACTCAGAAAGCCACGCTGGGCGATCTTACCCACGTCGACCCGGAAAAGCTGGTGGCCCTGAAGCCGGATGTGGTGTTTGTCACCAACTACGCGCCACAGGAGATGATCGATAAGATCGGCAGCCTCGGTATTCCGGTGGTTGCTATCTCCCTGCGTCACGATGCTGCGGGAGAAAAAGCAAAAATGAACCCCACGATGGCCGACGAAGAGCAGGCGTACGATCTCGGGCTGCGCGAAGGGATCGCGCTGATTGGCGAGATTGTTAACAAGCAGCCAGAAGCGAAAGCGCTGATTGACGCCACGGATAAGGGCCGCAAGCTGGTCAGCGATCGCCTGCATTCTATCCCGGCGGAAAAACGGGTTCGTGCCTATATGGCTAATCCGGAACTGACCACCTACGGCTCCGGGAAATATACCGGCCTGATGATGGCGCATGCGGGGGCGGTTAACGTGGCGGCGGCGACCATTCAGGGCTTTAAAACCGTGGCGATGGAGCAGGTGATCGCCTGGAACCCGCAGGTGATTTTTGTCCAGGACCGCTATCCCTCCGTGGTCAACGAGATCAAAACCGGCGCGCAGTGGCAGACCATTGATGCGGTGAAAAACCAGCGCGTCTACCTGATGCCGGACTACGCCAAAGCCTGGGGCTACCCGATGCCGGAGGCGATGGGCATCGGCGAGCTGTGGATGGCGAAAAAGCTCTACCCGGAGAAGTTTAAGGACGTGGATATGCGCAAAGTAGCCAACGACTGGTATCAGCGTTTCTATCGCACCACTTATCAGGGGATCGACTGATGCGCGTGCTGGCTGCAGGCAGCCTGCGCAGGGTGTGGCCGCAATTAATGGCCCACTTCCCTGAACCGGTTGAGACCCTGTTTGGTCCGGCAGGGCTGTTACGGGAGCGTATTGAATCGGGTGAGGCTTGCGATCTCTTTGCCTCTGCCAGTCTTGATCATCCGCAGACGCTGCGGGCTGCCGGACGGGCGCAATCCGTGGTGTCGTTCGCCAGCAATAGACTCTGTCTGACCGTGCGCAGCGAGGTGCTGGGCGACAGCGATGACTGGTTCTCTGTGCTGACCCGGGCTGATTTACGGGTTGCCACCTCGACGCCTGGGGCCGATCCATCCGGGGATTACACCCGGACGCTGTTTACCCGGATGGGTGACGCTGGCGAAGCAGTGAGAATACGGGCGCTGGCGCTGGTAGGGGGACCACATTCTGCACCCATTCCGGCGGGAAGGCTGGCGGCCGAGTGGATTATCCACAGCGGGCAAGCGGAGGCCTTTATCGGGTATGCCAGCTACGCGGCACCCTTACGCGAGATCGCAGGGCTGACGGTCATTGATATTCCGGCACCCTTTAACCCGCGCGCGGAGTATGGCTGCGCGGTGATCACGCCGCAGGGAAAAGCACTCGCGGATTTTCTGGTTTCTGCAAAGGCGAAAATGATCCTACACCAGGCGGGATTTGGCGGGTAATTCTGCCGGGTGGCGCTGCGCTTACCCGGCCTACAAAAACCAATCCGTAGGCCCGGCAAGCGCAGCGTCGCCGGGCATTTGCCAGCACATTAACCCTGACGTTTGTCTTCGGTATTGGTATCGAAATCGCTGGCGGCATGACGCTCATGCAGCTGTTCGTTCAGCTCGCCGTTGGTGCGGTTAACGATGCGCCCGCGCTTCACTGCCGGACGGCTGGCGATATCTTTCGCCCAGCGCTGGACGTTCTTGTAGCTTTCCGCATCCAGGAACTCCGCCGCGCCATAGACCTGGCCGAGGGCCACGCTGCCGAACCATGGCCAGATGGCGATATCGGCGATGCTGTACTCTTCCCCCGCCACGTAGCGACCGCGCGCCAGCTGTTTATCCAGCACGTCGAACAGACGCTTGGCTTCCATGGTGAAGCGGTCAATCGCGTACTCAATTTTCACTGGCGCATAGTGATAGAAGTGACCAAACCCGCCGCCGAGGAACGGGGCCGCACCCTGCAGCCAGAACAGCCAGTTCAGGGTTTCTACCCGGCCCGCCGGATCTTTTGGCAGGAAGTGACCAAATTTCTCCGCCAGGTAGAGCAGGATATTGCCGGACTCAAACACGCGGGTTGGCGGCGTAGTGGAGTGGTCACGCAGGGCCGGAATTTTGGAGTTCGGGTTGACGTCGACAAAGCCACTGGAGAACTGATCGCCCTCGCCAATGCGGATCAGCCAGGCATCATACTCTGCGCCGGTGACACCCAGCGCCAGCAGCTCTTCCAGCAGGATCGTTACCTTCTGGCCGTTTGGTGTGCCCAGGGAGTAGAGCTGCAGCGGATGCGAACCGACCGGCAGCGCCTTGTCATGGGTGGCGCCCGAAATCGGACGGTTGATGCTGGCGAACGGGCTGCCGTTGGGGTTCTGCTTCCATTCCCAGACTTTCGCTGGCTGGTAGTTGTTGTCGGACATGTTGATCTGCCTTTTTGGGATGTGTTGAGGCAGTTTAGCAGGCATTCCGTGAAGGGTTTAACGAACTGAGCGCATAAGCATATGCACTATTCCTTCTGGCGCTTATATATATAAATTACGCATAAGCTTAATCAAAAATGGCATTTTCATTGTTAATGCGAAAGGGCTTAAAGCTGAATATGATGCGCAAACAGATATCTGTGAAAAATAAAAATTAGCAGTTAAAAAAACTTTCAAGGCAAGGAGTTAGTGAGATATGCGTAAGCCATTAGTATCTGCTGTTCTGGTCGCGCTGGCCCTGGTCGCCGCGGGCTGTGATGATGCCAAAAATAAAGAGACCGCGTCGGCCCCGGCTGCCAAAAGCGATGCGCCGAAAGAGGGCGGTTCCCTGATTATCGGCATTACCTCCGGCGATCCGCTGGCGGTTAACCCACTGTATGCCAGCGACCGTACCACCCTGACGATCATGCAGGCGCTGTATGCTCCGCTCTACAGCTTCAACGATGGCAAAATCGAATGGGGCCTGGCCGAGAGCCTGACGCCCTCCGCCGATAACCTCAGCTACACCCTGACCTTAAAACCGAATCTGAAATGGCAGGACGGCCAGCCGCTGACCGCCGATGACGTCGTCTTCACCTTCAATAAACTGCTGGAGGAGAAACAGCACAGCTTCTTCCGCAGCATGTTCACCTACGGCGGTAAGCCGGTGGCGGTGAGTAAGTTGGACGATCGCACCGTCAAGTTCACCCTGCCGCAGGTGAGCGCCGCCTTTACCGGCACCCTGGTACAGATCTACCCGATCCCGCAGCACGTCTTCGCTAATGAAGCCGATCTGGAAAAGAGCACTAAAAACGATGCACCGGTCGGTTCCGGGCCGTTCAAATTTAAAGAGTATCGCGCCGGGCAGTATTACGCCCTGACCCGCTTTGATGACTACTGGAACGGCAAAGCGAAGCTCGACTCCGTGACCTACCGTTTCGCCAAAGACAGCAACTCCGCCAACCTCGCGCTGCAAAACGGCGAGATCAACCTCAAGATGGTCGATCCGCAGGATGTGTCGCGCCTGAAGAACACCGGCAAGTTTGATTTTGTGGTCTATCCGGAAGGGCGTCTGGCCTATATGACCTTCAACCAGAACGTGCCGGTAATGAAGAGCAAAGCGCTGCGTCAGGCCATCGCATACGCCATCAATAAGGATGAGCTGACCCAGACCGCATTCACCTCGCTGGATTACGCCAAACCGGCCACCTCGTTCCTGACCCCGGATACCCTCTACCAGACGGACGACGTGGAGCAGTACAAGTTCGACCAGCAAAAAGCCAAAGATCTGCTGAAAACCGCCGGCGCACCGGCAAACCTCAAGCTGCGTCTGGCCTATGTGAACACCAATAAAACCCAGGAGAGCCAGGCGCTCTACATTCAGCAGGCGCTGAAGGGGATTGGGGTGAACGTGGAGCTGATGCCGCTCGACTCGAACGCCATGTCCCAGCGCAGCCTCGACATGAACAACACCGCCTGGGAGTTGAACCTCGGCGGCTACATCATGGGTGCCGAGCCGGATGGCTACAAATCGCTGTTCATGAGCAACGAAGCCTACAACTACGCTCACTATAAGAACCCGCAGTTCGATGCCCTGTGGGATAAAGGGGCCGTGGAGACCGACGCTGGCAAACGCGCTGAAATCTACAAGCAGATCCAGCAGACCGTGGCCAACGACATGACCTACTACCCGATTGCGTATACCAACGCCACCGTGGCGGTGGATAAACGCTTTGGCGGCACCAAAGAGGCGGAGCCGAAGCCGGTGTATCTGTTCCAGGATCTGTCAAAAATCTACCAAAAATAAGCTGTCGCCCCGGTCAACCGATCGGGGCTTTTTGTTGGGTAAGTCGTAAGGGCATGTCGTGAACACATTACTCACGCGTCGGCTGCTGCAACTGGTGCCGATGCTGTTCTTTATCTCGCTGGTGGCTTTTTTGCTGGTCAAACTCGCCCCGGGCGATCCGGTGGCGGCCTACATCACCCCGCGCATGGCACCCGAGGATATCGAGCGTATTCGCCAGAGTCTGGGGCTGGATAAGCCGCTGGTAACGCAATATTTTCTGTGGCTGAAAAACATTCTGCAGGGCGATCTGGGCTACTCGCTGATCTATCACCGCCCGGTGCTGGTGATGATTGCCGAGCGCATTCCGGCCACCCTTGGGCTGATGGGGGCCTCGCTGCTGATGGCGATTATCCTCGCCATTCCGCTGGGGCTGCTGGCCGGGGCGTTTAAACACCGCTGGCTGGATCATGTCCTGAACCTGTTCGCCTATATTGGCATCTCGGTGCCGATCTTCTGGTTCGGCATTCTGCTGATCACCGTCTTTGCCGTGCAGCTCAACTGGTTCCCCAGCATGGGGATGCGCACCATCGGCATGGAGGATAACTGGCTGGACGTTGTGCGCCACGGCGTGCTGCCGTGCATTGCGCTCACCTTCTATAACCTCTCCAGCTACGTGCGCTACATCCGCTCCAACACCATCTCGCAGCTCTCGGCCGACTACGTGCAGACCCAGCTGGCCTACGGGGCCACGCGTTCCAGCATCCTGTTCCGTCATGTGCTGAAAAACGTGCTGCTGCCGGTGATCACCCTGTTTGGCCTGTCGTTTGGCGAGCTGGTGGTCGGCGCCTATGTCACCGAGAGCGTCTTCTCCTGGCCGGGCATGGGATTACTGGGGATCCAGTCGATCACTTCCCTCGACTACCCGCTGATTATGGCGATCATCATGCTCTCATCGCTGATGCTGATCGTCGGCAACCTGATCGCCGATCTGTTATATCGCTTCGCCGATCCCCGCATACGTACCCTGAGGTAATCCCGGATGAGCAGACGCTGGCAACAGGTTCGTCACCAGCTGCGCCGCAATCGTCCGGCGCAGTTCTCGTTATTTGTCCTCTTTATTTTTGTCGTCGCCGCGCTCTGTGCGGGGCTAAGTCCTTACGATCCGGATCAGATGTCGCTGGGCGCGCGCACCCTGCCGCCCGATAGTGCCCACTGGTTCGGTACCGACGAGTATGGACGCGACTATTTCACCCGCGCCCTGTACGGCGGGCAGATCTCGCTGATGGTGGGTTGTCTGGCGATGCTTTTTTCAACCCTGATCGGCACTCTGGTCGGCACGGTGAGCGGCTACTTCGGCGGCTGGCTGGATAACCTGATGATGCGCGCGGTGGATATCCTGATGGCGATCCCGGCCTTCTTCCTGCTGCTGGTGCTCAACGCTTACCTGAAGCCAGGCGTGGATAACATCATCTTGATCATCAGCCTGCTGACGTGGATGAACATGTCCCGGCTGGTGCGTGCCGAAACCCTGTCCGTTAAAGAGCGCGAGTATGTGCTTTATGCCCGCGCCTCCGGGGAGCATCCCCTGCGGATTATCCTGCGGCATATTATCCCCGGCGTGCTGCCGACCATTATCGTCGCCGCCACCCTGAATATCGCCTCGGCCATTCTGATGGAGTCGACTCTGAGCTTCCTCGGGCTCGGGGTACAGGCACCTGCCGCCTCCTGGGGCAGTATGCTCAACAACGCCCAGTCGTATATTGGCGAGGCCTCCTGGCTGGCGATGTTCCCCGGCATTCTGATCCTGCTGACGGTATTCAGTTTTAACGTGTTAGGCGACGTGTTCCGCACCGCCTTTGAGCCGGGAGCAAACCGCGATGAATAACTTACTTGAACTCGACAACCTGCAAACCACCTTCCGCACCCGGGATGGCGATGTCCACGCGGTGCGCGGGGTGAGCTTTCACGTTAAGCCGGGGGAGCTGGTGGGCATTGTCGGGGAGTCCGGCTGCGGCAAGAGCGTCACCTGCAAATCGATTATCCAGCTGCTGGGCAGCAACGGGCGCATCACCGGGGGGCAGATCCGTTTCGACAATGACGATCTGGCGCAGAAAACCCCGGAGCAGATGCGCGCCATTCGCGGGAACCAGATCGCGATGATTTTTCAGGATCCGATGACCGCGCTCAACCCGGTGGTGACCATCGGCAGGCAGATGGCCGAGATCCTGATGCGCAATAAAGGCCTGAACAAAAAAGCGGCCCGCGCGGCGAGCATCGCCATGCTGGAGCAGGTGGGCATTGCCGAAGCGGAGCGCCGCTACGATCAGTACCCGCACGAGTTCAGCGGCGGCATGCGCCAGCGGGTAATGATCGCCATCGCGCTCTCCTGCGATCCGCAACTGCTGATTGCCGATGAACCCACCACCGCGCTGGACGTCACCATTCAGGCGCAGATCCTGCGATTGTTGAAAAGTTTGCAGCAGAAAACCCACACCGCCATCCTGCTGATCACCCACGATCTTGGGGTCGTAGCCCAGGTATGCAGCCGGGTGGTGGTGATGTACGGCGGGCTGGTGATGGAGGAGGGCAGCGTGGAGGATATCTTTTATCGTCCGGCGCACCCTTACACCCAGGGGCTGCTGGCCTCCCTGCCGCACCCGGAGCAGACCAGCCATCGCCTGTCGCCCATCGAAGGATCGCCCCCGGGGCTGCTCAATCCGCCTCCGGGCTGTCCGTTTGCCGAACGCTGCCCGCAGCGGATGCCGCAGTGCGAGCGTCAGCCGCCGTTTTATCATCCCGATCCGGGACATCGCGCGGCCTGCTGGCTGCTGGCCGAGAAGGAGGTTCAGGCATGAGCGAACAACATTCCCCCCTGGTCAGCGTGCGGGACCTGCATAAACACTTCACTCTCAACGGCGGCCTGCTGCGCAAAGGGGTGGCGGTGAGAGCGGTGGACGGCGTCAGCTTTGATATCCGGCAGGGCGAGACCTTTGGCCTGGTGGGCGAATCCGGCTGCGGCAAATCGACCCTCGGGCGCGCCATTCTGCGGCTGTTTGATATCACTTCCGGCGAGATAGATTTTGCCGGGCAGGCAATCGCCCAGGCCGGCGAAAAGCAGCTCAAGCCGCTGCGCAAGCGGATGCAGGCGATTTTCCAGGATCCCTACTCGTCGCTGAACCCGGGGATGACCGTCCAGCAGCTGGTGGCGGAGCCGATGCAGATCCACGGCTACAGCCGGGAGGAGCAGCGGGAGCGTACCGACACCCTGCTCTATAAAGTGGGGCTCAAGCAGGAACATCTTCAGCGCTTCCCGCACGAGTTCAGCGGCGGCCAGCGCCAGCGCATCAGCATTGCCCGGGCGCTGTCGGTACGTCCGGAGTTTGTGCTGTGCGATGAGCCGCTGTCGGCGCTGGACGTCTCGGTGCAGGCGCAGGTGGTGAATATCCTGCAGGATCTGCAGCAGGAGCTGGGGCTGACCTACCTGTTTATCGCCCACGATCTGTCGATGGTGCGCCATATCTCGACCCGCATCGGGGTGATGTACCTCGGCAAGCTGGTAGAGGTGGCCCCCTCCGACACGCTGTATCAGCATCCGGCCCACCCCTATACCCGGGCCCTGTTAGCCTCGGTGCCGCAGCCCGATCCGCGGATCCGCAATCTGGAGCAGGCGACCCTGCGCGGAGAGATCCCCGGCCCGACCTCGGTGCTGCCGGGCTGTAAGTTCTGCAGCCGCTGCCCGCACGTGATGCCGGTATGCCGACGCGAAACCCCTGCGATGCAGGAGATCGCTCCCGGCCACTTTACGGCCTGTTGGTTGTTTAAGGTTTGAGGGTAATGTGCCAATATCCGCCGGGTGGCGGCTTTGCCTCACCCGACCTACAAAACCCGTAGGCCCGAGCAAGCGCAGCGCCGTGGGGGGACGCATTTTTTATCAGGAGTGCAAGGAATGATTGTCGTGACCGGAGGGGCGCGCAGCGGTAAGAGCGCCCACGTTGAGGGGCTGGTCGCCCGCCACTATTCACAGGTGTTATATATCGCCACCTCCACCGTCACCGACGAGGAGATGGCGGCGCGCATTGCCCGACACCGTGCCCAGCGGCCCGCCCACTGGCGCACCCTGGAGCGCTATCGCGATCTGGGGGCCGTTCTCCACCAGCAGGTTCAACCCGGCGAAGCGGTAGTGATCGAGTGCATCACCACTCTGCTGGCAAATCTGCTGTACGACGCCTCGGGCGGGGCCGATCCCGACACCCTGGACTTTACGGCGCTGGAGGTGGCATTGCAGCAGCAGATCGACGACCTGATCGCCGCCTGTCTGGCGACCCGCGCCCCGGTGTACATCGTAACCAACGAGCTGGGGATGAGCATTACCCCAGAAAACCGTCTGGCGCGGCATTTCGTCGATATCGCCGGGCGGGCAAATCAGAAGCTGGCCCAGGCGGCAGAAGAGGTCTGGCTGGTGGTCTCCGGGATTGGAGTCAAAATTAAATGAGCTTAGCGATGTTATGGGCGACGCTGCGCCTGATGTCCCGTATTCCGGTGCCGGAAAAATGGGCCGATGGGGTGGAGTTCCGCCAGCTGGCCCGCGGGGTGCCGTGGTTTGTGCTGGTTGGCGCGATGATTGGCGCGCTGGCCGGACTGCTGGCGCTGGTGGTGAGCCAGACCGGCGGCGGGATTTATATTGGCGCGGCGGCCTACGTGCTGGCGCTGGTGCTGCTCACCGGCGGTTTTCATCTGGACGGGCTGGCCGACACCTGCGACGGCATCTTCTCGGCCCGCAGCCGGGAGCGGATGCTGGAGATCATGAAGGACAGTCGGCTGGGCACCTTCGGCGGCCTGGCGCTGGTGTTCGCCATTCTGCTGAAAGTCCTGGCCGTGACTGGACTGGGGCATCTTCCTGCCAAAGAGTGGTTCGCGCTGCTGGTGTGCGCCCCCATTGCCGGACGCGCCGCGCTGGTGCTGGGGATGTATGGTCAGCGCTATGCCCGCGAAGGGGAAGGGATGGGTAGCCTCTATATCGGTCAGGTGAGCTTCCGTCATGCGGCGCTCACCCTGCTGGGCGGGGCGCTGGCGGTGGGGCTGATCGGCGGACTGCACGGCCTGGCGGCGATGCTGGTCACTTACGCCGTGATCTATGGCCTGGTGCACTATCTTCGCCGTCGTCTCGGCGGCCAGACCGGGGATACCCTGGGCGCGCTGGCCGAAACCGCGGAGATCGTCTTTCTGCTGGCACTCTTCTGGGTCTGAACATGCGATTTTTTCTGGTTCGTCACGGACAAACCGCGGCCAACGCCAGCGGCCTGTTTTACGGCAGCACTGATGTGCCCCTGACCCCGTTGGGGATTGAGCAAAGCACGCGGGTGGGCGGTCTGCTGGCGGAGGTATCTTTCAGCGAGGCGATATCCAGCCAGCTGCTGCGCGCGCAGCAGACTGCGGAATTGATCGTCCCGGTGACCGGGTGCGATGCGCGGCTCAACGAGATGGACTTTGGCCGCTGGGAGATGCGGCATTTCAGCAGTATTGCTGAAGAGGAGCCCGAAGCCTGGCAGACCTGGCTGGATGACTGGCAAAACGCCACCCCCAGCGGCGGTGAGCCCTTCCCGCACTTTGCCGGGCGGGTGAAGGCCGTGGCCGACGAGTTAGCCCTGCGCCAGGAGCCGGGCGATATGCTGATCGTCGCGCACCAGGGGGTACTCAGCCTGCTGCTGGCCCACTGGTTAAAGATGCCGACAGACTCCCTGTGGCACTTCCCCTTTAAGCAGGATGCTTACACGATGGTAGAAAATCGCGGCGGATTTATGCTGTTACGCGCCTTTAACGACCGGAGCCCTTTCCGGGAAGAAGAGTGAGAACCCCCCCGATGCAAACAATACAAGAATTGCTGGCCGCTATTCAGCCGCTGGATGAGCAAAAACAGGCGCAGGCGGCGCAGCATATTGATGGCCTGGTGAAGCCGCTCAACAGCCTGGGACGGCTGGAAACCCTGGCGATCCAGCTGGCGGGGATGCGGGGATTAACCCGGCTCGACGATCTGCAAAAAGAGATTATCGTGATGTGCGCCGATCACGGCGTCTACGAAGAGGGGATCGCCATCAGCCCGCAGCAGGTGACGCACCTGCAGGCGCTGAATATGCTGAAAGGCACCTCCGGGGTCTGCGTGCTGGCGAAAAACAACGGCGCGACCGTGCTACCGGTGGATATCGGCATCGACTGCGCGCCCATCGAGACCATGCTGAGCCTGAAGGTAGGGCGCGGCAGCGGCAACATCGCCCGTGGCCCGGCGATGAGCCGTGCCGATGCTGAGCTTCTGCTGCTGCGCAGTGCCCGGCTGGTACAACAGCGCGCCGCAGAGGGAATCGCGGTGTTTGGCACCGGCGAGCTGGGTATTGCCAACACCACGCCCGCCTCGGCGATCATCAGCGTGCTCAGCGGCTGCGATCCACACGAGGTGGTGGGGATCGGCGCTAACCTGCCGGCGGATCGGATCCAGCATAAAGAGGCGATTGTCCGTCAGGCGATTGCCGTCAATCAGCCGGATCCCGCCGATGCCCTCGACGTGCTGGCGAAAGTGGGGGGTTACGATCTGGTGGGCATGACCGGGGTGATCCTCGGCGCGGGAGCGTGCGGACTGCCGGTGGTGCTGGACGGTTTTCTCTCCTATGCCGCGGCGATGGCCGCCTGTCAGCTGGCGCCAGAGGTGAAAAGCTACTGCATCCCGTCGCATTTCTCGGCGGAAAAGGGTTCCCGGCGGGCGCTGGACTGCCTCGGCTTAACCCCGTATCTGTATCTCGATCTGCGTCTGGGCGAGGGGAGCGGGGCGGCACTGGCGATGTCGATCGTCAGCGCCGCCGGGGCGATGTATTGCCAGATGGGCGTCCTGGCAGAGAGCGGGATCGCTCTTAAAGCGTAATCTGGCGCAGGCGTCCCAGCTGGCGCTGATGGGGTCGTCCGAGAAGCAGCACCGTGGTGAGCGCGCCGAGCAGGGCGCAGAACATATCGGACTGCGTATCCCAGGGATCGCCCTGCGTGCCGAGGAAATCATCCGCGCCCTGGCCCATTGCCAGCGCCGCCCACCACTCGATCAGCTCGTAGGTGGCGCTGATCGCCAGCGCAATACAGCACACCACAAAGGCCGTCATCCTGCGGCCCGTGACGTAGCCGCCGCGCACCAGGATCTCCCGGGCTGCCAGGGCAGGCACCAGCCCCTGGAAAAAGTGGCCCAGCTTGTCGTAAGGGTTGCGGCTCAGATGGAACATCTCCTGAACGTCAAAGCCGATGGGCACTTTGGCGTAGGTGTACATCCCGCCCACCATCAGGATGATGGCGTGCCAGAAGATCAGCGTGTAGAGCAGGGGAGTCAGCGGGTAGCGTCGTTGGGTGGCAAGCAGCAGCGGCACAATGATAATGACCGGCGTCACCTCCATCAGCCAGGTGGTGCGGTCCGCGGTCGACAGGCCGGTATAAATCAGGATCAGCAGTAAAAGCAGCGCGCCGACCTTTAATCCAGAGGAGAGTGCAGTTTGCGTCATGTGAGTTAACTGTTGAGTAAAAACAGACACTATTGACCGACGCGGTGAAAAATACAATGTCTGGCGGCTGAGCATAAAAAAACGGGGCCATTCGCGGCCCCGTTGATCGTTCACAACAATCAGAACGACTTGCGTAAACGCAGACTGAAGGTGTGCGCCTGGTAGCGCTCACCGGCCTGCAGGTCATAACGCGCGTCGAGGCTCAGATCGTTGGCGTCATACAGGGTAGTCCCCACCGCCACGCCCGCCATATCTTCCACCGGAGAGGCTCCTTTGGTGATAAAGCTGGTTTCACCGATGGCATCGGCGGCGTAGGTCGCATGGCTGCTGACCTGACGGTTATCGTACTGATGGATCCAGGATACCTGGGCGAACGGCGTCAGGTTACCCAGGCCGGTGGCGAAGCTCTTCTCGATGCGGGCACCGATATCGCTCACCACAGACTGCGCGTGGGTGCTGCTGACATCCAGCGCCATGCCGTTGCCGCCGGTTTCGCTGTAACCCTCTACATGCTGATAGCCGTAGGTCAGGCCCGCCAGCGGGGTCAGGACCACGTCAGCCGGCAGGGCGATCGGATAGCCAAGCTCGCTTTGCAGGGTGATGGAGTGACCGTTGAACTTGCCGTGGGCAGCACCTGAGAAGCCGGTGAAATCAGCCCGACGCACGGAGCTGTAGTTCTGACGGTTCAGACCCGCAGAGAGGTTCAGGTACCACGGATTACCGGTGTAACCCGCGTAACCAATCACCCCGTAGTTATCGGCGGTGGAGTTGTTGCCGCTCAGGTTGTCTTTCCCGTGTACGGAGGTGTTGCTGTAGTTCAGGGCGGCGCCCAGACGCCAGTCATCACCCAACGCGCGGTCGGCACCGATGATCAGACCGCCAAACTTCGCGGTATAGCCGCTGACGTTGTCGGTGCTGTCCTGGCGAGCATACCCGCCGAACGGCTGACCCCAGACGATCCAGTTGTTAGCGTAATCATCGCCGGTTGCCACGCCGCTGGTGCCAGAGGCCTGCGGATTACGTACGGCATCAATGTGAGCACCCACTACGGCCTGAGCGGTAGAGGTCGCCACGGTGGCCGCGGAGCTGGTGTTGAGGTTCTGGCTGGTGGAGAGACGCTCGCCAGCGCGGTTTGCTTCCTGCTTACCTTCAATCGCCAGAGAGGCGTTATACAGATTCAACAGCTCCGGGGAGGCGATACCGGAGTAGTGCGCCAGTCCGCCGAGTGACGCCGTAGCGCTCGGGATGGTGGCATAACCCCGTTTGGTCGGCTGAACAGGGGCGGGTTCCGCTGGCGCAGGCTGCGTCGGCGGCGTTGGCACCGTGACGACCGGGGTAGTGACGTCAGGCTCCGCCACAACCGGCGGGGTGACCTCTGGCGTTGGTTCAGGCTGAGGCTCTACCGGCTCGATGATCACCGGCTCTGCGCCCAGAGTTAACACCAGGGCCTTGCTGTCAGCGACGTCGTAAACGGAGCCATTCACCGTACCGCGGTAGCCGAGGGCTTTGTAGTTCAGCTGGTCGGCGTGGTAATCGGTATCAGCGCCTGCGGCATTGATCACCACATAACGCTGGCCTTCGGCAAACTGGTAAGTGCTGCCGGTGCGCAGCAGCTTGACGCTGGAACCCGCATCGATGATGGCATTGCCGCTGACGTTGAGGCGGCCATAGCCGGAATCGGCAACCAGGTCGCCGCCCGCCACCGCCAGATCGGAGACGCCGGAGATCAGCGTCGCAGCGGCTTTCTGATGGTAATCCCCGGCGATATTAATGCTGTTGTTCACCTGCAGGGAGGCTGCTTCGTTCACTACGCTGCCGTTTGATACCGGCCTTTCATCGCTCATCTGCAGTGACATCAGGCCGTATTCAGGCATGCTGGTAACGATATTATCGTTCAGCAGCAGCGAGCCGGTGTTGAATACCACGTCGGAGCCCATAATAGTGCCAGTCGCGCCGTCGATGCCGCTCAGCGTGCCCGTGGTGGTAGTGCCGCCATTGACGATCAATTTTGTTGCGTTTAAGGCGTAAATATCACCGGCAATATCGCCCGTGTTGGTCAGGGTTACGCCATCGCTGCTGTTGCTACCGACCATCAGGGCATAATAGCCGCCGGTTAACAGACCATTGTTAACGATCGAGCCAAGGGGGCCATAGCTGTAGATTGCGACGTAATTGCCGCTAATTTGGCCGTTATTTTCAATGGATCCGACGGTGCCATAGTTAACGATACCGGCGAAGCTGCCATTGATCTTATTATCGTTGACGAGGGCATTAAGGGTGCCCTGGTTATAGATCCCGGAACGGCCATAATTATCGGATGCCCCCCCGTCAATCGACCCGGTATTGTGCAACGTGCCAATCGTACCACTGTTAAAGATGGCACCGTTTTGGCCAATATAGTTGTTATTATCAGCATCCGTGGTGCCGACAAGGCCCGCATTGAGTAAGTTATCAATGGTCCCCTGATTGCTGATGCCGAGGGAACCCAGGATCTTGCCATCAACGGTATTGTTTAAGGTATGAATTGTCCCGGCATTGTTAAGCGTGCCGGTATTGTAATTACCGCTATAGTAATTGTTCGAATTTCCCTTAATAGTGCCGGTGTTGGTTAAGGTATTAACCACCCCCGAAGCACCCACCGCAAGCATGCTGTTAATCTGGTATTCATTAACGCTGGCAATGGTACCGTTATTATTAAGCTGATCGACTGTTCCATCTATCTGAACAATATTGTTACTTAAAAATAAAGGCATACCACTCTGGTCGTTAATAACGCCATCATTGGTAAGCGTCGTTACAGTCACCCCCGCATTTACCGTCAAGGCTGAAACTGGCATGCCAGTCACAAACCCATTCTGGGTGATATGCACTAACTCTTTGGCGTCGGCGATCTGCACGTTGCTTGTCGGGGTATCAATAATTAATTCAGGCGATGTGGCGTAGGCCTGGGCGGTCGTGGAGGCCACCAGCAGAGAGATCAGCTGGCTAAGACGTTTCTTTTCCATGGTGTACCATCATAAAGTTGCGATGTTTGTGCAAAATGCAGTTGTGATTTCTTCGGATTAATCCGATATCTTCGGGCGCAGAATATACAATTTGTTGCCGAAAACAATAAGCGACGCTTAATTATTTCCGGCTGAATTCATTCCACATTTTGGCTTATGTTGATAATTTGAGTTAAGGCTGGTGCGGTATGAGGATATATCCTCACTTTTTGCAGGGAACAGTACTGATAAATTTATCTTTATTATTGGTGGGGTGTATTTCTGCCGATCCACATAGTGCTGCACAAAAAATCGCCAGTGAAAGTGGTATGACCAGTAAAAAATTTGACACATATCCCTTCCCGATTATCGGTTGGCATCGGATCACGCCGCCGGTGCATTCCCTGCGGGTCTACATCGAAGGGGATGGCTTTGCCTGGAAGAGTCGCACCACCCCTTCGGATAATCCGACGCCGCGTAATCCGACCGGCCTGAAGCTGGCTGGGGCGGATACGCAGGCAAACGTGTTATATCTTGCCCGGCCCTGTCAGTTTATCGGGCCGCCGTTACCGGCTAACTGCCGCGTCAACATCTGGACGCAGGATCGCTTCTCACCCGCGGTAATAGACGCGATGAACGAGGCGCTCAGCCAGATGGTGGCGCGTTATCCGGGTGTGAAGCTCGATTTGGTGGGCTACTCCGGCGGCGGCAATATCGCCGCGCTGCTGGCGGAGCGCCGGGATGATGTGCGCTCCCTGCGCACGGTGGCCGGCAATCTCGACGTGGCGTATGTCAATGCCCTGCATCAGGTCACCCCGATGCCTGCCGCTGAGAGCGCCATCGATCGTGCTTCCGCGCTGCGCGCCCTGCCGCAGATCCACTACAGCGGCGAAGCCGACACCACCGTGCCGTCCGCGGTCGCCCGCCGTTTTCAACAGGCGGTGGGAGGAAGGTGTGTGCAAACGGAGGTGGTCAGCGGGATGGGGCATGGATCGGACTGGGCGGCAGTCTGGCCGCGACTGCTGGCACAGGGGTTGCCTGCCTGCTGAGGGGTGAACAAAGTGAGGGCAAAATATGTGGAACAAGCGAAAAGGCAGCAGATGCTGCCTTTTAAAGATTTTCGCCATTCATGAGTTAGTCAGACATGTTTGATGATTAAGCACGCTGCGCCCCATGCACCTTCAGGGCCTTCATCATGAATGTCTGAAATAACCTGTTCGACTACGTAGCTATCAGGAATGTTTTCTCTGACGTAGGCTTTGACTCGCTCAAATTTATTCAACACCTTTTGCGGTGCACTGAGCAATTCACCGTCAGCGGCAGAGTAGTAGTAGGCAAACGCCCCAAATTTAATCGACGACTTTTCACGTCCAATTCTGAGTACTGAGGTAATTCGCTCGATATCATGGAACCAGCCTGACGGGCCACCAGGCTGGTTTTTCACTTCTATCACAGCACGCGGCTGGGCTTTGCCCCACCACAGTAAAATATCAAAACGTCCGCTTAAACGGGCTTTGCTGGGTTTTGGTCCAGGAGCAATGGCCCCGGCGTAATCCATCGAGCTTTGACCGTTACTCTCAACGGTGACAAACTTTGCTCCCTGCATATCGCTAAGTTCTTTTGCGATATACGTGGTCAGTACATACTCAGCGGCTGTCCATACCCACAGCCCGCCAGACATGCGTTGATAATCTTCATGCGCCTTTTCGATGCCAGAAATAATGGCACCACTGATGACATCCATAGCTACGGCGGCCATATTTGTTCTCCACTTTTATTATTGATAGCCGTCAACTATACGCCCACCGCAACGCAGTTAATGCGCTGATTTGAAAGATGATTGATGCTAATTCTGCGCCTAAGAACGTAGCAGACTTTTTTTGAATGGATGACCGGTAATTCTTGCAAAATGATAGTCTTATATTACGCAGCGATGGTTGAGTAACTTCAGGACCGAACAATGAAAAAGAAAGAGTTTGTGACCCAGGATCTGCTGAGCAAAATCTATCAGGACACCACGGCGGGGCCACGCAAACTCCCTCCTGAAAGGCAGCTGGCCGAAGAGTATGGCGTCTCGCGTTTTACTATCCGCCAGGCGCTGGAAAAGCTGGTCAGTATTGGCGTGGTGCGGATCGTGCAGGGGTCGGGGATCTGGATTAACGAGCACGCGCGTAATAATCCGCTGATCTACAACTCGATCACGGAAAAGCGATTCGATCAGATGCGCTATCGGATGATCAGCCTGCATAAAAGGAGGCCCGATCGCGCGGCTCAGCAGATCTTCGGCATCGATGAAGAGAGTTTTATCTGGCACTTTTGCCGTCTGCGCTACGTCGATGACCAGCCCGTACAGCTGGAAGTATCCAGCATGCCCGCCGCCGATTTCCCCGATCTTAATCAGCAGGCGATTGAGCGTTCCATTCAGCAGTATGTATTAAGTAAGGGGATGAATATTTCCCATATGCTGACCACCTACCGGGCGGTCAGCGTCAGCCGCGAACAGGCGGTAATACTGGGCTGCAAAAAAGGCAGCCCGGCAATGCATATTAATAATCGTGGAATACTGGAGGGGGGCCGGGTATTCGAGGTGAGCGATATTATTGATATCAACTATACCTGCACCTGGGTCAGCCCCTATAACCGCGATAATTTAGCCTGGCGACAAAATCAGGGCGTATGAAGGGTGCCGTCCGGCAGGCGGCTTTGCGTCCACTCGTGCGGGCGATAGACCAACGGATACGCCAGGGCAAGCTCTTCATTAAAGCCGGTGCCAATACCAGGGGCCGTCGGCGGATAGACAAATCCGTCCTTCGCCTCAGGCGCGCCGGGGAACACGCTGTCGGTGGCACTCGAGCGCGGAATAAATTCCTGAATAGCCGCATTATGCAGGTGAATGTTCAGATGCGTATTCACCGCCACGCCGATAGGGGTCATATCACCGGGGCCATGCCAGGCGAGGCGCACCCCAAAGGCCTGACACAGATGCGCCAGCTTCAGCGCCGGTGTGATGCCGCCAATCTGCGAGATGTGGCAGCGAATAAAGTCGATGCGGCGATTCACAATCAGGTCGTGCCATTCAGCCGGGTTATTGAAGAGCTCACCCATCGCCAGCGGCACGCAGCTCTGCTGGCGAACCTGCTCCAGCCAGGCGCTCTGCTGTGGCGGCAGGATATCCTCAATAAAGTAGGGCTGATACGGCTCAAGCTGTTTTGCCAGCTGCACCGCCTGCTGCGGGAACAGACGCTCGTGGACATCGTGTAAGAAATGGAGCGTCCAGCCATATTTTTCGCGCAGGGCGCGGAACATCTCCACGGTATTGGCCATGTATTCATGCTGATCGAACCAGGCTCCCGGAGTAGGGTTCTCCGGGGAATGCAGCGCCGAGGGTGTGCCGCCGTAAAAACCCAGCTGACAGCGGATATGACGATAACCTTGCGCCACCAGTTTATCGACGGAGGCAAAGAGTTCCTCCAGCGTCTCGCCGCTGGCGTGGCTGTAAGCCGGGATCGCATCGCGGGATTTTCCGCCCAGCAGCTGGTACAGCGGCATTCCGGCCAGCTGCCCTTTTATATCCCACAGGGCCATATCTACACCGGAAATCGCATTATTCATCGCCGGACCGTTACGCCAGTAGGCGTTAACGTTCATCATTTGCCACAGATCTTCGATGTTATTGGCATCCCGGCCGATCAGCAGCGGTTTGAGATACTCATCCACCAGGGTTTTTACCGCCAGTGGGCGCTGCTGGAAAGTGGCACAACCGTGTCCGACGAGCCCTTGTCCGGTGGTAACGCGAACGGTCACCAGGTTATGACGGTCCGGGCGGGTAATAAAACACTCGATATTAGTGATAATCACAGGCGTCACGAGAAACTCCTTTGCGGCTCTGTGGAAATACGGAATACGAATATCATCGCCCTAAAAATGTTTGCCGGTAAACCGTTTTTTTATTATTTATTTTGGTCAGTTATTTGATTCTATTTTAATTAAAAACCATACCAATTATGGATTGATGACGGTTTTATGGCTCTTTAGATGGCTAAGTGTGAGCGATATCAAATTTTATTGGTTTGTTTTGTAAGGTGGGTTTATCTATTCTCGTGGCATCAATAAAACAACAACCATACCGGCAGGAGTCTTTATGGGGACGCAAGAAGCCATCAATAATATTATTCGTCTGGTCGGCGGCCAGGGGAATATTAATAAAGTCTGGCACTGTATGACGCGGCTACGGTTTGATTTAATCGACGATAATAAAGTCGATCAGACCGCGATTAAAAATCTGCCGGGCGTGCTGGGCGCACAGCTGCAAAGCGATCAGTTTCAGGTGATCATCGGGCCGAAGGTGAACAGCTGGTATGAGCAAATGCTTAATGTGCTCGGTCAGGGGACGGATAACGCGCCGACGGTAACAAAAGGACGTAAAAGCCTGGTCTCCCTCTTTATGGATACCGTCTCAGGGGTCTTTGGTCCGATCGTTCCGGCCATTGCCGGTGCCGGGATGATAAAAGGCTTGCTCGCCGGGCTGATCGCGCTGAAGGTGGTGTCGGCGAAAAGCGATACCGTCATGGTGATCGACCTGATTGCCAGCGGCGTCTTCTATTTCCTGCCGTTCTTCCTCGCCGTGTCGGCGGCGAAGATCTTCAAAACTAATGAGTATCTCGCCGCGGCGGTTGCCGCCTGCCTGATGTATCCCTCCTTAATAGAAGCCGCGAAAGCGCTGGCGACACATCAGGAAGGGGCGGTCAGTGCGCTCTGGTTAATGAATGCGATCCCGGTCTCCGTCTTTAACTATGCCTCGAGCGTGATTCCGGTGATCTTCTCGGTGCTGGCATTGAGCTATATCCATCGCTGGGTAGACAGCATCATGCCGGATGTCCTGAAAACCGTATTTACGCCGACGCTCACCCTCTTTATAGGTGCCCTGGCGGCGCTGGTGGTGATCGGCCCGATTGGCATCTGGCTGGGTAAAGGACTCGCCTTCTTTATAGAGGGACTGTTTGGCGTGTCGGCCAGCTTCGCCGGGCTTATCGTCGGGGCGATCCGTCCGGTGGCGATCCTGACCGGTATGCATCACGCGATGACGCCGATTGCGCTGCAGAACTTCAGCGACCGTGGCTACGACATGCTGATGCCGATGATGTTTATGGCCAATATGGCGATTGCGGGGGCGACATTTGCTATCTGGCGTCTGAGCCGGGACCGTCAGGAGAAGACCGTTACGCTGTCGGCGGCCATCTCTGCACTGCTGGGGATCACCGAACCGGCTCTCTTTGGTGTTCTGACGCGCTACAAGAAAGCGTTTATCGCCGCCACGGTGGCCAGCTCGCTGGCGTCAGCCTTTATTGCCTTCTTCGGCGTGCGTCTTTATGGCTACATTCTGTCGAGCATCTTCAGTCTGCCTGCTTATATAGGTCCGTACTTTGTCTTTGCTCTGGCGGGCGTGGCGATATCTCTGGTGCTCTCCTTTACGCTGACCACCATTCTGGTGAAGAAAGAGCAGGCCGCAGAGTGATTTTGACCCCGTCTAATAAGTGGCGTAGCAGGGAATATCAGCACGATTGTGGATAACTCTGTGGGCAAATGCGTATAAGAAGGGGTTTTGCTGGGGAATGCAGCAGTCAGTCATTTTTCTGTCATTTAAGGGTTGCGGGCTCCGGAGAACTCCCTATAATGCGCCTCCATCGACACGGAACAACGGCAAACAAGCCGCCGGGTCAGCAGGGAAAAGCGTGAAATAATCGCTTGACTCTGAAAGAGGAAAGCGTAATATACGCCACCTCGCAACGGTGAGCGAAAGCCGCGTTGCACTGCTCTTTAACAATTTATCAGACAA
>NZ_JBBCMA010000005.1 GCF_037152535.1 Leclercia sp. AS011
AAGTTCTCTGGATGTCAAGAGTAGGTAAGGTTCTTCGCGTTGCATCGAATTAAACCACATGCTCCACCGCTTGTGCGGGCCCCCGTCAATTCATTTGAGTTTTAACCTTGCGGCCGTACTCCCCAGGCGGTCGACTTAACGCGTTAGCTCCGGAAGCCACGCCTCAAGGGCACAACCTCCAAGTCGACATCGTTTACGGCGTGGACTACCAGGGTATCTAATCCTGTTTGCTCCCCACGCTTTCGCACCTGAGCGTCAGTCTTTGTCCAGGGGGCCGCCTTCGCCACCGGTATTCCTCCAGATCTCTACGCATTTCACCGCTACACCTGGAATTCTACCCCCCTCTACAAGACTCTAGCCTGCCAGTTTCGAATGCAGTTCCCAGGTTGAGCCCGGGGATTTCACATCCGACTTGACAGACCGCCTGCGTGCGCTTTACGCCCAGTAATTCCGATTAACGCTTGCACCCTCCGTATTACCGCGGCTGCTGGCACGGAGTTAGCCGGTGCTTCTTCTGCGGGTAACGTCAATTGCTGAGGTTATTAACCTCAACACCTTCCTCCCCGCTGAAAGTACTTTACAACCCGAAGGCCTTCTTCATACACGCGGCATGGCTGCATCAGGCTTGCGCCCATTGTGCAATATTCCCCACTGCTGCCTCCCGTAGGAGTCTGGACCGTGTCTCAGTTCCAGTGTGGCTGGTCATCCTCTCAGACCAGCTAGGGATCGTCGCCTAGGTGAGCCGTTACCCCACCTACTAGCTAATCCCATCTGGGCACATCTGATGGCAAGAGGCCCGAAGGTCCCCCTCTTTGGTCTTGCGACGTTATGCGGTATTAGCTACCGTTTCCAGTAGTTATCCCCCTCCATCAGGCAGTTTCCCAGACATTACTCACCCGTCCGCCGCTCGTCACCCAGGAGCAAGCTCCCTGTGCTACCGCTCGACTTGCATGTGTTAGGCCTGCCGCCAGCGTTCAATCTGAGCCATGATCAAACTCTTCAATTTAAGTTTGATGCTCGTGAATTAAACTTCGTAATGAATTACGTATGTTCACTCAGAGACTTGGTATTCATTTATTGTCTTTCGACATTAAGAATCCATGTCACTTTGAGTGCCCACACAGATTGTCTGATAAATTGTTAAAGAGCAGTGCAACGCGGCTTTCGCTCACCGTTGCGAGGTCCCGTATAATACGTTTTCCTCTTTCAGAGTCAAGCGATTATTTCGCGCTTTTCCCTGCTGACCCGGCGGCTTGTTTGCCGTTGTTCCGTGTCAGTGGAGGCGCATTATAGGGAGTTCTTCGGCGGTGACAAGAGTAAATTTGAAAAAAATAATCAACCGTACTTTTTTTCACCAAAAGACCCGTCTTTTAGCCAGAAATTGCGCTAATTGTCGTTTTACCAACCACAACTATCCTGCAGATGGCATACTTACTAGCATTAAGAATCAAGGAATATGCGTTATGCCATTGAGCGCGCAACAGCTGGCGGCACAAAAAAACCTCTCCTATGTGCTGGCAGAAAAACTGGCCCAGCGGATCCTGGCGGGTGAATATCTGCCAGGCAGCATCTTGCCGGGCGAACTGGAACTGGGTGAGCAGTTTGGCGTAAGCCGAACTGCCGTGCGTGAAGCTGTGAAAACCTTAACCGCGAAAGGGATGGTTCTTCCCCGCCCACGCATCGGTACGCGGGTGATGCCTCAGAGCAACTGGAACTTCCTCGATCAGGAGCTGCTATCCTGGTGGATGACGGAAGATAACTTCCATCAGGTCATCGACCATTTTCTGGTGATGCGCAGCAGCCTGGAGCCGCAGGCCTGCCTGCTGGCTGCCACCATCGGAACGGCAGAGCAAAAAGCGCGATTAAATACCCTGATGGATGAGATGGTGCATCTGAAAAAGCACTTCAACCGGGAACGCTGGATCGAAGTGGATATGGCCTGGCACGAGCATATCTATGAGATGAGCGGCAATCCCTTCCTGACCTCTTTTGCCTCGCTCTTTCACTCTGTTTATCACACCTACTTTACGTCTATTACTCAGGACGAGGTGGTGAAGCTGGATTTACATCAGGCTATCGTTGACGCCATTCAGGATAGCGACGGGCTGCTCGCCATGACGGCCAGCCAGGCTCTGCTTGCCGCACCGGCACGGTAGCAACATACAACAGGAATTCGAATGACAGTAAAAAAAGCACGCAGCATGGCGGGTTTGCCATGGATCGCGGCAATGGCTTTCTTTATGCAGGCGCTGGATGCCACCATCCTTAACACCGCGCTTCCGGCGATTGCCGAAAGCCTTAATCGTTCTCCGCTGGCCATGCAGTCAGCCATCATCAGTTATACCCTGACCGTTGCGATGCTGATCCCGGTGAGTGGCTGGCTGGCGGATCGCTTCGGCACCCGGCGGGTCTTTATGCTGGCAGTGACCTTATTTACGCTGGGGTCGCTGGCCTGTGCGCTCTCCAGCTCGCTGGGTGAGCTGGTTGTGTTCCGGGTGATTCAGGGAATTGGCGGGGCGATGATGATGCCGGTCGCACGCCTGGCGCTACTCAGGGCCTATCCGCGCAGCGAGCTGTTACCGGTGCTTAACTTCGTTACCATGCCGGGTTTAGTCGGGCCGATCCTCGGCCCGGTGCTGGGAGGCGTGCTGGTCACCTGGGCCAGCTGGCACTGGATATTCCTCATTAATATTCCGATTGGGATCGCCGGCATTTTCTATGCCCGTAAATTTATGCCGAACTTCACCACCCCGCGGCGCAAATTCGATATGGGCGGGTTCTTCCTGTTTGGTCTGAGCCTGGTGCTGTTCTCCAGCGGAATGGAGCTGTTCGGTGAGAAAGTGGTGTCCACCTGGCTGGCCGTCTCCATCATCTTCAGCGGTGTTCTTCTTTTCCTTCTTTATATACGTCATGCGCGTCGCCATCCTACACCGCTGATTTCGCTCAACCTGTTTAACACCCGCACCTTCTCGGTAGGCATTGCCGGAAACATCGCTTCACGACTGGGCACCGGCTGTGTTCCTTTCCTGATGCCGCTGATGCTGCAGGTCGGGTTTGGTTATCCGGCGCTGATTGCGGGTTGCATGATGGCTCCGACGGCGGTGGGTTCGATTCTGGCTAAATCCGGCGTGACCCAACTGTTACGCCGCCTGGGATACCGCCGGACGCTGGTTGGGGTGACGGTGTTTATTGGCGTGATGATTGCGCAATTTTCACTGCAGTCGGCAGAGTTGCCGGTATGGATGCTGATCCTGCCGCTGTTTGTGCTGGGGATGGCGATGTCCATCCAGTTTACCTCGATGAACACCATTACCCTTGCCGATCTCAGCGACGAGAACGCCAGCGGCGGCAACAGCATGCTGGCAGTCACGCAGCAGCTGTCAATCAGTCTGGGGGTAGCGGTCAGTGCGGCGGTGCTGCGTTTTTACGAAGGATTCGACAGCAATAACACTGTCGAACAGTTCCACTCCACCTTTATCACCATGGGCGCGCTGACGGTGGTCTCTGCCCTGGTGTTTATGCTGTTAAAACCCAAAGACGGTCGTAACCTCATTAAAGAACGGCATAAACCTAAACCGACCCGCGTTCCATCAGAACAGGAGTAAGCTGCAGCCGCTGTGGTTGCAGCCCGGGCTGGGCGATTCGATGGATCAATACGTCAATCGCCAGTTCGCCCAGTTCATCCTTTGGCTGATGAATAGTGGTGAGCGGCGGCGTCATGTACTGCGCCAGTTCGATATCGTCATAGCCCACCACGGCGATATCGTCCGGAACACGGAGCCCCGCCTGATAGAGCGCCTGATAGGCACCCACAGCCATCGCATCATTACCAATAAAGACCGCCTGCGGCCGGTCTTTCTGCGCCAGAAGAGACTGCATCGCCTCAAACCCGCCGCTGAATTCAAAGTCACCGGTAATTTGATACCCGTCAGGCACCGGCAGACCGGCGCGGTCCATGGCGACCAGAAAGCCCTCCAGCCGCAGGCGGGCAGGGGTTTTATCCAGCGGACCCGTAATGCAGGCGATGCGGGTATGGCCTTTATCAATCAGATGCTGCGTCGCCATGTCCCCGCCCAGCAGGGAGTTATCCTGAATCAGATCGCTGGTACCGTCGAACGGTGCCCAGTCCATCATCACCGTGGGAACGGAAGGGTAGCGCTGCATAATCTCGGGGGAGGGCTGGTGCGTTTCGGTACACAGTAGCAGTAACCCGTCGACACGCTTTTGCATCAGCGTCTCCAGATTACGGTTCATACGCTGCTCGTCGCCTTCGGTATTGCACAGCACCAGGCTGTAGCCGCGCTCAAAGCAGCTGCGTTCCACGCCACGCACCAGCTCAGAATAAAAGGGGTTGGTACTGGCAGTGATGAGCATACCGATGGTGCGGGTCTGGTTGAGCTTCAGACTGCGCGCCAGAGCGGAAGGCGCATAATTGAGGGATTTAACTGCGGCTTCGACCTTCTCCCGGATCGCCTCGCTGACGAAGCGATCGTTATTAATGACATGGGAGACCGTCGACGTAGAGACGCCCGCCATGCGAGCGACATCTTTCATTGTGGCCAAACGCTACCTCTGCTGACTTAAAAATTCATCGATCTCATTGCGCCATGGTACAGAAGGCTGCGCGCCTGGACGCGTTACCGCAATGGCCGCCGCCGCATGGGCAAAACGGATCGCAGTATCCAGTGGCTCACCTTCCAGCAGGGCCGTGACCAGCGCACCATTAAAGGTATCGCCCGCCGCGATGGTATCAACAGCTTTCACCTTAAAGCCGGGAACGCGACGACCTTCTCCCTCGACGCTGGCCCATACGCCGCGGCTGCCAAGAGTAATGATGACCGTACTGATGCCTTTCTGGTGCAGGGCTTGCGCCGCACGCGCCGCATCGTCATCGTTTTCAACGCGAATGCCCGTCAGCTTTTCAGCTTCGGTTTCGTTAGGGGTGATGATATCCACCAGCGCCAGCAACTCGTCTGATAATACACGGGCAGGCGCTGGATTAAGTACGACAGTGGTATGATTTTCATGGGCAATTTGCGCCGCTGCCAGCACGCTTTCGACCGGCGATTCCAGCTGCATCAGCAGCGCGTCGGCGTCGGCGATACGCGCCTGTTGCGCCGCTACGCGTTCCGGCGTCAGCGCCGCGTTGGCACCCGCATGAATACCGATAACATTCTCACCTTCCGCGTTGACAAAAATCAGCGCCACGCCGGTTGATTCGCCATCCACCACGCTGACCGGCGCAATATCGATGTTGTCGCTTGCCAGCTGTTTGCGCACGCGCTCACCGGTATCGTCATCGCCGGTACAGGCGATAAAGGCGATGTTCGCCCCGCTGCGTCCGGCGGCGACGGCCTGGTTTGCGCCCTTGCCGCCAAAGGCGACCTGATAGCGATTGCCCGTTACGGTCTCGCCCGGCGTCGGGAAAGCGTCAAGGTTGAGAATGTGATCGGCATTAATACTGCCAAGGACGACGAGCTTGCCTGCGGTTTTCATCATTGAGGTGTCCATCTGAGATCGCCACCGGTATTACCCGGTGGCGTATGCCACGCTTTTCTTTATATGTTGTCCTTCAGGCAGCGGGGAGCTGCCTGAATCGCATATTACTGCTTGATGACCAGTTTCAGGTCAACAGGGTATTTAGCCTGAACTTTCTCGCCCTTCAGCACTTTGTCGGCAGTCTGCACGCCGGTGGCGCCGATCTGCTCCGGAAGCTGAGCAATGGTCGCAGCCAGTTTGCCATCGTTTACCGCTTTTTCACCATCCGGCGTGCCGTCAAATCCGACCACCATCACATCAGATTTGCCTGCAGTCTGCAGGGCGCGCAGCGCACCCAGCGCCATTTCGTCGTTCTGGGCGAAGACGGCTTTAACGTCCGGGTGAGCGGTCAGCAGGTTCTGCATAACGTTCAGACCTTTAGTACGGTCGAAGTCGGCCGGCTGGCTGGCCAGTACGTTGAATTTGTGAGCAGCAACGGCCTGCTGGAAGCCTTCGCCACGCTCACGCGCTGCGGAAGTCCCGGCAATGCCCTGCAGTTCGATAACTTTGGCGCCTTCACCCGCTTTCTTGGCGATGTAGTCACCGGCGATTTTGCCGC
The DNA here is from genome assembly GCF_037152535.1 of Leclercia sp. AS011. Classification (NCBI taxonomy): domain Bacteria; kingdom Pseudomonadati; phylum Pseudomonadota; class Gammaproteobacteria; order Enterobacterales; family Enterobacteriaceae; genus Leclercia; species Leclercia sp. AS011. The sequence continues at coordinate 6,098 of NZ_JBBCMA010000005.1, forward strand.
CCAGCACGTTATCAGACGCAATGTGGCTGACCACTTCGCCTTTAGACGCCTGACGGTCCAGGGTGATCACCGGGATGTTAGCCTGGTTTGCCATCTTCACGGCATTCCCTACCGCATCGGAATCGGTCGGGTTGATCAGCAGGATTTTGGTGCCGCGAACGGTTAAGTCCTGCACGTTAGCCAGCTCTTTCGCCGGGTTGTTCTGGGAGTCGAGGATCACCAGGTTGTAGCCCAGTTTGTCGGCTTCTTTCTGCGCGCCATCCTTCAGGGAGACGAAGAACGGGTTGTTTAGAGTAGAAACCACCAGCGCGATGGTATCTTTCGCCATGGCGTTTGCACTCACAGTTGCGCTCAGCGCGACAGCAGAAACCAGGGTAGCCAGTTTTTTCATGTTCATATCAAAGATGTCCTGTAGTGTCGTCAGTTACTGTTTTTTGTTGTCTACCAGTACCGCCAGCAAAATCACTACCGCTTTGACGATCATCTGGTAATAGGAAGAAACACCTAACAAATTCAAACCATTGTTCAGGAAGCCGAGGATCAGCGCACCGATCAGCGTCCCCACGATACGACCTTTGCCCCCCGCCAGGCTGGTGCCGCCGAGCACCACCGCAGCGATGGCGTCCAGCTCATAGCCAGTACCCGCCGTCGGCTGGGCAGAGGAGAGACGTGCCACTTCGATAATGCCCGCCAGCGAGGCCAGCAGTCCGCACAGGGAGTAGACGATAATTTTGACTTTATTGACGCTGATGCCGGACAGACGCGTCGCCGCTTCGTTACCGCCCAGAGCATAGATATAGCGACCCAGACGGGTGTGATGCAGCATGTACCACGCCGCGAGGAACACCAGGCCCATGATCCAGACCGGCGTCGGGATACCCAGCGGGCGACCGATACCGAACCAGCCAAACAGATCGGCGTTATCAGTAAAGCCCGTGTTCACCGGACTGCCGTTGGTATAGACCATGGTCACACCGCGCAGCAGCAGCATCATCACCAGGGTGGCGATAAAGGCCTGCACGCGGCCCTTCGCTACAATCATCCCGGTGACAGCACCAATTGCGGCACCCAGCGCCAGCGCCGCTGCTACGGCCACCAGCGCGTTGACTTCAACCCCTACAATTGAAGCAGCAACCGCGCCGGTGAGCGCCAGCAGGGAACCGACGGACAGGTCGATACCCGATGTCAAAATCACCAGCGTCATCCCTACCGCCATAATGGCGTTCACGGACGTCTGCTGGAGGATGTTGAACAGGTTATTAACGGTAAAAAAGTTCGGGCTCATGGTGGAGACAATCGCGATCAGCACCAGCAGGGCAATCAGCGATTTTTGTTCCAGCAGCCATGCCTTAGTGAAATAACGGCGTCCAGAAACAGCCTGGGTAGTCATCTTCTTACTCCTGATCCACGCGATTAAGCTTGCCCACAGCGGCAGCCATCAGAATTTCCTGGGTGGCCTGCTCGCGACTGAATTCACCGCCGAGATGCCCTTCATGCATGACGATAATGCGATCGCTCATGCCTAATACCTCTGGCATCTCGGAGGAGACCAGAATGATGCTCAGCCCGTCAGCCTTAAACTGGTTGATAAGCTGATAAATCTCTTTCTTCGCGCCAACGTCCACGCCGCGGGTTGGCTCATCGAGGATCAGCACTTTCGGACGGGTCATCAGGCCGCGGGCAATCGCCACTTTCTGCTGGTTACCGCCGGAAAGCAGGCCGATAGCCTGTTCCATCGATGGCGTTTTGACGTTGAAGAGGCGGATAAAATCGCTGACGGCCTGCTGCTCGTCTTTATGCTTAAGGCCACCGCCGCTGCGGCTGAAGTAGCGCAGCGCGGTCAGGGACATGTTCTCTTTCACCGACATGCCGAGCACTAAGCCGTCGCGTTTGCGGTCTTCGGAGATATAGACGATACCGTTCGCCAGGCCATCCTGCGGTGTACGGGTGACCACCTCATGACCATCAAGGGTGACGTATCCGCTGGCGCGTGGATTGGCCCCGTACAGCACCTTCATCAGCTCGGTGCGTCCGGCACCCATCAGCCCGGCCACGCCGAGGATTTCGCCCTGGCGCAGGGTAAAGCTGACGTCATGCACCCCAGGGCCGCACAGATTATCGACCTTCAGGCGGATAGCGCCCGGGGCCTTATCGATGCGCGGATACTGGTCTTCCAGCTTACGTCCCACCATCATCTCAATCAGCGTGTCTTCGGTGAGGGTCACCACTTCACGCTCGGCAATAAACTGCCCGTCGCGGAAGACGGTGACGTCATCGCAGATCTCGAAGATCTCTTTCATGCGGTGGGAGATATAAACAATGCCGCGCCCCTGCGCTTTCAGCTCGCGGATCACGCGGAACAGGGAGTCGGTTTCGGTATCGGTGAGGGCGTCGGTCGGCTCATCCATCACGATAACCCGGGATTCGAAGCTCAGAACCTTCGCGATCTCCACCATCTGCTGGTCGCCGATGGAGAGTTCGCCCACCAGCCGATCGCTTTTGAAGCGCAGATTCAGCTTCGCCAGCAGCTTGTCGGCTTCGGCATACATCCGTTTCCAGTCAATTTTGCCAAAGCGGTTAACGAACTCACGCCCCAGGAAGATGTTCTCCGCGATGGAGAGCTGCGGGATCAGGTTCAGCTCCTGGTGGATGATGCCAATCCCCGCTTCCTGGGAGGATTTCGGGCCGTTAAAGGTGGTCTCTTTACCCAGCCACAGCAGCGAACCGGCGTCGCGTTGATAGATACCGGTCAGCACTTTCATCATCGTCGATTTGCCGGCACCGTTTTCCCCCACCAGCGCCATTACGCGCCCGGCATAGACGTTCAGTGCGGCACCGGAGAGGGCTTTGACGCCCGGGAACGACTTATCGATCCCTTTCAGTTGCAGGAGTGCGTCCATGATGGCCTCAGAAGGTGACGCCAGCACAGAGAATGATATTCGCATACGGGGAACACTCCCCGCTGCGGATAACCGCCTGGCTGTCAGCGGTGTTTTTCTTGAACTGTTCGTGCGTTATGTAACTTATTTTTATGGTGTTGCCCTGGTGTTGTTGCAGCTGCTTGATATGCCCAAGCAACGTTTCGTGGAGCTGCGGATTATGTTGTTGGATTTCCGTTGCGAGAATGGCCTCTTCAACCTGCATCTCGGCTGTCACCACATCCAGCACCTGCATAAACGAGGGCACGCCCTGCGTTAACGCCAGATCAATACGCGTTGTGCTGTGGGGAATGGGTAAACCCGCATCACACACCACCAGCGTATCGGTATGCCCAAGACGGGAGATGACCGATGAGACTTCAGAGTTGAGTACCGTGCCTTTCTTCATATTCTGCTCCACTAGCGAAACGTTTCGCTGGCGTCAGTTTAATCTTACCGATGCGCAGAAAACCACCATGGCGTTGCAGATTTGTGATCGTCGTCGAAACGTTTCGCTAAGTGAAATGTAGAGCGAAGAATTGCCCGGCGGCGCTTCGCTTGCGCGGGCCTACGGGTGTGGTAGGCCGGGTAAGCGAAGCGCCACCCGGCATGTTGCAGAATTAAATCTCGACCTGGGTCCCTAGCTCAATCACGCGGTTAGGCGGGATCTCGAACTGGTCGGGCGCGCGCAGGGCGTTACGCTGGAGAATAAGGTAGAGCTTGCCGCGCAGGCGCAGATACCACGGACGTTTACCGATGATCAGCGACTCGTGCGACATAAAGAACGAGGTCTCCATCATCCGGCAGCTCAGCCCCTCCAGACCGCAGCGGTGGAACACCTCTTCCACGTTCGGGGTTTCGCGCCAGCCGTAGCTGGCCACTACCCGCCAGAAGGTCGGCGACAGCTGCTCTATCTGCACCCGGCGGACGTTATGCACATAGGGCGCATCTTCGGTACGCAGCGTCAGCAGGATCACCCGTTCGTGCAGCACTTTGTTGTGCTTGAGGTTATGCATCAGCGCAAACGGGATCACGTTCAGGGCACGGGACATATAGACCGCGGTGCCCGGCACGCGTACCGGCGGGGACTTCTCCAGCGAGGCGATCATCGCCTCCAGAGAATTACCGTGTTCGTGCATGCGGCGCAGCAGGCGGAAACGCTCGCTTTTCCAGGTGGTCATCACAATGAACATCACCAGACCCAGCGTCAGCGGCAGCCAGCCGCCGGAGACAATCTTGTCGAGGTTCGCCGAGAACAGCGGCACGTCGATGCACAGGAAGCCGACCAGAATCATCCCCACGAGGAATTTATTCCAGTGCCAGTTCCGGTACGCCACCGTGGTGGAGAGGATAGAGGTCAGCACCATCGTCCCCGTCACGGCAATACCGTAGGCTGCCGCCAGGTTGCTGGAGTGCTCGAAGCTGACAATAACAATCACTACCGCGAAGTAGAGCAGCCAGTTAATGAACGGGATGTAGATCTGGCCCGACTCCATCTCCGACGTATGAATGATGCGCATCGGGGAGAGATAGCCCAGACGCACCGCCTGACGGGTCAGGGAGAAGACGCCTGAAATCACCGCCTGAGAGGCAATTACCGTCGCCAGGGTCGCGAGGATCAGCATCGGTACCAGCGCCCAGTCCGGTGCCAGCAGGAAGAACGGGTTTTTAATCGCTTCCGGATGTTTGAGCAGCAGCGCCCCCTGTCCGAAGTAGTTCAGCACCAGCGACGGCAGCACCACAATAAACCAGGCCACGCGGATAGGCAGTTTGCCGAAGTGCCCCATATCCGCATACAGCGCCTCAACCCCGGTGATGGACAGCACCACGGCCCCCAGCGCGATAAACGACACGGTTTTGTATTCGAGGAAGAAGTGCACCGCCCACATAGGGTTCAGCGCATGCAGCACATCCGGGTTAGCAATAATGCTGCGTAACCCCAGTACCGCAAGGATCAGGAACCAGGCCAGCATAATCGGCGCGAAGAGTTTCCCCACCAGCCCGGTACCGTGTTTCTGAATCACAAACAGCAGAGTCAGCACAATAATGGCGAGCGGAACCACCCACTCATCGAGCTGTGGGGCAACAATCTCCAGCCCTTCGATTGCCGACAGCACGGAGATCGCCGGTGTGATCACCACTTCTCCATAGAAGAAGCTGCCGCCAATCAGCCCGATAATCACCAGGAAGGAGGTCATTTTGGGCGAGGTGTTGCGCCCGGCCAGCGACATCAGGGTCAGGATCCCACCTTCACCGGCGTTATCCGCGCGCATGACAAAGGAGAGATATTTAACGGAGACCACTAAGATCAGGAGCCAAAAAATGAGAGACAAAAAACCAAAAACAGCGTCGCGTTCAACGCCAAAACCAAACTGACCGGACAAACATTCACGAAGCGTATAAAGCGGGCTGGTGCCGATATCACCGTAGACAACCCCAATCGCCGCGAGCGTGATTGCGGGTAATGATTGCTTATTATCAGTGCTCATAGACTAGTCTTTTCGTTTATATAACAAATGTGTGCTTAGTCCCTTGGCCCACAAAAAGCGCACAGTATGCACGATTAATCGTAGAATCGTACCCCTAAATGCGCCGTCGTTAACGTAGCGCAAAGAAAATAGCACCGTAGTTCAGTCTATTACCAGCCCCGAACGAAACGTCTATACTCGCTTCAATTAGCCGGGTTTACGGCGAAAGGATGCAAAACAATTATGGCTCACACTCATTTATTAGCAGAAAGAATTTCCCGTCTCAGCGGCGCGCTGGAAAAAGGGCTATTTGAACGTAGCCACGCCATCCGCCTCTGTTTACTGGCGGCACTGAGCGGCGAAAGCGTCTTTCTGCTGGGGCCACCCGGTATCGCAAAAAGCCTGATTGCCCGCCGGCTGAAATTCGCGTTTCAGCACGCCAGAGCCTTTGAGTATCTGATGACCCGCTTTTCCACGCCGGAAGAGGTATTCGGCCCGCTCTCCATCCAGGCGCTTAAAGATGAAGGACGCTATGAGCGTTTGACGGCAGGTTATCTCCCGGAAGCGGAGATTGTGTTTCTCGATGAAATCTGGAAAGCCGGTCCGGCGATCCTCAATACCCTGCTCACCGCCATCAATGAACGCCGGTTCCGCAATGGCGCGTATGAGGGAAAAATCCCGATGCGCCTGCTGGTGGCGGCTTCTAACGAACTGCCGGAAGCCGACAGCAGCCTCGAAGCCTTATATGACCGCATGCTGATCCGCCTGTGGCTCGATAAGGTGCAGGATAAAGCGAACTTCCGCTCGCTGCTGATTAGCCAGCAGGATGAAAACGATAACCCGGTACCTGCCGCTTTGCAGGTAACGGACGAAGAGTACCAGCAGTGGCAGCAGGACATTGGCAAAATCAAGCTGCCGGATGCGGTATTCGATCTGGTCTTTATGCTGCGCCAGCAGCTGGATGCCCTGCCGGGGGCGCCTTACGTCTCCGATCGGCGCTGGAAGAAAGCCATTCGCCTGTTGCAGGCCAGCGCTCTGTTCAGCGGCCGCGATGCGGTTGCCCCAATCGATCTGATCCTGCTGAAGGATTGTCTGTGGCATGACGCCAACGGTATGAACCTGATGCAGCAGCAGCTGGAAATATTGATGACCGGGCACGCCTGGGGGCAGCAGGAGATGCTGAACCAGCTTGGGGCCATCACCCAACGTCGTCTTCAGCTTCAGCAGCAGCAAAGCGATAAAACTGCCCTGCGTGTCAGCCGTCAGAGCGGCATGTTTGCCCGGCGTCCACACTATGAATTACCGGCAGAACTGAGCGAGACCACCCTGACGCTGCTCCTCCAGCAGCCGCTTAAGCTCCATGATATGCAGGTGATTCACATCACCATTGAGCGCGAAGCCCTGTCGCAGTGGCTGTCCAAAGGCGGCGAGATCCGCGGCAAACTCAACGGGATCGGCTTTGCCCAGCTGCTCAATATGGAAGTGGACGGCAGTCTGCATCTGGTGATCCGCGACGTCAGCCTGCAGGGATCGCGTCTTGCCCTGCCGGGCACCACCTCTGACAGCGTCCCGGAAGAGATCAAACAGCAGCTGGAAGCGCTGGATAACCAGTGGCATCTGCAGCACACCCGCTTCAGCGAGCAGCAAAAATGTCTGTTTATTCACAGCGACTGGCTGGGTCGGATTGAATCGAGCCTGCAGGACGTGAGCGCGCAGATCAAACAGGCGCGTCAATGCTGACGCTGGATACGCTCAACGTTATGCTCGCCGTCGGCGAGGAGGGGATGATTGAAGAGATCATCCTGACCCTGCTGGCCTCGCCACAGCTGGCGATCTTTTTCGAAAAATTCCCCCGGCTTAAAACGGCCATCACCGACGATCTCCCGCGCTGGCGGGACAATTTACGCAAAAGGCTGAAAGATACCCGCGTCCCGCCAGAACTTACCGAAGAGGTGATGTGCTATCAGCAGAGCCAGTTGCTCTCCACACCCCAGCTGATTGTCCAATTGCCGCAGATTTTAACCCTGCTGGATAAGGTGCACTCCCCGTACGCCAGCCAGGCCCGGCAGCTGGTGGTGGATAACGCCACCTTTACGCCCGCCCTGCATACCCTCTTTTTACAGCGCTGGCGTTTGAGCCTGGTGGTGCAGGCCACCTCCCTGAATCAGCAGCTGCTGGAAGAGGAGCGCGAACAGCTGCTCAGCGAAGTGCAGGAGCGTATGACCCTGGCCGGGGCGCTGGAGCCGGTGCTGGTGGAGAACGAAAACGCCGCCGGTCGCCTGTGGGATATGAGCGCTGGTCAGCTCAAACGCGGGGATTATCAGCTTATCGTCCGCTATGGCGACTTCCTTGCGCAGCAGCCGGAGCTGATGCAGCTGGCTGAACAACTGGGCCGTTCCCGGGAGGCGAAGTCGGTGCCAAAAAAGGATGCGCCGCTGGAAACCTTCCGTACCCTGGTGCGCGAACCGGCGACGGTACCAGAGCAGGTGGACGGCCTGCAGCAGAGCGACGACATTCTGCGCCTGCTTCCGCCCGAACTGGCCACCCTGGGTATCACCGAGCTGGAGTATGAGTTTTACCGGCGGCTGGTGGAGAAGCAGCTCCTGACCTATCGCCTGCATGGGGATGCCTGGCGGGAGAAGGTCAGCCAGCGTCCGGCTGTGCATCAGGATTTCGACGAACAGCCCCGCGGGCCGTTTATCGTCTGCGTGGACACCTCGGGGTCGATGGGCGGCTTCAATGAACAGTGCGCCAAAGCCTTTTGCCTGGCGCTGATGCGGGTGGCGCTGGCCGACAGGCGGCGCTGCTTTATCATGCTGTTTTCCAGCGAGGTGGTGGGCTACGAGCTGTCGGGCCAGCACGGCCTCGAGCAGGCGATCCGCTTCTTAAGCCAGCGCTTTCGCGGCGGGACCGATCTCGCCAGCTGTTTTCGCGCCATTATCGAGCGGATGCAGGGCGGAGAGTGGTATGACGCCGACGCGGTGGTGATCTCGGATTTTATTGCCCAGCGGCTGCCGGATGAGGTGGTGAGTAAAGTGAAGGTGTTGCAGCGGGAGCATCAGCATCGTTTTCACGCGGTGGCGATGTCCACCCATGGAAAACCCGGCATCATGCGCATCTTCGATCATATCTGGCGCTTTGATACCGGGCTGCGTAGCCGCCTGCTGCGGCGCTGGAAACGTTAATTACAGCAGCGCATCCACGCTGTCACGCACCTGCTGTGGCCATACGCCACACTGCACCTGGCCGATGTGGGAGAGCTGCAGCAGTAGCATGGTCAGACGAGACTGGCCAATGCCGCCGCCGATAGTCTGCGGCATCTCACCGCGCAGCAGCGCCTGGTGCCACTCCAGCTTGAGGCGATCTTCATCACCGGTGATTGCCAGCTGACGCTGCAGGGCTTCGGCATCGACGCGGATCCCCATGGAAGAGAGCTCAAACGCATCTTCCAGAACCGGGTTCCACACCAGGATATCGCCGTTCAGACCCGCCAGGCCGCTCTCACCTTCGCTGCTCCAGTCATCATAATCTGGCGCACGAACGTCGTGGCGCTGACCATGAGACAGCTTGCCGCCGATCCCAATCAGGAATACGGCCCCTAATTCTTTCGCGATCGCCCGCTCACGACCTTTGGCATCCAGATCCGGGAAGCGGGTCAGCAGTTCCTGGCTGTGAACAAACTGGATCTTCTCCGGCAGGAACGGGGTCAGACCAAACTCTTTGCTGACCGCCGCTTCGGTCTCTTTGATCCCGGCATAAATGGCTTCTACCGTCGCCTTCAGCGTACGGGTATGACGTTCGCCATCCCCCATCACGCGTTCCCAGTCCCACTGGTCAACGTAAACAGAGTGAATGGCGGTAAGGCGGTCTTCATCGGGGCGAAGGGCTTTCATGTGCGTGTAAAGCCCTTCGCCCGCGCTGAAGTCGTGTTGTCCCAGGGTTTGACGCTTCCACTTCGCCAGGGAATGAACCACTTCGAACTGGGCATCTGGCAGTGTTTTCACTTTCACCTGTACCGCTTTTTCGCAACCAGACAGGTTGTCCTGCGTCCCGTCGCCCACGCGGCTTAAGATCGGAGCCTGGACTTCAATAAGACCAAGCTTCTCTTCCAGCTGGCGGGAAAAATGGGATTTTACGAAACTGATCTGGCGTTGTTGTGCGATGTAAGCGGTTTTCATTTTTTATACTCCTGCGTCCTGTTGGCATTGATTAAGCAATAAAAAAGTATCACTTTCAATAATCCAACAATAAAACTCCGCTATCACTTTTGATTCGATAAAATTAAACGCTAAAATAGAATGAATCATTAATCTTCATAAGAAAAAGCTATGGAAAATTATCAGATCGACAATCTGGACCGCGGCATCCTCGAGGCCCTGATGGCTAATGCCCGTACTGCCTATGCCGAACTGGCCAAACAGTTTGGCGTCAGCCCGGGCACCATTCATGTGCGCGTAGAGAAGATGAAGCAGGCGGGGATCATTACCGGGGCGCATATCGACGTCAGTCCGAAACAGCTGGGGTACGACGTCTGCTGCTTTATCGGCATTATCCTCAAGAGCGCGAAAGATTATCCTTCGGCGCTGGCAAAGCTCAATGCGCTGGATGAGGTGACCGAGGCCTACTACACCACCGGCCACTACAGCATCTTTATTAAGGTGATGTGCCGATCGATCGACGCCCTGCAGCAGGTACTTATCAACAAGATCCAAACAATCGATGAAATTCAGTCCACCGAGACGTTGATCTCCCTGCAGAACCCGATCATGCGCACCATCCGCCCCTGATCGGGCAAATTCATACCCACATTTTCCACAGGTAGATCCCAGCTCGCTCACAGCGTACAATGATCCCTCTTTATATGAGCGAGCGATCCATGGCAGATATTACTCTTATCAGCGGCAGTACCCTTGGCGGGGCTGAATATGTCGCGGAACACCTGGCTGAAAAGCTGGAAGACGCCGGTTTTTCCACTGAAACGCTGCACGGGCCGTTATTAGAAGATCTGCCGATCGACGGGATCTGGCTGTTGATCACCTCCACCCACGGTGCGGGCGATCTTCCGGATAACCTTCTTCCTTTATATGAAGAGTTAAAAGAGCAGCAGCCCAACCTGGCGAACGTCCGTTTTGGGGCGATTGGCATTGGCAGCCGGGAATATGACACCTTCTGCGGTGCCGTTGAGAAAGTCGAGATCGAACTGAAGGCCTGTGGGGCACAACAGATCGGCGAAACGCTGAAGATCAACATCCTCGATCACGATATTCCGGAGGATCCAGCCGAACTTTGGCTGGCTGAATGGAAAAATTTACTCAAAAACGATTAAAGATCGTGCGATCAGATGTGGATAACTCTGGTTAAAAGCTTGGATCAACCGGTAGTTATCCCAATAACAACCCGTGACGACTTTTTGTGCTGTGTATAACTACGCGATCTGATCCCAGCTTATACGTTGCAGGATCACCGATCATTCACAGCAAACGATCCTCTCTAAACGCATGATCTTCTTCGGGAGATCCGGCTTATCCACAGAAATCCGCGATCCTAATAAGAGATCACAATAAAACAGATCTCTAAATAAAAAGATCTTCTTTTTAATAGCCAGGATCCCAGTGCTTTCTCGATCGACTAAAGTTGAGTAGAATCCACGGCCCGGGCTTCAATCCATTTTCTTACCGCTTTACGCGAGGCAGACCACCATGTTTTATCAGGATCCTTTTGACGTCATCATCATTGGCGGGGGTCATGCAGGCACCGAGGCCGCAATGGCCGCGGCGCGAATGGGTCAACAGACCCTGCTTTTGACACACAATATCGACACGCTAGGACAGATGTCCTGTAATCCGGCGATTGGCGGCATTGGGAAAGGACACCTGGTAAAAGAAGTGGATGCGCTTGGCGGCCTGATGGCAACCGCAATCGACCATGCGGGCATCCAGTTTAGGATACTAAACGCGAGCAAAGGACCTGCCGTTCGTGCCACCCGTGCACAGGCAGACCGCGTGCTCTATCGTCAGGCGGTGCGTACCGCGCTGGAGAATCAGCCGAACCTGATGATCTTCCAGCAGGCGGTTGAAGATCTGATCGTCGAAAACGATCGTGTCGTTGGCGCCGTGACCCAGATGGGTCTGAAGTTTCGTGCCAAAGCCGTCGTGCTGACCGTCGGGACCTTCCTCGACGGCAAAATTCATATCGGAATGGATAACTACAGCGGTGGCCGTGCTGGCGATCCGCCGTCCATTCCGCTGTCGCGCCGTCTGCGCGAGCTGCCGCTGCGCGTCAGCCGCCTGAAAACCGGTACACCACCGCGCATTGACGCCCGCACCATTGATTTCAGCGTGCTGGCAAAACAGCACGGCGATAACCCAATGCCGGTCTTCTCGTTCATGGGCAACGTGGATCAACATCCGCGCCAGGTGCCGTGCTATGTCACGCACACCAACGAGAAAACCCATGACGTGATCCGCAATAACCTCGATCGCAGCCCAATGTATGCCGGGGTGATCGAAGGGATCGGCCCACGCTACTGTCCGTCGATCGAAGACAAGGTGATGCGCTTTGCCGATCGTAACCAGCACCAGATCTTCCTTGAACCGGAAGGGCTGACCTCCAACGAGATCTACCCGAACGGTATCTCCACCAGCCTGCCTTTCGACGTACAGATGCAGATCGTCCGTTCGATGCAGGGGATGGAGAATGCGAAGATCGTGCGTCCGGGCTATGCCATCGAGTACGACTTCTTCGATCCGCGTGACCTGAAGCCGACCCTCGAGAGCAAATATATCCAGGGGCTGTTCTTCGCGGGCCAGATCAACGGCACCACCGGTTACGAAGAAGCGGCTGCGCAGGGTCTGCTGGCCGGTCTGAACGCCGCGCGCTGCTCAGCCGAGAAAGAGGGCTGGGCGCCGGGTCGTTCTCAGGCTTACCTGGGCGTGCTGGTGGATGACCTTTGCACCCTGGGGACCAAAGAGCCGTACCGCATGTTTACCTCTCGTGCGGAATATCGTCTGATGCTGCGTGAAGATAACGCCGACCTGCGCCTGACCGAAATCGGTCGTGAGCTGGGTCTGGTGGATGACGCGCGCTGGGCGCGTTTCAACGAGAAGCTGGAGAACATCGAGCGCGAACGTCAGCGCCTGAAGTCCACCTGGGTCAACCCAACCACCGGCTCTGTAGACGAAGTGAATGCTCACCTGTCTGCGCCGCTGTCGCGTGAAGCCAGCGGGGAAGATTTGCTCCGTCGTCCGGAGATGACCTACGACCAGCTGATCCAGATGACGCCGTTCGCGCCGGGTCTGGAAGACGTGCAGGCCGCTGAGCAGGTCGAAATCCAGGTGAAATACGAAGGTTACATCGCCCGTCAGCAGGATGAGATCGAGAAACAGCAGCGCAACGAGAGTACGATCCTCCCGGCCACGCTGGATTACCGCCAGGTTAACGGCCTCTCCAACGAGGTGATTGCCAAGCTGAATGACCATAAGCCGTCATCCATCGGCCAGGCATCGCGTATCTCCGGCGTCACCCCTGCGGCCATCTCCATTCTGCTGGTGTGGCTGAAAAAACAGGGTATGCTGCGCCGCAGCGCGTAATCGTAAGAACTGCCCGGTGATGCGTAGCGATCCGGGCCGACAGAACTCCGTAGCGCGGGTAAGCATAGCGCCACCCGCCAAAACGCATCTCAACAGGTATTCACCGTGCTCAACAAACTCACTCGTCTGCTGGATCAAGCCGGTATTTCGCTCACCGATCACCAGAAAAATCAGCTGGTGGGGTATGTCGATATGCTGCACAAATGGAACAAGGCCTATAACCTCACCTCGGTTCGCGACCCGAATGAGATGCTGGTGCGTCATATTCTCGACAGCATCGTCGTAGCGCCTCACCTCCAGGGCGAGCGTTTTATCGATGTGGGTACCGGCCCGGGCCTGCCAGGTATTCCGCTCTCTATCGTACGCCCTGAGTGCCAGTTCACGCTGCTGGACAGCCTGGGCAAGCGTGTGCGCTTCCTGCGCCAGGTTCAACATGAACTGAAGCTGGAAAATATTCATCCGGTGCAGAGTAGGGTAGAGGAGTTTCCCGCCGAACCGCCATTTGATGGCGTGATCAGCCGGGCGTTTGCCTCGCTCAATGACATGATTGACTGGTGTAAGCATCTGCCTGCGCAGAACGGGCGCTTCTATGCCCTGAAAGGGATCCTGCCGGAAGATGAAATTGCACAATTGCCTGCCGGGTTTGAGGTGGAGGCTGCCATTAAATTGCGCGTTCCGCAGCTGGAAGGTGAACGTCATCTGGTGATCGTTAAGCCAAACAATTTTTAAAAAAATAATAAAAAATGTGGAATTTGTGCTGTTCTTAGTATGTTAAAAAACAGGCGTCGGGCTAAGAAATATACAGCGCTTATTTAACCGCTTTTTTACTATGGATTTTCTTTGGGTTAACCTGAGTGCGTAGTTAACCCACAATATAATCAACTTTGAAAATATCAGCGTGCTAAAAGTAGGAAAGGGTAACCAGATTGCAATGTTAAATATTTATTATAAATGTCAATAAAAGGTTTCCGTTGTATACAGGGCTGTTTTGAAAATAGTTGCTGAAATTAAGCTTTAATATCATAAAGTTGAAATATGACGATTTACTGATTTAATTTATTCGACCTTATCGTAAATGTGTATTTTGTGATCTCGTGCACGCTTTATCGCCAACGTTTCCGCGCAGTTTGCAGTTTTGACGCGTCATTCACAGTTTGATGAAAAGTTAAGAAATAGCGCCGGGGAAAAATATTTAAACATTTATTCACCTTTTCGCTACTTATTGTTTGAAATCACGGGGACGCACCGTATAATTTGACCGCTTTTTGCTGCTTGACTCTGAGCCTTAAAGGACGTTTTATACGACACGCGGCATACCTCGAAGGGAGCAGGAGTAAAAACGTGATGTCTGTGTCGCTCTTGAGTCGAAACGTTGCTCGTAAGCTTCTGTTCATTCAGTTTCTGGCGGTGATAGCAAGCGGATTGCTGTTCTGCCTCAAAGACCCCTTCTGGGGCATCTCTGCGGTAAGCGGAGGTTTGGCAGTTGTTGTGCCAAATATGTTGTTTATGATTTTTGCCTGGCGTCATCAGGCGCATACACCTGCCAAAGGCCGCATGGCCTGGTCCTTCGCTCTGGGCGAAGTGTGTAAGGTGTTGCTGACCTTTGCCCTTCTGGTGGTGGCGCTGGCGGTTTTTAAAGTGGTATTTTTGCCGCTGATAGTGACGTGGGTTTTGGTGCTGGTGGTACAAGTTCTGGCGCCAGCTGTAATCAATAACAAAGGGTAAAAGGCATCATGGCTTCAGAAAATATGACGCCGCAGGATTACATAGGTCACCATCTGAACAACCTTCAGATCGACCTGCGTACATTCTCGCTGGTGGATCCGCATAACCCCCCAGCCACCTTCTGGACGATCAATATCGACTCCATGTTCTTCTCGGTGGTACTGGGTCTGTTGTTCCTGGCCATTTTCCGCGGCGTTGCGAAACGTGCAACCAGCGGCGTTCCAGGGAAATTCCAGACCTTCATCGAAATGATCATTGGCTTCGTCCATGGCAGCGTCAAAGACATGTACCACGGCAAGAGCAAGGTGATTGCACCGCTGGCGCTTACCGTCTTTGTGTGGGTCTTCCTGATGAACTTGATGGACCTGCTGCCGATCGACCTGCTGCCGTTTATCGGCGAGCATATCTTCGGTCTGCCTGCCCTGCGTGTGGTGCCGTCTGCTGACGTCAACATTACCCTGTCTATGGCACTGGGCGTGTTCATCCTGATTCTTTTCTACAGCATCAAAATGAAAGGCGTAGGCGGCTTCGTGAAAGAGCTTACCTTGCAGCCGTTCAACCACTGGGCGTTTATTCCGGTCAACCTGATCCTGGAAGGCGTTAGCCTGCTGTCCAAACCGATTTCTCTCGGTCTGCGACTGTTCGGCAACATGTATGCGGGTGAGCTGATTTTCATTCTGATCGCGGGTCTTCTGCCGTGGTGGTCACAGTGGGTTCTGAATGTGCCATGGGCCATTTTCCACATCCTGATTATTACGCTGCAAGCCTTTATCTTCATGGTTCTGACGATCGTCTATCTGTCGATGGCGTCTGAAGAGCACTGATTCTTTACCAACACTACTACGTTTTAACTGAAACAAACTGGAGACTGTCATGGAAAACCTGAATATGGATCTGCTGTACATGGCTGCCGCTGTGATGATGGGTCTGGCGGCTATCGGTGCTGCGATCGGTATCGGCATCCTCGGGGGCAAATTCCTGGAAGGCGCAGCGCGTCAACCGGATCTGATTCCTCTGCTGCGTACTCAGTTCTTTATCGTTATGGGTCTGGTGGATGCTATCCCGATGATCGCTGTAGGTCTGGGTCTGTACGTGATGTTTGCTGTCGCGTAGTAAGTAGATTTAAACCCTAAGCCACAGTTGTAAATTTAAAGAGGTATTGTGCTGTGAACATGAACGCAACAATCCTCGGCCAGGCCATCGCGTTTGTTATCTTTGTCTGGTTCTGCATGAAGTATGTATGGCCGCCATTAATGGCAGCCATCGAAAAACGTCAGAAAGAAATTTCTGACGGCCTGGCTTCTGCAGAACGCGCTAAGAAAGATTTGGACCTTGCACAGGCCAACGCGACCGACCAGCTGAAAAAAGCGAAAGCGGAAGCCCAGGTAATCATCGAGCAGGCGAACAAACGTCGTTCTCAGATCCTGGACGAAGCGAAAGCGGAAGCAGAACAGGAACGTACTAAAATCGTGACGCAAGCGCAGGCAGAAATTGATGCCGAGCGTAAACGTGCTCGCGAAGAGCTGCGTAAGCAGGTCGCGATTCTGGCTGTTGCTGGCGCCGAGAAGATCATCGAACGTTCCGTGGATGAAGCTGCTAACAGCGACATCGTGGACAAACTTGTCGCTGAACTGTAAGGAGGGAGGGGCTGATGTCTGAATTTGTTACGGTAGCTCGCCCCTACGCCAAAGCAGCTTTTGACTTTGCTATCGAACACCAAAATGTCGATCGCTGGCAGAACATGCTGGCGTTTGCCGCTGAGGTAACGAAAAACGAACATATGGCTGAGATGCTTTCAGGTGCACTGGCACCAGAAACCCTCGCCAGTTCGTTCATCGCCATTTGCGGTGAGCAGCTGGACACCAACGGTCAGAACCTGATTCGGGTAATGGCAGAAAATGGTCGTCTGAAAGCGCTCCCGGATGTTCTTGAGCAGTTCGAGCACCTGCGTGCCCTCAGTGAAGCCACCGTTGAAGTTCACGTAACTTCTGCGACTGAGCTGAGTAACGAACAGCTTGCGAAAATCACCGCCGCGATGGAAAAACGTCTGTCACGCAAAGTGAAGCTGAATTGCAATATCGATAAGTCTGTAATGGCGGGCGTAATCATCCGTGCGGGTGATATGGTCATTGATGGCAGCGTACGCGGCCGTCTTGAGCGCCTTGCAGACGTCTTGCAGTCTTAAGGGGACTGGAGCATGCAACTGAATTCCACCGAAATCAGCGAACTGATCAAGCAGCGCATTGCTCAGTTCAGTGTTGTGAGTGAAGCTCACAACGAAGGTACTATTGTTTCTGTAAGCGACGGTGTTATCCGCATCCACGGCCTGGCCGATTGTATGCAGGGTGAAATGATTTCCCTGCCGGGTAACCGTTACGCTATCGCACTGAACCTGGAGCGCGACTCCGTAGGTGCAGTTGTGATGGGTCCTTACGCTGACCTCGCCGAAGGCATGAAGGTTAAGTGTACTGGCCGTATTCTTGAAGTTCCAGTTGGCCGCGGCCTGCTGGGTCGCGTGGTGAACACCCTGGGTGCGCCAATCGACGGTAAAGGTCCGGTTGATAACGATGGCTTCTCGCCAATCGAAGTTATCGCACCGGGCGTAATCGACCGTCAGTCCGTCGACCAGCCAGTGCAGACCGGTTATAAATCCGTCGACGCCATGATCCCAATCGGCCGTGGCCAGCGTGAGCTGATCATCGGTGACCGTCAGACCGGTAAAACCGCGATGGCAATCGATGCGATCATCAACCAGCGCGACTCCGGCATCAAATGTGTGTACGTGGCTATCGGCCAGAAAGCGTCCACCATTTCTAACGTGGTTCGTAAACTGGAAGAGCACGGCGCGCTGGCTAACACCATCGTTGTTGTGGCTACCGCTTCTGAATCTGCTGCACTGCAATACCTGGCTCCGTATGCCGGTTGCGCAATGGGCGAATACTTCCGTGACCGCGGTGAAGATGCGCTGATCGTTTATGATGACCTGTCCAAACAGGCCGTTGCATACCGTCAGGTTTCCCTGCTGCTCCGTCGTCCACCAGGACGTGAAGCATTCCCGGGCGACGTATTCTACCTGCACTCCCGTCTGCTGGAGCGTGCATCCCGCGTTAACGCGGAATACGTTGAGAACTTCACTAAAGGTGAAGTGAAAGGCCAGACCGGTTCTCTGACCGCACTGCCGATCATCGAAACCCAGGCGGGTGACGTTTCTGCGTTCGTTCCGACCAACGTAATCTCCATTACCGATGGTCAGATCTTCCTGGAAACCAACCTGTTTAACTCCGGTATTCGTCCGGCAGTTAACCCGGGTATCTCCGTATCCCGTGTGGGTGGTGCAGCGCAGACCAAGATCATCAAAAAACTGTCCGGTGGTATCCGTACCGCGCTGGCACAGTATCGTGAACTTGCAGCGTTCTCCCAGTTTGCATCTGACCTTGACGATGCAACCCGTAAACAGCTTGACCACGGTCAGAAAGTGACCGAGCTGCTGAAACAGAAACAGTATGCCCCTATGTCAGTCGCACAGCAGGGCCTGGTACTGTTCGCAGCAGAACGTGGTTATCTGGGGGATGTAGAACTGGCGAAAATCGGTAGCTTCGAAGCCGCTCTGTTGGCTTTCGCTGACCGTGACCATGCTCCGCTGATGCAAGAGATCAACCAGTCCGGTGGCTATAACGACGAAATCGAAGGCAAGCTGAAGAGCCTGCTCGATTCCTTCAAAGCAACCCAGTCCTGGTAAAGTCTGGCGGTCTGTCTTAGGGCAGACCGCAAGGCATTGAGGAGAAGCTCATGGCCGGCGCAAAAGAGATACGTAGTAAGATCGCAAGCGTCCAGAACACGCAAAAGATCACTAAAGCGATGGAGATGGTCGCCGCTTCCAAAATGCGTAAATCGCAGGAGCGTATGGCGGCCAGCCGTCCTTATGCAGATACCATGCGCAAAGTGATTGGTCACCTTGCGAGCGGTAATCTGGAATATAAGCACCCTTACCTGGAAGAACGCGACGTTAAGCGCGTGGGCTACCTGGTGGTGTCGACCGACCGTGGTCTGTGTGGCGGCTTGAACATTAACCTGTTCAAAAAACTGCTGGCGGATATGAAAGCATGGTCCGATAAAGGCGTTCAGAGCGATATCGCGATGATCGGCTCCAAGGGCGTCTCTTTCTTCAATTCCGTCGGCGGCAATATTGTCGCCCAGGTGACTGGTATGGGTGATAACCCGTCCCTGTCCGAACTGATCGGCCCGGTAAAAGTGATGTTGCAGGCCTATGATGAAGGCCGTCTGGACAGGCTGTACGTTGTCAGCAACAAATTTATTAACACCATGTCTCAGGTTCCGACCCTTACTCAACTGCTGCCATTACCGGCATCAGACGAGCCAGAGTTGAAGCAAAAATCTTGGGATTACCTGTATGAACCCGATCCAAAACCGCTGCTGGATACCCTGCTGCGTCGTTATGTTGAATCTCAGGTTTATCAGGGCGTGGTAGAAAACCTGGCCAGCGAGCAGGCCGCACGTATGGTGGCGATGAAAGCCGCGACCGACAATGGCGGCAGCCTGATTAAAGAGCTGCAGTTGGTATACAACAAAGCTCGTCAGGCCAGCATTACTCAGGAACTCACCGAGATCGTCGGTGGTGCATCCGCGGTATAACCAGGTTAATTCGTAGAGGATTCAAGATGGCTACTGGAAAAATTGTCCAGGTAATCGGCGCCGTGGTTGACGTCGAGTTCCCTCAGGATGCCGTACCGCGCGTGTACGATGCTCTTGAGGTTCAGAATGGTAATGAGAGCCTGGTGCTGGAAGTTCAGCAGCAGCTCGGCGGCGGTATCGTGCGTACCATCGCCATGGGTTCTTCCGATGGTCTGCGTCGTGGTCTGGAAGTTAAAGACCTCGAACACCCAATCGAAGTACCAGTAGGTAAAGCAACCCTGGGTCGTATCATGAACGTCCTGGGTCAGCCGATCGACATGAAAGGCGACATCGGCGAAGAAGAGCGTTGGGCTATCCACCGTTCAGCACCTTCCTATGAAGAGCTGTCCAGCTCTCAGGAACTGCTGGAAACCGGCATCAAAGTTATCGACCTGATGTGTCCGTTCGCGAAGGGCGGTAAAGTCGGTCTGTTCGGCGGTGCGGGTGTAGGTAAAACCGTAAACATGATGGAGCTGATCCGTAACATCGCGATCGAGCACTCCGGTTATTCCGTGTTTGCAGGCGTGGGTGAGCGTACTCGTGAGGGTAACGACTTCTACCACGAAATGACCGACTCCAACGTTCTGGACAAAGTATCCCTGGTTTACGGCCAGATGAACGAGCCACCAGGAAACCGTCTGCGCGTTGCGCTGACCGGCCTGACCATGGCTGAGAAGTTCCGTGACGAAGGTCGTGACGTACTGCTGTTCGTTGACAACATCTACCGTTACACCCTGGCCGGTACGGAAGTATCCGCACTGCTGGGTCGTATGCCATCAGCGGTAGGCTACCAGCCGACCCTGGCGGAAGAGATGGGTGTTCTGCAGGAACGTATCACCTCTACCAAAACCGGTTCTATCACCTCCGTTCAGGCGGTATACGTACCTGCGGATGACTTGACTGACCCATCTCCAGCCACCACCTTTGCGCACTTAGATGCAACCGTGGTACTGAGCCGTCAGATCGCGTCTCTGGGTATCTACCCGGC
This sequence comes from Leclercia sp. AS011, assembly GCF_037152535.1. Lineage (NCBI taxonomy): Bacteria > Pseudomonadati > Pseudomonadota > Gammaproteobacteria > Enterobacterales > Enterobacteriaceae > Leclercia > Leclercia sp. AS011. The sequence goes on from NZ_JBBCMA010000005.1 coordinate 26,478, forward strand.
CGTTGACCCGCTGGACTCCACCAGCCGTCAGCTGGATCCACTGGTTGTTGGTCAGGAACACTACGACACCGCGCGTGGCGTACAGTCCCTGCTGCAGCGTTATCAGGAACTGAAAGACATCATCGCCATCCTGGGTATGGATGAACTGTCAGAAGAAGACAAACTGGTGGTAGCACGTGCGCGTAAGATCCAGCGCTTCCTGTCCCAGCCGTTCTTCGTTGCAGAAGTATTTACCGGTTCCCCGGGCAAATACGTTGCGCTGAAAGACACCATCCGTGGCTTTAAAGGCATCATGGAAGGCGAATACGATCACCTGCCGGAGCAGGCGTTCTATATGGTGGGTTCCATCGACGAAGCCGTGGAAAAAGCCAAAAAACTTTAACGCCTTAATCGGAGGGTGATATGGCAATGACTTACCACCTGGACGTCGTCAGCGCAGAGCAACAAATGTTCTCTGGTCTGGTCGAGAAAATCCAGGTAACGGGTAGCGAAGGTGAACTGGGTATCTTCCCGGGACACGCCCCGCTGCTCACCGCCATTAAGCCTGGTATGATCCGCATCGTTAAACAGTTCGGTCATGAAGAGTTTATCTATCTGTCTGGTGGCATTATTGAAGTGCAACCTGGCAGCGTGACCGTGCTGGCTGATACCGCAATTCGTGGCCAGGATCTCGACGAAGCGCGAGCTCTGGAATCGAAGCGTAAAGCAGAAGAGCACATTAAGAGCTCTCATGGCGACGTGGATTACGCTCAGGCGTCTGCAGAGCTGGCCAAAGCGATCGCGAAACTGCGCGTTATCGAGTTGACCAAAAAAGCGATGTAACACCGGCTTGAAAGTACGAAAGCCAGTCTGGTCTCCAGACTGGCTTTTTTTATGGCGCTGTTTCAGTAAATCTGAAACTAAAACGAGGTTTTATTATTTTTTGATTTAGATCACAAAAAAGATTGATCGGCGAAATGGTCAGGAGTAGACTTCGTTTTGTGATGAATGTCACAAAACTGAACTCAAACAATATCAGGATGCCATCATGAAACTTATCAACAAAATCATCGCCCTCTTCAGCAACATGAGCGTTTCTTTCGGTACGTTCAACCACTAAGTGCTGATGTGCCGGGTGGCGCCACGCTTACCGTCGTGTGATAAGCGAAGCGCCGCTCTGGTTATTGGGTCTGTACCTGCGTTTTGTCTAACTCCTTCCCGTCTGCATTCACGCTTTTACCCTTCACGATAAAGTAGTTCGTATTATCGATGGTCCCCATGACCGCATCATCATACTCACCCGGCTGATTACGGATCGACAGGTTGCCAGTAAAGGTCCCCTGAGTCGTGACGTCGCCGTACGGGCTCGGGCGGAAAATATAGTTAAAGCGCTGGTTATCCACCGCGATGTTGTTCTCTACCACCAGCTTGCCCGGGTTAAAGTTATCGGTGAAGCCGTCCAGATGATTGCCGGTGGCTTTGCTGTTGCGGATCTGGTGCGCCACTGGCTGCCCTTCCCCGCCGAGCTTGAAGCCGTTACTGGTATTGTTGCTGGCAACAGAGTTCTCGATCACCACCACGCCGTTCGCACCATCCTCGATCTTATTGAACAGGTCGAAACCGTCGTCGATATTGTCGTGGGCATAGCAATGCTCCAGTCGGTTGCCTTCCCCTACGCGCATCTTCACCGCAAAGCCATCGGCGTTAATCTTGCCGGGATCCTCATTGGCATAGGATTCGGAATCCACCACCCGGTTATAGCTTGCCCATAACGGTCGGCCAATCTTCTCCGGAGAGGAGATCTGGATCCCGGTGTCGTCATTGCGGTACGCGGTGACGCGCTCGATCAGATTATGGCTGCCCTGCACGCGCAGGCTCTTCTCAGTGACGTCGATACCCTGGATATGCCAGTAGCTGGCGTCCAGCAGCAGGCCGCGGACCACCACTTTACCCTCTGCCTGCAGGGCCTTGATCCTGTCGCTGCTGCCGCTGGCCGAGAGCGGGATCTCGCTGCGAGGATAATCGCCGCTTTTCAGCACCAGCTTACCGCCGGGGGCCAGCAGCGCGATGGCGGTGGCGAGATCCAGCGGCGCATCGGCGGTGCCTTTCGCCTCCGCTTTACCGTCCGGTGCGGCATACAGCAGCGCCGTATCCCTGTCGGCGACGCGCTCAACGGTCAGTTGCTGGTTCACCGGCTCGCCCTGAGACGGGGTAAAAGTCAGCGTAAAGGTGCTGGTCTGCTCAAGGCGTGCGGGCAGGGTGTACATCTCTCCCGCTTTTACCGCTTTCTCATTACCGATCACCACTTCGTTTTGCCGGACGCTGAATACCCCGTCTGCATTGGCGCGGGCCTGCAACAGGTAATCCCCGGAAGCGCTGATGTTCCCGGAAGCCAGCTGCACCACCACCGGCAGCGGCTCTGCCTGCCATGGCGTTGAAGGGAGGGTATGGGCGGGCGTAGTGGTCAGCGAGGCGTTGGACACCGTGATTCTGGCATTCCGCGAGGCGAAGAAGCCGACGTAATAGCGATCCGGATTTTGCACCGAAATCAGATCTGCGCGCGGCACGCTCTTGCTCACCCAGCTGTCGCTGTCTACCGGGGCCCATGCGGTAATAAACCCGTCGTCCGTGCGCTGCAGCTTGAGACGAAACTCCGGGGTCTGACTCAGGTCTACCTCTTCCTTGTAACTCTGTTTTTTAATGGCTGCCCCGGCATTACCCCACGGCTGAGTGATCCCCTCCCGGGTGATGGCCTGCATTTTTACCCGCTGATGATCTTTTTTATCCTGGGTCATGATGGCATTCATCACCAGGTTCGACGCCGCGGGGAACTCCTCATACCCGATTTTCAGCGGCAGCTGACGCGGGTTGCCGAGGACATCCCGCACCAGCAGCCCGGCCCCTTCCTGCGCGGCGGGTTTGGCACCATTCTCCGGTCCAAACTGATCCACCCGGACGTTGGCCTGCAGGACGAAATTCTCGTTCGCCGGAAGTTCGGTATAGAAAAAGGTTAACCCGTCGTGGGAGTTGGCTATTTTGCCGCCACGGCTCTCCAGAGTGATGGCTTTTGACAGGTCGGCACTCTCCTGCGGCGTGAGCTTTTTCCCGTCGATAGTGACATCATTGACGCCAATTTTTTCCGGTAGCACGTTGGATGAAAAATTCGCATCCGTGGATTGCCCAAACGCAATGGCTTTCCAGACATGAGGCTGTTCGGCAGCCGTGGCGGAAAAAGCGCTACACATCATCAGGGCCAGAGGTATTTTAGACTTCATCTTATTCTCCTGAGTAATAATTGAGCGCTATTATTATCAGAATAAAACAGTGTTTCTTTTTTGTGGGTCACATATTTCGATAATTAAAACAGTGTTTTGGTTAGGGTGGTCTTTATTCATGAAGCGAAACAACAGTTAACATGTTGTGCGGGCTGGAGACTTCCTCAAAGGGCGCTATATTCCATAGGCAAAGTCCTTTACTCTGCTGTAAAAAGTACCTTTAAACGGCCCGAAACCGGCGAGATTGTGCGTTTTACCGCCTCTCCATTTTATGGCGCAAAATATGTAGAATTTTCAACGCCAAAGGGTTTTACTTTTCACTCAAATTACAGTCAGGACGTGTATGTTGAACAACGCAATGAGCGTGGTCATTCTTGCCGCAGGCAAAGGCACCCGCATGTATTCCGATCTTCCTAAAGTGCTGCATACCCTGGCAGGGAAAGCGATGGTGCAGCATGTCATTGATGCCGCTAATGAAATGGGCGCGAACCAGGTTCACCTGGTCTACGGTCACGGTGGCGATCTGCTGAAGCAGACGCTGCGTGATGACAAGCTCAACTGGGTATTGCAGGCAGAACAGCTGGGTACCGGTCACGCCATGCAGCAGGCCGCCCCGTTCTTCTCCGACGACGAAGACATTCTGATGCTCTACGGCGACGTACCGCTGATCTCCGTGGAGACGCTGGTTCGCCTGCGTGCCGCGAAGCCGCAGGGCGGCATTGGCCTGCTGACCGTTAAGCTGGACGATCCCACCGGTTATGGCCGAATCACCCGTGAAAACGGCAAGGTGACGGGCATTGTCGAGCACAAAGACGCCACCGATGCGCAGCGTGAAATCCAGGAAATTAACACCGGTATTCTGATCGCCAATGGCGCAGACATGAAGCGCTGGCTGTCGCAGTTGGATAACAACAATGCGCAGGGCGAATTCTATATCACCGATATCATCGCGATGGCGTATCAGGAAGGACGTGAGATTGCTGCCGTTCATCCGGCGCGCATCAGCGAAACGGACGGCGTGAATAACCGCCTGCAGCTCTCCCGTCTCGAGCGTATTTATCAGTCCGAGCAGGCCGAAAAACTGCTGCTGGCGGGCGTAATGTTGCGCGATCCGTCGCGTTTCGATCTGCGTGGGGTGCTTATTCACGGGCGCGACGTCGAGATTGATACTAACGTTATTCTGGAAGGCAACGTAACGCTGGGTAACCGCGTCAAAATTGGCACCGGTTGCGTGATCAAAAACAGCGTGATTGGCGACGACTGCGAAATCAGCCCGTACAGCGTGGTGGAAGATGCCCATCTGGAAGCCGCCTGCACTATCGGGCCGTTCGCCCGTCTGCGTCCGGGCGCTGAACTGCTGGAAGGTGCTCACGTTGGCAACTTCGTCGAAATGAAAAAAGCGCGTCTGGGTAAAGGCTCTAAAGCAGGGCATCTTAGCTATCTGGGCGATGCGGAGATTGGCGATAACGTGAATATCGGGGCCGGAACCATTACCTGCAACTACGACGGCGCGAACAAGTTTAAAACCATTATTGGCGACGACGTGTTTGTCGGTTCCGATTCGCAGCTGGTGGCTCCTGTCACTATCGGCAAAGGCGTGACCATTGCCGCGGGCACGACCGTGACGCGCGATGTGGCGGAAAACGAGCTGGTGATCAGCCGCGTGCCACAGGTTCACAAGCAGGGCTGGAAACGCCCGGTGAAGAAGTAAAAGTATTTTCGGGATGAGGGGATAACATAATCCCCCTCCCATAAGCAGTACCCATAAAAATAACCCCACTCTCTACAAGGCTCGGGGCGCCCGAAAAGGGCATACCCAACGGATTTCGCGTTGTGGCAAGGCGGCAAGCGTATGAGTCCATGGGAGCTTACTTAAGTAAGTGACCGTGGCGAAGACGTGAAGCCAACGCAGTCACGGCGTGAAAGACGAAGGGTAAATACAGGTCAGCGACAACGCAGGCGTAAAGCCTCTATTCGGAATCTAAAACTATGTGTGGAATTGTTGGCGCAGTCGCGCAGCGTGATATTGCTGAAATCCTTCTCGAAGGGTTACGTCGTCTGGAATACCGTGGTTACGACTCTGCCGGTCTGGCAGTGGTCGATGCAGAAGGGCACATGACCCGTCTGCGCCGCCTCGGTAAGGTAAACATGCTGTCACAGGCCGCGGAAGAAACCCCGCTGCACGGCGGCACAGGCATTGCCCATACCCGTTGGGCGACCCACGGTGAACCTTCTGAAGGCAACGCGCACCCGCATGTCTCTGAACACATTGTGGTGGTGCATAACGGCATCATCGAAAACCACGAGCCGTTGCGCGAACAACTCACCGAGCGCGGCTATACCTTCGTGTCCGAAACCGACACCGAAGTCATCGCTCATCTGGTTCACTGGGAGCTGGAGCAGGGCGGTACGCTGCGTGAAGCCGTACTGCGTGCGATCCCACAGCTGCGCGGCGCCTACGGCACCGTGATCATGGACAGCCGTGACCCGTCCACCCTGCTGGCCGCCCGCTCGGGTAGCCCGATGGTGATTGGTCTGGGGATGGGCGAAAACTTTATCGCTTCCGATCAGCTGGCGCTGCTGCCGGTAACCCGTCGCTTTATCTTCATGGAAGAGGGTGATATTGCGGAAGTAACCCGTCGTGACGTGAAGATTTTTGATAAAACTGGCGAGCCGGTGAAGCGTCAGGACATCGAATCCAGCCTGCAGTACGACGCCGGTGACAAAGGCGCTTACCGTCACTACATGCAGAAAGAGATCTACGAACAGCCAAACGCCATCAAAAACACCCTGACCGGGCGCATCAGCCACGGTCAGGTGGATCTGAGCGAACTGGGTGCTAACGCCAACGAGATGCTGGCTAACGTCGAGCATATTCAGATCGTCGCCTGCGGCACCTCCTACAACTCCGGTATGGTCTCCCGCTACTGGTTTGAAGCGCTGGCCGGCGTGCCGTGCGACGTGGAAATCGCCTCTGAATTCCGCTATCGCAAATCGGCCGTGCGCCGTAACAGCCTGATGATCACCCTGTCCCAGTCCGGTGAAACCGCCGATACCCTGGCGGCGCTGCGTCTCTCTAAAGAGCTGGGTTACCTCGGTTCGCTGGCGATCTGTAACGTGCCGGGCTCCTCGCTGGTGCGTGAATCCGATCTGGCGCTGATGACTAAAGCTGGCACCGAAATCGGCGTGGCCTCCACCAAAGCGTTCACCACCCAGCTGACGGTTCTGCTGATGCTGGTGGCGAAACTGGCCCGCCTGAAAGGCCAGGATGCCTCTGTTGAGCATGACATCGTGCATGGCCTGCAGGCGCTGCCGAGCCGTATTGAGCAGATGCTCTCTCAGGACAAACGCATTGAAGCCCTGGCGGAATCCTTCTCCGACAAGCATCACGCCCTGTTCCTCGGTCGTGGCGATCAGTACCCGATCGCGCTGGAAGGTGCCCTGAAGCTGAAAGAGATCTCCTACATCCACGCGGAAGCCTACGCCGCAGGCGAGCTGAAACACGGCCCGCTGGCGCTGATCGACGCGGATATGCCGGTGATCGTGGTGGCACCTAACAACGAACTGCTGGAAAAACTGAAATCCAACATCGAAGAAGTTCGCGCCCGTGGCGGCGTTCTGTTTGTCTTCGCCGATAAAGATGCCGGTTTCGTCAGCAGCGACAACATGCACATCATCGAGATGCCGCATGTGGAAGAGGTGATCGCGCCAATCTTCTATACCGTACCGCTGCAGCTGCTGTCGTATCACGTCGCGCTGATCAAAGGTACCGACGTTGACCAGCCGCGTAACCTGGCGAAGTCCGTTACCGTAGAGTAATCCCCTCAGGCTCCACCTTCGGGTGGAGCTTTTTTATCCGCATTTTTTAATGACAAACTGTCATCTTCAGCTAACTTTTTCAGTGTCACGGAAAGAAAATTTTTCTGAAATCTTAGCGTCATAATCATATCTAACATGCTGATTTTTAATCTTTATTTAAACTTTCCCAAAGCGAAATTCTCGCTGTCATAAAACTGTCATAATTCGTACATTTATCTGTCACCTGTTTGTCCTATTTTGCTCATCGTAGCCACTAAACAACGATTTACGAAAATCTTGCAGGAGACATTATGAAAGTTATGCGTACCACTGTCGCAACTGTTGTCGCCGCGACCTTATCGATGAGCGCGTTCTCTGTCTTTGCAGAGGCAAGCCTGACTGGCGCTGGTGCAACCTTCCCTGCGCCGGTGTATGCCAAATGGGCTGATACCTACCAGAAAGAGACTGGTAACAAGGTGAACTACCAGGGTATCGGCTCCTCCGGTGGCGTTAAACAAATTACCGCGAATACCGTTGATTTCGGTGCATCTGATGCGCCGCTGTCGGATGAAAAACTGACGCAGGAAGGCCTGTTCCAGTTCCCGACCGTTATCGGTGGTGTTGTGCTGGCGGTGAATATCCCTGGCCTGAAGTCCGGCGAACTGGTGCTGGATGGCAAAACCCTGGGCGATATCTACCTCGGCAAAATCAAAAAATGGGATGACGAAGCCATCACCAAACTGAACCCGGGCGTTAAGCTGCCTTCGCAGAACATCGCTGTGGTTCGTCGCGCTGACGGTTCCGGCACCTCCTTCGTCTTCACCAGCTACCTGGCGAAAGTGAACGAAGAGTGGAAATCCAAAGTCGGTTCTGGCTCTACCGTGAACTGGCCTACCGGTCTGGGCGGTAAAGGTAACGACGGTATCGCCGCTTTCGTACAGCGTCTGCCTGGCTCAATCGGCTACGTAGAGTACGCTTACGCCAAGCAGAACAACCTGGCATACACCAAACTGGTCTCTGCTGACGGTAAACCAGTAAGCCCGACCGAAGAGAACTTTGCTAACGCGGCGAAAGGCGCGGACTGGAGCAAATCCTTCGCTCAGGACCTGACTAACCAGAAAGGCGAAGGCGCGTGGCCAATCACCTCCACCACCTTCATCCTGGTCCACAAAGATCAGAAGAAACCTGAGCAGGGCGCAGAAGTGCTGAAGTTCTTCGACTGGGCATACAAAAACGGCGGCAAACAGGCTAACGACCTGGATTACGCCAGCCTGCCGGACAGCGTGGTTGAGCAGATTCGTGCTGCATGGAAAACCAACGTGAAAGACAGCAGCGGTAAAGCGCTGTACTAACAGGATATTTTTGACGAAGATGGCGGGGGCGTGAGCTTTCCCGCCAACTTTCGTAAGACGTCTCAAACAGAAGAGTAATTTATGGCTGCAACCAAGCCTGCATTTAACCCGCCGGGTAAAAAAGGTGACATGATTTTCAGCGCGCTGGTAAAACTGGCTGCGCTGATTGTGCTATTGCTGCTGGGCGGCATTATCGTGTCTCTGATTTTCTCCTCCTGGCCGAGCATCCAGAAATTCGGTTTCTCCTTCCTGTGGACCAAAGAGTGGGATGCCCCGAACGATATCTACGGTGCGCTGGTGCCAATCTACGGCACGCTGGTGACCTCGTTTATCGCCCTGCTGATTGCCGTGCCGGTGAGCTTCGGTATCGCCCTGTTCCTGACTGAACTGGCACCGAACTGGCTGAAGCGTCCGCTGGGTATTGCCATCGAACTGCTGGCGGCGATCCCGAGTATCGTTTACGGCATGTGGGGCCTGTTTATCTTTGCGCCGCTGTTCGCGACGTACTTCCAGGAGCCGGTGGGCAACGTTCTCTCCGCCATCCCGTTTGTGGGTGCGCTTTTCTCCGGCCCGGCATTCGGTATCGGTATTCTGGCCGCAGGCGTGATCCTCGCCATCATGATTATTCCTTACATCGCGGCGGTGATGCGCGATGTCTTCGAACAGACCCCGGTGATGATGAAAGAGTCGGCCTACGGCATCGGCTGCACCACCTGGGAAGTTATCTGGCGTATCGTCCTGCCGTTCACCAAAAATGGGGTGATCGGTGGCATCATGCTGGGTCTGGGCCGCGCGCTGGGTGAAACCATGGCCGTGACCTTTATCATCGGTAACACCTACCAGCTCGACAGCGCCTCGCTCTACATGCCGGGCAACAGCATCACCTCGGCGCTGGCTAACGAATTCGCTGAAGCGGAATCGGGCCTGCACGTTGCCGCGCTGATGGAGCTGGGCTTAATTCTGTTTGTTATCACCTTCATCGTGCTGGCGATCTCCAAAGTGATGATCATGCGCCTGGCGAAAAATGAGGGGGCACGCTAATGGCAACGCTCGAAATGCAAAACACCGTGGAGCTGGCAGAATCACGCCGCAAAATGCAGGCGAAGCGCCGCATGAAGAACCGCCTCGCGTTGACGCTGTCGATGGCGACCATGGCCTTTGGCCTGTTCTGGCTGGTCTGGATCCTGTTCTCTACGGTAACGCGCGGTATCGACGGCATGTCGCTGGCGCTGTTCACCGAGATGACCCCTCCGCCGAATACCGCAGGCGGCGGTCTGGCCAACGCCCTGGCGGGCAGCGGCCTGCTGATCCTGTGGGCGACCGTATTTGGTACGCCGCTCGGCATCATGGCGGGGATCTATCTGGCGGAGTACGGCCGTAAATCCTGGATTGCGGAAGTGATCCGCTTCATTAACGACATTCTGCTCTCTGCCCCGTCGATTGTGGTCGGTCTGTTCGTCTACACCATCGTGGTGGCGCAGATGGAACACTTCTCCGGTTGGGCTGGGGTGATTGCGCTGGCGCTGCTGCAGGTGCCTATCGTCATCCGTACCACCGAGAACATGCTGAAACTGGTGCCGGACAGCCTGCGTGAAGCGGCCTACGCGCTGGGTACGCCGAAGTGGAAGATGATCTCTGCCATCACCCTGAAGGCGTCCATCTCCGGGATCCTGACCGGCGTACTGCTGGCCGTGGCCCGTATTGCCGGTGAAACCGCACCGCTGCTCTTTACCGCGCTGTCCAACCAGTTCTGGAGCACGGACATGATGCAGCCGATCGCCAACCTGCCGGTCACCATCTTTAAATTTGCGATGAGCCCGTTTGCCGAATGGCAGTCACTGGCCTGGGCCGGGGTACTGATTATTACCCTGTGCGTACTGTTACTGAACATTCTGGCGCGCGTTATTTTCGCGAAGAAGAAACACGGTTAATTATTGACGGCGTGGCTCACTGCGGCGCCGGATGAGGAAATGAGTCAATGAGTATGGTCGATACTGCCCCGGGTAAACTTGCGGTTCGTGATCTGAACTTCTACTACGGCAAGTTCCATGCCCTGAAAAACATCAACCTGGATATCGCTAAAAACCAGGTCACGGCATTCATCGGTCCGTCTGGCTGCGGGAAATCCACGCTGCTGCGTACCTTTAACAAAATGTATTCGCTCTATCCGGAGCAGCGCGCCGAAGGCGAGATCCTGCTGGACGGCGACAATATTCTGACCAATACCCAGGATATCGCCCTGCTGCGTGCGAAAGTGGGCATGGTGTTCCAGAAACCGACGCCGTTCCCGATGTCCATCTATGACAACATCGCCTTTGGTGTGCGCCTGTTTGAGAAGCTCTCCCGTGCCGATATGGACGAGCGCGTGCAGTGGGCCTTGACCAAGGCCGCATTATGGAACGAAACCAAAGATAAACTTCACCAGAGCGGATACTCTCTCTCTGGTGGTCAGCAGCAGCGTCTGTGCATTGCGCGTGGTATCGCCATTCGCCCGGAAGTGTTATTGCTGGATGAGCCGTGTTCAGCGCTGGATCCGATCTCTACCGGCCGTATCGAAGAGCTGATCACCGAGTTAAAACAGGATTACACCGTGGTGATCGTCACCCACAACATGCAGCAGGCTGCGCGTTGTTCCGATCACACGGCGTTTATGTACCTGGGCGAGTTGATTGAGTTCAGCGATACGGATGCGCTCTTCACCAGGCCCGCGAAGAAACAAACAGAAGACTACATCACCGGACGCTACGGCTGATTCAGGAGTGCGCAATGGATAATCTCAATCTTAACAAACACATTTCCGGCCAGTTTAACGCCGAGCTGGAAAGTATCCGCACCCAGGTGATGACCATGGGCGGAATGGTCGAGCAGCAGCTGTCTGACGCGATCACCGCGATGCACAACCAGGACAGCGAGCTGGCGAAGCGCGTGGTGGAAGGCGACAAACACGTTAACATGATGGAAGTGGCGATCGACGAAGCCTGCGTGCGCATCATCGCCAAGCGTCAGCCGACGGCGAGCGACCTGCGTCTGGTGATGGCGATCATCAAAACCATCGCCGAGCTGGAACGTATCGGCGACGTGGCGGACAAAATCTGCCGCACCGCGCTGGAGAAGTTCTCTCAGCAGCACCAGCCGCTGCTGGTGAGCCTGGAGTCGCTGGGTCGCCACACCGTGCAGATGCTGCACGACGTGCTGGATGCCTTTGCGCGTATGGATCTGGACGAAGCGGTGCGCATCTACCGTGAAGACAAGAAGGTCGACCAGGAGTACGAAGGCATTGTGCGTCAGCTGATGACCTACATGATGGAAGACACGCGCACTATCCCTAGCGTCCTGACCGCCCTGTTCTGCGCCCGCTCTATCGAACGTATCGGTGACCGTTGCCAGAACATTTGCGAATACATCTTCTACTTCGTGAAGGGCCAGGATTTCCGTCACGTCGGCGGGGATGAGCTGGACAAAATGCTCGCCGGAAAAGATCCGAAAGAGTAATGTCTCCCGTAACGCCAGCCAAGCTGGCGTTATATTTAAATATCAAAATATTCTCCCTGCGAATAACTCTTCTCTCCCCCGCGCAATAATATTGCCGTCAGTCACATTTCACCTTTTTTCCGGTTGTTTTCTTTTTTCTTCTCCCCTAAAACATCCCGATATTAACGCGAGCCCCAGAAATACGTTAATGCGTTAATAACGTTATTAAGCAAAACTGGATTGTTACCGCTATTACGCGGGCAAAACCTGAAAGTGATTATCTCCTTACGGAGGTGAGTCGCTTTCAGGTTTTTTTATTTTAAAAGATAAATTAACAGGGACTAATATTATGTTCAGGAGAACCCTTATTACCTCGGCCATTTTAATGATGACTCCCCTCGCTCAGGCCGGGGCGGCATCATTAACCGTGGAGCAGCGCCTTGAATTACTGGAAAAGGCATTAAAAGAGACTCAGGCAGAGCTTCAGCAGTATAAAGATAAGGAGATCGTCAAAACGCAGGCCACCAGCCCGGCGAAAAAGCCCGATGCCGTACTGGTTAAAACGGAGGACACCCATACCGGGGATATTTATTCGTCTGTCACCCTGAAAGACTTCAGTAAATTCGTGAAGGATGAAATTGGCTTCAGCTATAACGGCTATTTCCGCTCCGGCTGGGGCACCGCATCCCATGGTTCGCCAAAATCCTGGGCCATTGGCTCCCTGGGGCGATTCGGCAATGAATATTCTGGCTGGTTCGATTTACAGCTCAAGCAGCGGGTCTATAACGAAGGCAATAAACGCGTTGATGCCATTGTGATGCTGGATGGCAACGTGGGCCAGCAGTACTCCACCGGCTGGTTTGGCGATAACGCGGGCGGGGAAAACTATCTGCAGTTCTCCGATATGTACGTAACCACCCAGGGCTTCCTGCCGTTTGCCCCTGAGGCGGATTTCTGGGTCGGGAAGCACGGTGCGCCGAAAATCGAAATCCAGATGCTGGACTGGAAAACCCAACGAACGGATGCTGCTGCGGGCGTCGGGCTGGAAAACTGGAAAGTCGGCCCTGGCAAGGTGGATATTGCGCTGGTGCGTGAAGACGTGGATGACTATGACCGTCAGCTCAAAAACAAGCAGCAACTGAATACCAACACCATCGACCTGCGTTACAAAGAATTGCCGCTGTGGGACAGAGCCTCGCTGATGGTCAGCGGGCGCTACGTCGCGGCCAATCAAAGCTCCAGCGAGAAGTATAATCAGGACAATAACGGCTATTATCCGTGGAAAGACACCTGGATGGTCGGCACCACCTTAACGCAAAAACTGGCTACCGGCGGTTTCAATGAGTTTTCCGTCCTGCTGGCGAATAACTCCATTGCCAGCAGTTTCTCGCGTTATGCCGGTTCCAGCCCCTATACCACCTTTAACGGCAGATATTATGGCGATCACACCAACGGGACGGCGGTGCGGGTGACCTCGCAGGGGGAAATGTACCTGCGGGATAACGTGATCATGGCCAATGCGCTGGTCTACTCCTTCGGCAATGACGTTTACAGCTATGAAACCGGTGCCCATTCCGATTTTGAGTCCATTCGCGCCGTTGTACGCCCGGCCTATATCTGGGATCAATATAATCAGACCGGCGTTGAGCTGGGTTATTTCAGACAGCAAAATACCGATCTCACCGGCAACAAATATTATGAGTCAGGCTATAAAACCACGCTGTTCCATACCTTCAAAGTTAATACCAGTATGTTGACCTCCCGCCCGGAATTGCGTTTTTATGGAACGTACATTAAAGCGGACGAGACGGAATTAGATAATTTCACCTTTGAAGACCAAAAAAAGGATCAGTTTGCCATTGGCGCGCAGGCTGAAATCTGGTGGTAATCGGATCGCATCAAGGACTCTGTTAATGAAAATAATGAAAACTGCTTTATCCGTTATTACGCTCTGTTTATCTCTCGGGCCATCGGCGTTTGCGGCAGACCTCCCCGCCGCCCCGGATCCCGCTCACCCGCTGAGCCAGTATGTCACCCAGGTGAATGCCGACAATACGGTGACGTATCGCTACTTCGCTCCGGCGGCGAAAAGCGTAGCGGTGGTGGTAGGGAGCCCGACCCCGGAAAACATCCATCCCATGACCAAAGACGCCTCGGGGATCTGGAGCTGGCGAGGGCCAGTGATGCAGCCCAATCTGTATGAATACTTCTTCAACGTCGACGGTGTGCGCAGCATTGATACCGGCACGGCGATGACCAAGCCACAGCGCCAGGTGAACACCAGCATGGTGCTGGTGCCTGGCAGTATTCTGGACGTTAACCCGGTCCCGCATGGCGATCTTATTACCCTGACCTATCATTCGGCGGCGCTGAAATCGGAGCGGCAGCTTTTCGTCTGGACGCCGCCGGGCTACAGCGGACAGGGCAAACCGCTGCCGGTGCTCTACTTCTATCATGGCTTCGGTGATACGGGACGTTCGGCTATCGATCAGGGGCGTATCGCGCAGATCATGGATAACCTGCTGGCAGCCGGAAAGATTACCCTGATGCTGGTGGTAGTGCCGGATACGGAAACCGATGCTGAAGGGATTGTTCCTGAAACCTTCGTACCGAATGAGCGACGCAAAGCCTTCTATCCGCTGAATGCCCAGGCAGCCGATCGGGAGCTGATGAACGACATCATTCCGCTGATAAACCAGCGGTTTAACGTGCGCGACGATGCTGAAGGGCGCGCGCTGGCGGGACTGTCCCAGGGCGGCTATCAGGCGCTGGTCTCGGGGATGAATCATCTTGAACGCTTTGGCTGGCTGGGTACCTTTAGCGGCGTCACCACTACCACGGTGCCGGACGCGGGCGTCAGCGCGCGGCTCAACGATCCGCAGGCCATTAATAAACAGCTACGCAATTTCACCGTCGTGGTGGGCGAGAAAGATGCCGTGACGGGCAAAGATATCGCCGGGTTGAAGCAGGAGCTGGAGAAACGCCAGATCAACTTCGAGTATCACGAGTATCCGGGTCTGAACCATGAGATGGATGTCTGGCGACCGGCCTATGCGGAGTTCGTGCAGAAGCTGTTTAAATAGCAAAAAGCCGTAAAGCGACTCGCTTTACGGCTTATCAGTTTTAGCGGGTAAGCTGCCAGCCGCGGGCCTTCCACAGTTCCGGCAGCTGGGCCAGATCGGTAAAGGTCGTCACCTTCGGATGGTCGAGCGGCGGGTTGTGCGGATCGGCGCAGAAGTAGAACACCTCCATGCCTGCGGCAATCCCTGCCTGGGCGCCTGCGCTGGAGTCATCCACCAGAATGCAGTTCTCTACGTTGACGTTCATCGCTTTCGCCGCGTGGAACATCATCGCCGGATCGGGCTTCCAGCGCTGAATATCGTAGCCGCTAAACAGTTTTTCCGGGAAATGGTGCAGCATCTGCAGCTTGCCAAGGGAGTGCTGCATTTTGCTTACCGGGCCGTTAGAGACCACGCACATCGGCACCGCCATCGAATCCAGCAGGGCGCTGGCCCCCTTGATGGCCTCCAGTTCGGAGTCGAAGAGGCGTGCGACCTCGGCGCGGTAAACAGGCTCCAGATCCGCTTTCGCGAGGCTGACGCCGTGTTCGGCGTTAATGATGTCGATGATTTCGTAGAGCTTCACGCCCTTAAAGCGTTTGAAGGTCTCTTCGAGATCGAGCGTGATACCAAATTCCTGGAACATGGTGACATACGCCCGGGAACAGATGACCTCACTGTCGACCAGCGTACCGTCGCAGTCGAAAAATACTGCATCAATCTGAGACATGCATTTCCCTTTCTTAACAAGTTTAACGTTTACGTACCGCCTAACATTGAGACGCAATCGTTGCCGTATAAGCAAATTCAATGAAAAAAAGTGCCTCTCAACCGCCCCTATTGTCGCATTTTGGTATAGGATAGCGACGAATTTTCCCTCCTTGTTCGGAAATAGATGATGAGTCAACAACACACTACCCAGTCTTCTGGCGCGGGTTTGCTTGAGCGCGTGTTTAAACTGCGCGAACACGGCACGACGGCACGCACCGAAGTGATCGCCGGTTTCACCACCTTCCTGACGATGGTCTATATCGTTTTCGTGAACCCACAAATTCTGGGCGTTGCTGGCATGGATACCAGCGCCGTCTTCGTGACCACCTGTCTGATCGCCGCCTTCGGCAGCATCCTGATGGGGCTGTTTGCTAACCTGCCGGTTGCCCTGGCACCGGCGATGGGCCTCAATGCCTTCTTTGCCTTCGTCGTGGTTCAGGCGATGGGCCTGCCGTGGCAGGTGGGGATGGGCGCGATCTTCTGGGGCGCCGTTGGTCTGCTGATCCTGACCATTTTCCGCGTGCGTTACTGGATGATTGCCAATATCCCGGTCAGCCTGCGCGTGGGCATCACCAGCGGTATCGGTCTGTTCATCGGTATGATGGGGCTGAAAAACGCCGGTGTGATCGTCGCAAACCCGGAAACCCTGGTCAGCATCGGTAAGCTGACCTCCCACAGCGTGCTGCTGGGCGTGCTGGGCTTCTTCATCATCGCGATCCTCGCCTCACGCAACATCCATGCGGCGGTGCTGGTCTCCATTATCGTCACCACCCTGCTGGGCTGGATGCTGGGCGATGTGCACTACAACGGCATCGTCTCCGCGCCGCCAAGCGTGACCACCGTGATTGGCCACGTCGATCTGGCGGGCTCGCTGAACCTGGGCCTGGCCGGGGTGATCTTCTCCTTCATGCTGGTGAACCTGTTTGACTCCTCCGGAACGCTGATTGGCGTGACCGATAAAGCCGGTCTGGCGGATGAGAAGGGCAAATTCCCGCGCATGAAGCAGGCGCTGTTCGTGGACAGTATCTCTTCCGTGACCGGCTCCTTTATCGGGACCTCGTCCGTCACCGCCTACATCGAATCCTCTTCCGGCGTGTCCGTTGGTGGCCGTACCGGTCTGACTGCGGTCGTGGTTGGCCTGCTGTTCCTGCTGGTGATCTTCCTGTCACCGCTGGCGGGCATGGTGCCGCCGTATGCCGCCGCTGGCGCGCTGATCTACGTGGGCGTGCTGATGACCTCCAGCCTGTCGCGCGTGAAGTGGGACGACCTGACCGAAGCGGTTCCGGCGTTTATTACCGCGGTGATGATGCCGTTCAGCTTCTCCATCACCGAAGGGATTGCGCTGGGCTTTATCTCTTACTGCGTGATGAAGGCGGGCACCGGACGCTGGCGTGAAATCAGCCCGTGCGTGATGGTTGTTGCCCTGCTGTTCGTGCTGAAGATTGCGTTTATTGATGCCTGATAAAAGCAAAACGGCAACCCAAGGGTTGCCGTTTTTAATGGTGCTTACGCTTTAACCCGCTGAATATACTTCCCAAAGGCGCTCAGCTGACCGGTCAGATGGTCCAGGGTGCTCTGGTCAATCACTTCACCCGCCTGCGGGTCGACCTTGTTCTGAATCACCCCGCCCATAAACTCCGGCTTGTTCAACACCATCGCATCCAGGAAGACCAGGATCTGGCGCAGATGATACTGGCAGCGCGCGCCGCCAATCGCCCCCATGGAGCTGGTCTGGATCAGCACCGGTTTACCCGCCAGCGGCTGTTCCGGCAGACGGGAGAGCCAGTCAATGGCGTTCTTCAGGCCACCCGGCACGGAGTAGTTATATTCCGGGGTGACAATCACCACGCCGTCCGCTTCGCGGATCTGCGCTGCCAGCGCTTCTACGGTAGCCGGGAACCCCTCTTCCTGCTGCACATCCGCGTCGTACAGCGGAATATCGCCAATCGACGGCAGGGCGGTGATCTCCATACCCTCAGGTGCCAGCTTCGGCAGCGTGCGGGCAACCATCCCGTTGAATGAACCCTTGCGCAGGCTTCCCAGTAACGTAACAACCTTTAACGTATCAGACATCACAACTCCTTCTTGAAAGGTCAGGTGAGAATAATCGCTTTTTCTGCCGGTAAACTGGTCAGGCGCATCAGGCGTGCGTCCGGCTCGTTCGCGCGGGCGGGGACGTCCGGCAGGCTATGCCATCCGAGGCGGCTGTCGAACTCCCAAATTTTTAACCGTTCAATGGCGGGGGTAACGGCGATAGACCAGATCAGGACATCCTCGGCGTCGCTTAACGCTTCTACCTGTGCGGCTCTGGCGGCCCGCAGGCGGCCGGAACTCGGTAACAGCTGCAGCTGGCTGGCACAGTCGCTGGCCTCGCCTGAAAGCTTACGGATGCTCTGACGCAGGGTAATCAGCTGCGCTCTGGCTTCCTGGGGATCGTCCTGGTTACGCACCCATAAGTTCTCGTTGCTGGAGAGCGGGTAGGTATCATGGGCGTGAGTGCCGTCCGGGCTGCGCGGCGCCCGCTGCAGCTCCATATCCAGACCGCAATCGCCTTCAGTGGTCAGCGCCAGGCCCACGATATTGCCGGCGTAGGCAATGGAAAAACGGGGAAGCTGCGGATCGGCAAACGCAGGGCGACCCTCGGATTCGATTATCTCTTCCGGCAGCTCGCTGGTGCCATAAAGCATAAACAAAAGTTCAGCGAGCAGCGCCCGGGAGGCCAAAAACCGTGCGCGGCGATGCTCAGGATGTTTCCATGCTTCGTTATAACAGGATGAAGGGAGTCGGTTTGAAACCAGTCGTCCCTCGGTCAGCGTCCCTCTTGCAAAATGCGTAGCCATTTTTCACTCCATGATAATGGTCAGAAGTCAGGTTAAACGTTTACATGATTATCGCTTAACTCGCTTACTGTTTTAATGGCTAAATGGAAGTAAGGGAAGTTTTGCTGCGGAACTTTACATTTTCTTAGGCGAAAACAGGGCGGCTAGCGCAGCGGCGGGCCGTACAACGCCTTGATGGTTTCCCTCAGCCAGAGGATTTTGGGGTTGTGGCTGTTACGCTTATGCCAGATCAGGGTGAAGGGTACGGTGAGCTTCTGCGCCTGCGCCTCATCAATGGGGATCGGCAGGGCGATCAGCTTCCGCTGGTGGAGCTGATTGTAGTGATGGCAGTAGTGCGGGGCGGTGGCAATGTAGTTATGGCCTGGCTGCGCCGCCATAAACATCGATTGCTCGAACCCGGGCAGGCTCATGGCGATATTGCGGGTACGGCCCATCTCTGTAAGCACTTCATCCAGCGCCCAGGTGTCGCTGCGCTCCCAGAAGATGCTGATATGCGGGTAGCGCAGGAAGGTCTCAAGGTTCCACTCCTCCTGCAGCGCGGGATGGTCTTCCCGCAGATAGACGCACGGGCGGTCGCTGAACAGGATTTCATAATCGATAAACCACGGCATCAGCTTTAACAGCTCCCGGGAGCGGGGATGGGTTTCGCGCCCGGTAAAGCCAAGCTCGATCTCCCCGCGGGTAATGGCGTCCAGCGAATCGTAATCCCAGTGGCGCATCTTCACCGTCGCCTGCGGATAACGCTGGTTCACCTGTTCCAGCAGGGCGTTGAAGTGGATCAGCATCAGCGGCGTTTCTGCCGCCAGCTCAAACGTCAGGCCGCCGGGGGAGTCATGGTGGAATTTATCGAGGATCTGGTTGCCAATCTGCATCCAGTCGGCCAGATCCTGCTCCAGACTCGTCGTCAGCGGTGTCGGCAGCAGCCCCAGCGGCGTCTTCACAAACAGCGGATCGTCAAACCAGTCGCGCAGCTTCGCCAGGGATTTACTCACCGCGGACGGGGTGACGTTCATCCGTTTCGCGGCTTTGGTGACGCTGCGCTCCTGCAGCAAAAGCTGCAGGCACAGCAACAGGTTAAGATCGAGACTGCTGAGGGGCTTCTTCATGATGCGCCGCGGGCCGGATAAGCAAAAGGAGGAGAATGCAGAGCATGCTACAGCCAATCAGCACCCCGATCAGCATATTCAGCGCATTGAGCCCCATGATGGCTGCCAGCCAAATCCACAGGGAAGAGCCGCAGACCTGGGCTATGCCCAGTACCGAGCTGGCTACCCCGGCACGCAGCGCGAACGGGCCCAGGGCCTGGCTCATCGCCACGCCAAAGCCCACCGAGAACCCGGCGCAAATCAACGTAATGCCTGTCAGCATCAGGGCATGGGAACTGGCGGTCGCCAGGATCACGCCTGCCGCCAGAAACAGCGCCTGGGAGGTCAGCATCAGGGTGCGCTGGCGGAAGAGGTTCAGTGCAAAGGGCGTCGAGAACGACACGGCCATGCTGACCAGCGCGGTAGACGCCATCACCATGGAATATTCTCCGCGATCGAAGCCCATGACTTCCATCAGCAATACCGGGGAAACGTTTACATAGGTGAGGATCACCGCCACGCTCAGGGTGGTGACCAGCAGCCGGCTGATGAAGAAGCGGTTGAGCAGCTTCTCGTCCGGTGGGATCGACGCAGCAGAATGCCGGTTTTGCGCCCCGGGATGGGTCTCTTTCAGCACCGCGATCGACAGGATAAAGACCAGCATCCCCATCGCCGCCATCGTCCAGAACAGGCTCTGCCACGGGAACTGCAGCATAATCAGGTAGCCCACTACCGGTGCCAGCACCGGGATAATGCAGGTGATGCCGTTCATCATGGAGAGCACTTTGGCGCGACGCTGGGCGCTTAAGGTATCGCGCAGGATGGCAAAAGCCACCACGTAACAGCCACCAGCGCCGACGCCCTGGATAAAGCGTCCGGTAAGGAACAACGAACTCTCTTGTGCCAGTGAACACAGCACGGAGGCCAGCGCAAAAATCACCGCCCCGGTAATGGCGACCGGCTGCCGTCCGGCTTTGTCAGCAATCTTGCCGGCAAATACCATCGATGACGCCATCCCCGCGAGGTAGGCCGAAAACGCGATATGCAGCTGCGCTTCGCTGGCGCCCAGATCGCGGGCGATGTGCGGCAATCCCACCAGATACATATCAATGCCCGATGGATAAAGCAGCACCAGCGCAAAACTACAAAACAGAAAACGAGCCATAACACCCCCATAAAGTCAGGCAAGAAGCATAGGGGGAGAAAGGGAATGTGGCGAGTTGCCATTTGGACAAAGGTGATTTCCTGTCAGGAAATCACCTTTTGATGAGCGGCTTTAGCCAAAGCGCGGTAAGAGATGGAAGGTATTCCCGAACCAGCAAATGATCACCACAACCCCAAACAGGATCACCAGCGAGGGAACAATCCTGCCGCCCCAGACGGTGAAGCTCTTATTCGGGAATTTCTGTCTCGCTTTCAGCGCGAGGATCGCCGGGACAATTACCGCCCAAATGGTGGCGCACAATCCCGCCCCGCCAATGCCGTAGATAAAGCCGTTCGGGAAGATCAGGTAGAGCAGAGTCGGCGGCAGGAAGGTGAGCATAATGGTTTTCAGGCGACCGGACGGTGAGTTGTCGAGTTTAAAGAGGTCGGCAAGATAGTCGAACAGGCCTAAGGTGACGCCGAAGAACGAGCTGGCCACCGCTAAATTGGAGAAAACCAGTAAGCAAAATTCGATCACCCCATGCTGGCGGGTGCCCAGGAAAGATTTCACCAGCGAATCGACATTGCCCCCGGACGAAATGATTTCACTGAAGCTGTCGCGGGTGATGTTCCCCATCGTGCAGTAGAGCCAGAACAGGTAGATAAACAGGGCCAGCAGCGAGCCATAGACAATGCTTTTGATCAGTTTATCTTTGCGCTTTCCGTAGCAGATGATCAGGCTGGGAATGTTGCCATGGAACCCAAACGACGCCAGACAGACGGGCAGGGCCATAAAGATGTAGGGGAAGTAGGTGGTATTGCTGGCCGATGTAACCTTGAGGTCTCTTAAGATTGAGTAATCGACCTGGAAGAAGAAGGAGCCAAAGACCACGATAAAGGCGATGATCTTGATGCCTAAAAACAGCGAGGTAATGCGGCTGGCCGCCAGCGAGCTAAACCACAATACGGCCGCAACGAAGAGTGCCGTACAGACCCCCACTATCCGGGGATTAACATGCGTCCCCTGATTCATGGCGATGGTTTCACTGATGATGGCGCCGTTTGCGGAGATATAGGCATAGGTCAGAATATAAAGCACAAAGGCAACCGTGAAACCGCTGACGATATTCCACTTACTGCCGATCAGATCTTTGGTAATGGTATTAAAACTTGACCCGACCGGGTAATTTAAATTCGCTTCTAACAATAACAGCCCGGAGTGAAGCATTGAAAACCAGGCGATAATTAAAATAAACGCACCCCAAAAAAACCATGCTCCTGCCAGATCCACGGGTAAAGCAAACATCCCCCCGCCAATAACTGTACCCGCTATAACCATAACACCCCATACCGACGAGTGTTTAGTCTCTAATTCTAATGCGTTATCCATGGTGCCCCCATCAATGTGGCAAGCCTGACGTTGTTGAACTAGTTATTTTGCGGGTGGCTAAAGTTATTTAGCCACCCAGGGACAGAAGGTTAAACTTCTTTCAGTTTGGCGGTGAAGTGACGTAATACTTTAGGTTCGTAGGTGAAGGTTAATCCTTTAATGTTCATCGCATTTTCTTTAACGTGTTTAAAGGCTTCGACGATGAAATCCATATGCGATTGCGTATAGGTGGCGCGCGGAATGGTTAAACGCAGCAGCTCCGCCGGGCAGGGTAACTGCTTACCGGTTTTCGGATCGCGCCCCAGTAAGAACGAACCAATCTCCACTGCCCGAATACCGGCCACTTTATAGAGCTCACAGGCCAGCGCCTGCGCCGGGAACTGTTCGGCAGGAATATGCGGTAAGAGTTTGCCCGCATCCACAAAGGCAGCATGGCCGCCCGCCTGCTGGCAAACCACGCCGATGGCTTCGAGACCGTCCACCAGGTACTGCACCTGATTAATACGGTATGCCAGCCAGTCCTGGCCCATGCCGTCGTGCAGGCCGACAGCCAGACGCTCCATGGCGCCCCCTTCCAGGCCGCCGTAGGTCGGGAAGCCCTCCTGGACGACGCACAAGGTTCTGCACTCGGTATAGACGTCGAAATAGTCGTCATTCTTGATACACAGCAGGCCGCCCATCGGCACCATGGCATCTTTCTTAGCCGACATGGCCAGCATATCCGCGTACTTGTACGTTTCGCGGGTAATTTCCGCGATCGTCCAGTCTTTATATTCCGCTTCACGTTTTTGAATAAAGTACGCATTCTCGGCGAAGCGCGCGGAGTCCATCACCACCGGGATGTCATATTTTCTGGCAATCGCGTACATCGCCTTCAGGTTCGCCAGCGACACCGGCTGCCCACCGGCGGAGTTGCTGGTAATGGTCGCGACGATATAAGGGACGTTTTCCGGACCCACTTCTTCGATACCGTTTTCCAGACCCTGCAGATCAAAGTTGCCTTTAAAATCGTAACGGATGCCGGTATCAAAGGCCTCCTTGATATAGACGTTGCGCACGGTGCAGCCATTTATCTGGCTATGCCCCTGGGTGGTATCAAAAAAGTAGTTAGAGAAGGCGACCATTTTCGAGCGGTCTAAGCCTTTCTCCTGCTCGCGCTTTTTAATGAGCACCGGAATATAGATCTGCTCTGCGCCGCGCCCCTGGTGGGTCGGAATAGTGTACTGGTACCCGAAAATGCTTTTCACGGCGTCGGACAGGGCATAGTAACTGCGGCTTCCGCTATAGGCTTCGTCACCGCGCAGCATGGCGGCCTGCATATTTTGCGTCACCGCGCCGGTGCCGCTGTCGGTCAGTAAATCAATAAATACGTCTTCACTATCCAGCAGGAACGGGTTCATTCCCGATTTAATAATCGCGTTATCGCGATGCTCCCTTGTGGTGCGCTTAACCGGCTCAATAACTCTGATGCGAAATGGCTCTGGTAAATGTTTGAAGTTTTCCATTATATAATTCCTGTTTTTATCCCAGCGGTGCTGGTGGCTATTTTAAATAACCATAAAGTCAGGCGTGCCTGATTGAGCCATACCGCTACGCAACCGGGAGAATATATTCCACCGACAGCGGCGTGCAGAGGCGCAATTGCAGCCTTAAGGGCGCAATGATTTCAGGCATACCGAATAAATAGAGTGTTAATCTATTCTGGTTGCATAGAGAATGAGAGGCAAAGGGAGATTACGGATGGTGATTGACAATTTTATTGTCAATATTGAACCACTTAGAAGTGAGATATGTATTTAAGATAATCATCATTGATTTATCCTCATTAGACACGCTACTACACTATTCGAATGAGAATATTTGTCTATGTGCAGGTATATTAATTGTGATTGTAATCACAGAGAATATAACAAATATATTTGGTATTTATTCAGGCAATATAGAAAAGGAAAAAGCCGCAATAACAAAGGTGTTATGCGGCTTTTTAGCACAGGGCTGAAAGGGGTTTATTTCCCGATGCAGAAGCTGGAGAAGATGCGCCCCAGCAGGTCATCCGAGGTAAACTCGCCGGTGATCTCGCTTAACGCCTGCTGCGCCAGACGCAGCTCCTCCGCCAGCAGCTCTCCGGCCCAGGCACCCAGCAGCTGGGCTTTGCCCTGATCCAGATGCATCGCCGCCTGTTCAAGCGCTTGCAGGTGGCGACGACGGGCAAGGAAACCGCCCTCCATGCTGGTATCAAAGCCCATGCTCTGTTTCAGATGGTTGCGCAGCGCCTCCACGCCCTCGCCGGTACGCGCCGACAGGCGGATCAGTGAGTGACCATTCACATCACTCAGGCCCAGCGTTTCACCGGTGACGTCGGCTTTGTTACGTACCACGGTGATCGGCAGTTTCGCCGGCAGACGGGCGATAAAGTCTGGCCAGATCTCCGCCGGGTCCACTGCCGCGGTGGTGGTGCCGTCCACCATAAACAGCACCCGGTCAGCCTGCTCGATCTCCTGCCAGGCGCGCTCGATACCGATACGCTCCACTTCGTCGCTGGCATCGCGCAGACCGGCGGTGTCGATGATATGCAGCGGCATACCGTCGATATGAATATGTTCGCGCAGCACGTCGCGGGTGGTGCCGGCAATGTCGGTGACAATCGCCGCTTCACGGCCCGCCAGGGCGTTCAGCAGGCTCGATTTCCCGGCGTTCGGACGCCCGGCGATCACCACCTTCATCCCTTCGCGCAGCAGGCTACCCTGACGCGCTTCGGCACGCACGGCATCGAGATCGGCCATCACGTCGTTAAGCTGGGCTTCGATTTTGCCATCGGAGAGGAAGTCGATCTCCTCATCCGGGAAATCAATGGCCGCTTCCACGTAGATCCGCAGGTGAGTGAGTGCTTCCACAAGATGATTTACACGGGCAGAGAAGGCCCCCTGTAACGAGTTCAGGGCCGAGCGGGCGGCCTGTTCGGAGCTGGCGTCGATCAGGTCGGCAATCGCCTCGGCCTGGGCCAGATCCAGCTTATCGTTCAGGAAGGCGCGTTCGGAGAACTCACCCGGCTTCGCAATGCGCAGGCCCGGCAGGGTCAGAATGCGCTTCAGCAGCAGGTCGAGGATCACCGGCCCGCCGTGGCCCTGCAGTTCGAGCACGTCTTCCCCGGTAAAGGAGTTCGGGCCCGGGAACCACAGCGCGATGCCCTGGTCCAGCGCCGTGCCGTCGGTATCTTTAAACGGCAGATAGTCGGCGTAGCGCGGCTTGGGCAGTTTACCCAGCACCGCTTCTGCTACCTCGCGCGCCTTCAGGCCGGAGATACGCAGGATGCCCACACCACCGCGTCCCGGTGGGGTTGCCTGGGCGACGATAGTGTCGTTATGGCTCATGGTTTGTCTCTTCTTAATCCAATAAAAAAGGCGGTCCATAGACCGCCCTTTAATTTATATTCCATTTGCCGGGTGGCGCTTCGCTTACCCGGCCTGTTCAGAATCAGGAATTTTTCTTCTCGCGGCTATGCAGGCCACGTTTTTCCAGACCACGGTAGATCAGCTGCTGCTGAAGGATGGTTACCAGGTTGCTGACGATATAGTACAGCACCAGACCTGACGGGAACCACAGGAAGAACACGGTGAAGATGACCGGCATAAAGGTCATGATCTTCTGCTGCATCGGGTCGGTCACGGTGGTTGGCGACATCTTCTGAATGAAGAACATCGTCACGCCCATCAGGATCGGCAGGATGTAGTACGGGTCCTGTGCGGACAGGTCATGGATCCACAGGGCGAACGGCGCATGGCGCAGCTCTACGGAGCCCATCAGCATGTAGTACAGCGCAAGGAAGATTGGCATCTGGATCAGCAGCGGGAAGCAGCCACCCAGTGGGTTCACTTTCTCGGCTTTATACAGGGCCATCATCTCCTGGCTCTGACGCTGTTTATCATCGCCCAGACGCTCACGCATCGCCGCAATCTTCGGCTGCAGCATACGCATCTTCGCCATGGAGGTGTACTGCGCTTTGGTCAGCGGGTACATGATGCCACGAACGATGAAGGTGATAACGATGATGGAGAAGCCCCAGTTACCCAGGAAGCTGTGGATGAACTTCAGCAGCTTGAACAGCGGCTGAGAGATGAACCACAACCAACCGTAGTCTACGGTCAGATCCAGGTGCGGTGCCACGGCAGCCATTTTGTCCTGGATTTCCGGACCAACCCACAGGGTGCTGCCCAGGGTACCGGTTTGACCCGGCTGAACCAGAACTGGCTCAGACTTATAGCCAATAGCGGCCACGCCGTTCAGGTTTGCCGTGTAGAAGTTGTTGGAACCGGCGTTGTTCGGCACCCAGGCGGTCGCGAAATACTGTTGCAGCATCGCCACCCAACCGCCTTTCGAGCTGACGTTCAGGTTTTCGTTATCGGCAATGGTGTCGAATTTGTATTTCTCGTACTTGGTATCTGGCGTGGAGTACGCTGCGCCACGGAAGGTATGCAACGCGAAGTTGTTGCTTCCGGTGTCACGGTGCGTCGGCAGATTGATGGTTTGCTTCAGCTGACCAAAGGTGGAGATCTCCAGCGGTTTCTCGCTGGTGTTCTGCACGCTATAGCCCACGTTCACCGCAAACTCACCGCGTTTCAGGGTGAAGGTTTTGGTGAAGGTGTTGCCCGCTGCATCGGTGTAAGTCATCGGGATCGCGATTTCGTTCTGGCCATCAGCCAGGACAAACGCATCTTTATCGACGTTATACAGTGGACGTGCGCCATTAGCCGGGTTATCCGGGCCATCACGACCGGTCAGGCCGCTCTGTGCCTGATAGATAAACTGCGGCGTGGTTTCCAGTAACTGGAACGGCTCGTTAGAACCGAGCTCTTTCGGGTAAGTTACCAGCAGCGCTTGCTCAACATCACCACCACGGGTGTTGATAGTCAGCTCAAGCACATCGGTCTTAACCGTAATCAGTTTACCCTGGCCACTGGCCGGTACGCCCTGGTCGGCGGCGCTACCCGCTGCGGTGGTCGTTGTCTGCGTGACCTGCTGCTGAGGTTGAGGATTTTTGTCCTGCTCCCAAGCCTGGAAGATCATGAAAGACACGAACAACAAAGCGATGATAAGAAGATTGCGTTGCGAATCCATCGTTAGTGTTCTCTGGTATCAAAAGGTCCTGGAGGGACGGGATCGTCTCCACCTGGGTGTAAAGGGTGGCATTTTAATACGCGTTTCACCGTCAACCAACTGCCTTTTATCACACCAAACCTGCGCAATGCCTCAATTCCGTAGCTTGAGCATGTCGGTGTGAAACGGCAGTGTGGCCCGAGTAGCGGACTAATCAGGCGTTGATAGACCCGGATAAGGCCGATCAGGACCCGTGAGCCAGGCGACAGTGGCGGCGCCATAATTTTTCCAACGCTTCCGAGAGAGCACGGTTATCGAGGTCGGCAACCCCTTTTTTAGCCACCACCACGAAATCCATTGAAGGCAGTTCATGTTGACGTAAACGGAAGCTTTCACGCGTCAGACGTTTAATCCGGTTACGTTCATGCGCACGCTTAACGTTTTTCTTGGCGACAGTAAGACCGATACGGGGATGCCCCAGCGAATTTTGGCGGCCGAGGATGGTGATTTGCGGCGTGCCAGCCCGTTGTGGCTGCTGGAAGACGAAAGTGAAATGAGTGGGAGTTAACAAACGTAACTCCCTGGGAAATGCTAGCTTAACCACGCAGGGGTTAGCTTTATTACTTGGAAACGGTCAGACGAGCGCGGCCTTTAGCACGACGACGTGCCAGAACCTGACGACCATTTTTAGTAGCCATACGAGCACGGAAGCCGTGAGAACGGTTGCGCTTCAGTACAGACGGTTGAAAAGTGCGTTTCATGGCGATTTCTACCTAAACTTGAATAAATTCAATGACTTTTTATGGAGTCCGAACGAATAACGAACACTGGACGCCGAAGCCATGGGTGATTAAAGAGGCCGGATTGTAATAATTGTACACTCCGGAGTCAATTCTCTTTCCTTATTTCCCGCGTCTTTCCGCACGTTTTTAGGGTGCAAATTGAGCAGCGTCAGACGCAGGTGTTCGAGTCCCACGCGACGGGTGGGGAATTATACGGGCTCCAGGGTAAATCGCAAGGATCGTCCAGGATCTTCGTTAGATCATTTCAGCAAAAAATCGTCTTTACTCATTAATTTTTCCAATATGCGGCCTAAATCGTGGGGGCGCTCCGTCAGGATCGTTTACACTTACCCCGTTTCGATCCTCCTGTGGATAAATCGGGAAGAAACTGTGAGAAACAGAAGATCTCTGGCTCAGTTTAGGCTATGATCCGCGGTCCCGATCGGATCCCAGGATCCTGGTCGGACTAAAACCGCAAAGAGCGGTTCGCACGTCCCCCTTAAACGCCGGGTCTTTTCGACGTGTGTCTACAATCATGACTATTCAATAGCTTTCTTTTTATGTTCGAGTGGAGTCCGCCGTGTCACTTTCGCTTTGGCAGCAGTGTCTTGCCCGATTGCAGGATGAGTTACCAGCCACAGAATTCAGTATGTGGATCCGCCCGTTGCAGGCGGAACTGAGCGATAACACGCTGGCTTTGTATGCGCCAAACCGTTTTGTGCTCGATTGGGTCAGGGACAAATACCTCAATAACATCAATGGACTGCTAAACGAATTTTGCGGTGCCGATGCCCCACAGCTGCGTTTCGAAGTGGGCACTAAACCGGTCACCCAAACCCTCAGAGAGACCGTTAACGTCGCTGCTGCGCCCGCGCAAACCACGCAGGTTCAGATGCCGCGCGTCGCCCCTGCGCCGCGCTCAGGCTGGGATAACGTCCCGGCTCCGGCAGAGCCGACATACCGCTCTAACGTTAACGTCAAACACACCTTTGATAACTTCGTTGAAGGTAAATCGAACCAGCTGGCGCGCGCGGCGGCCCGCCAGGTCGCGGATAACCCGGGCGGTGCCTATAACCCGCTGTTCCTTTATGGCGGCACCGGTCTGGGTAAAACGCACCTGCTGCATGCGGTCGGCAATGGCATCATGGCGCGCAAGCCAAATGCCAAAGTGGTGTATATGCACTCCGAGCGCTTCGTTCAGGATATGGTTAAAGCCCTGCAAAACAACGCGATCGAAGAGTTTAAACGCTACTACCGCTCCGTTGATGCGCTGCTGATCGATGACATTCAATTCTTTGCCAATAAAGAACGATCCCAGGAAGAGTTTTTCCACACCTTTAATGCCCTGCTGGAAGGCAATCAGCAGATCATCTTGACCTCGGATCGCTATCCGAAAGAGATCAACGGGGTTGAGGATCGTTTGAAATCCCGCTTCGGCTGGGGCCTGACCGTGGCGATCGAACCGCCAGAGCTGGAAACCCGCGTGGCGATCCTGATGAAAAAGGCCGACGAGAACGACATTCGTCTGCCGGGCGAGGTGGCGTTCTTTATTGCCAAGCGCCTGCGTTCCAACGTTCGTGAGCTGGAAGGGGCACTGAACCGCGTCATCGCTAACGCCAACTTTACCGGACGGGCGATCACCATCGATTTCGTGCGTGAAGCGCTGCGCGATTTGCTGGCATTGCAGGAAAAACTGGTCACCATCGACAATATTCAGAAGACGGTGGCGGAGTACTACAAAATTAAAGTGGCGGACTTGCTGTCTAAACGCCGTTCCCGCTCGGTAGCGAGACCGCGCCAGATGGCGATGGCGCTGGCAAAGGAACTGACCAACCACAGCCTGCCGGAAATCGGCGATGCGTTTGGTGGCCGTGACCATACTACCGTGCTGCACGCCTGTCGTAAGATCGAGCAGCTGCGTGAAGAAAGCCACGACATAAAAGAAGACTTCTCCAATTTAATCAGAACATTATCTTCGTGACGCTATGAAATTTACCGTTGAACGTGAACACTTATTAAAACCGCTGCAACAGGTGAGTGGCCCCTTAGGCGGCCGCCCGACGCTGCCTATTCTCGGTAACCTGCTGCTGCAGGTCGCGGACGGCACCCTGTCTTTGACCGGCACCGATCTCGAGATGGAAATGGTCGCACGCGTGACGCTTTCTCAGCCTCACGAAGCGGGCGCAACCACCGTTCCGGCGCGTAAGTTCTTTGATATCTGCCGTGGCCTGCCTGAAGGGGCAGAGATCGCCGTGCAGCTGGAGGGCGACCGTATGCTGGTGCGCTCTGGCCGCAGCCGCTTCTCGCTCTCCACGCTCCCGGCTATCGACTTCCCGAACCTCGATGACTGGCAGAGCGAAGTTGAATTCACCCTGCCGCAGGCGACCATGAAGCGCCTGATTGAAGCCACCCAGTTCTCGATGGCGCATCAGGACGTTCGTTACTACCTGAACGGCATGCTGTTCGAAACCGAAGGGGAAGAGCTGCGTACCGTGGCCACCGACGGCCACCGCCTGGCGGTCTGCTCCATGCCGATTGGCGTGAGCCTGCCGAACCATTCGGTGATCGTCCCGCGTAAAGGCGTGATTGAGCTGATGCGTATGCTCGACGGCGGCGAAACCCCGCTGCGCGTGCAGATCGGCAGCAACAATATCCGTGCCCACGTCGGTGATTTCATCTTTACCTCCAAACTGGTGGATGGTCGTTTCCCGGACTATCGTCGCGTCTTGCCGAAGAACCCGGACAAAACGCTGGAAGCGGGCTGCGATATCCTGAAGCAGGCCTTTGCCCGTGCGGCGATCCTCTCTAACGAGAAGTTCCGCGGCGTGCGCCTGTATGTCAGCGAAAATCAGCTGAAGATCACGGCGAACAACCCGGAGCAGGAAGAGGCCGAAGAGATCCTCGATGTCACCTATGCAGCGGGCACCGAAATGGAAATCGGCTTTAACGTCAGTTACGTGCTGGATGTGCTGAACGCGCTGAAGTGCGAGAACGTGCGCATTCTGCTGACGGACTCCGTGTCGAGCGTACAGATTGAAGATGCCGCATCACAGTCGGCAGCCTACGTTGTCATGCCAATGAGACTGTAATGTCGCTCACCCGCCTGTTGATCCGCGACTTTCGCAATATCGAAAGCGCGGATCTCGCTTTATCCCCCGGCTTTAATTTCCTGGTTGGCGCCAACGGCAGTGGCAAAACCAGCGTGCTGGAAGCCATCTATACGCTCGGCCATGGCCGGGCGTTTCGCAGTTTGCAGATTGGCCGCGTTATTCGCCACGAGCAGGAGGCGTTTATCCTGCATGGCCGTTTGCAGGGCGAGGATCATGAAACGGCCATCGGCCTGACCAAAGACAAGCAGGGCGACAGCAAGGTGCGCATCGACGGTACCGACGGACACAAAGTCGCCGAGCTGGCACTGCTAATGCCGATGCAGCTGATCACCCCCGAGGGGTTTACTTTACTCAACGGCGGCCCCAAATACAGAAGAGCCTTCCTCGACTGGGGATGCTTCCATAACGAAGCGGGCTTCTTCACTGCCTGGAGCAACCTGAAACGGCTGCTCAAGCAGCGTAATGCCGCGCTGCGCCAGGTGACCCGCTACGCCCAACTGCGGGCGTGGGACAAAGAGTTGATCCCGCTGGCGGAGCAGATCAGCCGCTGGCGCGCCGAATACAGCGCCGGGATCGCGCAGGACATGGCGGATACCTGCCAACAGTTTTTACCCGAGTTCTCTCTGAGCTTCTCCTTCCAGCGCGGCTGGGAGAAAGAGACCGACTATGCCGAGGTGCTGGAGCGAAGCTTCGAGCGCGATCGCATGTTGACCTACACCGCGCACGGCCCGCACAAGGCGGATTTCCGCATTCGTGCCGACGGTGCGCCGGTGGAAGATACTTTGTCACGTGGGCAGCTCAAACTCCTGATGTGTGCCCTGCGCCTGGCGCAGGGTGAGTTCTTAACCCGCGAAAGCGGGCGACGCTGCCTGTACCTGATTGATGATTTTGCCTCGGAACTCGACGACGCGCGGCGCGGGCTGCTTGCCAGCCGCTTAAAAGCCACGCAGTCGCAGGTTTTCGTCAGCGCCATCAGCGCTGAACACGTAATGGACATGTCGGACAAAAATTCGAAGATGTTCACCGTGGAAAAGGGTAAAATAACGGATTAACCCAAGAATAAATGAGCGAGAAACGTTGATGTCGAATTCTTATGACTCCTCCAGTATCAAAGTCCTGAAAGGGCTGGATGCGGTGCGTAAGCGCCCGGGTATGTATATCGGCGACACGGATGACGGCACCGGTCTGCACCACATGGTATTTGAGGTTGTGGATAACGCTATCGACGAAGCGCTCGCGGGTCACTGTAAAGACATCGTGGTGACCATCCACGCCGACAACTCCGTCTCCGTAACCGATGATGGCCGTGGCATCCCGACCGGTATCCACCCGGAAGAGGGCGTCTCTGCGGCGGAAGTGATCATGACCGTCCTGCACGCAGGCGGTAAGTTCGATGATAACTCCTATAAGGTTTCTGGCGGCCTGCACGGCGTTGGCGTCTCTGTGGTTAACGCCCTGTCGCAGAAGCTGGAACTGCTGATCCGCCGCGAAGGCAAAGTGCATCAGCAAACCTACATCCACGGCGTGCCTCAGGCTCCGCTGGCGGTGACCGGTGAAACTGACGTCACCGGCACGCAGGTCCGTTTCTGGCCAAGCCATGAAACCTTCACCAACGTCACCGAGTTTGAATATGAGATCCTCGCCAAACGTCTGCGCGAGCTGTCATTCCTGAACTCCGGCGTCTCTATCCGCCTGCGCGACAAGCGCGACGGCAAAGAAGACCACTTCCATTACGAAGGCGGGATCAAGGCGTTCGTTGAGTACCTGAACAAGAACAAAACGCCAATTCACCCGAACATCTTCTATTTCTCCACCGAGAAAGACGGTATCGGTGTGGAAGTGGCGCTGCAGTGGAACGACGGTTTCCAGGAAAATATCTACTGCTTTACCAACAACATCCCGCAGCGCGATGGCGGTACGCACCTGGTCGGCTTCCGTACGGCGATGACCCGTACCCTGAACGCCTACATGGACAAAGAAGGCTACAGCAAAAAAGCGAAAGTCAGCGCCACCGGTGACGATGCCCGTGAAGGCCTGATTGCTGTTGTCTCCGTAAAAGTGCCGGATCCGAAGTTCTCCTCTCAGACCAAAGACAAGCTGGTCTCTTCAGAGGTGAAATCGGCGGTTGAACAGCAGATGAACGAACTGCTGAGCGAATACCTGTTGGAAAACCCATCCGACGCCAAAATCGTGGTCGGCAAAATTATCGATGCGGCCCGTGCCCGTGAAGCGGCGCGTAAAGCCCGTGAAATGACCCGTCGTAAAGGCGCGCTGGACTTAGCAGGCCTGCCGGGCAAACTGGCGGACTGCCAGGAACGCGACCCGGCGCTGTCCGAACTGTACCTCGTGGAAGGGGACTCCGCGGGCGGTTCTGCCAAGCAGGGCCGTAACCGTAAGAACCAGGCGATCCTGCCGCTGAAGGGTAAAATCCTTAACGTTGAGAAGGCGCGCTTCGACAAGATGCTCTCCTCTCAGGAAGTGGCGACGCTGATCACCGCCCTGGGTTGCGGCATTGGCCGTGACGAATACAACCCGGACAAGCTGCGCTATCACAGCATCATCATCATGACCGATGCGGACGTCGACGGCTCGCACATCCGTACGCTGCTGTTGACCTTCTTCTACCGTCAGATGCCGGAAATCGTTGAGCGTGGTCACGTCTACATTGCCCAGCCGCCGCTGTACAAAGTGAAGAAAGGCAAACAGGAACAGTACATCAAAGACGACGAAGCGATGGATCAGTACCAGATCGCTATCGCCCTTGACGGTGCGACCCTGCACGCCAACTCAAGCGCCCCGGCGCTGGCGGGTGAACCGCTGGAGCGTCTGGTGTCTGAGTTCAACGCCACCCAGAAGATGATTGGCCGCATGGAGCGTCGCTTCCCGCGCACGCTACTGAAAGCGCTGGTCTATCAGCCGACCCTGTCCGAAGCCGACCTCAGCAACGAGCAGGCCGTGACCCGTTGGGTGAACACCCTGGTGACCGATCTGAACGAGAACGAGCAGCACGGCAGCCAGTGGAAGTTCGACGTCAACGAGAACACCGAGCTGCAGCAGTTCGAGCCGGTGATCCGCGTGCGTACCCACGGTGTGGATACCGACTACCCGCTGGATCAGGAGTTTGTGACCGGTGCGGAGTACCGTCGTATCTGTACTCTGGGCGAGAAGCTGCGCGGTCTGATCGAAGATGATGCGTTCATCGAACGTGGCGAACGCCGTCAGCCGGTAGCCAGCTTCGAGCAGGCGCTGGAGTGGCTGGTGAAAGAGTCCCGTCGTGGCCTCTCCATTCAGCGCTATAAAGGTCTGGGCGAGATGAACCCGGATCAGCTGTGGGAGACCACCATGGATCCGGAAAGCCGCCGTATGCTGCGCGTTACCGTAAAAGACGCGATTGCAGCGGACCAGCTGTTTACCACCCTGATGGGTGATGCGGTTGAACCACGTCGTGCCTTTATCGAAGAGAACGCCCTGAAAGCGGCGAACATCGATATTTAATGTCGTTACTCCGCAACACAAAGGCCGCGCATTTAGCGCGGCTTTTTTATTGGCGCAGGAGCGTCAGTCTCCGGATCCAACGCCATGACTGAGGGTAAACGGCTGACCAGCGTATCAATAGCCATTCTCACCCGTAACGGCAGATGGGGCGTCTGCTGCCAGACCGCATGAACGTCGAAACGCACATCCGGGGCCTGTTTAAAGAGCGGGATAAGTTTTCCATGCCTGATTTCTTTGCGCACCATCCAGCAGGGTAACCATGCAATACCGTGTCCGGCTAACGCCGCGTCGCAGATAGCTTGTAAATCATCCATATTAAGCGATGACTGAGGCATGATTGTCTGCGGTGTACCTTCGCTATCCGCGAGCTGCCAGGGTAAAACTCGGCCTGCACGCAGATAGTTAATAGCCGTATGCTGGCGTAAATCGGCAACGGTTGCTGGCTGGCCTTTTTTCATCAGATAGTCCGGCGCGGCACACAGGATCATTCTGTGTTCTCCCAGTCGTCTGGCAACCAGCGCGGCGCTGTCCGCCAGCGTGCCGTTGCGCACCGCCATATCAAACCCTTCTTCCACCAGATCCACCACGCGATCGCTGAATGACATTTCCAGTTCAAGTCCGGGATGCTCCTGCGCCAGCTCTATCAGCAGCGGGGCGATGCACTGCCGACCAAACAGGACCGGCATGGCGACTCGCAGGCGGCCACTCACCTGCTGTTTCCCTGTTTCCAGCAGGGATTCTGCGCCACGTATCTCCTCCAGCGCGCGCAGGCAGCGCTCATAAAAAAGGGCCCCGTTATCGGTCAGGCTCTGGCTACGAGTTGTGCGTTGAAACAGACGTACCCCCAGACGCTCTTCAAGCCGGGCGATGCTCTTTCCCACCGCCGAGCGCGACAAATGCAAACGGATTGCAGCCTGCGCAAAACTTCCCGCCTCAACGGCGGCCACAAAAACGGGAATATCCTTCAGCGTACTGGTCATGGATTGTCTCCATTATGGCGTCAATAGTGGGAAAAGTTATCGCCACTGGAGATTCTGCGTCAACGTTAAACTGTCAGTACTGAAGCTCATTTGATGGCAGGAGAAAAAAATGACAGAGAACATGCAACGCTGGTCAATGAACGCCCTCGGGCGCAAAAACCTCACACTTATTCAGGAGCCTGTTCCACAGCCGGGCCCCGGGGAAGTACGCGTGCGGGTAAATGCCGTCGCGCTCAACTATCGCGATAAGCTGGTTATTGAAGGCATCATGCCGATTTCGCGTACCTTCCCCTTTACCCCAGGATCGGATATGGCGGGCGTGGTGGACAGCATCGGCGAAGGTGTTACACGTTTCAAACCTGGCGCGCGCGTCACATCAACCTTCTTCCCTGAGTGGATCGACGGTAAGCCGCAGGCGGACGCGCGCACTTTGCCCTATAAAACCTCCGGTGGATACTTTCAGGGCATGTTGGCCGAATATGTGATTGTGAGTGAAGACGCGCTGGTGACCTCTCCGGAGACCCTGGATGACGCAGAGGCCAGCACCTTACCCTGCGCAGGCCTTACTGCATGGTTCGCGCTGGTGGAACGCGGTCATTTACGTGCCGGGCAATCGGTGCTGGTTCAGGGAACAGGCGGCGTAGCGATTTTCGCTCTGCAAATTGCAAAAGCGCACGGCGCAGAGGTGTTTGTTACCTCGGGAAGTGATGAAAAACTGGCACAGGCCAAAAAGCTGGGGGCCAGTCAGGGCATCAACCGGCTGAAAGGCGACTGGGCTGAAAATACGCTGGCGCTCACGCAGGATCGCGGCATCGACCATATTATCGAAACCGTGGGGGGTGAGAACCTGAAGCATTCCCTGCGTGCCGTTGCCGTTCACGGGCGTATATCGGTCATTGGCGTGCTGGCCGGGACGGACATTTCTCTGTCTGCTGGCGAACTGCTGCTGAAATCCCCGGTTATTCAAGGGATTGGCGTGGGACATCGCCGGGCGCTGGAAGATTTTGTCCGTGCCGTTGATATCATGGTGCTAAAACCGGTGATTGAACATCGCTACCGCTTTGAGGAACTCGAACAGGCGCTCGAACATCTGGATCGCGGCGCGTTTGGTAAAATCGTTCTCACCCGCGAGTGAGTCGTCGTTCCCCGGGATGCGCGTAAAAGGGGTGTTTTTGTTGCACAATGTAGCTCTATTTTTGTGGGCTTAATCGCGTTAGCATGAGGCAGCACTCATTTATCCCGGGGAACTCATGGCTATCAAACTCATTGCAATCGACATGGACGGCACGCTGCTGCTGCCAGACCACACTATCTCTCCTGCCGTTAAAAACGCCATCGCCGCAGCCCGTGCGAAAGGCGTGAACGTGGTGCTGTGCACCGGTCGTCCATACGCAGGCGTTCATAGCTACCTGAAAGAGCTGCATATGAGTGAGCCAGGTGATTACTGCATTACCTATAACGGCGCGCTGGTGCAGAAAGCGGCCGACGGCAGCACGGTGGCGCAAACGGCGCTGAGCTATGACGATTACCGCTATCTGGAACAACTCTCCCGCGAGGTGGGCTCGCACTTCCACGCCCTCGACCGCAACACGCTCTACACCGCCAACCGCGACATCAGCTACTACACGGTGCATGAATCCTTCGTTGCCACCATCCCGCTGGTGTTCTGCGAAGCGGATAAGATGGATCCGACCACCCAGTTCCTGAAAGTGATGATGATTGATGAGCCTGCCATTCTGGATCAGGCTATCGCCCGCATCCCGGCAGACGTGAAAGAGAAGTACACCGTGCTGAAAAGTGCGCCGTACTTCCTCGAAATCCTCGATAAACGCGTCAATAAAGGCACCGGCGTGAAGTCGCTGGCCGACACGCTGGGGATCAAACCGGAAGAGATCATGACCCTGGGCGATCAGGAAAACGACATTGCGATGCTGGAATATGCTGGCTTAGGCGTGGCGATGGAGAACGCGATCCCGTCAGTGAAAGAGGTGGCTAACTTCGTTACCAAATCCAACCTCGAAGACGGCGTGGCTTACGCTATTGAGAAGTTTGTCCTCAATTAAGATCCGCAAAACCCCGCTCTTCATAACCCGCACCCGTGCGGGTTTTTTTATTCCTGCAGGAACCTTTCTTTAACATTCCTTTCACGGATTGTTCTTTTTGTGATCCAGATTGTAGTACAACATTATGTGATTGTACTACATTACCACCACGGCAATGACGAATGGCGTCACGTTTGTACTGCAAAATTGAGGCGAAATTCAGCGGTCGCGGTAAAGTAGTGATGGACATACAGAGCACAAGGACTCTCCATGACTCTCAATAAAACCGATCGCATCGTCATTACGCTGGGCACCCAGATTGTGGGTGGCAAGTACGTTCCCGGCTCGCCATTGCCCGCCGAAGCTGAGCTGTGTGAGGAGTTTGAAACCTCGCGCAACATCATCCGGGAAGTGTTCCGCTCGCTGATGGCGAAGCGGCTGATTGAAATGAAGCGTTACCGCGGCGCCTTTGTTGCCCCGCGCAACCAGTGGAACTACCTCGATACCGACGTGCTGCAGTGGGTGCTGGAAAACGACTATGACCCACGGCTGATCGGCGCGATGAGCGAGGTGCGAAACCTGGTCGAGCCGGCCATCGCCCGCTGGGCGGCGGAACGCGCAACCTCCGGTGACCTGGCGCAGATTGAGTCGGCTTTAAACGACATGATCGCCAACAACCAGAACCGGGATGCCTTTAACGAAGCGGATATCCGCTATCACGAGGCGGTGTTGCAGTCGGTGCATAACCCGGTGTTACAGCAGCTTAGCGTGGCGATCAGCTCGCTACAGCGAGCAGTATTTGAACGAACCTGGATGGGTGATGAGGCCAACATGCCGAAGACGCTCCAGGAACATAAAGCGCTGTTCGATGCGATCCGGCATCAGGACAGCGATGCGGCAGAGCAGGCGGCGTTAACCATGATCGCCAGCTCAACACGAAGGTTGAAGGAAATCACATGACATCTCGCTACATCGCCATTGACTGGGGATCGACCAATCTGCGCGCCTGGCTCTACCAGGGCGAAGAGTGCCTGGAGAGCAGGCAATCCGAAGCAGGCGTCACGCGTCTGAACGGTAAATCCCCCGAGGCGGTGTTAGCAGAGGTGACACAAAACTGGCGCGACGACGCCACGCCGGTGGTCATGGCGGGCATGGTCGGCAGCAACGTAGGCTGGAAAGTCGCGCCTTATCTGCCGGTTCCCGCTCATTTCTCTGCCATTGGTGAGCAGTTAACGTCCGTTGGCGACAAGGTCTGGATCGTTCCTGGCTTGTGCGTCTCCCGCGATGATAACCACAACGTGATGCGCGGCGAAGAGACTCAGCTGCTCGGCGCGCGCACGCTCTCTCCTTCTTCCGTCTACGTGATGCCCGGAACGCACTGCAAATGGGTGCAGGCCGATGCTGAGCAGATCCACGATTTTCGCACCGTGATGACCGGCGAACTGCACCATTTGCTGCTTGCGCATTCGCTGATCGGTGCCGGTCTGCCAGTGCAGGATGCCTCCCCCGAGGCATTTGCCGCCGGGCTTGAACGCGGGCTCGCTTCCCCTGCCGTTTTGCCGCAGCTTTTTGAGGTTCGCGCCTCGCACGTGTTGGGATCCCTTCCCCGCGAGCAGGTGAGCGAATTTTTATCGGGCCTGCTGATTGGCGCAGAAGTCGCCACCCTGAGCGAGCAGTTCGCCGGGCAGCAGTCCATCACCCTCGTCGCGGGTTCATCGCTGACCTCACGTTACCGCCAGGCGTTTCACGCCATCGGCCGTGACGTGGCGGCAGTGGAGGGCGACACGGCATTTCAGGCAGGAATAAGGAGCATCGCTCATGCAGTGGCAAACTGATCTTCCCCTTATCGCTATTTTGCGCGGCATCACCCCGGACGAGGCGTTAGCCCACGTTGGCGCGGTTATCGACGCCGGATTCGACGCGGTCGAAATCCCGCTCAACTCACCGGAGTGGGAAAAAAGCATTCCGGCGGTGGTGGATGCCTTTGGTGACAGAGCGCTGATCGGCGCGGGCACCGTGTTACAGCCGGAGCAGGTGGACAGGCTGGCGAAGATGGGCTGCAAGCTCATTGTGACGCCCAATATCAACCCTGAGGTGATCCGCCGTGCGGTGGGCTACGGCATGACCGTCTGCCCGGGATGCGCCACGGCGACAGAAGCCTTTACCGCTCTCGATGCGGGCGCGCAGTCGCTCAAAATTTTCCCGTCGTCGGCCTTTGGCCCGGATTACATCAAAGCGCTGAAAGCGGTCTTACCCGCCAGCGTACCGGTCTTTGCCGTGGGCGGCGTAACGCCAGAAAACCTGGACCAGTGGATGAAAGCCGGGTGTGTCGGCGCGGGGCTGGGCAGCGATCTCTATCGCGCCGGGCAGTCCGTAGAACGTACCGCGCAGCAGGCGGCGGCATTTGTTAAAGCGTATCGAGAGGCAGTGAAATGAAAATAACCAAACTCACCACGTACCGTTTACCTCCGCGTTGGATGTTCCTGAAAATCGAAACCGACGAAGGGGTGGTTGGCTGGGGCGAACCGGTCATCGAAGGGCGTGCGCGCACCGTTGAAGCGGCGGTGCATGAGCTGGGCGACTACCTGATTGGTCAGGATCCGGCACGCATTAATGACCTGTGGCAGGTAATGTATCGCGCGGGCTTCTATCGCGGCGGCCCGATCATGATGAGCGCCATCGCCGGTATCGACCAGGCGCTGTGGGATATCAAAGGTAAAGTGCTGAATGCGCCGGTCTGGCAGCTGATGGGCGGCCTGGTGCGCGACAAGATCAAGGCTTACAGCTGGGTAGGGGGCGACCGTCCGGCGGAAGTGATCGACGGTATTAACAAGCTGCGCGGGATCGGGTTCGACACCTTCAAGCTCAACGGCTGCGAAGAGATGGGCATTATCGATAACTCGCGTGCGGTGGATCGCGCGGTGAATACCGTGGCGCAGATCCGCGAGGCCTTCGGCAACGAGATTGAGTTTGGTCTGGACTTCCACGGCCGCGTCAGCGCGCCGATGGCGAAAGTGCTGATTAAAGAGCTGGAGCCGTATCGCCCGCTGTTTATCGAAGAGCCGGTGCTGGCCGAGCAGGCGGAGTACTATCCGAAACTGGCTGAACAGACCCACATTCCTATCGCGGCGGGTGAGCGTATGTTCTCGCGCTTCGAGTTCAAACGCGTGCTGGAGGCGGGCGGTGTTGCCATCCTGCAGCCGGATCTCTCCCACGCGGGCGGCATCACCGAATGCTACAAAATTGCCGGGATGGCCGAAGCTTACGATGTGGCGCTGGCGCCGCACTGCCCGCTGGGGCCGATTGCGCTGGCCGCCTGTCTGCACGTGGACTTTGTCTCCCGCAACGCCGTGTTCCAGGAACAGAGCATGGGCATTCACTATAACAAGGGCGCGGAGCTGCTCGACTTTGTGAAGAACAAAGAAGATTTCAACATGGAAGGCGGTTTCTTCAAACCGTTAACGAAGCCGGGCCTTGGCGTGGAGATCGACGAAGCCAAAGTCATTGAGCTGAGTAAAAATGCGCCGGACTGGCGTAACCCGTTATGGCGACACGAAGACGGCAGTGTAGCGGAGTGGTAATCACCACCCCGTAGGCCCGGTAAGCGTAGCGCCACCGGGCAAAATTCTCACAGATAAAAATATAACCCTCTGTAATTTACAGGGCATGGTGAGCGGCTTCGCTATGCCCAAAATCTGGAGACAGATTGCGATGGATATTCCAGTTACTGCTACCAAAACCGGGCGTCGCCGTTACCTGACGCTGATGATGATCTTTATTACCGTGGTCATCTGTTATGTCGACCGCGCCAACCTCGCCGTGGCCTCGGCCCATATTCAGGAAGAGTTTGGCATCACCAAAGCGGAGATGGGCTATGTCTTCTCGGCCTTTGCCTGGCTCTATACGCTCTGCCAGATCCCGGGCGGCTGGTTCCTCGACCGCGTGGGTTCGCGCCTGACCTACTTTATCGCCATTTTCGGCTGGTCCGTGGCGACCCTGTTCCAGGGCTTTGCCACCGGGCTGATGTCGCTGATTGGCCTGCGTGCCATCACCGGTATTTTCGAAGCCCCGGCATTCCCCACCAACAACCGGATGGTCACCAGCTGGTTCCCGGAGCATGAGCGCGCCTCTGCGGTCGGGTTCTATACCTCCGGCCAGTTTGTCGGCCTGGCGTTCCTGACCCCGCTGCTGATCTGGATCCAGGAGCTGCTGAGCTGGCACTGGGTGTTTATCGTCACCGGCGGGATCGGCATCATCTGGTCGCTGATCTGGATTAAGGTTTATCAGCCGCCGCGCCTGACCAAAAGCATCACCAAAGCCGAGCTGGACTACATCCGCGATGGCGGCGGTCTGGTGGACGGCGATGCGCCGGTCAAAAAAGAGGCGCGTCAGCCGCTGACCAAAGCCGACTGGAAGCTGGTGTTCCACCGTAAGCTGGTGGGCGTTTACCTCGGCCAGTTTGCTGTCACCTCGACGCTGTGGTTCTTCCTCACCTGGTTCCCGAACTACCTGACCCAGGAGAAAGGCATTACCGCGCTGAAGGCGGGCTTTATGACCACCGTGCCGTTCCTTGCCGCGTTCGTTGGCGTACTGCTCTCAGGCTGGCTGGCGGATAAACTGGTGAAAAAAGGCTACTCCCTCGGTATCGCGCGTAAGACGCCGATCATCTGCGGGCTGCTGATCTCCACCTGCATCATGGGCGCGAACTACACCAACGATCCGGTGTGGATTATGACCCTGATGGCGATTGCGTTCTTCGGGAATGGCTTCGCCTCTATCACCTGGTCACTGGTATCGTCCCTGGCACCGATGCGTCTGATTGGCCTCACCGGCGGGGTGTTTAACTTCGTTGGCGGGCTG
The DNA here is from genome assembly GCF_037152535.1 of Leclercia sp. AS011. NCBI lineage: Bacteria > Pseudomonadati > Pseudomonadota > Gammaproteobacteria > Enterobacterales > Enterobacteriaceae > Leclercia > Leclercia sp. AS011. The sequence goes on from NZ_JBBCMA010000005.1 coordinate 69,004, forward strand.
GGCGGGATCACCGTGCCGCTGGTGATCGGCTACCTGGCGCAGGACTACGGTTTCGGTCCGGCGCTGGTCTATATCTCAGCGGTAGCGTTGATCGGCGCACTCTCCTACATCCTGCTGGTGGGTGACGTGAAACGGGTAGGCTAATTCCCGGCAATGCTATACCCTGATGCGACATCCGCGCATCAGGGTATCCTCATGAAACAAATCACCTTCGCTCCCCGCAATCACCAGCTCACCAACACCCGCACCTGGACCGCAGACAGCCAGTGGCTGGTTTTTGACGTCCGACCTTCCGGGGCGTCTTTTACCGGCGAAACCATCGAGCGGGTTAAGGTCGACACGGGCGAGGTGGAGGTGATTTATCGCGCCAGCAACGGCGCGCATGTTGGCGTGGTGACCGTTCATCCTGCAGAAAATAGATACGTCTTTATTCACGGCCCACAAAACCCCGATGCCCACTGGCAGTACGATTTTCACCACCGCCAGGGGGTGATTGCGCAAGATAACCAGGTAAGCCATCTCGATGCGATGGATATCACCGAACCCTTCACGCCCGGCGCGCTGCGCGGCGGCAGCCATGTGCATGTGTACAGCCCGAACGGGCAGTTCGTCAGCTTTACCTATAACGACCATGTCCTGCACGAACGCGATCCGAAGCTCGATTTACGCAACGTGGGCGTGGCCGCGCCTTACGGTCCGGTGAGCCCGCAGGGCGATCATCCGCGCAACTATGGCGGCACCCACTGGAGCGTGCTGGTCAGCCGCACGACCCCGATGCCAGAACCGGGCAGCGACGAGATCAACCGCGCCTATGAAGAGGGCTGGGTGGGCAACGATCGGCTGGCCTTTATCGGCGATACCCTTTCCGCTCGCGGTGAAAAAGTGCCGGAGCTGTTTATCGTCAATCTGCCGAAAGACGAACAGGGCTGGAAGCAGGCGGGCGATCTGCCGCTTCAGGGCACGGCGGATCGGTTGCCCGCTCCGCCTGCCGGGGTGGTGCAGCGCCGTTTAACCTTCACCCACAACCACCGCTATCCGGGGCTGGTAAACGTGCCGCGCCACTGGGTACGCAGTAACCCGCAGGCGACACAAATCGCGTTCCTGATGCGGGATGATAAAGGGGTGGTCCAGCTGTGGCTGATCGCCCCGGAAGGGGGAGCGCCTCGTCAGCTTACTCATCATCACAGTGATATCCAGTCGGCGTTTAACTGGCATCCGGCGGGCCATTCCCTGGGGTTTGTGCTGGAAGATCGTATTGCGCAGTGTGATGCCGCCTCGGGGGCGGTAACGTTTTTGACGTCCGATCACGGCAACCCACCGTCGGGGGATGCGGTGGTTTATTCGCCTGACGGGCGCTATCTGGCCTGGATGGAGGAGGTCGACGGCTTCCGTCAAATCTGGATGACAGAAACCGGGTGCTAATCAGCGAGAGGGCATGGCAGCGGGTGGGATGACGGCGTTGGTCGCCAGCGTCTTCTCCTCGCTTTGCTCCACGCGGGAGCGAACGGATTTATCCTTGCGGAAGAGATCCCACGGCAGCAGCAGGGTATCAACAACGGCCGTAAACGGCATATCCAGCACCACCAGAGACTTGGTGCCCCAGTTGGTGTCGTCATCTGCCAGCATGTTCGCGCTGGCGCGCGTCCCGGGATACGTTCCTTCTTTACCGCCGGTGTGAGACATCACGCTCGAACACCCGCAAAGCACAACCGCCGCGCTGAACATCGTCAACTTTATCAGAACATTTTTCATTATCAGTCAGTCATCATCAATGGCCTGCAACAGACCCGCAATCGGGTTTATAACGGGCCATTGTCAAAATGAATAGTTGAAAAGTACCGCTCTGTGGCACCTATCGCATTTTAACCTTACGTGCTGTAGTCCCAGTCTATTCCAGTACCCGCAAAGTGCAAAAAATTCTCGCTGCGCTGCTCTTGAAAAGAACGGAAGCAGACCCATTTTAAGAGTGTATCGATGAACAAGCGTGCCTGAGGGGCGTTTGGGATACCCCAGCCTGTCCACCGTGGAAGGCGACAATTCTTGCTGATTTCAGGAGTGTTAACTGTATGCGTAACTTTGATCTTTCTCCGCTTTATCGTTCAGCCATTGGCTTCGATCGTCTGTTCAATCATTTAGAAAACAACCAAAGCCAGAGCAACGGCTACCCTCCATACAATGTTGAACTGGTTGACGAAAACCACTATCGCATCGCGATTGCCGTGGCCGGTTTTGCTGAAAGCGAACTGGAGATCACCGCGCAGGACAACCTGCTGGTGGTGAAAGGCGCTCATGCGGGCGAGCAGAAAGAACGTACCTATCTCTATCAGGGCATCGCCGAACGTAACTTTGAACGTAAGTTCCAGTTAGCTGAGAACATTCACGTTCACGGCGCGAACCTGGTCAACGGCCTGCTGTATATCGATCTGGAACGTGTCATTCCGGAAGCGAAAAAACCGCGCCGTATCGAAATTAATTAATTGCCCGGGTCGCTGCGGCGGCCCATACCTGAATGCTTGCCGATATCGGGAGCAGAGGCGGATCCAACAGGATTTGCCGGGACAACTGCGCACAACATTGTGCCGAACTCGCTTCTCAGAAGGAGAACTACCATGCGTAATTACGACTTATCCCCGCTGCTGCGTCAGTGGATCGGTTTTGACAAACTGGCTAACGCGCTGCAAAGCACCACCGAAAGCCAGACCTTCCCGCCATATAACATCGAAAAGAGCGACGATAACCACTATCGCATTACGCTCGCGGTGGCGGGATTCAGCCAGCAGAACCTGGATATCCAGCTGGAAGGCACACGCCTGACGGTGAAAGGCACCCCGGAAAAACCGGAGACCGAAACCAAATGGCTGCACCAGGGGCTGGTCACTCAGCCGTTCAGCCTGAGCTTTACCCTCGCTGAACATATGGAAGTGACGGGCGCAACCTTCACCAACGGGCTGCTGCATATCGACATTACCCGCAACGTGCCGGAAGAGATTGCTCCGCAGCGGATCGCCATCAGCGAACGGCCGGCGCTGAACAGCTAATGCTATCGTGTCGGGTGGCGCTTCGCTAACCCGACCTACATAGCCCGTAGGCCCGTGCAAGCGAAGCGCCGCCGGGCAAATCTGAAGCCTCGCTCCGCGAGGCTTTTTTGTGCGCCATCGCCCATACAACCCGCCTGCGCTCTGCGAAAATCCCTGTTAATAATAATGTTATTCACAGGGATGCCGTCATGAGTGATATAGCGTTAACGGTCAGTATTCTGGCACTGGTTGCGGTGGTCGGGCTGTGGATAGGCAATGTCAAAATCCGCGGCGTCGGGTTCGGCATTGGCGGCGTGCTGTTTGGCGGGATATTTGTCGGCCACTTTGCCGACCAGCTGGGCATTACGCTTAGCGCGCAAATGCTGCATTTCATTCAGGAGTTTGGCCTGATCCTCTTCGTGTACACCATCGGGATTCAGGTCGGCCCCGGCTTTTTCGCCTCGCTGCGCGTCTCGGGGCTGCGCCTTAACCTCTTTGCGATGGGGATTGTGGTGATGGGCGGGCTGGTCACCGCTCTGCTGCATAAACTCTTCGCCATCCCCCTGCCGGTGGTGCTGGGCATCTTCTCCGGGGCGGTCACCAACACCCCTGCGCTGGGGGCCGGGCAGCAAATCCTGCGCGACTTGGGGATTGAGCCTGGCATCGTGGATCAGATGGGCATGAGCTACGCCATGGCCTACCCGTTCGGCATCTGCGGCATTCTGCTCACCATGTGGCTGATGCGCGTTCTGTTTCGCATTAACGTAGAGCAAGAGGCCCAGCAGCACGAATCCACCCTTAGCCAGGGTCAGGCGCTGATTAAAACCATCAACATTCGCGTCGACAACCCCAATCTCAACAACCTGGCGATTCAGGATGTGCCGATCCTGAACAGCGCCAACATTATCTGTTCCCGCCTGAAGCGCGAGCAGACCCTGATGGTGCCTCTGCCCGGCACGGTGATCCAGACCGGCGACCTGCTGCACCTCGTCGGCCAGCCGGCGGACCTGAACAATGCCCGGCTGGTGATCGGCCAGGAGGTGGATACCTCGCTCTCTACGCGCGGCACCGATATGCGGGTCGAGCGGGTGGTGGTCACCAACGAGAAGGTATTAGGCAAGAAAATCCGCGAACTGCAGGCCAAAGAGCGTTATGACGTGGTGATCTCGCGCCTGAACCGCGCCGGGGTTGAGCTGGTGGCCAGCCCGGACGCCAGCCTGCAGTTTGGCGATATCCTCAACCTGGTCGGGCGTCCGGCCTCCATCGACGCCGTGGCCAATATGGTGGGCAACGCGCAACAAAAACTGCAGCAGGTACAGATGCTGCCGGTGTTTATCGGCATCGGTCTTGGCGTCCTGTTGGGCTCCATTCCGCTGTACGTGCCGGGGTTCCCGGTGGCGCTCAAGCTGGGGCTGGCGGGCGGGCCACTGATTATGGCCCTGATCCTCGGGCGTATCGGCTGCGTGGGTAAGCTCTACTGGTTTATGCCCCCGAGCGCCAACCTCGCCCTGCGCGAGCTGGGGATCGTGCTGTTTCTGGCGGTGGTAGGGCTGAAATCGGGTGGTGACTTCGTTGAGACGCTGGCCCGCGGCGACGGGGTCAGCTGGATTGGCTATGGCATTCTTATTACCGCCGTTCCGCTGATCACCATGGGCATTCTGGCGCGGCTGCTGGCGAAGATGAACTACCTGACACTGTGCGGCATGCTGGCCGGTTCGATGACCGATCCTCCGGCGCTGGCCTTTGCCAACAACCTGCACGCCACCAGCGGGGCGGCGGCGCTCTCCTACGCCACGGTCTATCCGCTGGTGATGTTCATGCGCATTATCACACCGCAGCTGCTGGCGGTGCTGTTCTGGGGGATGGGTTAAACCTCTAAGCCTAATCTGGCGAACTGCTCTGCCGGGGCGTCGCTCTCACGTAGCAGACGCACCAGCAGGGCGATCATCCGCGTTTCGATGGCTTTATCTTCAATTGGGCACTGCTGGTGCGGATCGCTGTGTAAATCGAACAGCAGATGGCCGACGCGATTGACCCCCGGGTATTTTTCCCGGGCGGGAATACGCAGCGTTTTCACCCCTTTGGTAAAGCGGAACGGGGGGGCCAGGGCGATTGAATCCAGCTCTTCCGGGGTAAAGCGGGTATTCATCTTGATCGGCATCAGGGTGTAGTTGGCGATGTCATTCTCACGTCCGGGCAGCGCGGCGCGCATATAGACATAGCGCCCGTCTGTGACGTTGACATGGCCGCTGAAAACCCCGAACAGCGCAGCGTCACGCACCGGGGTGTCATCCTCAAGGATGCGGGCTAACGGACGACCCTGGACGTCGGGTGGGATGGGCTGGTTGAAGAACTCCAGCAGCGTCGGGGCCCAGTCAATCATCTGCACCAGCGCATCCCGCTGTACCCCCTGATGGGCGCTGCGCGGATCCCAGATAAACAGCGGGTTATTCGCCACCTCGTTGTAATAGGGCATCTGGTTTTTCGCCCACCAGCCATGCTCCCCGAGCAAAAAGCCGTGATCGGTACCGACAATCAACATCGTATCGCGCCACAAATCGTGGCGGTCCATCAGGTCAAGAATGCGGCCCAGGTTGCGATCGCACATGGAGACGAGGGCGCGGTAGCGGCAGCGAATATGCTCCACCGCCTCCGGACTCTCTTCCACTTTGCCGCGCGGCCAGTCGTAGTGCGGGCCGTCCCACGGATCCTGATACAACGAGAGATACTCCTCCGTGGTATAAAACGGCTCGTGGGGGTCAAAAGTTTCCACCTGCAACAGCCAGCTATCCTGCTGATGGTTCTTGTCGATAAACTCGCATCCGGCATCGAAGACCCGGGTTTGCGGGAAGTCCGCTTCCTGCTGGATGTAGTCGCGGTTGACCCAGTCGTGTCGCCAGAGCCCGGAGACGCCACCGCCGGTTTGCTTCTGCGGCACCCGCAACACCTTGGGGATCGCCGGGTCGGCCACGCTGGCCTTCCAGTGATCCCCCTCCTGGCCACGGATGATCTCCCATGAGCTGTAGCGATTATGGTAGTTGCCGCCGCCATCCTCCCAGTAGTGCAGATGGTCGCTGATCAGGTGGGTATAGACGCCCGCTTTTTTCAGCAGCTCCGGCATGGAGTCGTCGAACGGCTCCAGCGGCCCCCACTCCCGGTGCAGAAAATTGTACCGGCCGGTGTGCAGCTCCCGGCGGGCGGGCATGCAGGGCATACTGCCGACATAGCTGTTGTTGAAGGTGGCGCAGCGGGCCGCCAGACGCTGGAAGTTGGGTGCCTGAGTGATCATATCCCCGTATGGCGGCAGATAGTGTTTATTCAGGCTGTCGAAGAGCAGAATGATCGCTTTCATCGTCGCTCCTTAACGGGCCTTGATGAGGTGTGGGAAATGCTCTTCAACCACCGTGTAGATCTGTTTGCCGATGGTCTCTCCGTCCATAATATTTTCGATGGGGATCAGATACTGCCCGTGGCGCGGATCGAGGCTCACCACATCAATCAGTTTTTTCGAAATGGCGTAAATATCCGCCCATTCCGTAAATCCACCGACTTCGCCCGCGGCGGTATGCTCCATGTCGAATTGAATGTCATATTTCGCTAAGGCTTTTTTCACTACCGTCTGCAACATCACGCTACTGCCGACACCGTAGCCGCAAACAAACAGAATATTAATTTTGTCTTTCATGACGATATCCTTTTCACAATGAGAAGAGTTAGCCCGCGTAAGGCCCGAGATGGAACGTTGAGGCAATAAATTTAAGCACTTCACAAATGGCAGGCCATAATGTCGCCCAGTCGAAAATACCGGTCCAGCCCACCCCTTCGGCGGCGAGTCCGGTTAAGGGAATAGCCCATACGGTGCCGAAGGTTTGAATAATCCCCAGCAGGAACGTACAAATTATCACGGCGCGATAGCCCCCCAGCCGGTTGGCTAATACCCCAATCGGACCGCCGGCGAAAAATAACGGCACAAAACCGGGGAGCACCATAATAGGACTGTGGGTAATAAGCAGAATACCCATCGAGAAAATAGTGCCGAAGGTACAGAAGATAAATCCAAGGGTGGCGGCATTCGGGGAGAAGGGGAGTAATGCCGCGACATCGACGGCGGGAATCGCGTCCGGAATTAACCGATCCTGCCAGCCTTTAAACGAGGCGTTAATTTCCCCGACCATCATGCGTACCCCCTGCAACAGGATCACCATATACATGGAGAACTGCAGGCCGAGGTTAATAATGTAGATATACCAGGGCTTCCCTTTTGCCATCGCCTGCACGTTATCAATGCCGGTGGTCAGTAAGAACCCGCCGACGAACAGCGTCATCACAATGGCGATGGAGGTGACGTTATGGTTAAAAATCGCCAGCCAGCCGGGAAGCTTCATGTTCTCGGCATCCTGTTTCTCGGCATCGCCAAACAGATGGGCGAATTTCGAGAAGAACCAGATCCCCAGCATCTGGTTATGGGCAATGGTAAAGCCTGCATTGTTGGTGATTTTAGCGACCGGTTTGGCAATCAGGGTGGTAGCAAAGGCCCAGAAGACCCCGGTTAAAATCCCGGCGATAATAATCGACGGCACCCAGCCAAAGCCCAGCCAGAAGACGATCAGCCACAGCACCGCCTGGGAGTGAGACACCCCGGTATTGCCGGTGAGGAAAATGCCTTTCACCTTTGTGTAGCGACCAAACAGGACCAGCAGCAGATTGGTAAAAAAGGCCAGGACAAACACATAGCCCACAAAACCAAAATTATCCCCGAGTGCAATCTGGGTTGCCGCTTTCATGGCATAGGAATCCATTAAATAACCATGGATGCCATAAGATTTGCTCACCGCATCGGCGACGGGTTTAAAGGTCGCTGAAAACTGAAACCCGCCAAAGAGCACCATCATTAATCCCACCATGGCGCTAACCATACCGGTAATAATTTTTATCGGTGATTTCTTGTCGAGGGCATAACCTAATCCTACCAGCAGCCCAATTAAAATAGCGGGTTCGGTTAGAAAAGATTGTATTACTGAAATAAAGTCAGAAAACATAATGCAGTCAACCTCCGTGACATTCGCTTCCGGATTAAGGAAATCCAGCTCAGTATTGCTTCTTATTTAATAACGGAACGACGAGTAGTAATTAAGGCAAATATGTTTGACAGCAAATGCACTCTAATAATCAAATCTGGTCATTAGAAGATTGAAAGTGATTTTTTGTGATTCTATTTGCAAAATTAGGGTTGTATTAAGTCTGATTATTCAAAATTTAATTTGATAGTTTTTTTATATATAAAATGGCACTGTGAATGAAGAGGTATGTCGCTATCAGAGGGTTAAATATATAGTTGCTGGATATTTTAACTTCGATTATTGATCTGGGGATTATTACGTTACGCTGTTAAATTAATTATTAGCAACCGCTTTATTTTGTGGTGTTAGCCACATATTTAATTTAGTTGGAGGTATAGGTTTATTTTCGCAACACGCAGTAATTTCTCTTTTCTTTAAACAAAGGACTGAAAGAATGAACGCAACCTATACTGTAAAAATCAATCCCTATGATAAAAACAAACTTAGCGCATTAATTACCATTGATAGTCCGGAGGCACTAAAGTTTGACTATACCGTCCAGGGTAAAACTGCGAACGCCAGCTTTCATTATGGCACCGATCAATACAGCGTTAATCCGGACATCACCGTGGTCGGTTTGTATGCCAATTATGTCAATACCGTCACCCTGAATCTTTACACCAGGGATAACGCTGTCGAAACCTTTCAGATAGTGATATCAACGCAGGGGCAGGACTATGGTGATGTCCCTCTGACGCTGGCGATTAATATTACTGACGACGCGATGGCGGAGAGCACGTTAGGACAGGGTTGGTTTGTCACCAGCGCGTGGAATGGCTATGACATCAATGGCGATCTGCGCATTACTGGCCTGTTCCCCTGGATGTACGGTAACTTAAAAATTATCGAAAACGCGCTCTGGTCGGCGTTGGCCAGCGAAACCTGGGATCCTGACAAGCATGCCTTTGCGCCAACGTTATACCGCTTCAATCTCGCCGGTAAGGTCGCGCAAACCTACGCCGCACCTGCCGGGTATGGTTTTCATCACGACATCACCACCGACGGTACAGGCAATCTCTGGGTGTTAGGCTCCCTGCTCGATGGCTGGAGTGACGAGCAAAAGCTGGAGTGCATTCTCTATAAATACGACATCGCCAGCGGGGCGTTGCTCTGGCAGCGTGACTACTCCCGGGAATTTATGGGTGCCACGGTGCTGGACAATACCGACACCAATGATGTGCATTTCAACAGCCTGGAATATGTCGCAGAGACCGGGCAGTTGATGGTCAATTCCCGCTCCAGCTGTACGGTGCTGGGCCTCAATAGCGAGACCGGGGAGCCGGAGTGGATTATCGATAACCCGGCCTTTCCGGTGCTGAACAGCGCCCTGAATTTGCAGGTGGTGGATGGGGATAATTTCAGCTATCCCAACGGGGAGCATGCCGTATTTGTGACGCACAACAGCCGGTACCAGGCGTGGCGGGGTGCAAACAGGTTCGTTGTCTCCCTGTTCAATAACAACTCCTGTGCAGATGAGCAAGGTAATGAGCTGGTCCGTACAATTGAAGCGGAACCGGTAACTTATACTGCCGCCGAACTGGATTCTCTCCCCACTATTCTTGCTATTGATTTAACCGCCGCGACGGTGCAGCGCCTGGATCAGTTTCATTTCCCAGGGCAGCGTAGCGAACTCACGTCATCGGTATTTGATGTTGGTAATGATTATTACAATGTCTATTTCGGAGCCGAGCAATCGTTCTTCGTTTTTGATATCGATAATAATATTGGGGTATCGATTTACAATATTGATACCGGCCTGGGCTATCGCGGCAGAATATTCACTTACGATGAGCTGCGTTCATTAATTTAACGCTATCCTCAGCGGCAAGTTACGGCCTCGTGTTACTTGCCGCATTTACGGTGCCTGTAAGCTGTTCCCCTGGCTGGCGTTATACCGCTTCCGCCATCAGATCCTGCGGGTGGGAATTACTTCCCTGGATACGTTACTATTGCCGCAGTTTTGTACACCGGACAGTCAGACAGGAGACGTCATGAAAATTTCCCGCCTCGGCGAAGCGCCGGATTATCGCTTCTCGCTGGCAAACGAGCGTACCTTTCTGGCGTGGATCCGCACCGCGCTGGGCTTTCTGGCGGCCGGTGTCGGTCTCGACCAGCTGGCCCCCGATTTTGCCACGCCGGTGATCCGCCAGCTGCTGGCGCTGCTGCTGTGCCTTTTTTCCGGCGGGCTGGCGATCTACGGCTACCTGCGCTGGCTGCGGAATGAAAAGGCGATGCGCCTGAAAGAAGATCTCCCCTACACCCGCAGCCTGCTGATGGTCAGCCTGATCCTGATGATAGTGGCGGTGATTGCGATGGGGCTGGTGCTGTATGGCGGATAGCCGCAAAGCGCGCCGTCTGGCCGATCCGGGGCTGCAACCGGAGCGCACCTCGCTTGCCTGGCTGCGCACCCTGTTTGGCTACGGGGCGTTGATGGTGCTGGCGGTCAGGCATAACTGGCAGCAGGCGGGCCCGCTGTTCTGGGTGGCACTGGGGGTGCTGGCGATGGTGGCGCTGATCCTCTGGCATTACACCCGCAGTCGCGCAAAAATGGATGTCTCGCTGTATGATTTTTCGGCATCCCGACCGGTGCGTATTAAATTTATGATCTCCCTCGCAGTGTTATCCCTCGCATTACTGTTTGCTGCTAGTCACGTTCACCATCTCATTATTTTTATCAGGGATTTTGCATGACAGGATGTCAGGTCATGGCCAAGCCGGCCAGTTCACGTTGCAATCTCAACTGCCGCTACTGCTTTTATATCGATAAACCCCAGCAACCGATCATGGATGACGCCACGCTGGAGACCTTCATTCAGCAGCATATCGCCGCCCAGCCCGGGCCGGAGGTGCAGTTTGCCTGGCAGGGTGGGGGGCCAACGCTCTGCGGGCTGGATTTCTTCCGCCGCGTCGCACAACTGCAGCACCGCTATGGCGGGGGAAAGCGCATCACCAATGCCTTTCAGACCAACGGGATCCTGCTTAACGATGCCTGGTGTCGGTTCTTCCGTGAGCAGGGCTGGCTGGTGGGGATCTCGCTGGACGGTCCGGCGGCGCTGCATGATGCGTACCGCGTCAGCCGCAGCGGCAATCCCACCCATCACAAGGTGATGGCGGCGATCGAAAAACTGCGCGCCCATCAGGTGTCGTTTAACCTGCTGACGGTCATTAACCGGCACAACAGCCGCCAGCCGGAGCGCATGTATCGCTATTTGCGCGCGCTGGGCACCCCGTATCTGCAGTTTCTTCCCCTGCAGGAGCAGGATAATCCGGAATCGGTGAGCGATGAGCAGTGGGGAGCGTTCCTGTCGACGGTATTTGACGTCTGGGTGCGGGAGGATATTGGTCGCGTCTATGTCCAGCTCTTCGACTCGACGCTGGGGGTGTGGTGCGGCTACCCGTCGCAGATGTGTTCCCTTGCCGCCACCTGCGGCCACGCCTTTGCGCTGGAGGCCAATGGCGATCTCTTCCAGTGCGATCACTACGTCTGGCCCGAGTACCGGCTGGGCAACATCCATCAGACGCCGCTGGCAGAGCTGAATCGCAGCGAGGCGGCCATCGCTTTTGGCCTGCGCAAGCAAAGCGACTTATCCGCCGAATGTCAGGCCTGTCCGATGCGTCATCTGTGCAACGGCGACTGCCCGAAACACCGCATTGAGGGCAAAAGCGCGCTCTGTGCCGGATATCAGGCATTTTTCCGCCACTCCGCCCCGCATATGCGGGTGATGCGCGATTTAATCCGCCATCACCGTTCACCCCTGGAGCTGATGGCCCTGCTACAGCAGAGCCACCGGGCAAGTTAACGCCCTTTCACCAGGTACTTCGCCATCTCCTCGTCCGGCACCATCCCGCCGCCGGTGGCCCACACCAGGTGAGTGGCGTTCTCCAGCGGATAGTGACCGGAGGCGGCGAGGCGCACCGGCCCGGCCATGCCCGCCAGTGCCGACGGCTCAAGGCGAATGTTCTCCTCCTGCGCCAGCCAGCCCAGCATGTCGTACATGCTCTGATCGGAGAGGGTATAGAACCCGTCGAGCAGGCGCTCCATGGCGCGGCCAACAAAGCCGGAGGCGCGACCTACCGCCAGTCCATCCGCCGCGGTGAGGTTATCGATCCCCAGATCCTGCACCGCAATCTTATCGTGCAGACCGGTATAGACCCCCAGCAGCATGCACGGGGAGTGGGTCGGTTCGGCAAAAATGCAGTGAACATGGTCGCCAAAAGCCAGCTTCAGCCCAAACGCCACTCCGCCAGGCCCGCCGCCCACGCCGCACGGCAGATAGACAAACAGCGGGTGCTCCGCATCCACCACCCGGCCCTGTTCGGCAAACTGCGCTTTCAGGCGCTCGCCTGCCACGGCATAGCCCAGGAACAGGGTGCGGGAGTTTTCATCGTCGATAAAGAAGCAGTTCGGATCGTTTTCCGCCGCCTTGCGCCCTTGTTCCACCGCCACGCCGTAATCCTGCTCATACTCCACCACCGTCACGCCGTGGCTGCGCAGTTTTGCTTTCTTCCACTCGCGGGCGTCGGCAGACATGTGCACCGTTACCTTAAAGCCGATGCGGGCGCTCATGATACCGATAGACATCCCGAGGTTGCCGGTTGATCCCACGGCAATGCTGTACTGGCTGAAGAAATCTTTGAAGCGCGGCTCCAGCAGGATGCTGTAATCGTCGTCGAGGCTGAGTAGCCCGGCGGCCAGAGCCAGTTTTTCGGCGTGGGTCAGCACTTCATAGATCCCGCCGCGGGCTTTAATCGAGCCGGAGATCGGCAGGTGGCTGTCTTTTTTCAGCAGCAGGGTGCCGGGAATAGGGATATTTAACTCCTTCTCCAGCCGCTTTTGCATTGCCGGAATAGCCACCAGTTCAGATTCGATAATCCCGTGAGTGGCCGCCGTTTCCGGAAACGCGAGAGCGAGGTAAGGCGCAAAGCGGTTCAGGCGCGCCCGGGCATCCTCCACGTCGGCGTTGGTCAGGCCAACATAGGGCAGGCCAGCGGCCAGGGTGGTGGCGTTCGGGTTGAACCAGGTGGTTTCTTTCAGGGCGATCAGATCCTCCACCAGAGGATACTGTGCGATTAAAGTGCTGATGTTTGCATTTTCCATAAGAGATCTCTTCGCGCTAGATAATGAAAGAAAGCAGGAAGGTGCCGCCGAGTGCAAGCGATAATTGGCTTATGCTATACGAAGCAATGGGCTGGAAATGACAGGTTGATGTTGAAAGTCAGGAGGAATGAAAATTTTCTGCAACATCTGCAAAGTAGCTAAGTAGACGGTTATCACCTGAAGACATACGTTGGTGAGCCGGTGTAATCAGGCCCATCAACATGAATCTGCCTGACTCCCACATATGTTCGGTATAAATCAGGTAATGATCGCTGGTCCGGTGGTAGTTCTCTTGACGCTCTCGCCAGTTCTTTTCGTAATGCAGATTAACGTGTATGTGGTGAACGTTAGCGTCAACCGCAAAGGGCGGAAAGTCAAAAGGTGCGTCCCGTCCAAGGAGATCGGAAGGCGCACCTGTTGATTTGTAAGTGATAAATTCAGATTTAAGCTGAGGTTCGAGGCCGGGATGAACGCTAAAAGTGGGAAGGAAGAACGCATCCCATGTAACATTGCTGTATTCAGCCGTTACAGCCATCTGGACGCAGCCTTGTTGCCGGTTTCAAGCAAATGCTGCATCGCCACGAAATCCACTCCTGAGTCTCGCGGACTTGTCTTACGCGTAAGTTGATCAATGAGGCTAAGATAATTTTTTGTAGCCAAACTGACCATCCTGATGGCTTTTACAAACGCAAATTCCACAGAACCTTTGTCATACGCCATGATGATATCTTTTTCGGGCAGCATCAGGACAAAGGATTCTGCGATACCTGCGGCATAGATAGTTTGGCTCGAAAGCTGCATCGCAAGTTTAGCTGCGGCGTCGAAGTCGCTATCCGCATACCGCGCGAGCTCAGCGCGGCTTGACCGCAGATCTTCAGCAATATCATTAAGTGCCGCTGTAAGCTCGCTAATATCGGTCTTGTTAACTTTAGCGCCCATCGCGTAAACCCGTTCGACAATCGTAGGCTGACACGCAACCGCTTTAGGTTGCGGCTGGAGACTGACAATAACCAGTGCCACTGCTGCCTGCAAATGCTGAATTTTGAATGTCACGATAGACTCCCTAATCGTCATTTCTCGACGAGGCGTAAATTCTACTACTCAATTTAACTATAAGCTAAAAGAAGTTCGCTGGAGAGAGCCCGGCAAGACAGATCGGGCCATCATATGATTACACCGCCTGCTCGTGATGCGAGGCGCGGGAGGCCAGCGGCAGCCAGCAGAGGACAATCAGCAACCCCATTAAGGTCATCAGCAGCCCGAGGCTCGCCTGTCCGTTTTGCGGCATCATCGCCGAGAGCCAGGCCAGTGCGCCGGAGCCGATATTCTGCAGACCGCCCACCAGCGCCCCGGCGGTGCCGGCGAGGAACGGGAAGGGCTCCATCGCGCCGCTGGTCGCCAGCGGGAACAGCATCCCCGCGCCAAAGAAGAACAGCGCCGCCGGGATCAGCAGGGTCCAGACGTTCATCACTCCGAACAGCCCCGGGATCCACATCATCAGCCCTGCCAGCAGGCAGCTCACTACCGACTGCCACATCAGGGTGGTGAAGCGTTTATTGGCGCGTCCGGCAAACCAGGCGCCGAAAAACGCCGCCGGGATCGGCAGGATAAACAGAATACTGACCACCATGCTGCTGAGGCCCAGCCCGGCACCTAACAGCACGCCCGAACTGGCTTCGAAAACTGCGATGCCCGCCAGGCCGCCCACCAGCATCAGCACGTAGCAGTTGAAGGCCCCGTTGCCGAAGAGGATTTTGTAGCTGGTGATAAGTTTAGTGCGCGGCGCTTCGGCAGGCCGGGTTTCCGGCATCCAGCGCGCCATGCTGAAGGTGACAATGATGCACAGCACCAGCAGGAAGCCGTAGCAGGCCCGCCAGGACCATAGGGTATCCAGCATGCCGCCAATCAGCGGGGCCAGCAGCGGGCTGACCAGAATGCCCATGTTCAGCAGGCTGTTGGCATGGCGCAGCTGGGTGCCCTGATACATATCGCGTGGCAACGTGCGCGCCATCACCCCGCCGACGCCGGTGCCGACGCCCTGCAACGCGCTGGCGGCAATCAGCACGCTCAGGCTGTGGGTCGTCATGGCAATCACCGTGGCGATCATAAAAATTGTCATCCCGACCAGGATCACCGGGCGACGGCCAACGCGATCCGAGAGCGGGCCGTAGAACAGCTGCGAGACGCCGTAGGTCAGCAGGTACGCGCCCATCACGCTCTGCACCGCGCCTTCACGAACGTGGAGTGCCTTCGCCATGTCCGCAATGGCCGGGATATAGATGGTTTGCGCCATCTGACCGACGGCGACCAGCAATATCAACATCAAGAGTAAATTAACGTTCCGCTGTCTTTTCATGTCGCTGAATAATTTTGCCAAAAGTGATAAATAAAGAGTAAGTGACTGCGCATTCCCATAAATGCGCGAGGAATCTACCACAGTGAGAGGGCAAGTTGAGTATTGCGGTGATGAATGGATAAGCGGAAAAAGGCAGGATTTGTAAACAAGATCGGCAACTAATATTGCCAGCGATTCAGGCCAGGCGCAGCAGAATAGCACCCCCTGCAATACCCAGCGCCGCCGCGATACGCAGACCCATAACCTTCTCTTTTAAAAGCACAAAGGCAATAAGCGCCCCAAAGAGTATCGAGGTTTCACGCAGCGCCGCGACAACAGCCAGCGGCGCCTGGGTCATCGCCCAGAGTGCCAGACCGTAAGAACCCATTGTACCGATGCCACCGAGCAGACCTTTTTTCCAGTGCAGGCGCAGGTAGCCAGAGGCTTCACGGCGACGCGCCACCATCGCCCAGACGAGCAGGCAAAAACCATTCATAAAGAAGGTCCACAGCGTATAGCCCAGCGCGGTTTCCGACAGCCGCACGCCGGTGCCATCCACCAGCGTATAGCCCGCGATAAAACAGGCATTCAGCAGCGCCAGCCAGATCCCTTTGCGCGACTGCATGCGTCCGTTCAGCGCCATGATCAGTATCGACAGGCAGATCACGCCGATGCCGGACCAGGCGAGCCACGAGAGATGATCGCCGAGCAACAGCGTGCCGATCAGCGCCACCAGCAGCGGTGCGGTGCCGCGCATCAGCGGGTAGGTCTGACTCATATCCGAGACCTGATAGGTCTTCGCGACCAGAACGGTATACACCACCTGTAAGGCGCAGGAGACCATCAAAAATGGCCAGCTTGCCGCCGAGGGTTGCGGTGAGAACGGGAGTAACACCAGGGCGATAAGGGTTGCGGAACCGCTCACGCTAATGGCGGAGTAGAGCTTGTCCGTTCCGGCTTTAACGATGGCGTTCCAGCTGGCATGCAGCAGCGCGGCGAACAGCAGAATGCAGAAAACGGTAAGGGTCATGGCGTGTCTGACAATGTATTGTCACAAGAATGTAACATTCACCGCCGGATGCTGCCAGCTGCTTAAACCGCACAAAAAAGGCGATGGGTGACGCGCGGTTCATCCGCGACCAGCGTAAAGCCAGCCCGCTGGTAGAATGCCCAGGCGGTGTGGGGCGCATGGGTATTGAGAAAATCGAACCAGACGCTGGCATCGGCCATCACCACGGCGAGCAGCTGCCCGCCGATACCCAGCCCACGACAGCTTTCGCTGATATAGAGATGACGAATGCGACCGGCCCGCGGCTGCTGGCTGAACG
The DNA here is from genome assembly GCF_037152535.1 of Leclercia sp. AS011. Classification (NCBI taxonomy): domain Bacteria; kingdom Pseudomonadati; phylum Pseudomonadota; class Gammaproteobacteria; order Enterobacterales; family Enterobacteriaceae; genus Leclercia; species Leclercia sp. AS011. Next base: position 85,902 of record NZ_JBBCMA010000005.1, read on the forward strand.
GATCGCGGTTTAGCCCGCAAATCCCCACCAGTTTGCCGTTCAGAAAGGCACCCAGCAGCTTTTCTCCCGGGGCGTTAAAACGGTTTTCACCTCGCTCCCAGTTCTCTTCCAGCCGACGCAACATATTAAAATTGAGCGCAGTGCTCTCGGTTTTGAGCGCGATATACCCCGGTTCGTCCGGCGTGACAGGCTCAATTAATAAACGCAACATAGCATTCCCTCGTTATTAAAGAGGGGCGGTTTCCCGCCCCTCTCAGGTGCGGCTTGAACCTGAATCACTTAACGTATTTCAGGACAGCATCAAGCAGTTGCAGTGCTGCAACAATGAGTTTGAGGATAAGTACAACCATATCCACTACGCTCATACGCGTCTCCTCTGGTTAAGGAGCACGGTGCTGGCGTACCTTTCCGCCGCCTGTAACCAGCACCTTTGTTGATGTAACACAGTGTGCTCAGGTGGGGAGTGGAGGCGCTGACGGCACCACCCGTTTCAGCCAGGACTTCGTTGCGCCGGTGTACTACGAGCGGCTCCCCTCACACCCTGTGAACACACCCAGTATAGATAAATACTGTATATATGAACAGTAATTTATGGACAAAACGTGAAGCGGGAGCCATACTCAAAGGCGTCAAAATCCGTGCCGTAAATTGCGCGTTCCCGTGCGATCGCGTATACTTCGTGCGTTGATGTAACACAGTGTGCTCTGCGGTCACCAGCCGCAAACGCTGTAAAAAAACCTCGCTCCGGCGGGGTTTTTTGTTTTCATCACCCGACAAGCGAAACGTGATCCCTGGCGCATTTTCAGGCAGATGAAAATAATTCCGTTGTCACGCCTGTAAACCTGTGCTTGTATAAATCCACTCAATGATTCCAGAGACAGGTTCCTAATGAACGCTTCCATGCTGACCTCGACCCTACTAAAAACTGCGCAACCAGCCGCAGTGGTCGTCGTGCGTGTGGTGGTGGTCGTCGGCAATGCGCCGTAGGGACTGAATCAACACACGATTCCAAACCCCGCCGGCGCAAACCGGCGGGGTTTTTCGTTAAAAGCCCCCCGGAAAGTCGGCCCAGAAGAAAAGGACTGGAGCATGGCAAGTTCGGGCACAACATCACACAAGACGCGTTTCACAGGCGCGCAGTTAATCGTTCATCTGCTGGAACGTCAGGGCATTACCACGGTAGCGGGTATTCCTGGCGGGACGGTACTCCCGCTGTATGACGCCTTAAGCCAGAGCACGCAGATCCGCCACGTGCTGGCGCGTCACGAGCAGGGCGCAGGCTTTATCGCCCAGGGCATGGCGCGTACTCAGGGCAAACCGGCGGTCTGTATGGCCTGTAGCGGGCCGGGTGCCACCAACCTGGTGACCGCCATCGCCGACGCGCGTCTCGACTCAATCCCGTTAGTCTGCATTACCGGCCAGGTGCCTGCCTCGATGATCGGCACCGATGCGTTTCAGGAAGTGGACACCTACGGCATCTCTATCCCCATCACCAAGCACAACTATTTAGTGCGCGATATCAGCGAATTACCGCAGGTTATCAGCGATGCGTTCCGTATCGCCCAGTCCGGCCGTCCGGGCCCGGTGTGGATAGACATTCCTAAGGATGTGCAGACCGCTGAAATTGAGATCGACGTGCTGCCGGAGCCCGGCACCCGCGCGCCATCGCCAGCCTTCAGCGTTGAGAGCGTGCGCGAGGCGGCGGCAATGATCAACGCCGCACAGCGCCCGGTGCTCTATCTGGGCGGCGGAGTGATCGACGCGCCTGACGCGGTGCGCGCCCTGGCCGAGAAAGCCAGCCTGCCGACCACCATGACCCTGATGGCGCTGGGTATGCTGCCAAAAGCACACCCGCTGTCGCTGGGGATGCTCGGGATGCACGGCGCGCGCAGCACCAACTTTATTCTGCAGGAGGCGGATCTGCTGATTGTTCTCGGGGCGCGTTTTGATGACCGGGCGATTGGCAAAACCGAGCAGTTCTGCCCGAATGCCAAAATCATTCACGTGGATATCGACCGCGCGGAGCTGGGCAAAATCAAACAGCCGCACGTGGCGATCCAGGGCGACGTCAACGAGGTGCTGGCGCAGCTGCTGCCGCACATCGACGCCACCCCGCGTAGCGCGTGGCATCAGCAGGTATCCGGTTTGCAGCAGGAGTTCCCGGGTGCCATCCCGACTGAAGGCGATCCGCTCAGCCATTACGGGCTGATTAACGCCGTGGCTGCCTGCGTGGACGACAGCGCCATCATCACCACCGACGTGGGCCAGCACCAGATGTGGACTGCCCAGGCCTACCCGCTGAACCGTCCGCGCCAGTGGCTGACCTCCGGCGGGCTGGGAACCATGGGCTTTGGCCTGCCTGCGGCCGTGGGCGCGGCGCTGGCGAACCCGGACCGCAAGGTGATCTGCTTCTCCGGCGACGGCAGCCTGATGATGAACATTCAGGAGATGGCCACCGCGGCCGAAAACCAGTTAGACGTGAAAATCATCCTGATGAACAACGAGGCGCTGGGCCTGGTGCATCAGCAGCAGAGCCTGTTCTACAAGCAGGGCGTCTTTGCTGCCACCTATCCGGGAATGATTAACTTTATGCAGATTGCTGCCGGTTTTGGTCTGCACACCTGCGATCTGAATGCCGAAGAGGATGCCCACGCGGCGCTGCAGGCGGCGATCTCACGCCCGGGCCCGGCGCTGATCCACGTCCGTATCGATCCACAACAAAAAGTCTATCCGATGGTCCCACCCGGTGCGGCCAATACTGAAATGGTGGGGGAATAAGCCATGCAAAAACAAAATGATAACGTCATCCTGGAGCTGACCGTCCGCAACCATCCTGGGGTCATGACCCATGTCTGCGGGCTCTTTGCCCGCCGGGCGTTCAACGTGGAGGGCATTCTCTGTCTGCCGATTCAGGGTAGCGAGCACAGCCGTATCTGGCTGCTGGTGAATGACGATCAGCGCCTTGAGCAGATGATGGCGCAGATCGACAAGCTGGAGGACGTGGTGAAAGTGGTGCGTAACCAGTCCGATCCCACCATGTTTAACAAAATTGCGGTGTTCTTCGAGTAACTTACTCCCCGGCGGCGTCCGGGGTGATTATCTTCACAAAGCCGTTCCGGCAGTGGGCCGGATAGTCTGCCGGAAGCGGGCGGTCGCTGATCAGCACATCAAAAGCCGATAGCGGCCCGATGCTGGCGGGGGCCACTTCATCAAACAGGGCGTAGCGGGCCAGCAGGATCTTGCGGATGCCGTGCTGAATGGCCTTGCGCTTGGTGGCCAGGTCGTCGAGGTTAAACCAGGTCACGCCATAGTGCTCATGCACGCCGCTGGCGGAGATAAACACCTTACGCGGGTTCAGGGAGTCCAGTACCGACGGATTGCTGGTGTCGTAAAATGCATCGCTTTTTGCCCGGTAGGTGCCGCCGCACAGAATGGCGGTGGCGTTGGGCTTTTCATTCAGCGCCATAAACACGCGATGGGAATAGCAGATGCCGGTAAAGGTTATGTCGTCGGGGATCATGCTAATCACCAGCGGCATTTCCGGCCCGTTATCGAAAAAGACCAGATCGTTCTCCGCTACCATCCCGGCCGCCAGAATGGCGATGGGCAGATCGTCGGGGTGGTGCGTCTGGCTGCGTACCACGGGTGCCGCGGGCGCGGTGGCCGGTTTGTTGACCATCACGATGTAGCCGCCCAGCAGCGTCAGGGGGAGCACGACGTCATGGTTATCCGGGCTGAGATCGCGGCGGATGGTCATGACGGAGACCTCAAGCATCCGGGCGGCCTCTTTCAGGTGAATGCGGTCGGTCTTCTTTAACAGCTCCACCAGACGCCGGATTCGTTCTTTTTGCTTCGTCTCCATTCACCCTCTCCGCACTTTTTGATGTTCCTGAAATCACATTAATGATGCATCAGGAACATTTTTGATGCGACATACTATACTGCCGCCCGGCAGGAAAGAAAAGCCACTTCTCCATCTGTGTGCAACCTTCAATGCACTGTAATTTATCGTTTTATTTTCAAATTGCGTCGTTGCATCACACTTTTCACGCCCTGTGTCGCTCAAACATTAATCAGCCTGGCGGATCCGCTAATCGCGATCGCAGTCACAAATGATACGGAAATAACATGATAATGTTACGATAATATCATTGTTATGTGATTGTTTCAGAGAGGTAGTAAACATGGATATCGCGGTTATCGGCTCCAACATGGTGGATCTCATCACCTACATTAATCAGATGCCGAAGGAGGGCGAAACCCTCGAAGCGCCAGCGTTTAAAATCGGCTGCGGCGGCAAAGGGGCGAATCAGGCGGTGGCGGCAGCCAAGCTCAATTCGAAGGTGATGATGCTGACCAAGGTCGGTGACGACATTTTTGCCGATAACACCATCCGCAATCTGGAGTCCTGGGGCATCAATACCACCTATGTGGAAAAAGTGCCCTGCACCAGCAGCGGCGTGGCGCCGATCTTTGTGAACGCCAACTCCAGCAACAGCATTCTGATTGTGAAGGGGGCCAATAAATTCCTCTCGCCGGAAGATATCGACCGCGCGGCAGACGATCTGAAAAAGTGCCAGCTTATTGTGCTGCAACTCGAAGTGCAGCTGGAGACGGTTTATCACGCCATCGAGTTTGGTAAAAAACACGGTATTCAGGTGCTATTAAATCCGGCCCCGGCATTACGTGAATTAGATATGTCCTATGCCTGTAAATGTGATTTCTTCGTGCCGAATGAAACCGAGCTGGAAATACTGACCGGGATGCCGGTGAATACCTACGAAAATATCTGCCTTGCCGCCCGCTCGCTGGTGGATAAAGGGCTGAACAATATTATTGTCACCATGGGTGAAAAAGGCGCGCTATGGATGACCCGCGATCGGGAAGTTAAGGTCCCGGCATTTAAGGTCAATGCCGTCGATACCAGCGGGGCCGGGGATGCCTTTATCGGCTGCTTCGCCCATTACTACGTCCAGAGCGGCGATGTTGAAGCCGCCATGAAAAAAGCCTCCCTCTTTGCCGCTTTTAGCGTCACCGGGAAAGGCACCCAGTCGTCTTACCCCAGCATTGAACAATTCAATGAGTATCTGGCATTGAACGAATAATAAAACCCTGCGAAATAAAAGGTAGCACTATGAACGATAAAAACATCATTCAGATGCCTGACGGCTATCTGAATAAAACCCCTCTGTTCCAGTTTATTTTGTTATCCTGCTTATTCCCGTTATGGGGATGCGCTGCTGCTTTAAATGATATTTTAATTACGCAGTTTAAAAGTGTCTTTGCACTCAGTAATTTTGCCTCGGCGCTGGTGCAAAGCGCGTTTTACGGCGGCTATTTCCTTATTGCTATTCCGGCCTCGCTGGTGATTAAAAATACCAGCTATAAAGTGGCGATCTTAATTGGATTAACGCTCTATATTGTCGGCTGCACGCTCTTTTTCCCCGCCTCGCACATGGCAACCTACACCATGTTCCTGGCGGCGATTTTTGCTATCGCCATCGGCCTGAGCTTCCTTGAGACCGCGGCGAATACCTACAGCTCAATGATTGGCCCGAAAGCCTACGCCACCCTGCGTCTGAACGTCAGCCAGACCTTCTACCCGATTGGCGCGGCGGCGGGCATCCTGCTGGGTAAATATCTGGTCTTCTCCGAAGGTGACAGCCTGGAAAAACAGATGGCGGGCATGAACGCCGAGCAGATCCACAACTTTAAGATCCTGATGCTGGAGAACACCCTCGAGCCCTACAAGTACATGATTATGGTGCTGGTCGTGGTGATGGTGCTGTTCCTGCTGACCCGCTTCCCGACCTGTAAAGTGGCGCAAACCGCAACGCACAAACGCCCGTCGGCGATGGATACCCTGCGCTATCTGGCAACTAACGCCCGCTTCCGTCGCGGTATCGTGGCCCAGTTCCTCTATGTGGGCATGCAGGTTGCGGTGTGGTCGTTCACCATCCGTCTGGCGCTGGAGCTGGGGGACATCAACGAACGCGACGCCTCCAACTTTATGGTCTACAGCTTTGCCTGCTTCTTTATCGGCAAGTTTGTCGCCAACATTCTGATGACCCGCTTCAACCCGGCGAAGGTGCTTATTCTGTATTCGGCGATCGGCGCGCTGTTCCTCGCCTACGTGGCGCTGGCCCCGAGCTTTAGCGCGGTCTACGTCGCGGTGCTGGTGAGCATTCTGTTCGGGCCGTGCTGGGCCACCATCTACGCAGGCACCCTCGATACCGTGGACAACGAGCATACTGAAATGGCCGGGGCGGTTATCGTGATGGCGATTGTCGGCGCGGCGGTGGTGCCTGCGGTGCAGGGCTATGTCGCGGATCTGTTCCACTCCCTGCAGGCCTCGTTCCTGGTCTCGATGCTGTGCTTTGTCTACGTGGGCATCTACTTCTGGCGTGAGAGCAAAGTGCGCCGCGAGCTGACCGAAGCCACCGCTTCCTGAGGAGGATCACCATGACGCAACTTCCCCTGTGGCGCGCGCTCTTTACCGAACAGCCGCGCACCCTGCTGCAAAACGATGACTTCACGGTGACGGCGTTTCGCTACGCCAGCGGCGTGGAGGGACTGCGGGTGCAAAACAGCCGCGGTCACCTGGTGATCCTCCCCTGGCTGGGGCAGATGATTTGGGATGCGGAGTTTGATGGCCGCGATCTGACGATGCGCAATATGTTCAGCCAGCCAAAAGCGGCAAAAGAGGTGGTCGAAACCTATGGCTGCTTCGCCTTCCACTCCGGCCTGCTGGCAAACGGCTGTCCGTCGCCGGAAGATACCCACCCGCTGCACGGCGAAATGCCCAGCGCGCCAATGGATGAGGCCTGGCTGGTGCTGGACGGTGACAGCCTGACGGTGACCGGGCGCTATGAATATGTGATGGGATTCGGTCATCATTATCAGGCCCAGCCGGCGGTGACGCTGCGTAAAGACAGCGCCCTGTTTGATATCGTCATGTCGGTGACCAATCTGGCGACGGTGCCGATGCCGCTCCAGTACATGTGCCACATGAACTATGCCTGGGTTGAGGGGGCGACTTTCAGCCAGAACGTGCCGGATGAGGCTATTCAGCTGCGCGAGTCGATCCCGGCCCACGTGAAGCCGACCGAACAGTGGCTGGCGTTCAACCAGCGTATCCAGCAGGGCGAAGCGACCCTGACGACCCTCTCTGAACCGCAATTCTACGATCCGGAGATTGTCTTCTTCACCGACCGGCTCGATCGCTACACGGATAACCCGGAATTCCGGATGATCGCCCCCGATGGCGTCACCTTTGTGACCCGCTTCGCCAGCGCCGAGCTGAACTACGCCACCCGCTGGATCCTCTACAACGGCGATCAGCAGGTGGCAGCCTTCGCCCTCCCGGCCACCTGCCGCCCGGAAGGGTTCCTGGCGGCGCAGCGCAGCGACAGCCTGATTATGCTGGCCCCGGCGCAAACGCGACGTTTTACGGTGACCACCGGCATCCTCTGACGGTGTAAATCGTTCATAGCTTGAACAGCAACGCGCTTATCGCTAAGGTAAGCGGCTTTGCCGGATGGCGCTGCGCTTAGCCGGCCTACAAGGACTTTACCCGTAGGCCGGATAAGGCGTTTACGCCGCCATCCGGCGCGTTCACGCATCAGGATCCCACCATGACCACCATCGCTCTCATCGACGACCACCTTATCGTCCGCTCCGGATTTGCCCAGCTTTTGAGCCTTGAACCTGACTTTCAGGTCGTGGCCGAGTTTGGTTCCGGTCGCGAGGCGCTGGCGGGCCTGCCGGGTCGCGGAGTGCAGGTCTGTATCTGCGATATCTCGATGCCGGATCTCTCGGGGCTTGAGCTGTTAAGCCAGCTGCCGAAAGGGATGGCGACCATCATGCTCTCGGTCCACGACAGCCCGGCGCTGGTCGAGCAGGCGCTTAACGCGGGCGCGCGCGGGTTCCTCTCTAAACGCTGTAGCCCCGACGAACTGATCGCCGCGGTGCGTACGGTCTCCACCGGCGGCTGCTATTTAACGCCGGATATCGCCATCAAGCTGGCGGCCGGACGCCAGGATCCGCTCACAAAGCGCGAGCGTCAGGTTGCGGAAAAACTTGCGCAGGGGATGTCGGTAAAAGAGATTGCCGCGGAGCTGGATCTGTCCCCGAAAACCGTACACGTTCATCGCGCCAACCTGATGGAAAAACTCAACGTCAGCAACGACGTCGAGCTGGCGCGCCGCATGTTTGACAGCTGGCAATGAGTCCCGTCTTTTCGCGGCTGATCGCCGTCGTTGCCAGCTTCTTTATCTTCTCCGCCGCCTGGTTCTGCCTGTGGAGCATCAGCCTGCATCTGGTGGAGCGCCCGGAGCTGGCGGTACTGCTGTTTCCCTTCGGCCTGCGTCTGGGGCTGATGCTGCAATGCCCGCGCGGCTACTGGCCCGTTTTGCTGGGCGCAGAGTGGCTGATGCTGGTCTGGCTGGCGCAGGAAGTCGCCCTCGCGCACCTTCCCTTATTGATGACCGGAAGCGTGCTCACGCTCCTCCCGGTTGCGCTGATTTCCCGCTATCGTCACCAGCGCGACTGGCGCACCCTGCTGCGTCAGGGGGCGGGGCTGATTGCGGCGGCATTGCTACAGTCCCTGCCGTGGATTGGCGAGAAGGAGATGCTTAACGCCCTGCTGCTGACCCTGACCGGCGGCCTGACCCTGGCCCCGACCTGCCTCGTCATCTGGCATTACCTCACCAGCACCGTCTGGCAGCCGCTCGGCCCGGCGCTGGTATCTCAACCGGTGAACTGGCGCGCCCGGCACCTCATCTGGTATCTGCTGCTGTTTGTGGTGAGCCTGTGGCTACAGCTTGGCCTGCCCGCCGAGCTGTCACGCTTCACGCCGTTTTGCCTGGCGCTGCCGATTATCGCCCTGGCCTGGCACTACGGCTGGCAGGGGGCGCTGATCGCCACGCTGATGAACGCCATCGCGCTGATTGCCAGCCAGACCTGGCACGACCATCCTGTGGATTTACTGCTTTCCCTGCTGGCCCAGAGCCTGACCGGGCTGCTGCTCGGCGCGGGCATTCAGCGCCTGCGCGAGCTGAACCAGTCCCTGCAGACCGAACTGGCGCGCAACCGGCGTCTGGCGGAGCGCCTGCTGGAGACGGAAGAGAGCGTGCGGCAGGAGGTCGCCCGCGAGCTGCACGACGATATCGGCCAGACCATCACCGCCATTCGCACCCAGGCGGGTATTGTCCAGCGCCTGGCGGCAGAAAACGCGGGCGTGAAGCAGGGCGGGGCGCATATCGAACAGCTTTCGCTGGGGGTGTATGACTCCGTTCGCCGCCTGCTGGGACGGCTGCGCCCGCGCCAGCTCGATGACCTGACGCTGGAGCAGGCTGTACGCTCCCTGATGCGCGAGATGGAGCTGGAAAGCCGCGGGATAGTCAGCCATCTCGACTGGCGCATCAATGAAGCTACCCTGAGCGAAGGTCAGCGCGTGACGCTGTTCCGCGTCTGTCAGGAGGGGCTGAACAATATCGTCAAACACGCCAGTGCCAGCGCGGTCACGATCCAGGGCTGGCAGCAGGACGAGCGCCTGATGCTGGTGATTGAGGACGACGGCTGCGGCCTGCCGCCGGGCTCCGGCCAACAGGGCTTTGGCCTGGCGGGCATGCGCGAGCGCGTGAAGGCGCTGGGCGGCACGCTGAATATCTCCTGCACCCACGGGACGCGCGTCAGCGTCAGCCTGCCGCTAAGGAGCCACCATGTTTAAAACCCCCGCCAATGCCGCGCCGATAACCGATAAAGCGGAAATCGACGCCCGCTACCGCTACTGGCGTCGGCATATCCTGATCACCATCTGGCTCGGCTACGCGCTGTTCTACTTCACCCGCAAAAGCTTCAACGCCGCCGCGCCGGAGATCCTCGCCAGCGGCGTGATGACGCGCACCGATATTGGCCTGCTGGCGACGCTGTTTTACATCACCTACGGCCTGTCGAAGTTCTTCTCCGGCATCGTCAGCGACCGCTCCAACGCGCGCTATTTTATGGGCGTCGGGCTGATCGCCACCGGCGTGGTGAACATCCTGTTTGGTTTCTCCACCTCGCTATGGGCCTTTGCCCTGCTGTGGGCGCTGAACGCCTTTTTCCAGGGCTGGGGCGCGCCGGTCTGCGCCCGTCTGCTCACCGCGTGGTACTCGCGCAACGAGCGCGGCGGCTGGTGGGCCGTCTGGAACACCGCGCATAACGTCGGCGGGGCGCTGATCCCGATGGTGGTGGGCGCGGCGGCGCTGCACTACGGCTGGCGCGCGGGGATGATGATTGCCGGTGGCCTCGCGATTGTCGCCGGGCTGTTCCTCTGCTGGCGCCTGCGCGACAGGCCGCAAACCGTTGGCCTGCCGGCGGTGGGTGACTGGCGGCACGACGAGATGGAGATTGCCCAGCAGCAGGAAGGCGCGGGGCTGACCCGCAGGGAGATCCTCACTAAGTACGTGCTGAAAAACCCCTACATCTGGCTACTGTCGCTCTGCTACGTGCTGGTCTACGTGGTGCGTGCGGCGATCAACGACTGGGGCAACCTGTACATGTCCGAGACGCTCGGCGTGGACCTGGTGACCGCCAACTCGGCGGTGACGATGTTCGAGCTGGGCGGGTTTATCGGCGCGCTGGTGGCGGGCTGGGGCTCGGATAAGCTGTTCAACGGCAACCGCGGGCCGATGAACCTGATTTTCGCCGCCGGGATTTTGCTCTCCGTCGGCTCGCTGTGGCTGATGCCGTTTGCCAGCTACGTGATGCAGGCGGCGTGCTTCTTCACCATCGGCTTCTTCGTCTTTGGCCCGCAGATGCTGATCGGCATGGCGGCGGCGGAGTGTTCCCACAAAGAGGCGGCCGGCGCGGCGACGGGCTTTGTCGGGCTGTTTGCCTACCTCGGTGCGTCGCTCTCCGGCTGGCCGCTGGCGCGGGTGATAGACGTCTGGCACTGGAGCGGGTTCTTCGCAGTGATCGCCATCGCGGCGGGGATTTCGGCCCTGCTGCTGCTGCCGTTCCTCAGTGCGCAGGCCCCGCGTGAGGTGAGCGAAGCGTGATGCGCCTCACCTTTTCGCCCCGAATGGCGCAAAACTAAGAAATTTTCCCGGTTCCGCCTGGACGCTGTCTCAGGCGTCTCTCCCGGCTGATTTTTACAATGCGGCAAAAATCAGCTCAGGAGTAACTCAGTCATGCTGGCCTTCTTAAACCAGGTGCGCAAGCCGACCCTGGATCTGCCGCTCGATGTGCGGCGCAAAATGTGGTTCAAACCCTTCATGCAGTCTTATCTGGTGGTCTTTATCGGCTACCTGACCATGTACCTGATCCGCAAAAACTTTAACATCGCGCAGAACGACATGATCTCCACCTACGGGCTGAGCATGACGCAGCTGGGGATGATTGGCCTGGGCTTCTCCATCACCTACGGCGTGGGGAAAACGGTCGTTTCCTACTACGCGGACGGCAAAAACACCAAGCAGTTCCTGCCGTTTATGCTGATCCTCTCCGCTATCTGTATGCTCGGCTTCAGCGCCAGCATGGGCGCGGGTTCCGTTAGCCTGTTCCTGATGATCGCCTTCTACGCCCTGAGCGGTTTCTTCCAGAGTACCGGCGGGTCGTGTAGTTACTCCACCATCACCAAATGGACCCCGCGCCGCAAGCGGGGTTCCTACCTCGGCATGTGGAACATCTCCCACAACCTCGGCGGAGCGGGTGCGGCAGGCGTGGCGCTGTTCGGCGCGAACTACCTGTTTGACGGTCACGTGATCGGCATGTTTATCTTCCCGTCGATTATCGCCCTGATCGTCGGCTTTATCGGCCTGCGCTTCGGCAGCGACTCCCCGGAATCTTACGGTCTGGGGAAAGCCGAAGAGCTGTTTGACGAGGAGATCAGCGAAGAGGACAAAGAGACCGAAGAGAACGAGATGACCAAATGGCAGATCTTTGTTGAGTACGTGCTGAAAAACAAAGTGATCTGGCTGCTCTGCTTCTCGAACATCTTCCTCTACGTGGTGCGCATCGGTATCGACCAGTGGTCGACCGTGTATGCCTTCCAGGAGCTGAAACTCTCTAAAGAGGTGGCGATTCAGGGCTTCACCCTGTTCGAAGTGGGCGCGCTGGTCGGCACGCTGCTGTGGGGCTGGCTCTCGGATCTCGCCAACGGTCGTCGCGCGCTGGTAGCCTGCGTCGCGCTGGCGCTGATTATCGCCACCCTCGGCGTGTACCAGCATGCCAGCAACCAGTACGTTTATCTGGCGTCCCTGTTCGCGCTCGGCTTCCTGGTGTTTGGTCCGCAATTACTGATCGGCGTGGCGGCAGTGGGCTTCGTGCCGAAAAAAGCGATCGGCGCCGCCGATGGGATTAAGGGCACCTTCGCCTACCTGATCGGCGACAGCTTCGCCAAACTGGGTCTGGGGATGATCGCCGACGGCACGCCGATTTTCGGCCTCACCGGCTGGGCAGGCACCTTCGCCGCGCTGGATGCGGCAGCCATCGGCTGTATCGTCCTGATGGCGATGGTCGCGGTGCTGGAAGAACGCAAGATCCGCCGCGAAAAACGCGTGCAACGTTTGAAAGCAGCCTGAGTGTGCAGGTAACTTTTTGCCCGGCATGATGCCGGGCTTTTTTACATTCCCACCCCGATTACCTTACCCCGCTTTACACATCCACTCCGCCCTATGCTCTACAGTTTTATTTCGCTGCCGCCTTTCGCGCAGCCTTAGCCCTTTTTGCTAACGGAGAGCTTGCATGTTGACCCGACGATTGTCCTGCCTTGCGCTGCTGATGGCGCTGGCCTCACCCGCGATGGCGGCGGATACCCCCACCTACGGCGAAAAGCTGGAAGGGTTTGACTACGCCTGGCCGGTGAAACACTTCACCTTCACCTCGCAAAATCAGTCGCTGGATATGGCGTATCTCGACGTGAAGCCGGAAAAAGCCAACGGCCGCACGGTGGTGCTGATGCACGGCAAAAACTTCTGCGCCGGTACCTGGGAGGGCACTATCCGAGCGCTTACCGCCAGCGGTTATCGGGTGATCGCTCCTGACCAGATTGGCTTCTGTAAATCTACCAAGCCGGAGCGGTATCAGTACAGCTTCCAGCAGCTGGCGGACAATACTCATGCGCTGCTGAAAACGTTGGGCGTCGATCGCGTGACGGTTATCGGGCATTCGACCGGCGGCATGCTGGCGACCCGCTACGCGCTGATGTGGCCGCAGGCGGTGGAACAGCTGGTGATGGTCAATCCGATTGGTCTGGAGGACTGGAAAGCGCGCGGTGTGCCGCATATTACGGTCGATCAGTGGTATCAGCGCGAGCTGAAAACCAGCGCTGACGGCATTCGCCAGTACGAGAAAAATACCTACTATGCCGGGGAGTGGAAGCCGGAGTATGAGCGCTGGGTCACCATGCTCGCCGGGCTGAATAACGGGCCGGGCAAAGAGCGTGTCGCCTGGAACTCGGCGCTGCTCTACGACATGATCTACACCCAGCCGGTTATCTATGAATTTAGTGAGTTAAAGATGCCGGTATTATTGATGATCGGTACGAAGGACAACACTGCCATCGGGAAAGACCTCGCTCCGCCGGAGGTGCGTAAGCAGCTCGGTAACTACGCGGTGCTGGGCAAAGAGACGGCGAAGCGCATTCCGCACGCGACGCTGGTGGAATTTAGCGACATGGGCCACGCGCCGCAGATGCAGGATCCTGCACGCTTCCACGAGGCGCTGCTGAAAGGGCTTCAGGCGCGCTGACTCGTCTCCAGCAGCAACCCGCGCAGCCACGCCTGCGCGGGGTTGCGGTGCGTTCTGCCGTGCCAGGCCATGCTTTTGGTAAAGCCGGGCACGGGAACCGGTGTCTCGCAGACAAACATCCCCGTCTGGTTTTCCGCTATACGTGACGGCACGACGGCAATCATATCGCTGAGAGCCAGCACGTCCGGCAGGACCAAAAAGTGGCTCACCGAGAGTCCCACGTGCCGCATTCGACCAATCTTCTCCAGCGCGCCATCCGTTACGCCGCGAAAACCGGCGCCCTCGTAAGAGACCAGCACATGCTCCAGGGCGCAAAATCGGTCTATCGTCAGCGGTTTTCCGGCTTCCGGATGGTTGGCGCGCATCATGCAGACGTACCGTTCATCATAAAGCGCACGGCTGTGAAGCTCATCTGGCGTGGTGTGCGGAGTGATGAGCGCCGCGTCAACGCTTCCCCGCTCAAGCTGGCTGACCAGACGGTCGGATTCCACGGGTACCACCCGCACACGGATGGCGGGTGCCCGGGTTTTGAGGGCGGCAATAAAGGGCACCATCACCGCCCGCAGGGCGTAGTCGGTGGCGGCGACGGTAAAGGTCAGGCTGGCGCTCAGGGGATCGAATTCGGTGGGCTGTAGCAGCACGTCGATATCCGCCAGAATGCGTTTTACCGGGGCGGCCAGCGTTTCTGCGCGGGTGGTCGGCACCATGCCGTGCGGGGCGCGGATAAACAGCGGATCGTCAAAATAATCGCGCAGGCGGTTGAGCATGCCGCTGACCGCAGGCTGGGTCAGGGATAAGCGCGATGCTGCTCGCGTGACACTGCGCTCATCCAGCAGCGCATCCAGGGTTTTTAAAAGATTCAGATCCAGCGTGCGGATATCCGTTTTCATTATTCACTACCACCTGTTTTCAGTGCATTAATACGACGTTGTCCGCTGTCGACGCGCTGCGTTTCCCGATATTATGCTCGACAAACCGTAAGGAGAATTCATGGTCTGGATAATGCTGGCTACGCTTGCCGTGGTGTTTGTGGTGGGCTTTCGCGTCATGACGTCGGGCTCCCGACGCGCCATCCGTCGTCTCAGCGAACGTTTGGGGATCACCCCTGTGCCGCTGGAATCGATGATCGACCAGTTTGGCAAAAGCGCTGGCAATGAGTTTATCCGTTACCTTGAACGCCCGGACGAGGCGCACCTGCAAAATGCCGCCCAGGTGCTGCTGATCTGGCAGGTCTGCATTGTCGACAGCAGTGAAAACAACCTGATGAGCTGGTATCGCCTGCTGCGCAAGGCGCGTCTCGCCGCGCCGATCACCGATGCCCAGATCCGCCTGGCGCTCGGCTTTATGCGCGATATGGAGCCCGATCCGTACGAGCTGAATGCTTTCCAGCTGCGCTATAACCAGCTCTTCCTGCCGGAAGAGGGGGTCTTCTTCCTGCACTGATATCCCCCGGTGGCGCTTCGCTTACCGGGGCTACAAAACCCGTAGGCCGGTGCAAGCGCAGCGCCGCCCGGCAAAAAACCACACTGATATCACGCCTCGTGATGAGGATTATAAAACATCATCATTAGATTTATACCACTACGCGGCGCACCATCATCTCATCAACAACATGATGAGGTGAACCATGAATCAATCCGCCATTGTCTGGCCGCAGGAATTTCTGCCAGGCACCACAGATAACTTTGCATCCAACGAAATCATCGTCGCCGGGCTGACCGCGCAGGCCGTCTGGGACCAACTGAACGATACCCGCCTGTGGCCGACGTACTACAGCAATGCCGACGACATTCGCTTTCATGACGACAGCGGCCCGCTGCTCAGCGCCAACGCCCGTTTTCGCTTCACCACCTTCGGCTTTCCGGTAGAAGCCCGGGTTACCGAGTATGTGCCGCCGATGGCGGGGCAGGCCGCGCGTATCGCCTGGCACGGCTGGGTGGAGGGGGAGGCTGACACCCGACTGGACGTGATTCACGCCTGGCTGTTTGAAGACCTGCCTGGCAACCGGGTACGCATCCTGACCCAGGAGTCGCAGAAAGGCGTTCCGGCGCAGGAACTGGCGCGCACCGTACCAAACCCGATGATCAACGGGCATCAGGAGTGGATTGTCGGGCTGGCGAAGGCGGCACGTGGCTAACATCCCCCGGTGGCGCTGCGCTTACCGGGCCTGCAGCCCCCGTAGGCCGGTGCAAGCGCAGCGCCGCCCGGCAAAAAGTGCCAAAAGTTGTCGAAACGTTAAATAGATCACACTTTAACTGTTAAACTGCACGGCTTTCCCGCTCGTTTTCTCCCCAGGTGATGCCATGACAGAACAGATCCAATCCGCCCCTTCGCCCCATGCTAAAGCGGTCTCCCGCCCGAACTGGTCGGCGGTTTTTTCCGTGGCGTTTTGCGTCGCCTGCCTGATTACCGTGGAGTTTTTGCCGGTCAGCCTGCTGACGCCGATGGCGCAGGATCTGGGCATTTCTGAAGGGGTGGCGGGGCAGTCGGTCACCGTTACCGCCTTTGTCGCCATGTTTGCCAGCCTGTTTATTACCCAGGCGATTGGCACTACCGATCGCCGTAAGGTGGTGATCCTCTTCTCTGTCCTGCTGACCCTCTCCTGCCTGCTGGTCTCCTTTGCCGATAACTTTATGTTGCTGCTGCTGGGACGCGCCTGCCTCGGGCTGGGGCTCGGTGGATTCTGGGCGATGTCGGCCTCGCTCACCATGCGGCTGGTGCCGGCGCGTACCGTGCCGAAAGCGCTCTCCGTTATCTTCGGCGCGGTCTCCATCGCGCTGGTGATTGCCGCGCCGCTGGGCAGCTTCCTCGGGGGGATTATCGGCTGGCGTAATGTTTTCAACGGTGCCGCGGTGATGGGGCTGCTATGCATCCTGTGGGTCTGGAAAGCGCTACCGTCGCTGCCGGGCGAAGCCGCGCATCATAAACAGAACATGTTCAGCCTGCTGAAACGCCCCGGCGTGCTGGCGGGGATGATTGCCATCTTTATGTCTTTTGCCGGACAGTTTGCCTTCTTTACCTATATCCGCCCGGTGTTTATGACCATGGCCGGGTTTGACGTTGACGGCCTGACGCTGGTGCTGCTGAGCTTTGGTATCGCCAGCTTTGTCGGCACCTCGCTGTCGGCGCAGTTCCTGAAACGCTCCCTGAAAGTGGCTCTGGCGGGGGCTCCGCTGGTGCTGGCCATCAGCGCCGCGGTGCTGATCCTGTGGGGTAGCGACAAGTGGGTGGCCTCGGCGATTGCCATTATCTGGGGCTTTGCCTTTGCGCTGATCCCGGTGGGCTGGTCGACGTGGATCACCCGCTCGCTGGCCGACCAGGCCGAAAAAGCCGGGTCGATTCAGGTGGCGGTGATCCAGCTGGCGAATACCTGCGGTGCGGCAGTGGGCGGCGTTGCGCTCGACCATCTGGGACTGACGTCACCGCTGGTGATTTCCGGCACGCTAATGCTGCTGACGGCGCTGCTGGTGGCGGGGAAGGTTAAGGCGAAGTAGTACTTTTCTCCCTCTCCCGTGGGAGAGGGTTGGGGGGAGGGCATCAGGCTATGCCGATGCCTTAACCCGTCTTCTCGAGTCCATCGAAATCAACACCACCGACGACACAATCAGCAGCGTGCCCAGCCAGTCCGGCAGGGTGAACGCCACGCCCAGCAACATCACCGACAGTAACGCGCTGCTCAGCGGCTCGGCGCAGCTCAGAATGCTCGCCTTTGGTCCGCCAATCATCTGCGCGCCTTTCAGGTACAGGCTGAACGTCACCGCCGTGCCAATCACCACCAGGTAGAAAAACGCCAGTAGCAGGCTGCCGTCGACCACGAAGGCGGTGCCGCGCCCGGCATAGAACGGCGTCAGCATTAACCCGGCCAGCAGCATGCTCCAGCCGACTATCGGCAGGGTGCCGTAGCGGGCAATCAGGGTGGAGGGGTAGGTGGTATAGAACGCCGCAGCGAAGGCGGAGGCGATGCCCCAGCAGAGCGCGGCCGGGGAGATGGTCAGCGAGGTGGGATCGCCGTGAGTCACCAGTAAAAAGGTGCCGACCAGCGAGGTCATGATCGCCGCCAGCACGAAAATGCCCGGGCGCTTTTTACGCGCCAGCGCGAACCACGCCACGATAATGGTCGGGGAGAGGAACTGCAGCACGGTGGCGGTGGCGGCGTTGGATTTTTCAATCGTCACCAGGAAGGTGAGCTGCACGATCAGCGCCCCGAACAGGGAGAAGATCAGCAGGCTGAGGGCATCTTTGCGATTTTTGATGACCGAGAAAATCTTGTCGCCGTGGACGAATGAGAGGGTCAGCAGGATCACGCCGGCAAACAGCAGGCGGATCATGGTCAGATAGGGCGAGGGGATCTGACTTTTCTCCATGATGTACTGCGCGCAAACCCCTGAGCTGCCCCATAAAATGGCGGCGATCAGGACGTTCAGCATCCCTTTACGTGTGGAACCCATGTTCTCCCCTGCTATGTCGATTTTTTTCTAGCATAACATGGGAGCCTTGCCCGGCGGCGCTGTGCTTGCACGGGCCTACAAAATTAGTAGGCCGGGTGAGCGCAGCGCCACCCGGCAATACTTACCTCAGAACCAGGCCTCCCACATCGCGCCGACGTTGAAGTCGTCCAGGGTCTCGTCCTGGGTGTTGTTCACGCGGGCGGTGCGTTCGTTATCCACCTTGCCGCCGGTGACGTAGAAGCGCAGCATCGGACGGAACTCCGGCCCCATGGCGATGGAGATGTTCTGCGACAGGGTCAGCTTCCAGCCCTTGTTATCCCCGCCCTTGTCATAATCCACATGCTGCCAGCCCGCTTCCAGCCAGGTGGAGTGCACGTCGTTCCACCAGTGCATCGGACGCACGATGGCGTTGTAGTTCTTGCGGTTGTCGGTGCTGTCCCGGCTGTTGTCGTAGTCGTGGAAGGCCAGAATGTACTCCACCTGGGTCGCCTGGGTGAACTTGTGCAGCCCTTCGAAGCTGGCGTACACCGTGGTCAGGTCCTCGGTTTTGTTGAACACGCTGTTGTCCGAGTTATCCGAGTAGCGGGCAATCACCTTGTTCACGCCGCTGTCGTTGGTGTGGCTCAGGACCACGCCGCCCTGCCAGGCGTTGGTGCGCTCTTCAGTGTCGATGGCCTTCGAGTCAAAGCCGTAGTTGGCGTACAGCTCCAGGTCGACGGGGCCGAGCTTCATGCCGTGAATTTTGGAGGTGGCGGCATAGTTGCCCTTGTCGCCGGTGCCGGAGCCGCCGGTACAGGTGATGCGCGACGGGTTGGCCTCGTCATTCATCACCTGCGGGCTGCAGGATTCCACCGCCGCCACGGTGGCCACGTCAAACTGCACGCCGCCGATGTCGAAGTTCTTCACCCCGGCACCCTGGCCGTCGTGGTTCATCCAGAAGTAGTCGTTGATGCCCTGCTGCGGACGCTGGTGGAAGTCACGCCCGGCCCACAGATAGGCGTTCGGGTTGGATTCCAGAATGTTGGTCACCCCGGCGTAGGCCTTTTTCAGGTTAACCTCGTCGCCCCAGTGGTCGATCATCACGTTGACGTCCCAGATGGCGCCGTTTTCACCCCTGAAGGCTTTGGAGAGCTGGAACTCGCCGCCGTTGCCTTCGTTACCCAGACGACCAATCGCGGACGCGCCGTTGTAGGAGCCGTCCACCGCGACGTATTTCTGATCGGCGGCCTGGAAGTGCGCCCCGTAGCGGGCATAGCCGGTAAATTTAATCCCGAACGGGATGGCCATATCCGGGGACTGGGCGGCGCTTTGCGGCTCGGTCACCACGTCGGCCTTTTTCGCCACCGCGGCATCCATTTTCGCCTGGCGATCCGCCAGGGCTTTATCCACCGCTTTGGCCACAATGGCGTCGATTTGCTCCTGCGTGAACTCCTGGGCGAGGACAGAAATCGGGCAAAGCGCGGCGATAACCGCCATTGTTAATGGAAGTTTTTTAATCATATTCATGGTTATCTCAATATAGTTAAATTTTATTCAGACAATAACCACCCGGTTCTGGATGGACAGAATATGTCGCTATCATCAGAACAAGTTGATTTTATATTTTTTAGGATGCAGAGGCTTTACACTATTATCGTAACGGTATCTCCGGCGCTGATATTTAATAATTAACGCTGATATAAATGAATAATCTCTTCGGATAATTCACGGGCCAGCAGCGAGTTCATTAAGTGATCCTGGGCGTGCACCATAATTAACGTCATCGGCTGACGGGCTTCGCCTGCGTCCTGCTCGATAAGTTTGGTCTGCATATGGTGAGCCTGGCGCGCGTAGCCATCGGCTTCGCGCAGCAGGCTTTTCGCTTCGTCAAAGTTGCCCTGCCGCGCAGCATGCAGTGCTTCAAAGCACAGGCTGCGCGACTGACCAGCATTGACGATGATTTCCATTACGGCTTCTTCTAAGGCAATCATCATCTTCTACTCTATATATCGAAACTATTATTCACAGAGGTGGCGGCAAACCACTCTCCGCTCTTTTTAATGGTGCGCTGCTGCGTTTCCAAATCGAGCTGGACAAAGCCATAACGGTTTTTATACGCATTGCACCACGACCAGTTGTCAATAAATGTCCACATATGGTAGCCAAGACAATTACAGCCTTCGCTAATTCCTTTATGTAACCATTTAAGGTGTTCAGAAATAAACTCGATACGATACTGGTCGTTAATCTGACCGTTCTCAATAAAACGCTGCTCGTTTTCGACGCCCATTCCGTTTTCAGAAATAAAACAGCGTGGGTTGCCGTAATTATCCCGCAGGTTAATGAGAATATCGTAAATACCCGGTTCGTAGATTTCCCAACCGCGATACGGGTTCATCTTGCGGCCCGGCATCTCGTAGCTATCGAAGAACCACTCCGGCATAAACGGTGCCTGCGGGTTGATGGCCGTATCACGACACTTCACCCGACGCGGCTGGTAGTAGTTAACCCCCAGCAGGTCGATTTTACCGTCGGCAATCAGCGCGCTGTCTTCCGGCAGACAGGCAGGCAGCTGATCGTGCGCTTTCAGCATCGCCACCAGATCCGCCGGGTATTCGCCACACAGCACCGGATCGAGGAAGCTGCGGTTAAACAGCAGATCGCAATGGTGTGCGGCTTTCACGTCCGCCGGGTTCTGCGAGCGCGGATAGGACGGCGTCAGGTTCAGCACGATGCCAATCTCACCAGGGTAATGCCCGGCGCGGAAGGCGCGAACCGCCTGGGCATGGGCCAGCACGGTGTGATAAGCCACGGTCGCCGCGCGACGGAAATCGACCACGTTCGGGTAGTGGAAGTCATACAGATACCCGCCCTCTACCGGCACAATCGGCTCGTTAAAGGTAAACCAGTGCATCACCCGATCGCCAAAAAGCTCAAAGCAGGTTTCTGCGTAGCGGGCATAGGCCGCTACCACATCACGGTTCTCCCACCCGCCAATCTCCTGCATCGCCATCGGCATGTCGAAGTGGAACAGGGTGATAAACGGCTTGATGCCCTGGGCAAGCAGTTCGTCGATCACCTGATTGTAGAAAGCAACCGCTTCCTGGTTCACTTCACCAACGCCTTCCGGGATCAGACGCGCCCAGCTTATCGAGGTGCGAAAGCTATTGTGGTTCAGCTGCTTTAACAGCTGAATGTCGGCTTTCCAGTGCTGATAAAACGTGGAGGTATTCTGCGGCCCCACCCCGTTGTGAAAGCGATTCGGCTCTGCGGCAAACCAGTGATCCCAGATGGATAATCCTTTACCACTGCCCTGGCTTTCCCCTTCTGTTTGAGTTGCAGAACTGGCGCTACCCCACCAGAAGTTTTCGGGAAATGCATATTTCATAAAACGTCCTCTTTGACTTAATTACCGACGGTCTCTGCTGCACCTACGCTGGCCTGCGCTTTTTGCTCTTCGGTTTTCAGCAAAGAACGCTCATAAGCACGCAGGAACGGTAAGTACATCACCGCCGACATCACCATACAAATGACGCACATCACCACCGGACTGAGGGCCCAGTTTGCTGCCCAGGAGGCACCAATTGGCGCCGGAGTGGTCCACGGCGTCAGCGAGACGACCTGAGCCAGCCAGCCGAGTTTGGTGGCGGTATACGCCAGACAAGCGTTGATCATCGGAACGAACACGAACGGAATAAACAGCATCGGGTTCATGATGATCGGCGCACCGAACAGAATAGGTTCGTTGATGTTAAAGAAACTGGGCACAACGCCCATTTTGCCGATCGTACGCAGATGAGTTACGCGACTGCGCAGCAGCAGGAAGGCCAGCGGCAGGGTGGAGCCCACGCCACCAATCAGCAGGTAGTGATCCCAGAAGCCCTGCAGGTAGACGTGCGGCAGCGCAGCACCGGCAGCCAGTGCGGCCTGGTTGGCGGAGAGGTTAGCCATCCAGAACGGGTTCATGATGCCGGTGACAATCAGCGCGCCGTGGATGCCGGCGAACCAGAAGATCTGGCACAGCAGTACGGAGAGCAGAATGGCGGGCAGGGAGTCAGAGGCGGAAACCAGCGGCTCCAGCAGGTGCATAATTGCCTGCGGGATGATCATCCCGGTTTGCGCTTCGATAAACAGGTTCAGCGGGTGCAGCGTACCGATGATCACCACGACCGGGATCAGGATCTCAAACGAGCGCGCCACGCCGGTCGGCACTTCTTTCGGCAGACGGATGGTGACTTTGTGATCCTTCAGCCAGGCGTAAACGCGGGTGGCATAGATAGAGGTGATCAGCGCGGTGAAGATCCCCTGGCCCGACAGATACTGGGTAGAGATTTTACCGTCGGCATAGGGGGCGGCCACCAGCAGGAACGCCATAAAGGCCAGCAGGCCGGACATCACCGGGTCGAGATTAAACTGACGGCCCAGGCTCGCACCAATCCCCACCGAGATGAAGAAGGTCATCACGCCCATGCTGAGGTTAAACGGCAGCATCAGCTGTTCGCGGTAGGTCTCGGAGAAATCGAGCCAGCCGCGGGCAAAGCTGTTGGTCGTGTCGGCGGAGAACGGCGGGAAGATGAACACCAGCATAAACGAGCCGATGATCATAAACGGCAGCGCGGCGGTAAAGCCGTCGCGGATGGCAATCACGTACTTCTGCTGGCCCAGCTTGCCTGCCAGCGGCGCAATGGACTGCTCAATGACGGCAACCATAGATTGATATAACGAACTCATGAGAACACCTTCTTAGTGTGCCGCTTCGATGAGCGACAGAGCATAGTCCAGCACCTTATCGCCACGTTGCATACCGTAATCCATTGTATCTATGGACTGTACGGGTATGCCCTGGGTGGCAGCCTTGTCTGAGAGCGTTTTTAACATGTATTTGACCTGGGGTCCGAGAAGTACCACCTGGTAGTTGGGAAACTCTGTATCAAATTCTGAAACACCGTACGCATCGATTTTGACCGGTAAACCGCGTTCGTTCGCGGCTTCGACCATTTTCCGTACCAGCAGGCTGGTGGACATCCCGGCAGAACAGCACAGCATAATCTTGAACATCGACAACCATCCTCAAAATGTAAAAAGTTATTGCGGAGATGATTGGATAACATATGGAAACCGGTTTCCATCGGTATAAGACAGAAGTGTGACAGCCATCAAGATCCCTTACTTATGGGCCCTGATTATCGGATTCAGGTCACGTATTTTGGCTGTTTTTGCATCACATGGAGTGGAAACGGAAAATCGGTTTCCATGGAAAACGGAAACAGATATACTCCCGAGTGGCTATAATATGAGCCGAAGTGGAATCAGGAATTACAGGGGCCTGGAGAGACCTGTCAGGGGATAAAGATGTCTACAATCAACGATGTATCACGTCTGGCCGGGGTGTCCAAAGCCACGGTATCACGGGTGTTGAGCGGGTCGCGCGGCGTGAAGGAAGCCAGCCGTCAGGCCGTACTGAAAGCGGTGGATGAGCTGAACTATCGGCCCAACGTGATTGCCCAGTCGCTGCTCAGCCAGTCTACCGGCTGTATCGGCGTCATTTGCGCGCAGGACAACATCAACCAGACCACCGGTTACCTTTACGCGCTGGAAAAACAGCTCAGCCAGCACCAGAAGCACCTGCTGCTTCGCTTCGCCAACACCAAAGCCGAAGTGATGAGCGCGCTGGATGAACTCTCCTGCGGGTTATGCGATGACATTCTGATTATCGGCGCCCGTTTCCCGCTGCAGATCGATCAGGAGAACGTCATCCTGGTGGATTGCATGGCAACCAATAACGTCAACAGCATCCAGTACGACCACGCTTTTGCCGCGGAAACCGCCTGTAACTTCCTCGCCAGCCAGGGGCGACGTCAGATTGCCCTGATCCACCCGCACGGCAGCGGTTTTGCCGATCAGGTGCTGCTGGGCTACAAGCATGGGCTGGAAAAGAACTTCCTGCCGTTTAATCGCAACCTGGTCTTTATGGATGCCACGTCATCCTCCGTGGCCCTGCAGGAGCTGCTTAACAACGCCACCACGGTCAATTTCAATGCTTTGCTGGTGGCCGACGAGCAGGAAGCGCAGCGGGTCATTCCGCAGTTGCAGGCGTTCAACAGATCCGTTCCGGGGGACATCATGGTATTCAGTCTGGCGGGCTCGCTGCATCTGCCGGGCATTCCGACCATTCCGGCCATTGAGTACTCGATGGACGCCATGGCGGCACGGATCGTCAGCTGGCTGAATGAGAAGACCCAGATGCTGGGTTCGTATGTGCTGCGCGGGGATTTAATTATTCCGGATGTGCGACGCTAAAAAATTAAGGGGGCTGGATGGCCCCTTAATGCGTAATCAGTAATCCTCCATGCAGTCCACCTGACTCACGGCATCCCAGTAACCTTCCTGGTTGTTCCGCTCCATCGCCACCACCGCATTTTTGACCAGCATCTGATTGGCCTCAGAGGCCATGATCATCGCCTGCCACTCTTTATCACTCTGCTTGCGTTGCGGGGCACAGGCTTTCTTCACATCCTTCAAAACCGACTGTTTCATCTGTTCTAATTTGACCGGGTCGTTCAGTACCTGTTCCTGAGCATGAACGAAGGCGGCAAAAAGCAGGCAGACGACCAGGCAAAACAGGTGCGCTGACTTCATGGAAACCTCCGGAAAAACCACACACGTTTATGAAATATATCGTTACACCCGCCTTTGCGACCCAAGCCGAAAGTATTAATTTTGCCAATAGTTGCGCAGAGGTACGAATAAGCGTAGCCGCAGAATTTGACGGACAGGCCAGCCCGGAAGAAAAATTTGTGACGGCAGGCGGCTGACGAGTAGTAAAGGGTGATGCGGTTCGCAAAGGCAATTTAGCCTTGATTGCACTTACATTTTTTTAAGCGCGTTACGCCAGAGTTTGCGGTTTTTATCGTCGGCAGAATGTGGGATAGTCGGGGTGCAACGTAACGGGAGAATGATATGCAACTGAGTATTACCGACACCATTACTGAACACGAACAGGAAGAGTTACTGCAAGGGTTGCGGATCTATAACAGCCAGTTTATTAGTTTTTCCCGTATAGCGAGTGATATTGCCGTCTATGCCCGCGATGAGGGGGGCACACTGCGCGGCGGGCTGATCGGCAACCGCCAGGGCGAGTGGCTGAACATTAAATATCTGTGGGTCAGCGACGAAACGCGCGGTACCGGGCTGGGCGGTCAGCTGATGCGGGCCGCCGAAGAGGAGGCCCGTCGTCAGGGATGCCGCCATGCGCTGGTGGATACCTTCAGTTTCCAGGCGCGTCCGTTTTATGAAAAGCAGGGTTATGCGGTGACCATGACGCTGGATGATTTTCCGTATGCGGGAATACAGCGGCACTACCTGTCGAAGGCGCTTTAAGCGCCAATACCATGACCTATCACCGCCAGCGCATGGCGCACGATGCTGTCAGGCGAGAGGGTGTGTAACCTCTCGTCATTGCGCATCCGGGAAAAGGGCACCAGCACCAGGCTTAGCAGGGTGGTGAACAGCAGTTCCGGGGCCAGATCGCGGTTCAGCTTTCCCTCCTGCTGCCAGCGGGCAACGGTATCCAGCGTCGCCTGATATTTCTCATCACCAAACCTGGCCTGCAGGTGCGCGCGCAGCACCGGCATTTCACCAATCACCTCCTGCATCCACAGCGGCGCGAACCAGCGGTGCTCAACGGCCAGTTCGGCCAGCTTTTTTACCATTAACGTCAGGGCGGTCACCGGATCGTCCGGGTGATCGCTGAAAAGCGTCGCAATAGCGCTGCGCAGCGGCAGAAAACGCTCCTCGATCATGGCATCAAGCAGCTGCTCCCGCGAGTTGAAGTAGTAGTGCAGCATCGCCGGCGTCACGCCCGCTTCTTTAGCAATGGCATTAAGGGAGGTGCGGGCAATTCCCTGGCGGGCAAAGAGATCGAGGGCGATATCCAGCAGCTGCTCCCGGCTGGTGGCGGTGGGTTTGCTCCCACGCGGACGTCCCGGGCGGCGGGCCTGGGGCGTGGGCTCAGAATTATCTTTATGTGCTGACATACGCGGGGCATCCCTTGACCTGATTCATAACTTCATTAAATATTAATTACCCAATTAATTAATTTCAAGCGGTGTTTTATGGCGTCCGAATCGACAACGCAAACCAAAAACGCGCCCTCTGTCCGACTGCTGTTCAGCGCGCTCCTGCTGGTGATGCTGCTTTCGGCTCTCGATCAGACCATCGTCTCGACGGCGCTGCCCACCATTGTGGGTGAGCTGGGCGGGCTGGATAAGCTCTCCTGGGTGGTGACGGCCTATATTCTGAGTTCCACTATCGTGGTGCCGCTGTACGGCAAGTTTGGCGACCTTTTTGGCCGCAAAATCGTGCTGCAAATCGCGATTGTGCTGTTTCTGGTGGGCTCCGCTCTGTGCGGATTGGCACAGAACATGACCCAGCTGGTGCTGATGCGCGCCCTGCAGGGGCTGGGCGGCGGCGGGCTGATGGTGATCAGCATGGCGGCGGTGGCCGATGTTATCCCACCGGCGGAGCGCGGTCGCTATCAGGGCCTGTTCGGCGGGGTCTTTGGTCTGGCGACGGTGATCGGCCCGCTGGTCGGCGGCTTTCTGGTGCAACACGCCTCCTGGCGCTGGATTTTCTATATCAACCTGCCGCTGGGGCTGTTTGCCCTGCTGGTGATCGGCGCGGTCTTCCACGGCAGCGCGAAGCGCAACAAGCATGAGATCGACTATCTGGGGGCGATTTACCTCAGTATGGCGCTGCTGTGCATCATCCTGTTTACCAGCGAAGGGGGCACGGTCCGCGAGTGGAGCGATCCGCAGCTGTGGTGCATTCTGGCCTTTGGCCTGACGGGTATCGCCGGATTTATCTATGAGGAGCGGCTGGCGTGGGAGCCGATTATCCCCCTGTCGCTGTTCCGGGATCGCAGCTTCCTGCTGTGCAGCCTGATTGGTTTTATTATCGGGATGTCGCTGTTTGGCTCGGTGACCTTCCTGCCGCTCTATCTGCAGATTGTCAAAGAGGCCACGCCGACTCAGGCCGGGCTACAGCTGATCCCGCTGATGGGCGGACTGCTGCTGACCTCGATTATCAGCGGTCGCATTATCAGCCGCACCGGGAAATACCGCCTGTTCCCAATCCTCGGCACCCTGCTGGGGGTAGTCGGCATGGCGTTGCTCACGCGGATCACTATTGATTCGCCGGTCTGGCAGCTGTACCTGTTTACCGGCGTGCTGGGGGCGGGGCTGGGTCTGGTAATGCAGGTGCTGGTGCTGGCGGTACAGAACAGCGTCTCTGCGGATCAATATGGAGTGGCGACCTCCGGGGTGACGCTGTTCCGCTCTATTGGCGGGGCGATTGGCGTGGCGCTGTTTGGCGCGGTCTTCACCCACGTGTTGCAGTCGGGCCTGATGGCGCGGATACCCGAGGGTACCGAACTGCCGCGGGAGATGAACCCGACCGCCATTCATCATCTGCCTGACACCCTGCGCCTTGACTACCTGGACGCCTTTGGCTCCGCCATTCACGCGGTATTCCTGATGGCCGCAGGCATTATGGTGCTGGCCTTTGTGCTGTCGTGGTTTTTGCGCGAGGCACCGCTGCGCAAGCGGGAGGCGTAAGGTTAGCGGTTCTGCTATTTGTTGCGAGTCGCTTTCCGAATCTGAAGAGAGAGTCTTGTCTTTCTCGCAGGCGTTAGCGCATCCTTTGGCCTGGTCAATAAACCAGCAGAGGTTGCGATGGAACGTAAAGCAAAACTGTTTAAAAAAGGGCGGAATCAGGCGGTGTTACTGCCTGCGGAGTTCGCGTTTGATACGGAGAGCGTCTGGATCCGGCGGGATGAGGAGGGAAATGTTGTTTTGAGGGCTATGTCAGAGAAAGAACGGCACAGGGAGAATTTTTTGCGTTTACTGAAGCAGACGCAGGTACCTGATTCATTCCTGAGTAAGGAGGAGCGTAATCAGAGCTATACGAAAAGAGATCCTCTTGAAGGGTTATAGAACATGCTGCATATGCTGGACACTAACATAGTAAGCCACCTCGTGAGGCAGCACCCCAGAGTGGTAGATCATTATTCTCGAATAGCACCTGAAGAGATGTGCATTTCAAGCGTCACGGAGGCTGAACTGCTTTACGGCGTTGCCAAAAAGCAAAGCCATGCATTGCATGAAACCATCTCGGAATTTCTTAAGACCATCACCATTTGCGACTGGGACAGTGACGCCGCGGCAATCTACGGCAAACTTCGCGCTGCAATGGAAAAGAAAGGGAAAGTGATGGGCGATCTCGATCAGCTTATTGCTGCACATGCTCTCAGCCGGGGCACGACGATTGTGACTAACGATCGTGCATTCGGGATGGTGCAGGAGCTAACTATCGAGGACTGGACTTCCGCGGCCTGAGCCACAACGCCCGGTGGCGCTACGCTTACCGGGCCTACAACAGCTCGTCACTTTACTGGCAAAACCCGCATATAACTTATCCTTCTTATTGATGCCATTTCGTTTTTTAGCCTGCCGCTGCGTTACCGATATAGTCGCTAAAACAGTTATCAAAAGGATATGACCGGTGAAACTTCGATTGGGTGCGCTTCTTCTCGCTGGCCTGCTGCTGGCGGGCTGTGACCAAAGCGGCAGCGATGCCAAACATATTAAGGTCGGCGTGATTAACGGTGCCGAGCAGGACGTGGCGGAAGTCGCTAAAAAAGTGGCGAAAGAGAAGTTCGGCCTTGATGTTGAGCTGGTGGGCTTTAGCGGCTCGCTGCTGCCAAACGACGCCACCGACCACGGGGAGCTGGATGCCAACGTCTTCCAGCATCGACCATTCCTGGCGGAAGACAACAAAGCCCACGGCTACAAGCTGGTGGCCGTCGGCAATACCTTTGTGTTCCCGATGGCAGGTTATTCCCGCAAGATTAAATCGGTGACGGAGCTGAAGGACGGGGCGACCATCGCCATCCCGAACGACCCGACCAACCTGGGCCGCGCCCTGTTGCTGCTGCAAAACGAAGAGCTGATCGCTCTCAAACCGGACGTGGGCCTGCTGCCGACGGCGCTGGATATCACCGCTAACCCAAAAAACCTGAAGATCATGGAGCTGGAAGGGGCGCAGCTGCCGCGCGTGCTGGACGATCCGAAAGTGGATGTGGCGATTATCAGCACCACCTATCTCCAGCAAACCGGGCTGTCGCCGGTGCATGACAGCGTCTTTATCGAAGATAAAAACTCGCCGTACGTGAACATTGTCGTCACGCGGGAAGACAACAAAGATGCGGAAAACGTGAAGGAATTTATTCAGTCGTATCAGTCGCCAGAAGTGGCGAAGGCGGCCGAGACCATCTTTAACGGCGGGGCAGTGCCGGGCTGGGAATAACATAAATCATGCCGCGACGAGACCTTTCGTCGCGGCCAGAAATAAACTGGCCCGATCCCATCGCTGAATGCCCTTTTGCCCACATCCTGTGGTCATGCCTCCGGCTATGCTTTCCGCATACCAACCGGAGAACAGCCTATGAACATCACCCATATTCGCAACGCGACGCAGCGCATCACCTACGCCGGAAAACGCTTCCTGATTGACCCGATGCTGGCACCCAAAGAGGCCTGGCCTGGTTTCCCCGGCACCGCCCGGGCGGAACTTCGCAACCCGACGGTGGAGCTGCCCTGTGCGGTGGAAAGCCTGCTGGATGTGGATGCGGTGATCGTCACCCATACTCATGCCGATCACTGGGATCAGCACGCCATCGAACTGATCGCCAAAGAGATGCCGATCTTTGTCCAGCACGACGATGACGCGCGGCTGCTGCGCAGCCAGGGTTTTCACAATCTGACCGTGCTGACGGACAACACGGCGTTTGGCGACATCCGGCTGAGCAAAACCCACGGCGGGCAGCACGGCACCGACCGCGCCTACGCCGTGCCGGAGCTGGCGGAGCGGCTCGGTGAGGCCTGCGGCGTGGTGTTTCGCCATCCCGATGAAAAAACGCTGCTGATTGCGGGCGACACCATTTTGCGCCCCCAGGTGGCGGCCGAACTGCAAAAGCATCAGCCGGATGTGGTGGTGCTCAACGCCGGGTACGCGCACGTGATCGGCTTCGGGCCGATCATTATGGGCGCGGAGGATGTGCTGAATGTGCACTTCATGCTGCCACAGGCAAAAATCGTCGCCGTCCATATGGAGGCGATCAACCACTGCCTGCTCACCCGCAGCGCGCTGCGGGAGTACGTGGATGCCAACCAGATTGGCGAGGCGGTCATTATTCCCCAGGACGGGGAAAGCGTTATAGTCTGAGCAGCATCAGGGCAAAGGAGAACAGTGTGAAGCTAACAACAGTGGCGATTGTCGCCGTCGACGGGTTCAGCCCCTTTCACTACTCTGTGCCCTGCATTCTGTTCGGCGATACCGTATCCGGTAAAAAGCGCTTTGAAGTGACGATCTGCGCCGAAAAGCCGGGGTTACTGACCTCCCGTGACGGCTTTGCGCTCAATGCCGCACAGGATTATTCCGCCATCGGGCAAGCGGATATCGTGGTGGTGCCTTACTGGCAGCATGTGCTTGAACGGCCACCCCAGACCTTACTCGACAGCCTGGTGCAGGCCAGAGACAAGGGGGCGCAAATCGTCGGGCTGTGCCTGGGATCATTCGTTCTCGGCTATGCGGGCATTCTGGACGGCAAACGGGCGGCAACGCACTGGGAGTTTGAACGCCAGTTCCAGTCGCTGTTCCCGGCGGTAGCGCTGGATATCAACGCCCTGTACGTCGATGACGACAACATCATCACCTCGGCCGGCACCGCCGCCGCGCTGGACTGTTGCCTGTATATTATCTGCCAGCGCTTTGGCAGCGAGGTCGCCAACCAGATTGCCCGGCGGATGATCGTTCCGCCGCACCGCGAGGGCGGGCAGGCACAGTTTATCGCCCAGCCGGTACCGGAAACGACCCGCGATGCGCGGATCAACAACCTGATCGATTATCTCCAGCGTAACATCAGCCAGCCGCTGAACCTGAATGCGCTGGCAGCCAGCGTGGCGATGAGTCGTCGCACGCTGACCCGTCATTTTATGAAAGCTACCGGGATGAGTGTTGTCTCGTGGATCGCCGCCGAACGCCTGCGGCGTAGCCAGCTGTTGCTGGAGAGCAGCAATCTACCGATCGAGGCGGTGGCAGAGCAGGTGGGGTATCTTTCCGCCGTGACCTGGCGTCAGCAGTTTAAGGCCCGCTTTGGCGTCAGCCCGGCGGAGTGGCGCAAAACCTTTCGTCTGCGATCGTAGGCCGGGTAAGCGCAGCGCCACCCGGCATTTACCCTAGCTTCTCCATCCGCGTCTCTCCCTCCACCATCGACAGTTGATACAGCGAAAACGACCGGTGCTTTTCTATCAGCTTCGCCAGCTCCGGCGAGTGGCTGGTGAGCCAGATCTGCGAGTAACGGCTGGCCTCGGCAATCAGGCTCGCCAGCGCGGGCAGCATCTGCGGATGCAGGCTGTTTTCTGGTTCGTTGAGGGCGATAAAGGCGGGCGGGCGCGGGCTTAACAGCGCCACCGCCAGACAGAGAAAACGCAGCGTGCCGTCGGAAAACTCCGCGGGCTCCAGCGGTCTGCTTAAGCCTTCGCGCTGCATCATCATGCGAAAACGCCCCCCGGTGTTGTCGCTGTAAAACACGCAGCCGGGGAAGGCCTGATCGAGGATGCGCATCAGCAGCAGCTCGTCGCCGATCTCGACGATGGTCTGAAAGGCCGCCGCCAGATTGGCGCCGTCGCTGGCCAGCACCGGGGAGCGGAACCCCACCTGCGGGGCGCGGATGGCCGAGCCGGAGGAGACGGAAAACTCGTGGTAAAAGCGCCAGTTACGCAGGGACTCACGCATCTGCGATACCTCCGGATAGAGGTGTGGCTCCCCCAGTTGGCCGAACACCGACTCGTTCTCATACAGCGTGCCGCTGTGGGTCACTTTTTCGTGATGCACGTTATTGAGAAACACGGCCTGATTCTTGCGCTTCATCAGCTGTGACGACGGGCGTCGATGCTGGCCGCTCAGCCAGATGGACTCCTCTTTGATCACCGGATCGAGCTGAAACTGCGAGGGGTAAGGCAGCTTCTCCACAAACCCGACCTGCAGCTCGTAGTCGTAGGTCTCGGTTTCTACCGCCAGGTTCATGCGCCGCAGCTGGTCGCTGCGGGTTTTGCCTGCCCAGAAGACCTTCAGAATGCCGCCCTCGTTGGCCAGCGCCTGGGAAAACTGCCCTTGCGCGGCGCTGTGCATCAGGTGGATCGCCTTGTAGATATTGGATTTTCCGGTGCCGTTCGGGCCGAAAACGATATTGAGCTGCTGCAGATCCAGCGACAGATCGCGAATCGAGCGGTAGTTTTGAATGTGCAGGGTGTTGATCATCGACGGGCCCACTTTTACGGACTAAACCTGTTCAGAGTTACAGTGTTCTCCGCAAAGTGCAAAAAAAAGACGACAGTGAGGTGTCGTCTAAGCGGGGTACTACTTCGGGCCTTTCAGGGTCAATGGGGCCTCGCATTAGATGTTCAGATCACGGCCAGACGCAAACCCAAATCATTGGGATAGGGATCAAAGTAGTTTTGCGTCATCAGATAGCGGTCGGGATATTCGGCCAGATAGTGTTTCAGCAGCGTGAGCGGCGCGAGAATGGGCAGCAATCCGTCGCGATAATGCAGGATCACGTCGCGAAGTTCGCCGCGCTGGCGGCTGTTGAGCTGGGTACGGAAATAGCCCTGAATATGCATCAGCACGTTGGTGTGGTTTTTCCGCGATGCGGGTTTCCTGAGGATCGCCATCAGCTTTTCGCGGTATACCTCGAAGAAGGCCTCCAGATCTTCCCACTCGTGCAGGGAAGCGACAAACGGCCCAATCTCACGGTAGCCCGCCTGATGGTGCGCCAGCAGCTGGAGTTTGTAACGGCTGTGGAAGTCCAGTAAGCCGCGGCGCGTCAGGCCCTGGGCCCGCAGCGTATTCAGCTCATGGAGCGCGAAAACCCGCTCGACAAAGTTCTCCCGCAGCACCGGGTCGTGAAGGCGTCCATCCTCCTCCACCGGTAGCCACGGCCAGGCTTCAAGGAGGGCGGCGGTGAACAGCCCGACACCCTCCTTTTGGCCCGCATTACCCTTTTCATCGTACAACCGCACGCGCTCCATGCCGCAGCTTGGGGATTTGGCACAAACGATAAATCCGCAGAGATCGCCCATTTTCGGCACATAGCCTGCCGCAAAGTCGGTCATTTTCTGGGTGACCTCTTCGTGAGGCGCTTTGCTGAACCGCATCTCTATCTCATTACGGGGGGTCTTCGTCAGACGCAGTGCCGGACGTGGTGTCGGCAGACCGATCGCCATTTCCGGGCAAACCGGCCGGAAGTTAACCCACTCCGCCAGCGCATCCATGACAAAGCCCATACGCTTATGGCCGCCGTCGAAGCGAACGGCGGAACCGGTCAAGCATCCGCTAATACCCAGCACAGGTTTCGTTGTCATGATATGCACCTCCAGAGTCACTCTTTAAAAGTTACACAAAATGATAATTTTGTCCAAGTATTGGCGGATCTATTTTTTATTTTGTAGCAATATCAGCAGGTTTTAGCTGCCCTTATAGGTCGAGTAACCGTACTGGCTCAGCAGCAGCGGAATGTGCAGTTTTTCGTTGGTGCGGGTGACGGTAAACAGCACCGGGATCTCCGGGAAGAACGACTCCAGCTTTTTACCGTGGAAGTACTCCGCCGTTTTGAAGGTCACTTTATAGACCCCTGGCTGCATATCCTGATCGACCGGGTAGAGCGACTTGATGCGCCCGTCCTGGTCGGTTTTGCCGCTGGCAAGCGGGGTCCATTTATCCTGCTGCTGCTTTTCCAGCGTGACGGTAACGCCCGGCGGTGGCGTGCCGGTTTGCTGGTCAAGAATATGCACGCTCAGGGTGCCGGCAGGGGCGGCGGCAAAGGCGGCAGGAGCAAAGGCCATGGAGGCCAGGATCAGCAGAGGGGCAGTTTTTTTCATCATCGTTTCCTGTGGAGTGGTAAGTCACAGGAAAACGTTAGCATTTGCCGCGCGGGAAAATATTCAACTTTTCGTGAAGATTCCCGCAGGAGAAAATAATCAGAGGATAATGACCTCAAGGGCAACCTGCTGCTGCCACTGCTCCACCTGTTTTCTGCGCGCGGCGGTAAGTTTACCGCTGGTGACCAGCAGCCACTGGCGGTCCGGGAAGATCTCCGGTGCCAGCGCGGCAGGGGGAATGGGCAGCAGATTGATGCGGTGCCCCTGGCCGGTCCGGGCTAAGGCTTCGAGCCAGATTTCGCAAGGGTCGTTCAGGTGCCAGCCGCTGAGCAGAAGGTTATCGCCCGGGGCTTTTTTATCGGCCTCAAGGCAAAACGAGGTGTAGGCGATGATGATGCCATCGAGGATCTCGCGCAGGGTCATGGCGGCGGCAACGTTGGCCGAGACCAGGCTGCGCAGGGGGCGTAACACGTTCGCGACCAGCTCCGGACGTGGATACTCCCGCCCGGACTCGTAAATCATCTGGCGCAGGGATTCGATTTTGCCCGCCTGCAGACGTTCCAGCATCTTCTGTTGCAGGGTTTGCCAGTTGTTAGTGCGGCCCGTAGCAGGGCGCTCCAGCAGCGGCTTCACCTGGCCGATGGGGACGCCTTTTTTCACCCAGTCGAGGATTTTTAACGCCTGCTGGACATCCTCGTCGCTGTACTGGCGATGGCCGCCTTCGGTACGCAGCGGCTTGAGTAAACCGTAGCGGCGCTGCCACGCCCGCAGCGTGGTGGGGGTGATCCCACTGAGTCTGGCGAATTCGCCAATGGAGTATGCCATGTCTGCGTCCGAAGAGGATTAGTCTCAATATTCTACGAATATTTTCCGACGGGATGAAGCACCAGAGCGCTGCACTACACTTTAATTCCAACCGTGCAAAATGACAGGAGTTCTCATGAAACTATGGCCCGTTGTGACCGGTGTTGCCATCGCCCTGACCCTGGTGGCCTGCAAATCCCCTACGCCGCCAAAAGGCGTGCAGCCGATCACCAACTTTGATGCCAGCCGCTATCTGGGCAAATGGTACGAAATCGCCCGTCTGGAAAACCGTTTCGAGCGCGGGATGCAGCAGGTGACTGCCACCTATGGCAAGCGCAGCGACGGCGGGATCAGCGTGCTCAACCGGGGCTATGATCCGCTGAAGCGCAAATGGAATGAGAGCGAAGGCAAAGCCTATTACACCGGCGAACCGACCACCGCAGCGCTGAAGGTTTCGTTCTTCGGCCCGTTCTACGGCGGCTATAACGTGATCAAGCTGGACGATGACTACCAGTATGCGCTGGTCAGCGGCCCGGACCGCGACTATCTGTGGATCCTGTCGCGTACGCCAACCATTCCGGATGCGGTGAAGCAGGATTACCTCAATACCGCGCGCAGCCTGGGCTTCCGGGTGGATGAGCTGGTATGGGTCAAGCAGTAAAGATCGTGCTTTCTTCCTGGGGCAATGTGCGGGCGAGTGGCTAGACTTGCGTCATGGGCTCACGGGAGATGACATATGCACTGGCAACCCTTTCGCGGCACTGCGCCGGCCAACATGACCCTCTACAGCGCGTCCTTCCCCGATGTCAGCGACAACTGGCCGATGAAGGACGAGGTGACGCGCGAGCTCAACGCCGTGGATCGGGCGTTAAAAGCGGACCCGCAGCTGATGCCGCCGCTGATTGAAAAGGATGCCAGTGGCGAGAAGACGATAAAGTGCCAGCACCGCTGGTCTGAAGAGGCTTTCACCGCACGCCCGGCGGTTGTCGCCTGGCGTACCCGGCTGGTGCCCACCGCGCTGGCCCTCTACGCCATCCAGAACCCGCTGGATGAACATCTCCCCGACGGCACCCGGATGGACAGCCGCAGCCGCCAGTGGTTTATCCACGCCAACGATGCCATCGGCATCCGTTCCCGGGCGAAGGTGCTCTCCGTCCTCGCAGAACAGTATCTGCAAAACGACATCGAAAATGTCTGGGTCAGCCTCGCCAGCGGCGCCGCCGTCCCGGTGCTGGAGGCGCTGCGCGATGCTCATCTCGACGGGCAAAAAGTACATCTCACCCTGGTGGATTACGATCCCGTCTCCCTGCGCTGGGCCGAGAAAATGGCCGCTGCCGAAGGGCTGAGAGTCGGGGAACAGGTCAGGATATTGCAGCGCGATCTGAAAGAGAGCCTGATCCACAGCGACAAACTGATACAGGAGCTGGGCGAAGGTAAGGTCGAGCTGGTGGACGCGCTGGGGATCTTCGAGTACTTCAACGACACCGACGCGGTGATCTTCCTGAAACATGTCCTGCGCCTGATTAAACCCGGCGGCGCGCTGATTATCTCGAACATGCTCACCAGCAGCCCGCAGATTGATTTTGCCCTGCGCTGTATCGGCTGGACGCCCATCTTTCCGCGCACCTTGCAGCAGTTACAGGATATCCATCTGGCCGCGGGTATCGCTGCGGAAAACGTCACGGTGATCGTGCCGAAAGACGGGGTGTATGCGGTGATGGAGATCCGTGCAGGCCAGGGCGTTCAGGCCTGACGTATTTCGTAGGCCTCATCACAATATAAACAGAACTCATACCTGGCGCGGGTTTTTTGAACCGGACAGCGCCCCCCGTCTGCCTTAAGTTGGTTGCGAACGTTCAACACATAACACTAACCAGAACATTCGTATCGCCTGCTTAAGGAAGTCACCCTATGAATCAGACTTATGTTGTCGATGTGAAGGCATGGATCGATGCCCGGCCTGTCTCGCGCTTCCAGTGGAAGGTCCTGCTGCTCTGTTTTGTCATCATTATGCTTGATGGTTATGACGCCGCCGTCATGGGGTTCATCGCCCCGGCGTTAATCGAAGACTGGGGCATCAGCCGGGCTGAACTCGGCCCAATCCTCGGGGCGGCGATGTTTGGGGTTGCCATCGGCGCGCTGGTCGCCGGACCGCTGTCGGACCGCTATGGCCGCAAACAGGTTCTGCTGTGGTCGGTGGCACTCTTCGCCATTTTCAGCCTTGCCGCCGCGCTGGCACAAAGCCCGACCCAACTGGCGCTGATTCGCTTCCTGACCGGGCTTGGGTTGGGGGCCGTCATGCCCAACTGCGTCACGCTGGTGGCGGAATATATGCCGGAGCGTCGCAAGGGGCTGATGATTACCCTGATGTACAGCGGCTTCAACGTCGGATCCGGGCTGGGCGGATTTATTGCCGCGGGGCTGCTGTCGCACTACAGCTGGCACTCGGCGCTGATTTTTGGCGGCGTGCTGCCCCTTGTTCTGCTGCCCTTTATGTTTGCCATGCTGCCGGAGTCGGCGATGAGCATGGTGGCGCGCCGCGTTCCGCATGAGCAGATTGCCCGGGTCCTCAACCGGCTGGGTGGGACGTTCACCGCTGACACCCGGTTCACACTCAATACCCCGGAAATCTCCCGCCGCAGTAAAGTCGTGCAGCTGTTCCGCAACGGCTATGGCCGCGGTACGGTGGCCCTGTGGCTGACCTACTTTATGGGGCTTTTTGTTATCTATCTGCTCAATGGCTGGCTGCCTACTATCCTGCGCTCTGGCGGGCTGTCGTTGCAGCAGGCGGCAATCATCACCGGTCTGTTCCAGCTCGGCGGCCCGCTGGGCGGCATCATTGTCGGCTACATGATGGACCGCACAGCCGCGAAAAAAGTGATTGCCGTAACCTATTTCCTCGGCTGTCTGTGTCTGCTGTCGCAGGGATTGATGGACTTCGGCTCGCTGGCGCTGGCGGTACTGATTTTTATCAGTGGCATGTGTATCAACGGCGCACAGAACGGTCTGCAGGCCTACTCACCCGCCTTTTACCAGACGGAAATCCGCGCGACTGGCGTAAGCTGGATGCACGGTATCGGTCGTACAGGGGCCATCCTTAGCTCAACGCTGGGTGGGGTGATCATGCTGGCGGTGCCCGGGCACTCTTCCATCTTTCTGGTGCTGGCATTACCGGCCTGTCTGGCGGGGATCGCTATTTTGCTGCATCGTATGAATCGTATTAAGCCTCGGGAAACAGAGGCGGAATTAAACGCACTGTCGCAAACCGTGCATAACCGATAAGTGGAGTGAATTCATGGCCCGAATACTCGGCGGGATCGCCGTCTCGCATACCCCGACCATCGGCTTTGCCGTCGATCATCATAAACAGCAGGAGGCGGCCTGGGCGCCAATCTTCCAGAGCTTTGAACCGCTGAACCGCTGGCTGGACGAGAAAAAGCCCGATGCGCTGGTCTATATCTTTAACGATCACGTCACCGCCTTTTTCTTTGATCACTATTCCGCCTTTACCCTCGGGATTGACCATGAGTACGGCGTGGCGGATGAAGGCGGCGGCGCGCGCGATTTACCGCCGGTGAAAGGCGATGCGGCCTTGTCGCGCCATATCGGTGCCAGCCTGATGGCCGACGAGTTTGATATGTCGTTCTTTATGAATAAAAAACTCGATCACGGGCTGTTCTCGCCGCTCTCGGCGCTGCTGCCCTGGGAGCAAGAGACCGGCTGGCCGACAAAAGTGATCCCGCTGCAAATCGGCGTGCTGCAATTTCCGGTCCCCAGCGCCCGACGCTGTTACAAGCTGGGCCAGGCGCTGCGTCGGGCTATCGAGAGCTACCCGGAGGACATCGACGTGGCGATCGTCGCCACCGGAGGTTTGTCGCATCAGGTACATGGTGAGCGCTGCGGGTTTAACAATCCCGACTGGGACGCACAGTTTGTCGATATGCTGGTGAACGACCCGGAAAAACTGACCGAAATGACCCTGGGTGAATACGCGACGCTGGGCGGTATGGAGGGCTCAGAGGTGATCATGTGGCTGGTGATGCGTGGTGCGCTGTCGGCGAACGTCACCGAAACCTGGCGCGATTACTATCTGCCGTCGATGACCGGCATTGCCACCCTGATCCTCGAAAACCACGCCCGCACGCCGCCTGTCGATACCCTTAGCCGCCACCGCCAGCACATGGCGCAGCAGCTTGCCGGGGTGGAAAATCTGCCGGGTACCTATCCGTTTACCCACGAGCGGAGCCTGAACGGCCTGCGGTTGAACAGCTTCCTGCACCAGCTGACGCAGCCGGCCTGGCGCGAGCGTTTCCTGAATGCGCCTCAGGCGCTGTACGCCGAGGCGGGGCTGAGCGAGCAGGAGCAACGGCTGCTGGATAGCCGCGACTGGCGCGGCCTGATCCAGTACGGCGCCAGCTTCTTCCTGCTGGAGAAAATGGGGGCGGTGGTCGGGGTTTCTAACCTGCACATTTACGCGGCGATGCGTGGTCAAACGCTGGAGGAGTTCCAGCAGACGCGTAATCAGCAGGTGACGTACTCCGTGGCGCGCCGCTAGCCCTGCGCCACCTGTTGATGGATAAACCCCAGCAGCGCCTGGGTTGCCGGGGAGGGCAGGCTGCCCTCGCGGAAGGTCAGCCCGATGCGGCGGGTGGTATCTGGCAGACTCACCGGCAGCACGGTGAGCAGGCCATTATCAATTTCAAAGCGCATCTGGCTGGCCGATACCGCCGCCAGCATGTCGGAGTCACGCAGTAACCCGCGCACCATGGCGGCATCGCCGGTTTCGACGGTCGGTTGCGGCAGCGGCAAATGCAGGGTCAGGAAGGCCCGATCCAGCAGATGACGCGCCGGGGCATTGGAACGCGGTAACACCCATTGCGCGTCGGCCAGTTTGCTGCGCGGATCGGGATCGTGCAGCAACGGATGGTCATTACGCAGCAAAATAAGCATATCTTCTTCAAACAGCGCTTCGCTGCTGAGGTCCGGGAGATCCTCATCCTGCCGCAGCGCACCAATAATAAAATCAATATTGCCGGCCCGCATGTCCGACACCAGGGACTCATACGGGCTTTCATTGGTGATCACCCGGATACCCGGGTGACGCGCCAGAAACGCGCCGATCGCCACCGGCAACAGCCGGGTACGGCTCAGCGGCAGCGCGCCGATGCGCACGCTACCCTCCAGCACCCCGCGCCGCGCCGCCAGATCGCTCCAGATATTCTCCAGTTCGTTCAACGCCCGGCTGACAGGGGGATAGAGCAAATCCGCCGCCGGGGTGGGGCGTACACCTTCTGCGGTGCGGCGAAACAGCGCTGTATCGGCCCCCTTTTCCAGCACTTTTAACGCCGCACTGACTGCGGGCTGGGTCACGCCCAACTGGGTGGCGACGGTCTGAGTATGGTTGACATGGTAGAGCTGAATAAAAATCTCCAGCCGTCGGGTGTTAAACAGCCAGGCCGCATCCGGCACCGCCGTCGCGCGGGCCTTCAGCTTATGCATCAGCGCGGGAACGGCCTGTAAATCGTCGATGGCGCGCTGTGCGCGGGGCAGAATGCATTTGCCGTATTCCGTCAGCACCATACCGCTGTGATGACGTTCAAAAAGAGTGACATTCAGGGCCTCTTCGAGGTCCCGGATCGCCCGGGTGATAGCCGACTGAGTACGAAATAAATCATCGGCTGCACGCGAAACGCTGCCGCGCTGAGCGACCCGGCAGAAAAATCGCAGTTGCATGATATTTATCGTGTTATTGCGTTTTTCTGTCGCCATGATCCGTCCCGCCCCGAAATGTGAATTTATCGACAACATAAATAAAAATCATAGCATTCGCAAGTTAACGAATTACCCGCCCGCGCCCGGACATGACAAGCTGAAAAAAACAGCAGAGGAAGTCATCATGTCTCATCCGGTTAAGCCAAAAAGTGCCCTTGTTGTCAGCGCTCATTCTGCCGATTTCGTCTGGCGTGCGGGCGGCGCGATCGCCCTGCATACCCAGCAAGGCTATCAGGTTCATGTGGTGTGTCTGTCGTTCGGTGAGCGTGGGGAGTCGGCCAAACTGTGGCGCAAAGGCAACATGACAGAAGAGACGGTGAAGCATCACCGCCGGGAAGAAGCGCAGGCCGCCGCCGATATCCTCGGCGCCAGCATTGAGTTTTTTGATATTGGCGACTATCCGCTGCGCGCCGACAACGCCACTCTGTTCCGCCTGGCCGATGTCTACCGCCGCGTGCAGCCGCACTTTGTGCTGACCCACTCGATGCACGATCCCTACAACTACGATCACCCGTTGGCCTCGAATCTGGCCCAGGAAGCGCGGATTATCGCCCAGGCGGAAGGCTACCGCCCGGGAGAGCCGGTGGTGCAGGCGCCGCCGGTTTACTGCTTTGAACCGCACCAGCCGGAACAGTGCAACTGGAAACCGGACGTGTTGCTGGATATCACCAGCGCGTGGGAGAAAAAATACCAGGCCATTCAGTGCATGCAGGGCCAGGAGCATTTGTGGGAGTACTACACCCGGGTGGCGCTTCAGCGTGGCGTGCAGGCGAAACGTAATATCGGCATCACCGCCGCGCGCGATATCGTCTATGCCGAAGGCTTCCAGAGCATCTTCCCACGTGTGACGGAGAACCTGGCATGAACCTGTTGAATAAAAAAGGAATTGTGGT
Organism: Leclercia sp. AS011; assembly: GCF_037152535.1. Lineage (NCBI taxonomy): Bacteria > Pseudomonadati > Pseudomonadota > Gammaproteobacteria > Enterobacterales > Enterobacteriaceae > Leclercia > Leclercia sp. AS011. The sequence goes on from NZ_JBBCMA010000005.1 coordinate 127,530, forward strand.
GCGCAACCTGCCGCGCCATGACCAGGCTACCCTGCGCCTGTTTGCCGCCGCGGGCGTGGCGACCCTGCATGAAGCCTTTGAACGTCAGGGGCTGATGAACCCGGCTATTCGCCCCATTCAGCAGGGGGTAAGCCGCGCCGGTAATGCCGTTACCGTTCTGGTGACGCCCGGCGATAACTGGATGTTCCACGTGGCGGTAGAGCAGTGCCATCCGGGAGATATTCTGGTGGTGGCACCCACCTCTCCCTGCGGCGACGGCTTTTTCGGCGATCTGCTGGCGACCTCCTTGCAGTCACGCGGCGTAGTCGGGCTGGTGGGCGATATCGGGATCCGCGACTCGCAGACCCTGCGTGAAATGGGGTTTGCCGTCTGGTCGCGCCAGGTCTATGCCCAGGGCACGGTGAAAGAGACGCTCGGCTCGGTAAATGTGCCGGTGATTTGCGGCGGCCAACTGGTCACTCCCGGCGATGTGATCGTTGCCGATGATGATGGCGTGGTGGTGGTACCTCATGCTGACGCCCAATCTGTCCTGGCGAAAGCGGAAACCCGCGTCGCCAACGAAGAGGCGAAACGCGATCGGATGCGCAACGGCGAGCTGGGGCTGGACATCTATGCCATGCGCCCGCGGCTGGCAGAAAAAGGGCTGCGCTACTACGACAATGCGGATGATGTGGAGGGCTAAGATGGCGCAACGCAGAATTCCCTGCCTGATGATGCGCGGAGGCACCTCGAAGGCCGCCTGCTTTCTGGCGGAAGATTTGCCTGCTGATATCACCCGGCGCGATGCGGTCCTGCTCGCGGTAATGGGGTCGCCGGATGCCCGGCAGATCGACGGCATCGGCGGGGCCGATCCGCTTACCAGTAAAGTGGCGATTGTTCGCCGCTCCGCCCGCCCGGATGCTGATGTCGATTACCTGTTTGCCCAGGTGAACGTGGATAGCGCGACGGTCGATTACGGCCAGAACTGCGGCAATATCCTGGCTGCCGTCGGCCCGTTCGCCATCGAGCGCGGATTAGTTGCCCCCGCCACGCCCCTGACCCAGGTGCGGATCTATATGGAAAACACCGGACAGCTGGCGATTGCCGATGTGCCCTGTAGTGACGACGGCGTGGAGTATGCGGGTGATACCCGCATCGATGGCGTGCCGGGCACCGCCAGCAAAATCGTCCTCAACTTCCTGGATGTGGCGGGCTCGAGCTGCGGCGCTTTACTGCCAACCGGCAAGGCCACTGACCGTTTTGACGGCATCGACGTCACCTGTATTGATAACGGCATGCCGGTGGTTCTGCTGCGCGCCAGCGATCTGGGCCGCAGCGGCTACGAGACCCGTGAGCAGCTGGATAATGACCCTGAACTGAAGCAGCGTCTGGAGTCGATCCGCCTGCAGGCCGGGCCGCGCATGAACCTGGGCGACGTGTCGCAACGCACGGTTCCCAAAATGACGCTGATCGCAGCCCCGCGTGCCGGAGGCGCGATCGGCAGCCGCACCTTTATTCCTCATCGCTGCCATGCCTCGATTGGCGTCTTTGGAGCGGTGAGCGTCGCCAGCGCCTGTCTGATCCCCGGCACCGTCACCGCCGGGCTGGCGCAGGTGGCTGGCGGAAACGCGCCGGTTCTGAGCGTCGAACATCCCAGCGGGGAATTCAGCGTGGCGCTGCAACGCAATGCCGCTGGCGAGCTGGCAGGCTGCGGCCTGTTGCGCACTGCCCGCCTGCTGTTTGCAGGTGAGGTTTGTATCCCGGCCAGCATCTGGCCACGTAAGGAGTCAACATGACGGCAATAGCGTTTATTGGTTTTGGCGAGGCAGGCGGCATTTTCGCCAGTGAACTGGCACGGGATCATGCCGTCACCGTCTGGGACTGCAAATTCAGAGGCGCAGAGCGCGAACCGATGCAGGCTAAAGCCCGTCAGGCTGGTGTTCGCGCCGCCGGATCGCTGGCAGAAGCTCTTGAAGGTGCGGCACTGGTATTCTCGACCGTCACCGCGGGTTCGGCCCTGGAGGTGGCGCAGCAGGCCGCGCCGCTGTTAACGGCAGGGCAATCTTTTCTCGATCTCAATTCAGTGGCACCTGAGACCAAACGCCATGCCGCCCGCCATTTCCTCCCTGGCGCGTATGTGGATGTGGCGGTAATGGCACCGGTTCCCCCTGCGCGATGCAAAACGCCGCTGCTTATCGGCGGCCCGCAGGCAGAGGCAATCGCGCCGGTACTGCGTGCTATGGGGTTAAACGCCCGCGTTGGCGCAAACGAGATCGGTAAAGTTTCGGCCATCAAAATGTGCCGCAGCGTGATGATCAAAGGGCTTGAAGCCCTTACCACCGAATGCCTGTTCGCTGCCCGTGAATACGGTGTCGAAGAAGCAGTGCTGGCCTCGCTGCATGCGAGCTTCCCGTCGCTGGGCTGGAACGGAGAGTTCCCCGGCTATCTGATCAGCCGCGTCGCCGAGCACGGCATCCGCCGCAGCGAAGAGATGGAAGAGGTTGTCAAAACCCTGCGTGATGTAGGTGGCGATGGGGTGATGAGCCAGGCTACCGTGCAGGCACAACGCCAGTTGCCCGAGAAGATGGCGGAGCGTGGGGTGAGTTATGCCGCGCTGACGCCGTTTGTGTGGCAGGTGCTGGCGGGGAAGGTGAAGGGGTAGGGCTGTGAATCGCACATGCTAATGCTTGATGTAGATTCGTTTCCCGGCAATGATCGCATCATGAAAATCGAAATCGCAGTTCCCTCACAATTTGAACGTCTCGTCGCGATCTGGGAGTCCTCTGTTCGCGCCACTCACCATTTTCTGCAGGAGAGCGATATTGCGGCATTACGCCCGCTGTTGCTCAACGCTTATCTGCCAAATTTAACCGTCGTGATTGCCCGGGATGACGCTGGTGCGATCCACGGCTTTTTGGGCGTCGATGAAAACCGTATTGAAATGCTGTTTGTCGACGATGCGAGCCGGGGAAAAGGCGTCGGCTCGCTGTTGCTGAAGTACGCCATTGACCATTTCGGTGCAAACGAGGTGGACGTCAACGAGCAAAACCCGCAGGGCGTGGGGTTTTATCAGCATATGGGATTTGTGCAGACCGGGCGCTCTGAGCTGGACGGGCAGGGCAATCCGTTCCCGTTATTGCATATGCGGTACGAGGGTTAACTTCTGCGTATTGCCGGGTGGCGGCTTCGCCTTACCCGGCCTACAAAACTACCTGCTCAAAACCCGCGCAGTTGCGCAATCACCCCTTCATCCAGCGGCAAAAACCGTGAGTCGGTCATCACCTGCAACGCTTCGGCAGCATTAATCGCCGTGATATAGCGCTTCCGGAAAGCCGTTGGCGTCATGCGACAGTATTTGTTGAAGGCGAAAATCAGCTGCTTATGGCCGCTAAACCCGCAGCTGTAGCTGATGTCGGTGATCGGAATCTGAGTATCCTTCAGCAGCCGCTTGGCCTTATTTATGCGGATCATGGTCAGATACTCTTTGAAGTTGTAGCCGCTGATCTTCTTAAAAATGCGCGAGAAGTGGTGGTAACTGACGCCGGCATTATCGGCGATAGTGCTTAGGCTCAGCTCATCATCAAAGTGCTGGTTGATAAACTCAATGCCGTACTTCACCAGCTGCTGATCCTTTTTTCTGATGGTGACCTGCTGGCGGTCCTCCTGACCGCTGCCCGCGGCGGAAAGCGTGCCTAACAGCTGATAAATCAGGGCGATGCGGCTGAAAGAGGGCCGGGCATGTACCAGATGCTCCACCAGCGCAATCACGCTGCTTCTGATCTGACTCTCCTGCTGGCTGGTCAGGGAGCCGTTCTCCATTAGCGGTGCCGGATGGGTCTCATCAAACAGGTTCGGCGCAAACTGAATGGTCAGCAGCTGACTGTTCGGGGCGCGTGCCTCCAGGGAGTGGATCTCATCTGGGTTGATCCACAGCATGTCGCCAGCGGTAAAGACCGAGGTGCTATGCCCCAGAGTGACGGAAAACTCCCCCGTCAGAATACAGATCAGCTCCGGGGCCGAGTGCCAGTGCGGTTCACAGTAGTACACCTCGGCGGCAAACACGTTCAGCTTCTCCGCATCAAAGGAGATCAGTTCGTAGCCGCTGCCCTCATGGATCGCGGTCCCGGTCTGCTGCGGCGAGCTAATCCCTGGATGCCGGGTGACAGAAAATGGAAACATCGGCTGGCTCTCCGTCGAGTGAAGGCCCTCTTGCCAGAGCAAGAGGGCGCGATCGGACTTTACTGCTGCGGTGCGGGTCCGGCAAGGGCTTCCGCCAGCTCTTCACGCGTAATATCTATCGTCAGGAATTCGGTTAAGGAGATAAACAGACCGAAGACCAGATCGGGCGCAATCGCACAGAGTTTCTCGCGTACCCGCTGCTCTGGGACCCCATTTTTGCTGGCGACCAGCTTCACCACCCGGGCGAAGGCCGGTGGGTTGTTGATCAGCTGGGTCAACGAATTATTGATCTCCAGCGGGGCATAGCGTGGCGTGGCCCGCACGATAATGGCGGTGCTTAAGGCGATATCCCGGGACGATCGCGCCACTTGCAGCTGATACTCTCCGGCATCAACAATCCAGTCGCCAATGCCCGGATGGTAACAGGCGAAGTCGTCCCGGGTCAGCGTCATGGTCACGGTTTTGGTTTCACCGGGCTCAAGATGCACTTTGGCAAAGGCTTTCAGGGCCTTCTCTTCACGCAGCAGTTCGCCCGCCGGGGCAGACAGATAGAGCTGAACCACCTCTTTCCCCGCCACGCTGCCGCTGTTGGTCACGTCCACGCTGACGGTTAACGTCTGGCCCTCGTCCAGCTCGCTCACCGAGGTGGTCAGATTGCTGTAGGCGAAGGTGGTGTAGCTCAGACCAAAACCAAACGGGAACAGCGGCGTGAGTTTGCGGCGATCGTAGTAGCGATACCCCACGAACAGCCCTTCGCTGTAATGGTGGCGCAGGTTTTCGCCGGGATAGCTGAGCCAGGCCGGGGTCTCTTCCAGGGTATTGGGCACCGTGACCGTCAGCTTGCCGCACGGGTTAGCGCGGCCAAACAGGATGTCCGCCACGGCGCGGCCCATGCCCTGGCCGCCAAAATGGGTTTCCAGCAGGGCTTTGCACTCCCCGAGCCACGGCATTACCACCGCATCGCTGTTGGCCAGTACCACCACTACGTTGGGTTGCACCCTGGCGACGGCGCGGATCAGCGCCTCATGCCCAGGCAAAATAGCCAGGTCTTTGCGATCGCCGTTTTCCCCGTCTTCACCGATGGCGGTGCTGACAAACAGGATTGCGACATCGGCGTTTTTCGCCACCGCAACGGCCTGCGCCAGGGCCTGTTCATCAGTGGCGTTATCCTCCGGGGTGCCCACTGCGTACTCGATGTTGAAATCATTTCCGGCGACCTCAAAAATCTCGTCCAGCGGGCGGTCGAGCATATAGGGCACGGTGGTGGCACAGCCGGAGCCCTGGATCACCGGCTCCTGGGCAGGCTTGCCCAGCACCGCGATTGTGCGCTGTTTGCCTTTCTGCAGCGGCAGGATGGCGTCGTCATTTTTCAGCAGGACGATGGACTCTGCCGCCAGACGCTGCGCCAGCTGGTGATGCTGGTGGAAATCGGCCTTAAAGCCCGGCCTGCGGTGGCGCTGCACTTTTTCAATCAGGGTCAGCATCCGCAGGCAGGCGCTGTCGAGGATCCCGGCAGGGATTTCGCCCCGGTTGATGGCCTCAAGCAGCTCCTGCTTATCGCGGCGGGTTTCCGGCATCGCCAGATCGTTGCCCGCCAGCAGGGAGGCCGGGCGGTTTTTGATCCCGTACCAGTCGGACATCACCAGGCCGTCGTACTGCCATTCGTTACGCAGCACGTCGGTCAGCAGCCAGCGGTTTTGCGAAGTCTGCACGCCGTTGAGCAGGTTGTAGGAGGACATCACCGTCCACGGATTGGATTTATCGATGGCGCGCTTAAAGCCTGCGAGGTAGATCTCACGCAGCGCCCGCTCTTCAATCACCGAGTCCATCTCGGTGCGGTGGTATTCGGAGTTGTTGGCGGCAAAATGTTTCAGGCTGGCACCCACGCCGTTATCCTGCAGGCCATTGATCAGCGCGGCGGCAATATCGCCGCTCACTACCGGATCCTCGGCGTAGTATTCGTATCCGCGACCGGCCAGCGGCGTGCGGCGGATGTTGATGCCCGGCCCGAGCAGGATCCCGACGCCCATCTCCTGACACTCTTTCGCCAGCGCCTCACCCATCTGATACACCAGCGAGATATCCCAGCTACAGGCCAGAGTCGAGCCGTTCGGGAAGCAGGTGGCCGGTCGGGATTTGCTGAACAGCGCCTCGGAGCCGCCTTTCTGCTCTTCGTTCTCTACATCACCGGCACTTTGCGCGATCACGTCGAGAAAATCGGTGATATTCCAGCTTTCGCCCTGTTCGATCTGGCTGGTGCTGTAGCGCACGCCGTAGGTGCCGTCGGTCATCACGATATCTTCAATGCCGTGCTGTGGCAGAGTGGCGGTGCGCCACAGGCCGCTGCCGGTAAGCAGGGCAACTTTGTCTTCGGCGCTCATCGCTGCAATCAGGGTGTGGAAGTCAGTTTTCATGTTTATGTCCTTTGAGATCACAGCGCGTTAGCTTTGCGTAACGCAATGTCTTTGATGATATTTCGGTAGGTGTGTTCATCGAGGGTGTAGAAGAAGATGAACACCATGCTCAGGGCAAACATCAGGGCCGGGAACAGGGTCATCATCAGGTTGATGCCGTCCAGGGCGCTGGCGCTGAGATGGTCGGAAGAGTAGTCAAAATAGTCGAGCATCAGCCCGGCGCAGCCGCCGCCAATAGCCATCGCGATTTTGGTAATAAAGTTAAAGAAGCCGTAGATCGCCCCTTCGGCACGCACGCCCTGTTTCCATTCGGCGTACTCGACGGTGTCGGCAATCATCGACCACATCGCCACGAAGCCCATGCCCAGAGTAATACTGAACAGGCAGACGCCGGTCATGATCAGGGTACCGTTGCTGCCCGCGAGGAAATACTGGAACAGCATGCCGAGGATGCCGATCAGCAGCGCGAACTGCACCATGCGCCTTTTGCCCATCATGGCGATCAGTTTTTCGGAGACCACGGTACCTGCCACGTACGCCGCCGACTGGATCATAAAGAATTTGGCGGTAAAGGCCTCATCGCCCAGAGTGTATTTGATGAAGTAAATCGCAATTGCCATCCACACCGTGTAGGCGACGTAGAAGAAGACGGTGAACGCCGAGAGGTTGATTAACGGCAGGTTGCCGGAGACCGCGGCGATCATCTCTTTCAGCGTCGGGGCTTTTTGCTCTGGCTGGCTTTTAACGCGCTCTTTGGTCATGCCAAAGCAGGCAAGGAAGAAGATGGTGGCGAGCAGGCTGAAGCAGCTGACGGCGAACACGTAGCCCAGCTTTTTATCAGTGAACTGGGAAATCAGCATATCCGCCGTGGTGGAGACAATCAGATACCCGACAATCGCCAGCACCATGCGGTAGACCGAGAGCGACGCGCGGGAGCCTTCATGCTGGGTGAGCATGTTGGTCATCGCGGAGTAGGGGGTATTGACCGCGGTATAGGCCAGGCAATAGAGGGTGTAGGAGATCAGGGCGTAGTAAAACTTGAACTCGTCGCCCAGGGTGCTGAAGCAGAGGATAGTGAGCAGCCCCAGCGGTACGGCACCGAACAGCAAATAAGGGCGCAGCTTGCCGTAGCGGGTATTGGTTTTATCGATCACGTAGCCGATAAAGATATTGAACAGGGCGTCCAGCACGCGGGCGATAACAAAGATCAGGCTCGCCTGAACGGCGGTGATGCCGTAGATGTTGGTGTAGAAGAACAATAAGAACAGCGAAACAAACCCAAACGACAGGTTAGAAGCCAGATCGCCAAACCCGTAGCCAATCTTTTCCCGAACGCTGACTTTAACGTAGCTGCCCGAGGCGATGTCTGTTGTTTTCATGTTGTAGGGTACTCATTCTGATTTGTGTCGTCCTGAGTATACCGGGGCGCTAAAGAGCGGCTTGCCAGCCTTTGTTCACAGAGTTCCCATTTTTTGCGCGGCGGGGAGTTTGCGGTGAAGTTGTGAAGGGGGTCACAGGGGCTGAGGAAAAAAAGATTGGCACGGTAAACTCCCTCTCCCTTAGGGAGAGGGGGAACATGCGGGCATGAACTTCTCCCTCTCCCTGGAGGGAGAGGGTTGGGGTGAGGGGGAGCATACCGCACCTGGTTTAATCGCTGTTATGAAGCCAGCGCCAGCGCCCCTTCAATCCCTTTCAGCTTCTGCTGCGCCTGCTTTAATTCAGCCAGCAGGGCCTTCTCATGCGGGCTATGCGCCATCACCACGATGCAGCCATCCATAACTTTCACCGTGACTTTATCCCCGGTATCAAACCCCGCCGCCCGCAGCCATTTGCCGGAAAGGATCAGGTTTGGCGTACTGCGATCGAGACCTTGCGGGCGATATCCCACAATTAATGTACGCTCAGTTCCGGTTGCGGTGGTGTCTGGGGTAGAATGCGAATCAGCCATAATCAACTCCTTGATAGTTGGTGAGGTTAGACGCTCCGGTGTGTTCCTGCACACTGGAGCGTTGATAAAAATGGAGGTTTAGGTGGCCTCCTAATGTGATTTAGAGTAGATGGATAGGTGGCCCCATGTCAATCATAGCGCGCGAAAAAAAACCAAAGGGCGGTGGGCAATCCCCGCAGTTTAAAATGCGTATTGATCCGGCATTGAAGGAACAGTTGGATGCTGTTGCGGCGGAGGAAGGAGTGAGTCTCGCCAGCTGGTTGAAGGAGCTGGCGAGGGAGGCATTGAGAAAAAAGGGCATACATCCCAATGGGTGATTAAACTCTCAAGTTAATCTGGTTTTTTTGGATGGCCCACAGCACCAACTAAATAACAGCTTACCTATTTCTATCCAATGACTTTCTAATAAAGGAGGCAGTTGTGGTGTATATATTTGCAAATTGCCTTTTTGGATAAACTCTATTGACTTGGAGAGTATATTTTCCCCCAGTCCGTCTACTTTCATACATGATTCCTTGCAGACACATTTTTCTTCATCTAAACAATCTGATCTTTCAATATCGCGAGATTGTTTTAAAAGAGGAATCCAAAATGGACCATGCAGTTTATCTAGCTCAAAAGCAGTCTTGAGTTCTAAACCTTTCTTATGGTCAAAGTAAAATTTTATTTCTTCATGATTTTTTAAAGATGATTTTAGGAAATTTATAGTCTTACTTCTAGTCACACTATTTGTTGTGGAAAACTCAAGTGTTTCTAAAGGGATCAAGGATTCTATTTCATGTACGTCTAGGATTTTGACCATTCCAGTTTTACTAAATTTTTCTTTTCCAAAGGCCTTTGATGTACTTCCAAAAGGTCCTTTTGGGTGTTTTTTATCGTTATCTAATAAACACAATACAAGATTTTCATTCTGAATACATCTTTCGAAAACTTCTTTTGTGGTTCCACCTCCCCCGTTGATAGGGTTACAATTTATATTACATAAATTTGCCTTGTATTTACGTGAAAAATAGTTGACTATTATTTGATAAAAATCATTATCAGTAATGTTTTCGAATATTATATTTGATGCCTGCAATCTGGATGAGTCTTTAAAATAATTAGGGCCAACAGTAAAATTAACTGTGCTTCCATTTTCTGTCCATTTTGTAGTGTTATCAATTATATTGAAATCAACTATAATGTAAAAGCTAACTAGATTAATTAATGAAGAATATTCAGTCTGGCCTCTCATTGCTTCAAAAGCTACTTGCTTTGCGTTATGACTATAAACTCTCTTTTTTTCATCAATGATTTGCTTAAAGAAAGAACGGTTCGAAAGTAATATATGTTTTCTTTCTTGAAACGAGCGAAGAAGATTATCTACTGAAATTGATGTTTCAGTAGATAATATATGTTCGGAATTATAATTTTTTAATTGAATAAGCATGGTTATTGCCCTGAGAAAAAGCCAATCGGCCAGTTTTCTAGATAACCATTGTCATCAAAATATGATTTTGTTACTTTAGTACTATTCTCTTCATCTTTATCAAAGACTAATATTGAAATATCATCTGCTTTAAAAGCTAAATTTTCATCTTCAACACACTCTCCTAAGGCCTCGATCATATTTTGACTATGGGTTTCAAATATGATTTTAAGATCAAGTTCGCTTTTTTTAGCCTTAGCTACTACTTTTGCAAATGTTTTTGCAAGATTATATTGATACGATGGATGAAGATGCAGTTCAGGTTGTTCTATAATGAAGGTAATTGGAGTTTTGGGAAGATTATTCACCCGTCTTTCTGTTTCCAGCCAAATTGCAGTCACAATCGGTAATACTTGAGAATACCCAAATCCCATATCGCTAATATTAAATTCATCTTTACTATTTGTGGATATAGTTACAGCAAAATGCGCACCAACTTGTTTTACTTTAACGACAAAATCAAAATTTTCTTTAGTCCAATCTTCAAATCTATTTTTTTCGTGGGGTTTTAATGAATTTAGCAACATCGCTAGGTTAGAACCAGTATGATCTATCTCATTGATTTGTAAGTCTTGAAAACGATAAAATCTTTCGGAGGTGGCGCGTAAAGGTGCTATATATTTAATTTTATTGAATGTTTCAGCTAGAGTACGATTAATAAGATCGGTCAATAAGTTTATATTATATCCTAAAATATAGGGGTAAATATTTTCAGTTATTTCATTTTCATTTTGCTGAAAATGTTTTATAAATGTTTTTTGTTCCTTAAATAACGCCTCAAGCATGATTTTTGTGGTTTCAAATGGAAGGAACGTCAACCTACTCAGTGTATGTGTTATTCTTGTAACATCTGTTTTGCTATGGAAATGTGTTTGTATTGTTCTTGTTGCTGATTCTAAAAAAGAAATCTCGAGAGCTCGATCAATACTTGGGCCGTACATATATCTTTTATTTGTGTTTAGTATTTGGTCTTCTTTGTTTTTCTTCTGTATTATGCTAGGAATAAATTGACCAAGATTTCTAACTGCAAGTCCCTCTCTTTCTAAATGAACTTCCCCAGAATGAATAGTGAGTTTGGCATTTTCATTATCATCGATGTATAAGGATATTGAAAAATCAGAATGGCTGATTACTATTTCTCTCGTTTTAGTTTTTCGATCTTTTGAATAAACAGTTAAGTCAACTGACAAGTTCATCGATGATAATGGGGTGTTCCAGTATCGATAATGAGAATATCTATTTTGGCTTTGTTCACTTATAGTGAGATTAAAAGTAAAATTTATATTATTACTTTCACTACCATTTGATTTTATTTCATCAAAATCCCCAAGGTCAACATATCTCCCATACCATAAGACGGGACCTGTAGTATTCTCTTCAACAGATTGTCGGAACAAAGGAAATGTTCTTAATAAAGAGCTTTTACCACTGCTGTTTTTTCCTACGAAAACAGTTATCGGTTTTAGTTCTATAAGTGTCTTTTTTTTGAAACTTCGGAAGTTAGCTACTCCAATTCCATTTATCATAAATACTCCTTTGAATGATAAATATAATGTTAGCATATATTGGGATTAAATATATTAAAAATATCAAGCTATAATTATTGCAAATGATATCTTAAACTTCAAACACTACATCTAGTAGTAATATATATAACAAAACAGCTTAAAAGAATACTAACAATTTCAGAGGTTGGTGAATTTTGGCGGAAGATCACAGGAGTCGAACCTGCCCAGGACCGCTGGCGGCCCCAACTGGATTTGAAGTCCAGCCACCTCACCGGAGATGACGATCTTCCGCGCCTCGATTGCTACATGGAGGCGGGGCGCATTATAGCTACTTTCAATCATTTACCCCATCTTTTCCCTCACTTATTTCACCCCTTTTTTGACCTGCATTAACCCCTCCAGACTAAACCTTAAGAAAATCCTCACCTTACGATCTTCGCCTCCGTACTTTTACCGCGATCACAAAAAACAAGAAACGTAAAAACGTAACCAGAAAACGCAATACCTGCCTGCGAAGGGAAGGTTTACAAAACATGTAACCGGTCTCAGCGCCCTACGCGTGAAGGAAAAACAATGAAAAGCGAAGTCTTGTCCGTCAAAGAGAAAATTGGTTACGGCATGGGTGACGCCGCAAGTCACATCATTTTCGACAACGTCATGCTTTACATGATGTTCTTCTACACCGATATCGTCGGTATCCCCGCCGGGTTTGTCGGCACCATGTTCCTGCTGGCGCGCGCGCTGGACGCCATCTCCGACCCCTGCATGGGGCTGATTGCCGACCGCACCCGCAGCCGCTGGGGGAAATTCCGTCCGTGGATCCTGTTCGGTGCCATCCCGTTCGGCCTGGTCTGCGTGCTGGCCTACACCACGCCGGACCTCAGCCTGAACGGCAAAATGATCTACGCCGCCGTCACCTACACCATGCTGACCCTGCTCTATACCGTGGTCAACATCCCCTACTGCGCGCTGGGCGGGGTGATCACCAACGACCCGACGCAGCGTATCTCCCTCCAGTCCTGGCGCTTTGTGCTGGCGACCGCGGGCGGCATGCTCTCCACGGTGCTGATGATGCCGCTGGTGAACCTGATCGGCGGCGAGGATAAAGCGTTCGGCTTCCAGGGCGGCATTGCGGTGCTGTCGGTGGTGGCCTTCCTGATGCTGGCGTTCTGCTTCTTCACCACCAAAGAGCGCATCCAGGTGCCGCCGAGCACCACCGGCATGCGCGAAGATCTGCGCGACATCTGGCGCAACGACCAGTGGCGCATCGTCGGGCTGCTCACCATCCTCAACATTCTGGCGGTCTGCGTGCGCGGTGGCGCGATGATGTATTACGTCACCTGGATCATGGGCTCGCCGGAGCTGTTCGTCGCCTTCCTCACCACCTACTGCGTCGGCAACCTGATTGGCTCCGCGCTGGCGAAGCCGCTCACCGACTGGAAATGCAAAGTCAGCGTCTTCTGGTGGACCAACGCCCTGCTGGCGGTGGCAAGCGTAGCGATGTTCTTCGTGCCGATGCAGGCCAGCATCACCATGTTCGGCTTTATCTTCGTGATTGGCGTGCTGCACCAGCTGGTGACGCCGATCCAGTGGGTGATGATGTCCGACACCGTCGATTACGGCGAGTGGACCAACGGCAAACGCCTCACCGGCATCAGCTTTGCGGGCACGCTGTTCGTCCTCAAGCTGGGCCTGGCCCTGGGCGGAGCGTTAATCGGCTGGATGCTGGCAGGCGGCGGCTACGATGCCGCAGCCAAAACCCAGAACAGCGCCACCATCAGCATCATCATTGCCCTGTTTACCCTGGTCCCGGCGGCGTGCTACCTGCTGAGCGCGGTGATCGCCAAACGCTACTACAGCCTGAAAACGCCATTCCTGATGAAAATCATGAACGACCTGGCGCAGGGCGCGCGTCGTAATCAGCAGGAGTTCAACACCCTGCCGGTCAGCAAAGAATTGCAGAACTAAGAGGACGAAAGCATGAAAATCAGTGACGGAAACTGGCTCATTCAACCGGGCCTGAACGTAACGTATCCGGTGCAGGTGTTCGATGTGGAGCAGCAGGGCAACGACCTGGTGATCTATGTCGCCCCGCGCGACGTGCGCGAGCGCACCTGGCAGCTCGACACCCTGATGTTCACGGTGCGCCTGTTTGCGCCGCAGGAGGGGATTGTCGGGGTGCGCCTCGAGCACTTCCAGGGCGCACTGGATAACGGCCCGCACTATCCGCTCAACGTCCTGAAAGACGTCAACGTGCAGATTGAAAACAACGCGGAGTATGCCGAACTGAAAAGCGGCAACGTCAGCGTGCGCGTTACCAAAGGCGAGTTCTGGGCGCTGGATTTCCTCAGGAACGGCCAGCGCATCACCGGCAGCCAGCTGAAAAACAACGGCTACGTGCAGGACGGCAACAGCGATCGCAACTACATGTTCGAGCGTCTGGATCTGGGCGTGGGCGAAACCGTCTACGGCCTCGGCGAGCGCTTTACCGCCCTGGTGCGCAACGGCCAGACGGTCGAGACCTGGAACCGCGACGGCGGTACCAGCACCGAGCAGTCTTACAAAAATATCCCGTTCTATCTCACCAACCGCGGCTATGGTGTGCTGGTGAATCACCCGGAAAACGTCTCCTTTGAAATCGGCTCCGAGAAGGTGTCGAAAGTGCAGTTCAGCGTCGAGGGCGAGTACCTGGAGTATTTCGTCATCGACGGCCCGACGCCGAAAGAGGTGCTCAACCGCTATACCCAGTTCACCGGGCGTCCGGCGCTGCCCCCGGCCTGGTCGTTCGGCCTGTGGCTCACCACCTCATTCACCACCAACTACGACGAAGCGACGGTAAACAGCTTTATCGACGGCATGGCTGAGCGCGATCTGCCCCTGCACGTCTTCCACTTCGACTGCTTCTGGATGAAGGCCTTCCAGTGGTGCGACTTCGAGTGGGACCCGGTGACCTTCCCGGATCCACAAGGGATGATCCGCCGCCTGAAGGAGAAAGGACTCAAGGTCTGCGTGTGGATCAACCCGTACATCGGGCAAAAATCGCCGATCTTTAAGGAGCTGAAAGAGAAGGGCTATCTGCTGAAACGCCCGGACGGCTCCCTGTGGCAGTGGGATAAGTGGCAGCCGGGGCTGGCGATCTACGACTTCACCAACCCGGAAGCCTGCAAATGGTACGCCGACAAGCTGAAAGGCCTCGTGGATATCGGTGTCGACTGCTTCAAAACCGACTTCGGCGAGCGCATACCCACCGACGTGCAGTGGTTCGACGGCTCTGACCCGCAGAAGATGCACAACCACTACGCCTACCTCTACAACGAGCTGGTGTGGAACGTGCTGAAAGAGACGGTGGGCGAGGAAGAGGCGGTGCTGTTTGCCCGCTCCGCGTCCGTCGGGGCACAACAGTTCCCGGTGCACTGGGGCGGTGACTGCTACGCCAACTACGAATCGATGGCCGAAAGCCTGCGCGGCGGGCTGTCGATTGGGCTCTCCGGGTTCGGATTCTGGAGCCACGATATCGGCGGGTTCGAAAACACCGCCCCGGCGCATGTCTATAAACGCTGGTGCGCGTTCGGGCTGCTCTCCAGCCACAGCCGACTGCACGGCAGCAAATCCTACCGGGTGCCGTGGGCATACGATGACGAGTCCTGCGACGTGGTGCGTCACTTCACGCAGCTGAAATGCCGGATGATGCCGTATCTCTATCGCCAGGCGGCCCTGGCCCGTGAGTTCGGTACGCCGATGCTGCGGGCGATGATGCTCGAGTTCCCGAACGATCCGGCCTGCGACTACCTCGACCGCCAGTACATGCTGGGGGATTCAGTGATGGTGGCTCCGGTGTTCAGCGAGGCGGGCGACGTGCAGTTTTACCTGCCGGAAGGGCGCTGGACGCATCTGTGGCACAACGACGAACTCCGGGGTAGCCGCTGGCACAAACAGCAGCACGACTTCCGCAGCCTGCCTGTATACGTGCGCGATAACACCCTGCTGGCGCTGGGCAACAACGACCAGAAGCCGGACTATGCGTGGAACGAAGGCACCGCCTTCCAGCTGTTTAACCTCGACGATGGGGCCACGGCGGTGAGCGAGGTGCCTGCGGCGAACGGTGCCGTGGCCTTTACCCTGACTGCGACGCGCAACGGCAATACCCTCACCCTCAAAGGCAACGGCGAGGCGCGGGACTGGTCGGTCTGTTTGCGCAATGTGCACCAGATTAGCGGCGTGAAAGGCGCATCACATACGGGAAGCGAGTCGGGCGTGGTGGTGAAAGCCGAAGGGGAAGAGGTAGTTATTCATCTCTGAGCCGTCTGTAAAACGCCCGGTGGCGCTGCGCTTACCGGGCCTACGGTTTTGATGTTGTAGGCCGGGTAAGGCGAAGCCGCCACCCGGCGTCTCTGCGGCCTGATGCCCGGTGGCGCTACACTTACCGGGCCTACATTATGGTGCGGGCGGTTGTTCAACCGTACTCACCGCCCCGCCCGTCATCGTCTGCGTGACCTGCTGTTTATCCATATTCACCGCATTCAGCCTGCCGCTGACCGTCGGCTTCAGTGGCGTATCTTTCTGTACGTTGCCGCTGGCAGTGAGCTGGAAGTTGCCATCGCCCGTCACCGGCAACGCCGGCCATCCCCACTGCTGGATCAGGTTCAACGGCACGCCGCGCCCGGTCAGGTTTATGGTGGTCTGCCGCACCGGCGTCTGGGAGACGCTGGCCTTCGCTTCAAGAATGCCTTTCTCGGTAAAGGCGCTCAGCTCATTGATGGCGATGGTCGAGGCGTTAGCGGTCAGGGAGAGTGACGGACGGCGCACGTCCACCCGGTTAAAGGTCGCCGCCGCGCCGTTCAGGGTGGCGGTGCCCGCCCAGACGCCCCACTGGCGATCTTTCGCCAGCTGCAGGTTGGTGCCGTAGCCGTCGAGGGCGGTGACCTGCCACGGGAAGGTGGAGTCAACGTCGATCACCAGGTTGCGGCTCAGGCCGAATTTGCGCAGCGTGACGCTGCGCAGCCACTCCGGCAGGGTCTCCATCCACTGGGTTTTCCAGTTTTCCGGCAGGGTATATTCCAGCCCGGCGACGGCGACATCATCCAGCACCAGCGCTTTACCGCTGCGCAACCAGTTGCCGGAGGTGCGCACCATCCCGCCTTCCCAGCGGGAGGTGAACTGGCGCAGGGCGATCCCCTGCGGGGAAAATTCGGCGTTGAGGATCGGGTCGAACAGGTGCAGCGAGCCATAGATATACTCGCTGGCGTTCATCGACAGGCGACCGTCCTCGCTCTGCCAGTCGCCGCGGCTCAGGGTCAGGTTGCGCAGGCTTAAATCGAGATCGGTCACCGCCCAGTCCGGCCCCTGCAGGCGGGCGTCGGTTACGTCAAGACGGCCAATCTGCAACGACGGCAGGGTGATGATGGGGGCAAAAAAGTCGGACAGGGATTTATCGCTCTGCAGGCGGATCTCGTTCAGGCGCATGTTATCCACCTTCCAGCCGCCGTTGGCGTCGCGGCGCGCGGTGCCGGTGAGCGAGCCCCGCGCCATATCCGCGCCGATGGTGGTCAGCACAACCTCTTTGTCGGTCAGCTCGCCCTCGATCAGCACGTTGCTGGCCGGAACGCCGTTCAGGGTCAGCGACCCGGCGCTAATCTGGATATTGGCTTTTTTACCCAGCACGTTGCCCGCCTCGGGTTGCCACGGGCGCACGCCGCCGGTCACCTTCTGCGCGCTCAGATCCCACGCGGTGTTAGGGCTGTTAAAGGCCATATTGTTCAGCAGCAGGCGATCGGCCTGGAAGGGAAGAGGAGCGGTCTGCGGCGAAAGGTTCAGCGTGCCGTCGAACAGGGTGATGGTATCCATGTGCAGCGGATCGGTGAGCTGGCGGCTGCTCACCCCGATATCGACCATTTTTGCGACCAGGGTCGCAGGTTGACCGTCGCGCCCGAAGGTGACGTTTTTCAGCACCAGGTGCGTGGGCGATGAGAATCGGTGATCCATCAGGTCGAAATTGAGTTCGTAGTCGGTGTTTACCGTGATCCAGCTGCTGACCTGCGCCGCGCCCCAGCGGGTCTGAACGAGGATATAGAGCGCGAGGATCGCAATAAGCAGAACGGCCAGAATACCGACGAGAAGCTTTCCAATAAATTTCATGGTCTTCCATCACGTAAAACGCACATAAAGGAGTTATGCACGATTTATACGCATTGCTCAAGGCTGGAAGGGCGGAATTCTGGGTTACGGCAGCAGTTGCCTGCTGCCGTGAAAGGGGATCAGTTCTTTTCTGGCGGGAAAATCAGGTTCAGGACGATAGCAGTGATCCCGCCCGCGGCGATGCCGGAAGAGAGCAGGTTTTTCACCCAGTCCGGGGCAAACTGCAGGATCATCGGTTGCTGAGACACACCCAGACCCACCGCCAGCGACAGGGCGATAATCATAATGGCGCGGCGGTTCAGCGGCTCGCGGGAGACGATACGCACGCCCGATGCTGCGATAGTGCCGAACATCACCAGCGTTGCGCCGCCCAGAACCGGCTCAGGAATGTGCTGGACAAAGCCACTGACCGCCGGGAACAGGCCGAGCACAATCAGCATCAGCGCCACAACAAAGCCCACGTAGCGGCTGGCGACGCCGGTCAGTTGGATCACGCCGTTGTTCTGGCCGAAGCAGGAGTTCGGGAAGGTGTTAAACACGCCGGAGACAAAGGAGTTCAGGCCGTTAGCCAGCACGCCACCCTTCAGGCGCTTCATGTACAGCGGGCCAGAGACCGGCTGCTCAGAGACGTCAGAGGTGGCGGTGATATCCCCGATGGTTTCCAGGGAGGTGATCATAAACACCAGCATCAGCGGCAGAAGCAGGTTCCAGTCGATGCCCAGGCCGTAGTAGAGCGGGGTCGGGACCACGATCAGCGGGCTGTCGGTCGACGCGGCAGACTGCGGCAGCATGTCCAACGCCCAGGCCGCCAGATAGCCTGCCGCCATGGCGATCACCAGCGAGGCGACGCGCAGGTACGGGTTACGCTGACGGTTGAGCAGAATAATAATTGCCAGCACCACGCCCGCCAGCAGCAGGTTTTTCGGGGCACCGAAGGTATGGTCGGCCATCGCCGCGTAACCGCCGCCAATGGAGGTTAAACCGACCTGAATCAGCGACAGGCCGATAATCATCACCACCACGCCGGAGACCAGCGGGGTAATAATGCGGCGCGCCAGGTGCAGGACGCGGGAGATGACCATCTCGGTGCAGCTGGCCAGCATCAGGGTGCCGAACAGCGCCGCCATCATCGTTGGCACATCCGCGCCGCCGGTTTTCAGCGCCGTACCGCCCATGATCAGCGGGGCGACAAAGTTAAAGCTGGTGCCCTGAATCGACAGCAGGCCGGAGCCTACCGGACCCCAGGCTTTAATCTGAATGATGGAGGCCACGCCCGAGGCAAACAGCGACATGCTGATGATGTGCTGGGTGTCCTGCGCCGGTAAGCCGAGGGCCTGGCAGATCAGCAGGGCAGGGGTGATGACGGCCACAAACATTGCCAGCAGATGCTGACAGGCGGCGAACAAGGTCTGCGCCAGCGGGGGGCGATCTTCAAGACGGTAAATCAGTTCACTGTTATGCGGCTGCGCAATCGGTTGCGCATCTTGCTGTTCTACGGCGTTAACGGACATCTGCTGCGATCCCCAGGAAGAAAAGCGGGCATTTTAGCCGAGTGGATGAGAAAAGCAAACGATTGCTCGCAAAAATCGCAGAGAAAACCCCCTGCTTAGTGCGGCTTTTCTGTCACGCCACGGCAAAGTTCATTACACTCCTGCTCCCGATTGCGCTTAAGTCGCGCAAACGGCACAGGAAAACGCGCATGTTGATGGAGTACGTGCCATATAAGGAGCTCGCTATGATTCATCTCGATACGTTGTCGACCCTCGTTGCGGCAACGCTGGTTTTACTGCTTGGCCGTAAACTGGTTCACAGTGTCCCCCTTCTCAGAAAATACACCATCCCGGAGCCCGTCGCGGGCGGGCTGCTGGCCGCCGTTGCGCTGCTGGTGCTGAAAAAAAGCATGGGCTGGGAAATCAACTTTGATATGTCCCTGAAAGACCCGCTGATGCTGGCGTTTTTCGCCACCATCGGCCTGAACGCCAATCTCGCCAGCCTGCGGGCCGGTGGCAAAGTGCTGGGCGTCTTCTTGATTGTGGTGGTCGGGCTGCTGGTGATGCAGAACGCCATCGGTATCGGCATGGCCTCCCTGCTGGGGCTGGATCCACTGATGGGCCTGCTGGCCGGCTCCATTACGCTTTCCGGCGGACACGGGACCGGGGCGGCGTGGAGCAAGCTGTTTATCGAGCGCTATGGTTTCCAGAATGCCACCGAAGTGGCGATGGCCTGCGCCACCTTTGGCCTGGTGCTGGGAGGCCTGATCGGCGGCCCGGTGGCGCGCTATCTGGTGAAGCACTCCGCCACCCCGAACGGCTGCCCGGAAGATGAAGCGGTGCCGTCGGCGTTCGAGAAGCCGGACGTCGGGCGCATTATTACCTCCCTGGTGCTGATCGAAACCATTGCGCTGATTGCCATCTGCCTGACGGTGGGTAAGGTCATTGCGCAACTGCTGGCGGGGTCTGCCTTTGAGCTACCGACCTTTGTCTGCGTGCTGTTCGTGGGGGTGATCCTCAGCAACGGCCTGGCGCTGATGGGCTTTTATCGCGTCTTTGAACGGGCGGTATCGGTGCTGGGCAACGTCTGCCTGTCCCTGTTCCTGGCGATGGCGCTGATGAGCCTCAAGCTGTGGGAGCTGGCCTCGCTGGCGCTGCCGATGCTGGCCATTCTGGCGGTACAGACCCTGTTTATGGCGTTCTACGCGGTGTTCGTGACCTGGCGGATGATGGGTAAAAACTACGACGCAGCGGTGCTGGCGGCGGGTCACTGTGGGTTTGGTCTGGGGGCAACCCCGACGGCGATTGCCAATATGCAGGCGATCACCGAACGATTCGGGCCATCGCACATGGCGTTTCTGGTGGTGCCGATGGTGGGGGCGTTCTTTATTGATATCGTTAACGCGCTGGTGATCAAGCTGTACCTGATGCTGCCGATGTTTGGCTGATCAGGCGTTGGAGTAGCGCTCGGTCTCGGGCATCCAGCGCTCGATTAACGCTGCCGCCTGGTCGGGGTAGCGTTCATGGATATGGCGTGCCAGACGCTGAACTTCGGGGATCATCCCCTGATCGCGCAGCAAATCGGCCACTTTAAACTCGGCGTTACCGGTCTGGCGGGTGCCGAGCAGCTCGCCGGGGCCGCGGATCTCCAGATCCTGTTGCGCAATCACAAAGCCGTCGTTGCTGTCGCGCAGCACCTGCAGACGCTTCTGGGCGGTTTTCGACAGCGGGGCTTTGTAGAGCAATACGCAGTGCGAGGCCACCGCGCCACGTCCGACGCGACCCCGCAGCTGGTGGAGCTGCGCCAGGCCCAGACGCTCCGGGTTTTCGATGATCATCAGGCTGGCGTTAGGCACGTCCACCCCCACTTCAATCACCGTGGTGGCGATCAGCAGATGCAGATCGCCCTGCTTGAAGGCCTGCATCACCGCCTGCTTCTCGGCAGGCTTCATCCGGCCATGGACCAGGCCAACGTTCAGCTCCGGCAGGGCCAGCTTTAACTCTTCCCAGGTGGCTTCCGCCGCCTGGGCTTCCAGCAGATCCGACTCTTCAATCAGGGTACAGACCCAGTAGGCCTGACGCCCTTCCTGACAGGCGTTGCGCACCCGATCGATGATGTCGCTGCGGCGCGTGTCCGGAATCGCCACGGTCGTCACCGGCGTACGGCCCGGCGGCAGTTCATCGATGGTGGAGGTGTCGAGATCGGCGTAGGCGGTCATCGCCAGGGTGCGCGGGATTGGGGTGGCGGTCATGATCAGCTGGTGGGGATGGTACCCCTGCTGGAGTCCTTTTTCCCACAGCGCCAGGCGCTGATGCACGCCAAACCGGTGCTGCTCATCAATGATCACCAGCGCGAGGCCGTGGAACTGCACCTGCTCCTGGAAGATGGCGTGGGTACCGACAATCATCTGCACCTGCCCGCTGGCAATGGCGTCCTGCTGCGCCTGTCGCGCCTTGCCCTTTTGCTTTCCGGCCAGCCAGCCTACTTCAACCCCCAGCGGGGCAAACCAGCTGCGGAAGTTATTCGCGTGCTGCTCGGCCAGCAGTTCGGTCGGCGCCATCAGGGCCACCTGTCTGCCGTGGGCAATGGCGCGCAGTGCAGCCAGCGCGGCCACCAGCGTTTTACCGGAGCCGACGTCGCCCTGCACCAGACGCATCATTGGCACGTCCAGCGCCAGGTCGCGCTCGATCTCGGCGGTCACCCGAGCCTGGGCTCCGGTGGGTTTAAAGGGCAGTGAGGCCAGCAGCTTATCTTTTAATTCATCCTGGGCCGGGAGCGGCAGGGCGTGAAAACGCTGGGCACCGGCGCGCAGCGCCAGCATGCTCAGGTTATGCGCCAGCAGCTCTTCCAGAATCAGACGGCGCTGCGCCGGATGTTGCCCGCTCTCCAGATCGCTTAACTGCAATGTTGGCGGCGGGCGGTGCAGGGTGCGCAATGCCTCCGGCAGGCTCATCATTCCCTGTGCCAGCTCGGGTGGGAGCAGTTCGGCAATGGCACAGGTGTCGAGCAGCTCCAGCGCCTGATCGGTCAGCTTGCGCAGCGTCGCCTGCTTGATGCCTTCGGTGGTCGGGTAGACCGGGGTGAGCGTCTCCTGCATCTCCGGGGTGCTGAGATCGCCCTGCACGCGGTACTCCGGGTGGATCATCTCCGCGCCGTATTTCCCGCGTTTGGCTTCGCCGTAGGCCAGCACCCGACGTCCGTGAGCGAGGCTGTTTTTCATCGCCGCGCTGAAGTTAAAGAAGCGCATGGTCAGAATGCCGGAGCCGTCGCTGATCTGGCAGGTCATCATCCGGCGTCCGCCGAAGGTGATGTTGCTGTTCAGAACTTCCCCTTCCACCGTGGCATAAATGCCCGGCAGCAGGTCGCCAATCTGATAGAGCTGGGTGCGGTCTTCGTAACGCAGGGGGAGGTGCAGGAGGAGATCCTGCACGGTATGCAGGCCAATTTTTGCCAGTTTGCTGCTCTGGGCCGCGCCAACGCCCGTCAGGGAATTGAGCGGCACAGCATCCAGCAGGCGGCCTTGCATGACTACTTCGCCGCTTGCATGGTGGCCCACCACGTTGCATCGGCTTCAATTTCGCCCTGCATATTCACGTGGGGGTAAGGTAATCTTTTCTGCTTCGCCACGTTGGCCAGCACCGGATAACCGCCTTCAAACAGCAGGCGCTGCTGTTCCTCTTCCGGCAGCATGCTGTTCTCGCGTTTGTACATCCCGGCATTTTGTCGCTGGCGCTGGGCTTCATACAGAATGAGCGCGGAAGCCACGGAGACGTTGAGGGACTGCACCATGCCGATCATCGGAATGATGATGTCCTGATCCGCCAGATCTAACGCTTCCTGGGTGATCCCCGTCTTCTCCTGACCCATCAGAATGCAGGTCGGGCGGGTGTAATCAATCTCGCGGAAGTCGACGGCTTTGTCGGAAAGGTGGGTCGCCAGAATCTGCATGCCGCGCCCTTTCAGATGCGCAATAGCGTCGGCAATATTATCGTGGGCTTTAACCTGCACCCAGCTGTTGCTGCCTGCGGCAGCAGAGGCCATCGGGCGCATCCGCGTGCCCTTCCAGACGGCGTGCACTTCATGCACACCGACGGCGTCGGCGGTACGGACGATAGCAGCCACGTTATGCGGTTTATGCACCTGCTCCATGCAGACCGTCAGATCGGGCTGACGCCTGGCGAGCATCTCACAGATACGTGCATAACGTGTTGAATTCATAAAGCTAGTTTCGGTTACGGGTGACTTTGATCACGTCGGCCATCACGCGAATTTTGCGCATGATGTTCGCCAGATGCACACGGTCCCGCGCGGTCAGACGAATAAAGGCGCTGTAGACACGGCCATCTTTCTCTTCCGTATTCAGGCTATGAATGTTGGAAGAGGCCGTGTTGATTGCCGCGGTCAGGTTCGCCAGCGCACCCTGGTGGTTGAACATGTCCACCTTGATTTCGGTGATGAACTCCTGCTCGGTCTCTTTATCCCACTCAACCGCCATAAACTTCTCGGGCTCTTTCTGGTAGCCACGGATGTTACGACAGGATTCGTGATGGATAACCAGGCCCTTACCAGGGCTGACGTGGGCAATAATCGGGTCGCCCGGGATCGGTCGGCAGCATTTGGCAAAGGTGATCAATACGCCGTCGGCGCCTTTGATCGGCAGATGGCCATGGCTGGTTGATGACGGCTGCGGCACAGAGGTTTCGCCCTGCTGCAGGTTCTTCGCCACCACCACGCTCATCGCGTTACCCAGACCGATTTCCGCCAGCAGATCGTCAAGCGTGGCGAGCTTCATGCGCTCGATTTCACGCTGCACGTTCTCTTTCGGGATCTCTGCCAGCTTACGGCTACCGCCCAACGCGTGGTTGAGCAGACGACGGCCTAAGCTGACGGAGTCGTCGCGTTTGAGGTTTTTCAGCAGCTGGCGGATCTTGGCGCGGGCTTTCGAGCTCACCACAAAGTTGAGCCACGCCGCGTTCGGACGGGCGCCAGGTGCGGTAATGATTTCCACCGTCTGGCCGCTGGTCAACGGCTGTGACAGCGGGTACGGCTGGCGATCGACGCGCGCGCCCACGCAGGCATGACCGATATCGGTATGCACGGCGTAAGCAAAGTCGACCGGAGTTGCGCCAGCAGGCAGCTCGACAATGCGCCCCTCTGGCGTGAAAACGTAAATCTCATCCGGGAAGAGATCGGATTTAACGCTCTCGATAAATTCAAACGAGCTACCGGCGCTCTGTTGCAGCTCCAGCAGGCTCTGCATCCAGCGCTGGGCGCGGATTTGTGCGGTGGTGCTGCTTTCGCCACCGTGCTCTTTATAAGCCCAGTGCGCGGCAACACCCATCTCCGCCATCTGATCCATGTCTTCGGTACGAATTTGCACTTCAACGGGCACGCCGTGCGGGCCAATCATCGAGGTGTGCAGAGACTGATATCCGTTCGCTTTCGGAATGGCGATATAGTCTTTCATCCGACCCGGACGCGGTTTGTACAGGCTGTGCATCTGGCCAAGTACGCGGTAGCAGGTGTCGGCGTCGTGGACGATCACGCGAAACGCGTAGATATCCATGATCGAGTGAAAACGCTGCTCCTTGAGCACCATCTTCTGGTAAATCGAGTACAAATGCTTTTCGCGACCGCTGACGCGGCAGGGAATACCGGCTTCCTGCAAACGCCCTTCGATTTCAGAAAGGATCTTCTGAATCATCTCTTTACGGTTACCCCGTGCGGCTTTCACCACCTCTTTGATCACCCGGAAACGGTTCGGGTACAAGGCTTCAAAACCCAGCTCTTCCAGCTCGGTTTTAATGTGATGAATACCTAAACGGTGCGCCAGCGGGCTGTAAATTTCGAGGGTTTCACGGGCAATGCGACGACGTTTGTCCGGGCGCAATGAGCCCAGGGTGCGCATATTGTGGGTACGGTCAGCGAGTTTGATCAGAATGACGCGGATATCCTGCACCATCGCCATGATCATTTTGCGGAAGTTTTCGGCCTGCGCCTCTTTCTTGTCGCGGAAATTCAGCTTATCAAGCTTAGAGACCCCTTCCACCAGCTCGGCAACGCTTTTGCCAAACAGCTGTTCCATATCCTGGTAGGTGGCGGGGGTATCTTCGATCACGTCATGCAGCAGGGCGGCCATCAGCGTTTCATAGTCGAGTTTCATCTCGGCCAGAATACAGGCCACCGCTACCGGGTGCGTGATATAGGGTTCACCGCTTGAACGTGTCTGGCCCTCGTGAGCGTCACGTGCAACGAGATACGCCTGCTGGAGACGCTTAATCTGGTCTACCGGCAGGTAGGTTTGAATCAGTTGATTCAGGCTTTCAAACAGATACAAGGGCGACCCGCAGGTTTAATTAACGACGACCTTCAGCAATGGCGGTAACGGCCTGCAGTTCTGCGGCTTCCTGCTCTTGCTGCTCCTGGCGTTCACGAACATCAAGGATCTGGTTGTTGATCAGACCTTCTTCGATTTCACGCAATGCGATAACGGTAGTTTTATCGTTTTCTTCCGGTACCAGTGGATCTTTACCGCCTGACTGCATCTGACGAGCGCGACGCGCGGCGACCAGCACCAGGTCAAAACGGTTACCAATTTTCTCTACAGCGTCCTGAACAGTTACGCGTGCCATACTTAAAATGCTCCACAGATGAAGAAATGACTGGGCATGATACTGAATGTGGGTTCAGTCTGCCAACAGTTTGGTGATTAATGCGTCATGTCGCTGCTTCTGGCGGCTCATACGCAGACGTTCGGCGCGAAGGATAGTTTTGAGATCGCTCAGGGCGGCGTCAAAATCATCATTCACAATCAGGTAATCATATTCGGCGTAATGGCTCATTTCCGCAACTGCCTGGGCCATACGTTTTGCGATAACCTCTTCGCTATCCTGGCCGCGGCCACGAAGACGGCGATCCAGCTCATCTTTCGACGGCGGTAAAATAAAGATACTGCGCGACTCAGGCATTTTCTTGCGAATCTGCTGGGCGCCCTGCCAGTCGATATCCAGGAACACGTTTACGCCGGTCGACAGTACCTGCTCGATGGTTTCACGCGAGGTGCCGTAGTAATTACCGAAGACTTCCGCGTGTTCAAGAAACGCATCTCTGCCAATCATCGTTCTGAATTCGTCGTGATCGACAAAGAAATAGTGTTCACCGTGCACTTCACCCGGACGCGGCGCGCGCGTGGTGTGAGAAACCGACACCTGGGTATCGTACAACGGTTGGGTTTTTAACAGTGCCTGAATCAGGCTGGATTTACCCGCGCCACTAGGGGCAGAAACAATATAAAGCGTGCCTTGAGCCATGAGAGTCTTTTGTATGTGTTAGCGAAGAAAGTCCTACATACGGGCTTATTATACACGTCGCCGCTTCGTGACGTAGCCTTTGTCACACTTTTTCCGCTTCTGTGTTGATTTTTGCTCTCCCTTTTCCACTTTTCTCCGCCGTTTGCTGCAACAGAAACAAAGTCCTGATGCGGGCTCGTAAAGTCTGGTTTTGCCTGTCGCGTGGGGTGTCGCACTGCGTTATACCCTCTGGAAAACAGGGAGGAGTGACGATGTGGCGAGGGTTAGCGGTGTTGATGGGGTTCTGGAGCGGTTGCGGTCTGGCGGTATGCCCGGTCTGGTCGCCCACGCAGGCAGAGCAGGAGATCGCCCGGCTCAGCGCGCAGATCGCCCGCTGGGATAAAGCGTACTGGCAGCAGGGCGTCAGCGAGGTCAACGACGAGGTGTACGACCAACTGGCCGCGCGGCTGAAGCAGTGGCGGCACTGCTTTGGCGATGAACCGACGCCAGACGTGCTGTTACCTGCGGGCGGTTCGGTCAGGCATCCGGTCAGCCATACCGGTGTGGCGAAAGTCGCCGATAAAGCGGCACTCCGGCAGTGGATGCGATCGCGTCGTGACCTGTGGATCCAGCCCAAAGTGGACGGTGTGGCGGTGACGCTGGTCTACCGCCAGGGGGAGCTGGTACAGGCCACCAGCCGGGGCGATGGGCTGAAAGGCGAAGACTGGACGGCGAAAGTAAAGCGTATCGCCTCGGTGCCCGCAAAAGTAACGGGCCCGCTCGCCAACAGCGTGCTGCAGGGAGAGCTCTTCTTACAGCGCGACAGCCATATCCAGCAGCAGATGGGCGGCATGAATGCGCGGGCAAAAGTCGCCGGGGCGATGATGCGCCAGGATACCAGCGCCACTCTGGATCACATCGGCCTCTTTATCTGGGCCTGGCCGGACGGTCCCGCCCCGATGGGCGAGCGTCTGCAGGCGTTAACCCGGGCAGGTTTCACCCTCACCGAACCCTGGACGCACCCGATCGGTTCGGTGGATGAGGCTGAAAAAATGCGCGACCGCTGGCTAACCACGCCGCTGCCTTTTGTCACCGATGGCATTGTGATCCGCTCAGCACAGGAGCCCGCAGGCAAACGCTGGCTACCCGGGGACGGCAGTTGGGTAGTGGCGTGGAAATATGCCCCGGCGGCACGGGTCGCTGAGGTTCGGGCGATCGCCTTTACCGTGGGACGCACCGGCAGGATAGCGGTGGTCGCCACCCTCGAGCCCGTACAGCTTGATGATAAACGGGTGCAGCGCGTCAATCTGGGGTCGGTGGGTCGCTGGCAGGCACTGGATATCGCGCCGGGCGATCAGGTCCAGATCAGCCTGGCCGGACAGGGGATCCCGCGGGTGGATAAGGTCGTCTGGCGGGGGACCAGCCGACAAAAACCGGTCCCACCAGAATCGCGCTTTACGCCGCTCACCTGTTTTTATGCCTCGCCGGAATGCCACGAGCAGTTTATGGCCCGCCTGGCCTGGCTGAGTTCGAAACAAGTGCTCGATATTGAAGGGGTAGGTGAGTCGAACTGGCGGCTATTACATCAAGCCCATCAGCTGGAAAACATCTTTTCCTGGCTGGCGTGGACCAAAGAGCAGCTCCAGAACACGCCAGGCCTGAATGCCACGCGGGGCTTAACGCTATGGCATCGTTTTGAGTTTGCTCGTAAGCAGCCCTTTATTCGGTGGGTTGCTGCGCTGGGCGTTCCCATACCGAAAGCCGCAGCCAAAGCGCTTTATGAGCATTCGTGGCAGCAGTTACGCGATAAAGATGCAAAAAAGTGGCAACAACTTCCTGGCATCGGCGCGGAAAAAGCGAAAAAACTGGTCGAGTTTTTCCACGATCCCGCGGTCACGACTCTGGCTGCCTGGCTGGGCGAACAGGGCATCAGGGGATTTTAAAGGGATCCCGGTTGTGCTTTCCGCCAGGGCGTTTTTTTATCGGCTGAGTCAAAGGTATCGCGTAGCTGGCTATATTCGAAGATATGACGTCCGCCGTCCATAACCGGGAAGGCGGTTGACTTCTGGTAGCAGGTACCCAGCACTGAATGACAGTTTTCAATGCCCGTAGAGATGCCAAGCCAGTTGAGCATCAGCCAATAGTTATTTGCGGTGGACCAGTAGTCTGTAATCCATCCTAACCGTCGTTTTTGGCTGGAAAGTGCAGGCTGGCTGTACCAGATGAACTGTGGGACTTGGTAAGCCTCTTTACTGGGATTACGGGAACCATGCATATAAAGTGATTCCAGCAGCGGATTTTTTTCCAACCCGTGATCGGAAAAATAAAGCATTGAAGACGGGGTGTTTTGCAGGCGCTTAGCCACTTCGCCAATAAAGTAATCGGTATAACGAATCGCATTGTTATAGCAATCCTCATATTTATTCCCTGTATTCAGAACGCTGGCTGATGCAGGGTAGCGGTCACAGGCCATTTCATGACTGCCATTGATGTGCAAAACAATGAATTTTTTACCGGGTTTTTCCAGTGCCTCTTCAAGAGCGGGTAACAGCTCCGTATCATATTGTGTATTTACCCAACGCAACTTTTGGCTGGTGGATGCAATAGCCGCAATATAATTGTTGCTCTTTCCTGAGCTCCCCTGCGCACTGATCCATTCCGTGTAGTAGCCTGTTTTTCGGGCAATATTCACAATATTGTCGGCGAGTTTGTCGATAGTGAAATTATCCGGGTCGGCCTGACTGAGAATCATCGGGACTGCGAGCACTGTGGCTGATGCTGGGGCAATGGCATTCGTAAAGATCAGCGCGTTCTTTTTAAACGATGACTCGACAGGCGTGGTTTCCTGGTTGAAACCATAAAGCTGCATATTGCTGCGGCGCGCGGATTCACCGACGATCACCACGTAGTTTTCAATGCCGGTCTGGTGGTATTGCAGGGCAGGGTAATGCACATTTTGCTGACTGATTTTTTCCGCCAATGCACTATCCCGGTAAGCGATAATAAATTCCGAACCGGTGTAAAATGGCGTATTCGTCAGGATCCGCGAACTTAACGGATAATAGACCTCCAGGTCTTTGCGCTGTTTCAGCCAGTTTGCGGTGGAATACCAGCCCATGTAGCCAACCAGTAACACCATACTGATAGTTTTTGCCCGATCCGACAGATTTTCGCTCAGCGACTTAATGGCATACCAGGTGATAAAAAAATAGGCCATGATAACGGGAAGACTACTGATATAGAGTCCCGACATGCTTTTAGCTTCAGCAATATGGGTTGCCAGAATGCTCATGGCAAAAACGGTGTTAAATTCGCTCTGGTAAACATTCCAGGTATTGAACGCAAACGCAAAATTGAGCGTCAAAAAAACAGTAAGAATGAAGGCAATAATTTTACCAGGAATGTAGCGATAGATAGCCGCCGCGCTAAGCAACAAAAGACTATTACAAATCGCAATACGCACCATAAAACGAGCAGGTTGCGTAAAGTACACTGGCCATATTTGTAACAATACAGAGATCAGCAGCAAGATTAAAAAATGGCTGCTGATTTTTTTATCTATGATGAGGACGGAGGCTTTAGCAAATGACATCAGTTCTCAGTATATTTTTCAAAGTGATTGCAGAACGGTATTGTATTCGCTTTTCGATATATTTTAAGTCTGCAAAAGTGCTTTTTATTGTGCATATACCGGATATCCCTGCGTCCAAAATTTAGTGCGAATCGTGTGTGTAATGAAAAACGGGTAACCCAAGTTTTAAGCGCAGCGCCAGCATACGCAGGCTGAAACCAGTGAGTAGCGTTGCGATCACGATGAGATCGTTGTTCGATACATAATGCTGCAATGTGATGTACAGCAAGGCTGAAGCGAATGAGATCCCGGCGTAAAGCTCCTTCTGGAAAACCAGCGGAATACGTTTACAAAACATATCGCGCAAAACGCCGCCAAATACGCCAGTCACCACGGCGGCGATAGACGCTATGATCGGACCTTCCCCCATATCCAGCGCAATCTGCGCACCAATAATAGAGAACACGATCAGGCCTAACGCGTCCAGTACCAGAAACAGACGCCGGAGGTAGGGCATCACAGGGGCGAAAATAGTCGTGAGCACAGCAGCAACAGCCACAATTACCACATACTCAGGGTGTTTGACCCAGCCGAGGGGATAGTGCCCTAGCAACATATCGCGAACAGAGCCCCCGCCGAGCGCCGTTGCGGTGGCGATGATGATGACACCGAACGTATCCATACGACGACGTCCAGCCGCCAGCGCACCGGTCATCGCTTCGGCCGTAATACCAATCAGATAGAGAATGTGTAAAAGCATTGTTGCCCCCAAATAAAACGTCGGCAGAGTAGCCTTTTGAGGAGCAGATCACGATTGAGTTTTTCTAAGGCGAAGGTTTTTAGCTTAGTTTAGCTAATCCATTCACTGCATTTTTATCAACGTAGAAAAGACAATTGTTATATAACGATGGTTTATAGCATGAGAAAAAGTAATGGGTAGCTCAAGCTGAGCTACCCGGGATGATTATTCGATGTTCTGAATCTGCTCGCGCATTTGTTCAATCAGCACCTTCAGCTCAATCGCAGAATTGGTGACGTCGGCATTGATCGATTTCGATGCCAGGGTGTTCGATTCGCGGTTGAACTCCTGCATCATAAAGTCGAGACGGCGGCCTACGGCCTCTTTCTTCTTCAGAATGTTGTAGGTCTCTTTGACGTGCGCTTCCAGGCGATCCAGCTCTTCGGAAACATCGATACGCTGGGCCATCAGCACCAGTTCTTGCTCGAGACGGTTATTCTCCAGCTGAACTTCGGCATCTTCCAGTTTGGCAACCAGACGCTCACGCTGCCACTGCAGGATCTCCGGCATATGGGAACGCACTTTCACCACTTCGCCGCTCACGCCTTCCAGACGCTGCTCGATCAGCGCCTTCAGCGCCTGACCTTCGGTTTCACGGGCCACGATGAAATCGTCCAGCGTACCGTCCAGCGCCGCCAGGATTTCAGCGGTAATCGCATCCAGATCCTGTTCGCCAGCCGCCATCACTCCAGGCCAGCGCAGAATGTCTACCGGATTGATTTCGCCTTCGTCGCTCTGCATCTTGACCCAGTTAGCGGCGTTCACCAGCTGCTTAGCCAGTTTTTCGTTGAGGATCAGCTCCCCTTGCGCACTCGCATCAGGCTCAAAACGCAGGTTGCACTCAATCTTTCCGCGCGTCAGGCGAGCACGGATACGCTCACGAACCACAGGCTCAAGACTGCGGAACTGCTCCGGCAGACGGAAATAGGTTTCAAGATAGCGTTGGTTTACCGAGCGCATTTCCCAGGTCGCGCTGCCCCAGCTACCCTTGATTTCACGGCGGGCGTAGGCGGTCATACTGCGGATCATAGACATTTCCGTTTTTAAGGAGAGATGGGGGGATTATAGCTTTCGGGGCTTTCTCAGGATAGGAATAAGCGCGTTTAATCCGTATAATGCGCAGCCACATTCGTTTCAAGCCGGAGATATCATCATGCGTCCATCAGGTCGTAGCGCCAACCAGGTGCGCCCCGTCACCCTGACCCGTAACTATACAAAACACGCTGAAGGCTCTGTGCTTGTTGAATTTGGTGACACCAAAGTGCTGTGCACCGCTTCCATTGAAGAGGGCGTGCCGCGTTTCCTGAAAGGCCAGGGTCAGGGCTGGATCACTGCCGAATACGGCATGCTGCCACGCTCTACCCACACCCGTAACGCCCGCGAAGCAGCGAAGGGTAAACAGGGTGGCCGCACCATGGAGATCCAGCGTCTGATCGCCCGTGCGCTGCGCGCTGCGGTTGATCTGAAAACGCTGGGCGAATTCACCATCACCCTGGACTGCGACGTGATCCAGGCGGACGGCGGTACGCGTACTGCCTCCATTACCGGTGCCTGCGTGGCGCTGGCCGATGCCCTGAACAAACTGGTCGCGGCCGGTAAGCTGAAAGCTAACCCGCTGAAAGGCATGGTTGCAGCGGTATCCGTTGGGATCGTCAATGGCGAAGCACTGTGCGATCTGGAGTACGTTGAAGACTCCGCGGCAGAGACCGACATGAACGTGGTGATGACCGAAGACGGTCGTATCATTGAGGTGCAGGGCACGGCAGAAGGTGAGCCCTTTACCCATGAAGAGCTTCTCGCGCTCCTGGCGCTAGCCCGGGAGGGGATCGAATCTATCGTAACGACGCAGAAGGCGGCGTTAGAAAATTAATTTTAAAGGCGACTGATGAGTCGCCTTTTTTTTGTCCGTAGAAAAGCAAAGTCAGATGAGGAGTAAACCCATGAAACCCTATCAGCGCCAGTTTATTGAGTTTGCGCTTAGCAAGCAGGTACTTAAGTTTGGCGAATTTACGCTGAAATCCGGGCGCAAGAGCCCCTATTTCTTTAACGCCGGGCTGTTTAATACCGGGCGCGATCTGGCACTGTTAGGCCGCTTCTATGCCGAAGCGCTGGTTGATTCCGGGATCGAATTCGACCTGCTGTTTGGCCCGGCGTACAAAGGTATTCCGATTGCCACCACCACCGCGGTGGCGCTGGCAGAGCACCACGATCGTGACGTGCCGTACTGCTTTAACCGTAAAGAGGCCAAAACCCACGGTGAAGGGGGCAATCTGGTGGGCAGCGCGCTGCAAGGCCGGGTCATGCTGGTGGACGATGTGATCACCGCGGGCACCGCCATTCGTGAATCGATGGAGATTATCCAGGCCCACAACGCGACGCTGGCGGGTGTGCTGATCTCGCTGGACCGCCAGGAGCGCGGACGTGGCGACATCTCTGCCATTCAGGAAGTGGAGCGCGACTACAGCTGCAAAGTAACGTCGATCATCACCCTGAAAGACCTGATTGCCTATCTGGAAGAGAAGCCGGAGATGGCAGAGAGCCTGGCGGCGGTACGTGCATATCGCGAAGAGTTTGGCGTGTAAATGAATTGCCCGGTGACGCTGCGCTTACCGGGCCTGCATTGTTATTGCAACTGGGCCGCCACTAACGGCCAGCGGGCGTCAAAATCGTCCGTTGGACGATATTTGAATTCACTGCGCACAAAGCGGGAGAGCATCCCCTCACAGAAGGCCAGCACCTGCCCGGCAAGCAGTGATTCATCAATGCTGTAACCCTCGCCTTCACGCATCTTCTTTTCGCGCAATACCTGGCGCAGCTGCGCTTCAATACGTTCGAAAAGCTGATTAATGCGCCCCTGCAGCCTGTCCTGTTCAAACATCAGCGCGTGGCCGGTCAGGATACGGGTTAAACCCGGATTGCGCTCGCCAAAACCGAGGATCAGCTGAACAATCAGACGCAGCCGTGCGGTGGTGTCTTTTTCATCCTTCAGAATCAGGTTGATGCGGGTGATCAGGCTGTCTTCGATAAACTCGATCAGGCTGTCGAACATCCGCGTTTTGCTGGGGAAATGACGGTACAGCGCCGCTTCCGACACGCCCACAGAGGCGGCCAGTTTCGCGGTGGTGATGCGTTGACTGCCATCGCTGGATTCAAGCATCAGAGCCAGAGATTGAAGTATTTCTTCGCGACGATTCCTTTTCGCTGTTTGTTTTTCTGCCATGTTGCAAAATACCCCTGAAAATAAGCACTTGTCAGGCTGACATCCACACAACGACCGCAAACGTCTGTTTGCGGTGTGTTAATACGTTATTAGATTGTGGGATGCGTTTAGCCGGGTTTATTTACGCCCGGAATGGCCAAAGCCGCCTTCGCCGCGATCGGTGGCGTCGAAGTCTTCTACCAGATTAAATTCAGCCTGTACCACCGGGACGAACACCATCTGGGCGACACGCTCGCCGGGTTGAATGGTGAAGCTGTCCTGGCCACGGTTCCAGACGGAGACCATCAGCTGACCCTGATAGTCAGAATCGATCAGGCCCACCAGGTTGCCCAGCACGATGCCATGCTTATGACCAAGGCCAGAACGCGGCAGGATCACCGCCGCCAGAGAGGCATCGGCAATGTGGATGGCAAGACCGGTCGGCAGCAGCGTAGTGGCGCCCGGTGCCAGCTCTACGGCGTCGTCGAGGCAGGCACGCAGATCAAGACCAGCAGAGCCGGAAGTGGCATAGGTCGGCAGCGGGAATTCCTGACCAACGCGCGGGTCCAGAATCTTAACGTCGATTTTTTTCATCATAACGGGTAACGATCTCGTCCAGTAATAGTTGGCCCAGGAGTTCCTTGCGCTCAAGCGGTAAGACTTTCTCTCCATCCTGCCAGAATAGGTGCAATGCGTTGCTATCGCTGTTAAATCCTTGGGTGGCCAGCGATACGTCGTTCGCGCAAATCAAATCGAGGTTTTTGCGGGTACGTTTTTGCCGGGCATATTCTTCCACATTATTCGTTTCAGCGGCAAACCCAACAACGTAAGGTCGACGATCTTTTAGTGCGGCGACACCGGCAACGATATCCGGGTTTTTCACCATTTTTATTGTGATTTCATCGCCTTGCTTTTTAATTTTCTCATCCGCGACGGCGGCTGCGCGGTAGTCTGCCACGGCGGCACAGCCAATAAAAATCTGCTGCTGTTGCGCCTGCGCCTGAACCGCTGCTTCCATCTCCAGCGCGGTCGTGACGTCGATACGTTGCACCCGCGGTGGCGTCGGCAGCGATACCGGGCCGCTGACCAGCGTGACCCTGGCGCCGCGCTGTGCGGCGGCGGCGGCAATGGCAAAGCCCATCTTGCCGGAGCTTTGGTTAGTGATATAGCGCACCGGATCCAACGGTTCGCGCGTCGGGCCCGCGGTAATCATGATGCTGAGATGTTGCAGATCGTTGACAGGTGAAAAATGGCCAGCGGCCAGATCCACAATCGCCAGCGGATCCAGCATGCGGCCCGGGCCGACATCGCCACAGGCCTGGCTGCCGCTGTCTGGCCCCCAGATCAGCAGGCCACGAGAGGCCAGCGTCGCCAGATTATGCTGGGTGGCCGCATTGCGGTACATCTGCTGGTTCATGGCAGGCACCACGGCGACGGGGGACGGGGTGGCGAGGCAGATGGTGGAGACCAGATCGTTGGCCATGCCGGCAGCCACGCGGGCGATGAGATCGGCAGTGGCCGGGGCGAGGATGACTAAATCTGCCCACTTACCCAGCTCGATATGCCCCATCGCCGCTTCTGCTGCCGGATCGAGCAGGCTGTCCGACACCGGGTAGCCCGACACGGCCTGCAGGCTCAATGGCGTAATGAACGCTTTGCCCCCTTCGGTTATTGCCACCCGCACGTCCGCGCCGCGCTCACGCAAACGGCGCACCAGTTCCGGCGCTTTATAGGCTGCAATGCCGCCGCTGACGCCGAGAACGATTTTTTTACCGGCCAGGCTCATCATGATTCTTTCCTGTTGGGTTCACCTGAGAGGGGGGCATTTTATCACAATCCGAAATGCATCGGGATGGTGTCCATCCGCCACTTTGCGAGGCGTTACGCAAGACCAGAAATCCGTCATCGTGAGGTGTCCGGGTCTGTGGCAGCATAGCCTGACCAGCAAGGAGGAGAGAGTATGGACACATCATCCCCGCAGTTGCCGCGGGAAAAAATGCTCGCTGAGGGCGCGACGACGCTGACGGACGATGAGCTGCTGGCGCTGTTCCTGCGAACCGGCACGCGAAGTAAAAGCGTTTTCACGCTATCGAAAGACCTGTTGCAGCATTTCGGCTCTCTGCATGGCTTGCTGAGCGCCGAGTTGCCAGCCTTCAGGCGGGTGGACGGGATCGGTATTGCAACCTTCGCCCAGCTCAGGGGAATTGCAGAGCTTGCCCGTCGTTACTACTGCTCGGGCATAAGACGAGAAAGTCCGCTGGAGAACCCGGAGATGACCCGGGAATTTGTGCGCAGCCAGCTGGCGGAAGAGGAGCGAGAGATTTTTATGGTGATTTTCCTCGATAATCAAAACCGGGTGCTGAAACATTCCCGGTTATTTTCGGGGACCCTGAGTCATGTGGAGGTGCATCCACGAGAAATTGTACGCGAAGCGATAAAAGTGAATGCCGCTGGCGTGATCCTCGCGCATAATCACCCCTCAGGGCGCGCCGAACCGAGCAAAGCCGACAGAGACGTGACCGCACGCATCATGAAATGCTGTCAATTCATGGACATTCGTGTTCTTGATCATCTGGTGATAGGTCGTGGAGAGTACGTTTCGTTTGCAGAACGTGGATGGATTTAAGCCATTTCTCGCGATCCATCGGGATCTTTGTCTGTTCGGGACTTGAGCACATCCTCGAGTCAGCGTATACTACGCCACCTTTGAGAATCTCGGGTTTGGCAATTGGGCCTGGCAATCGATGGTTCACTTAGAACTGCGATGACCGGGCTGTAAAGCCTGACGAGGCGCCGATACCCCATACGAAGCTCG
Organism: Leclercia sp. AS011; assembly: GCF_037152535.1. NCBI lineage: Bacteria > Pseudomonadati > Pseudomonadota > Gammaproteobacteria > Enterobacterales > Enterobacteriaceae > Leclercia > Leclercia sp. AS011. The sequence continues at coordinate 164,325 of NZ_JBBCMA010000005.1, forward strand.
AGCTAATTTGATTTTTGGAGAATAGACATGTCCCGAGTCTGCCAAGTTACTGGCAAGCGTCCGGTGACCGGTAACAACCGTTCCCACGCACTGAACGCGACTAAACGCCGTTTCCTGCCGAACCTGCACTCTCACCGTTTCTGGGTTGAGAGCGAGAAGCGTTTTGTCACCCTGCGTGTATCTGCTAAAGGTATGCGTGTTATTGATAAGAAAGGCATCGATACAGTTCTGTCCGAACTGCGTGCCCGTGGCGAAAAGTACTAAGTACTTAAAGAGGAACTAAATCATGGCTAAAGGTATTCGCGAGAAAATCAAGCTGGTTTCTTCTGCTGGTACAGGTCACTTCTACACCACCACGAAGAACAAACGTACTAAGCCGGAAAAACTGGAACTGAAAAAGTTCGATCCAGTTGTACGCCAGCACGTACTGTACAAAGAAGCTAAAATTAAATAATTTTAGACTCCTTGTACTGAAAAACCCCGCATCTGCGGGGTTTTTTGCATTCTGCATCTCAACGGAGGAACCATGCCTGAATTACCTGAGGTAGAGACCAGCCGCCGTGGCATTGAGCCTCACCTGGTCGGTGCGACCATTCTTCATGCTGTTGTCCGTAACGGTCGTCTGCGCTGGCCGGTATCTGATGAGATCCACGCCCTGAGCGATAAACCCGTCCTCAGCGTACAGCGTCGCGCGAAGTACCTGCTGCTGGAGCTGCCGGATGGCTGGATCATCATCCACCTGGGGATGTCCGGGAGCCTGCGCATTCTCAGCGAAGAGCTGCCTGCGGAAAAGCACGACCACGTCGATCTGGTGATGAGTAACGGCAAAGTGCTGCGCTATACCGATCCCCGCCGCTTTGGCGCCTGGCTGTGGACGAAGGAGCTGGAAGGGCATAACGTGCTCGCGCACCTGGGGCCGGAGCCGCTCTCGGATGATTTTGATGCGGAGTACCTGAAGGCGAAGTGCGCGAAGAAGAAAAGCCCGATTAAACCCTGGCTGATGGACAACAAGCTGGTGGTCGGCGTCGGTAACATCTACGCCAGTGAATCGCTGTTCGCCGCCGGGATCCATCCCGATCGCCTGGCCTCCTCCCTCTCTGCACAAGAGTGCGAGCTGCTGGTGAGGGTGATTAAAGCGGTGCTGCTGCGTTCGATTGAGCAGGGCGGAACCACCCTGAAGGACTTCCTGCAGAGCGACGGCAAGCCGGGCTACTTTGCTCAGGAGCTACAGGTCTATGGCCGTAAAGATGAGCCATGTCGGGTCTGCGGTGCGCCAATAGTGGCGACGAAGCACGCTCAGCGCGCCACCTTCTACTGTCGTCAGTGCCAGAAGTGATGTGTTGTAGGCCGGGCAAGCGCAGCGCCGCCCGGCGAAAAGGCAGGAGCTACTTCAGCTTGTCCATCAACGCCTGATGCACCACGGCAGGCAGGAAATGGGTGACATCACCCGCGTGGCGCGCCACCTCTTTCACCAGCGAAGAGGAGATAAACGACCACTCTTTGGAGGGCATCAGGAAGACGCTCTCCAGCTCGGGCATCAGATGGCGGTTCATGTGCGCCAGCTGCATCTCATATTCAAAATCGGCTACCGCACGCAGGCCGCGAATCAGGATATTGGCCTGCTGAGCGCGGGCAAAGTTCGCCATCAGGTCGCTAAAGCCCACCACGTCCACATTGGGCAGGTGCGCGGTAGCGGCTTTTGCCAGGGCCACCCGCTCCTCAAGGTCGAACAGCGGCTTTTTGCTGGGGCTGGCGGCAATCGCCAGAATCACCGTATCAAACATGCTGGCCGCACGGGTGACGATGTCAATGTGACCGTTGGTGATGGGATCGAAGGTACCCGGATAGATCGCTTTTGTGCTCATGGCTCACGCTTTCTCTGAGTAGCCGCGGTTCAGCGCCCACAGCTCGGTGTATTTATTAAAAGTATACTGAGCGTTAACCACCGCCAGTAACCAGCCCTGTTTACCGTCCAGCACGCCGCCACGCAGCACCAGCGTCTTCAGGAACGCTCCGACGGTGTGGCTGAAGATACCCGCCAGCGAGGTAGTCTTACCGCGCTGATGGCGCTCCTGAGCCCAGGCCGTGGCGTAGTTAAGCTGTTTGCGCTGGAAGCTGGCGAAATCACGGCAGGTGAGGTGCAGCAGATCGCCCTCGAGGGCAACCACGTGCGCGCCGTCGCAGGCCAGGGATTCATGCACCAGGTTATCGTTGTACTGATAGCGCGTGCGTGGGTACAGGCGCATCACGCGATCGGGATACCAGCCGCTGTGGCGCATAAAGCGACCCAGGAAGTAGTTGCGCCGGGCGATGCTGTAGACGGTATCAGGCTGAGGTGCTTCCAGCACGCGCTGGATGGCCTGTTGCAGCTCTGGCGTGACGCGCTCGTCGGTGTCGATCATCAGCACATACTCGCCGGTGGCGAACTGCTGCGCGCGCTGGCGCTGAATGCCGTAACCCTGCCAGTCGGTATTGATATGGACCTGCACCCCGGCCGCGCGGGCGACCTCGAGGGTGGCGTCGTTACTACCGGAATCGAGCAGGACGATCTCATCGGCCCAGGCCACGGAAGCGAGGCAATCCGGCAGCAGGTCTGCGGCGTTTTTGGCGATCATCACCACCGACAGACGCGCAGACATTAATGGCTCCGCACGGGCAGGTAAGGTTGCAGCAGTTGCAGCAGGCGGGTCAATGCCCCCTGATTCTGATGCAGCACTTCGACAGCGTGACGGCCATACCACAGACGATAGTCTTCGTCGGTCAGCAGGGTCGACACTTCCTTCACGATGGAATTCGCATCGGTGACCGTAATCAGCCCGTCAGCCTGCTGCAGTTTGGCGCAGATATCTTTGAAGTTGAAGGTATGCGGCCCCATCAGCACAGGAATGGCGTGTGCTGCCGGCTCAAGCGGGTTATGCCCGCCGCGCTCCACGAGACTCCCGCCAACAAAGGCCAGGTCGGCAATGCCGTACAGCAACATCAGCTCACCCATGGTATCGCCAATCACCACCTGGGTGCCGGAGGAGGGGATTTCACCGCTGCTGCGCATAATGAAGCTGAACCCGCCTTTCTGCACCATGTCACGGGCATCTTTAAAACGCTCAGGATGACGTGGCACCAGAATTAACAGCAGATCCGGGAAGCTTTCCAGAAGCTGGCGATGCGCCTGGAGGATAATCTCTTCTTCGCCGTCGTGGGTGCTGGTGGCGATCCACACCTTACGGCGCGGTGCCCACTGGCGACGCAGGGTAATCGCTCTGGCTGCCAGTTCCGGGGTCACCGAAATATCAAACTTCAGGCTGCCGGTGACCGCCAGCTGGTTGCGCTTCAGGCCCAGCGACAGGAATCGCGCGCCGTCTTCTTCATTCTGGGCGGCAATCAGGGTGATTTTACTCAGCAGGCGGCGCATAAATTTGCCCAGCTTGCCATACCCCTTCGCAGATCGTTCCGACAGGCGGGCGTTAGCCACCACCAGGGGAATTTTACGACTGTGCAGGGCGGAAATCATATTTGGCCACAGTTCCGTTTCCATCACGATCACCAGCTTGGGACGCACGGTGTTGAGGAAACGGTTCATGGCGCAGGGTAAATCGTAAGGCAGATAGACGTGATGCACATCTTTGCCAAAAGCGGACATGGCGCGTTCGGAGCCGGTTGGCGTCATGGTGGTGACGGTGATCGGCAGCGACGGATAACGGTGACGCAGGGCGCGGACCAGCGGAATAGCCGCCAGCGTTTCGCCCACGGACACGGAGTGGAGCAGGATACCGTCCGGCGCAACTTTGTTGCGGCAGAAACCATAGCGTTCAGCCCAGCGTTTACGGTAGGCGGGCGCTTTACGGCTACGTAGCAGCAGTCGTAGCCACACCAGTGGCTGAATAATGTAGAGCAGAGCGGTATACAACAATTCCAAGCGATTATCCGTTTTTTCAGTTTCGGCGGGCAAATTCTAAGCATTTAGGCCGTTTAAAGCTATCCCTTTGCGCTTTTGCTCAGCCATTTGCCTGCGTTACGTGCGTTCGCAGATAAAAAAACGGGCATCAGATGCCCGTTTAATGATTTCTGCTTAACGTTCCGCTTCCGGCAGTTCGTTCAGGTGGTAGGTGACGCGCTCCGACAGGCCGCGAATATCCCCCCCGGTGATGTAGTAGCTGTCGTCCTTCTGGTTCGGGTTACTGACCGCATACCCCAGCATCCTGTTGATCAGCGTCGCCATCTGGAAATGGTTAAGCGGGACCTGTGGGCTGATAGCGCTCATCGCATACGCCGGATCGTTACTGAAGTAGAGGAACGGCACCTGGGCAATCGGCATCTCGACAATCGAGTGGCCGAACAGCCCGCCATCACCGACGCGTTCGCCGTGATCCGAGGTAATAAACACCAGCACCGGCAGTTTAGATTTCGCCATCGCGGTACGGATCGCCGAGGCCAGCTCTTTGTCGTACAGACGCACGGCATCATCGTACTCATTTTTCTTCTGCGCCACGTCGTCACTCAGGCGTGGGGTAGAGAATTTGGCGAAGCCCTGCGGGATATTGCGCTCATAAGGGATATGCGGCGCGCGGCTGTTCAGCACCATCAGGAAAGGTTTGTTCCAGTCCAGCTTCGCCTGCTCAACGGAAGGAGTCAGCACCACGTCTGCACCCACATCCGGTGCCGGGCGGATCTGCGTATCTTCCCACAGGTCGATATCATGGATGCCAATCCAGTTGCTCAACCCTTCCAGGCCCTGAGCAGAGATAAACGCCGTCTGGTAGCCCTGCTTTTTGGCATTGGTAAAGATGTTGGTCGACTTCGACTTATAGGCGGCGTAGTTGTCCGGTTCGCGCAGGTTGTTGACCAGCATCGGGATCGCCACACGGGTCGAAACTGCGTTCGAGACGATCAGGCGGCCGGTTCCCTGATACTGCTGCATCAGCGCTTTCAGTTCCGGCGTGGTGTCGCGTTCGTAACCCAGGGCGCTGACATGATGCGGGTTGAGGCTTTCGCCAATCGCCAGGATGATGGAGTATTTCCCGGCGTGGCTGCCCTCCACCGGTGTGACCTTATAGGGCTCATAGTGCGTAACGCTCTGGTTTTCGCCAGAAAGGGCTTCCGGGATCAGGCGAATGGCGCTGTAGCTCATGGCCGACAGACCATTGCGCAGTAAAGAGTGGCGCAGGTCCGGGTTGAATTTATACATCTGCCCGTCGATAGCTTTATAGAACTGACCGGCAAACATCACCACGATAGCCAGCAGGCACGGCATCGCCACCCATTTATGCCACTGCGGCGCCAGACGACGGGTAAAGACCAGCGCAAAGATCACCGCAACGGCCATGATGGCAAAGTAGATCCCAAGCGATCCCAGACTGTCCGTGATGCCGCTGGCGATATCTTTGGTTTCAACAAAAGCCAGCCAGACTTCACTCGGGCCATAAAACTGGCCGTAGAACTGGTAATAGACCGCTTCCGATATCTGCACGATAAAGGTGATGGCCAGCAGCAGACGGGTCAGGAAATAGCGGGCGCTGATGGCCGCCAGCACGGAAATGATCAGATACAGCGACATGTCGCTGGATTTCGGCTGATAAACATGGTCTTTCAGCAGGATGATGATTTCACACAGGGAAAACAGCACCAGGAAAACCAGTGTGAGTATCACGGTACGCAGAATATTACGGCGCGGCGTGAGTGACGATTGTGAGGATGTTTTAAACATGAACGGACTCAAGGTTACTTAAAACTTTTTAGTCAGCGGGCGAATGGCTTTACCGAAACCAAAACGCAGTGCACGAACCAGGGTTGGGCGTTTATGCAGTCCTTTACGCCAGATATCCTCAAACAGGCTTAACCAACGTGCGGCGACCGCTTCGCGGGAGTAAACCTGCAGACGTTTGTCGCCCTGCGCGCGCATCTGGCGATACAGGTCCGGATTGTTTTTCAGCCGCATAATGGCATCGAAGGCTTCGTCCGGGGTTTTGGCGATCAGGTAGTCGAACTCGCTTTCGCGGATTGCGCGGTACGAAGGCTCGTCATCGCAGATCATTACCGTTTTACCCAGCCAGTTGTTAATCAGCTTGCTGGCAGGTTTGCGGGCCAGTTTGTGGTCGTGCGATTTGCGGAAGCTGATGCAGACGTCCACGTCCTGATAGTTGGTCCAGTTATCGAAGGAGATACGCAGATCAATGCCCTGTTCGGCAAGGCGCTTCTTAAAAGCCTCGCTGCGGAACGCTTCCGGGAAGCTGTCCACGCGGCCAAAAAAGGCCACGGTTTTAACGGTTTCATCGGTACGCTCACGCGGTTTTACCCCCGGCTGCGGCCAGTAGGGAACAAAAACGCCGTTGCTACGGTTATCGGCTTCCGGGTTCTGATCCACAACCACGTCAGCGCCAATCACCGGTGGGCGGTCGGCACGGGCGACAACGGTCACGCCACGCCAGGGTTTGACGCGCGAGCCAAAATCATCGTTATGCATCAGGTTGATGGCATCCGGGCGACACTCCGATCCAAACGAGCACTCGATGTCGTCACCGTAATAGTGTTTCAGCGCGAGGGTGGTCTGGAAGGTCCAGCCGCCGCGTCCGCCGCAGTAGAAACGCTCCGGGATGGTATCCGGATTGACGCGGTTATCCAGCAGCGTCTGGAAGTCTGCATAGTTCTTGGCGATGAAATCAGCGCGGGAGACCGCGTGTAATTTAAGTTTGCTCATAATGTTCGTTAGCCGATGATTTTTTTAAGGCGGAAGTAACGACGTCCCAGACGCCAGCGCTGGCGCAAACCCCTCGCGTTTTGCCAGATCATCGACCAGATGCCGCGATCGAACAGTTCCTGGGTGATTTCGCGTTTTTTCGCGCTGTCTTCAATATTGTTAATGCTGTGCAGGATCCCTAATCCCTCTTTGGCAATTTGCCACCGGCAGGCCGGAACACGCTTTACCTGTTCTGGATAGCGTTTATTGATGGCATCCAGCATTTCGAGGATTTTCATATAGTGGCGCGAAGAGCGCATCCGCGTGTCGTCGGTGCCAGGCGTGTGCGATACCGACGCGGAGTGGATCAGGTAGTCATAATAGACTTCGTCAATATACTGCACGCGTTTGGCCGTCAGCAGCACTTCTGTGGTCCAGGGAATATCCTGATGACGCAGGCCGTGTTCAAAGGTAAAACCCTGCGCTTTAATAAAGGCGTGGCGGTAGATATTCAACCAGGTGACATGCAGGAATTTGCGCGAGGCCAGGGCCATCTGCAGCCATTCAGGGCCATCGAGCACGCCTGTTGAGGCCAGCTTGTCGGACGGGAAAATCTTTTTCGACGGGCGGCCGTCGTCATAAATATAGGTGCCGTTACAGGTCGCCACATCCAGCTGACCCGCGAAGGCGATATCCAGCAGGCGCGGGTACATGCCAGGGTAAATAACGTCATCAATATCCGGGAAGGCAACGTATTCGCCGGTCGCCACAGCAAGACCGGTATTGCGTGCGGCCGATACGCCACCATTTGGCTGATCGATTATCCTGAAATGGCTAAATTCGTCGGCATAGCGGGCAATAATTTCAGCGGAGCCATCCGTTGAGCCGTCATTAACAATAATGAGTTCCAGGCTCGATAAATTCTGCTGTTTAATGCTGTCAAAAAAAGCGCTCAGGAATTTTTCGCCGTTAAAAACGGCAACGATGAGGCTTAATTGAGGCGTTTCAGACATGCTTTCTCCGTAAAAATACGCAGCAATAAAAAGGGTATAACGAGGCCATTTGCTGGCAATTCGACAGCCGACAGGCTAAAGCGTTCCGCGCCAGGGTGATTATTCCGCTGGCGCGTCAGAGCGATCAGGACGTTTGCTTTTCAGTGTTTCCAGGGCGCAGAGCGCACATGCCAACCAGCAGGCCGGTCAGTAACATATACTGCTCAAGATAGTGATCTTTGAGGTTGTGATCGACCATGGTTCGGCAGAAGAACCCGATGGTAAAGAGCAGCAGGAACATTCCCACCATCATTTTGCCGCGGCGGAACTCCCGCCAGCCGATATACCAGCAGCCCACCAGCAGGATCAGCCAGCCCGCAATGCCAATCACACCGTTCTGAATACCGAATTCAATCAGACCGTAATGGCTATGAGGAATGTTAATACGGTTATCCTGGGTATCCCGACGGAGGACATAGCGGAAGGCCTCTTTTTTGGCCCCTACGCCCGCTGGGTGCTCGGCAATCAGGTTCCAGCCCTGATGGAAGAAGCTGGCCCGACAGCCGTTGGAATGATTCATGGGGACACCCAGGCTGTTAACGGGTACCGCTCCGTCTGTTTTGTTGTAGCAAAAGCTTGTGAAGGGGGCATTCCAGCCCGCGATGGCATCGCTTTCAAGGTTTTGCCAGCGTGGGTCGGTTTTCCATGAGGCGTAACCGAGTAGCGCAGAAGCAACAACAAGACCTACCAGAATGCCACCAGTGACGATGACTCTGCTACGTCGCATGCTGTGCAGGCTCAGCAGAATGAAAGTAGAGAACAGACTGCCGACCAGACCGATGGTGCCCCAGCGGGTGTCCACCAGCGCGGTACACAGCAGATTACTTATTAGCATCACCGCCAGCACGGGGGTGTTCAGGCGCAGGAAGCGTTGATGCAGCAGACCGCGCGCCAGTAATTCAGCCAGGATAAAGCCGGTAATCATGTTGACCTGGAAGCTCATGCGGGTGCGGTTATAGACGATCCGCGTTTCACCCCAGTGAATATAACCGTCGCGCCAGTATAACCAGACTGAATCCAGCAAATGTACGCAGACCACGCCCCAGAAGAAGAGGATCACCAGGGTAAAGAAGCGGGCGGCAGTCATTGAAGGGAATGTTCTCTGGATCGCCGGTAATAATACCAGGCCAGCACAGAACAGTAATACCGGGCGTAACCACTGGCCACTCCAGGCAGAAACCATCTCTTTTATGTCGGGGGCAACAAAAAAACCATTAATCACAATAAAGAAAGTTAACGCCCATATCACAATAAGAACGAACTTAATTTTGCTTAAATCCAGCCTTTGTCTGGTTGTTACTCCACTAAAAAACAGGCCAAGTGCCACGGCGACAATAGGATAAATCAATCCATTGCGGTGAAAGGGCAGCTGATCGTTGGGAATAGGCCAGATAAAACATAAAGCCAGTACAGCAAGGACTAACAGGCCTGTCAGAATGTTACGAGTATTTGTCATATATTTTGGGCTGGTTAAAGATTTTTCGGCTCTTGACCGGCTGGTTAACAACGCTGTGAGCGATCTCCACGGTTTTTCCGTGGGAAATAAAAAGCCAGAGAAAACTATCACAAATGCCAGACCTACAGAAGGACAATGTTTGTAAGCAAGAATAATCCGTTACGGGGATTCAGGCGCCAGGCTTTATGTATTACCCGGGCGGTAACGGTTATAATTTGTTGTTATGGCAAGTCATTGCACAATAAACAGGAAAAGTATGCATATTGTTCACACTGAAGCAGACGGTGGTAAGGGAGGACAGCCCTTACGCATCATTAATGAGTCCTTAGGGATGATTCAACGCGGCCATCAGGTGACCATACTTTGTCCGGAAAGCGCACCGCTACATAGCCTGGCACGCGATGCCGGGTTAAGGGTGGTGACTATGCCGCTTCGGCGTAAAAACCTGAGTAACCTGCAACTGCTACGCCGCTGGCTGAAAGAGAACCGCCCGTCCATTGATGTCATCAACAGCCATAATTCTGCCGATACCTGGCTGGTGGCGCTGGCTAATCTTACCCTGTCGGATCCGGTTCCGCTGGTGCGTACCCGTCATGCCTCCGGCGTTCCGCGTAATAACTGGACTACCCGCTGGCTGTTTCGCAAAGCCTGCGCCCATATCGTCACCACCGGAGAAGCGCTGCGTCAGCAGATGGCGGATATCGGCGTGCCGATGGCGCAGAGCACCTCCGTACCGAGCGGCGTGGATACCCTGCGTTTTCACCCGGCGGATAAACAGGCCGCCCGTGAGCACTGCGACCTGTCGCAGGCCGATTTCTGGCTGGGCGTGGTGTCGCACCTGCGGCCTAACAAGGGCCATAGCGTGCTGCTGCGCGCCCTGGCTACCATTGATAATCCACACATCAGGCTGGCGATCGTCGGTGAAGGCCCACATAAAGCGACGCTGGAGCAGGAGATTATCGACCTGGGATTGCAGCAGCGGGTGGTGATGGCGGGACACCGCAGCGATCCGGAGCGCTGGTTCCCGGCCTTTGATGTCGCGCTCAGCCCGTCGCACGATATGGAAGGTGTTCCGCAGGGCGTGCTACAGTCGCTGGCCTCACGAATTGCGACTATCGCCACCGACGCGGGCGGCACGGCAGATGCGGTGATTAATGGCCAGACCGGGATCCTGATAGCGCAGCGCGACGAAACGGCGCTGCGCGAGGCGATTATGCAGTTATACAGCGATGACGCGCTACGCGAAAAGCTGGCGCAGCAGGGGTACGATTATCTGTGCAGCCATTTCACCCGTGAGTGCATGCTGGAGGCGATGGAAAAGGTCTTTTCCACCGCGGCTCAGCGCAGCAGGTCGCGGTAGAGCGTCTGCAGCTCTTTCGCCATCCGTTCCAGGGTATAAGGCTCAGCAGTGGCGCGTGCCGCTGCTGAATAATCCGCTCCCTGTTCGCGACCCTGCAGCCAGAGGCCGATCGCCTGCTGATACCCTTCGGCGTCGAGCGCGTCGCGCACCCAGCCGTTAACGCCCTCTTCAATCCACTCCGCCGCGCCGCAGCCAGGGCTGGTAAGCAGCGGCAGACCGCAGGCCAGCGCTTCGACGCAGACATTCGGGAAGGGATCGTACAGCGTCGGCAGGATCAGCGCGTCGGCGGTGCCGTAGACCTGGCGCACATCCGCAACCGGCCCCAGAAAACGCACCCGGGATGCCACGCCGAGGGTCTGGGCCAGTTTTTCGAATTTGCGCGCGTGTTTATCGCGACCGGCGACCAGCAGCCAGGCATCCGCATGAGGAACAATGGCGCGCAGCGCCGTCGCTACCCCTTTTCGGCTGAACCCGGAACCGACGTAGGCCAGCACCGGGGCCGCCTGGGGGATCCCCAGCGCATCACGCTGTGAGAGCGAGCGCACTTGCGGGCTGAAGTGGGCGGTATCCACACCGTTGTAGATCACCGTCAGTTTGTCATCCGGCAGGCCAAAACGGCGGGCGATATCATCCCGCACCATCTTCGAGTTACAGATCACTTTACGTAGCGCAGGATGAGTAAACATCTGCGCTTCCGCCTGCAAAATATAGCGATGGTAGCGGCTCAGGGACTGCGCCCAGCGCGCCAGCGGCGACTGGATGCGGTTGTACTGCGCAAGCCAGGTGGCATGTACGCCATCGCCGGCGCGGAAGATGGTCGCCCCCGGAATACGCTCGTGACTCTGCACGATATCGAACTGCGCAAACTGCGCCGCCGCGGCGTGGGCAAAACCCGATTCGCGGTCCAGACGGTTGCGGAAGGCCGGGTTGACCGTCAGGGTTTTCCAGCCGGCGGCGTCCTCCCACTGACGGGCAATCAGCGTCACATCCAGGGCCGTATCCTGCGCCAGCACGTTCAGCGCGCGGGAGACAAAACGCTCCGCGCCGCCGTTGGGGTTATAGGTCTGTCGGACGATAGCCAGCTTCATGCCGGGTTTTCCAGCAGCAGCGTATCAATCGCGCTCAGCACCATTTGCGGGGTGATGGCCGTAATGCAGTCGGAGACGCCGCTGTCGCCGCAGCCCGCTTTACCGCAGGGCTGGCAGGTAAATCCGGCAACGATCACCCGGTAGTTCACCCCCCACGGAGCCCACTTGATCGCCCCGGTCGGGCCGAAGATCGCGACGGTTGGCGTTCCCACCGCGCTGGCGAGGTGCATCGGCATCGAATCGACGCCAAAGTAGACCCGCGCGTGCTTCATCAGCGCACCCAGCTCTTTCAGATTTAGCTGACCGCTTAAGTCAAACACCGGCTGGGTGAGTGCGGCACGCAGCTCATCCATATAAGCGGTCTCTTCTTTGGACGGTGCCGCAGAGAGGATAATCGGCAGGCCGCGGGCCGCCAGGGTATCAATGGTCGCCGCCAGCTTGTTGATATCCCAGGCCTTAAACATCCAGCGCGACGTCGGGTGCACCAGAATGTAGGACTGGCTCGCCAGCCCAAATCCGGCCAGTTTTTCCGCAATCGAGGCTTCTGCCGCATCGCCCGGCACAAACAGGGTATGTTTGTCGGCCTCGGTCTGCGGATGAATGCCGATCCGCCGCAGCGCATCCAGATTCACCTCCACCATATGGCGGCTGTTATCCTGGATCGCCGGATAGAGGGTGGTGAAGGATTTCACCCAGCGACGACGTGCCAGCCCGCTGCGTTTATCGGGCTTAAAGCCGACGGAAACGCGCGGTTTCAGACGACGCGCCAGACGCGCGCCGTGCCAGTGTTCGGTGAGGTTGATCAGCACGTCATACTGACGCGCCTTCAGGGTCGTGAGCAGCGCGCGGTACAGGCGGAACTGTGCGAACCAGCCTTTTTTGCGCCAGTTGCGGCCGATGGTATGTACTTGATCGATATACGGATGGCTGGTGAGCATCGCCTGGGTGTCGTCATACACCAGGGCATCTACTTCCACATCGGGGTAGTTCTTTTTCAACACCGTAAACACCGGCGAGGTCAGCAGGACGTCACCGTGGTGACGCAGCTTAACGATCAGCACGCGCTTCGGTGGGCGCTCCGCTGAGAAAAAATCAGACATAGGCTCTCTCTGCTGCCAGCAACGGCTCTAATTGCGCAAAAACCGCAGCGGCGGAAAGGTCGCTCAACTGCGATGAATGTTCCGGGCGGCAGATATATTGATTTTTGCCGTAGCCGCCAATCAGACCCGGATCCGTCGGGCCGTAAAGCGTAATATTAGGACGATCCAGCGCCGCCGTCAGGTGGCTGAGGCCGGTATCCACCGACACCACCGCCGCTGCCCCCGCCAGCTGCTGCGCCACGCCGTCCAGCTTCATCCGGGGCAGCACGTCCACATAATCAAAGCCTTCCGCCAGCCGCTTCGCCCGGGCCTCTTCGTGCGGGGCTCCCCACGGGAGCCTGATGCGCAGACCCGTACCGCTCAGCAGGCCGATCAGGTCGCGCCAGTGGGCTTCCGGCCAGTGCTTATCATCCCGGGTGGTGGCGTGCAGGAAGATGAGGTAAGGCGCGCCTGTGTGCTCCGCATCGTGCAGGAAGTGCCGGGAGATCGCGTAATCCCCCTGCCTGGCAGGTTTTGCATAACCCAGGCTTTTGGCGAACAGCTCCCGGGTGCGTTCCACCGCGTGTTGCTGCCTGGCGATCGCGTGGCGGCGGTTGTAGAACAGGCTCGCCAGCGGCTCGCGAGCGCTGTGCCAGTCCATGCCGTGCTTCACGCCGTGCGCCAGTCGGGTGACCAGCGCCGCGCTTTTGACCAGCCCCTGGGCGTCGATGATCGCATCGTAACGCTGGGCCTGGACCGCGTCGCGGAAGGCCTGACGCTCAGCCTTAATAGGGGCGGAGAACCAGGCTTTGCGCCAGCGACGGATCGCCACCGGGATCGTCCGGTCTACGGCTTCGTGCCAGGTTGGGATCTGCGCGAAGCCCTCTTCCACGACCCAGTCAAAACGGATACCCGGGATCGCCTGCATGGCGTCGGTGAGCGAGGGCAGGGTGTGCAGCACGTCGCCCATCGAGGAGGTTTTAACGATCAATACCCGCATCCGTTATCCTTCTTCGCTCAACAGCAGTTCGTTAAGCTCGTCGAGGACACGCTGCGGGGTAATGTCGATCAGGCTCTGGTGATAGCCTTCGGCGGCGTCACCCTTACGCACTTTGTGGTAGCCGGTGATGAGGCGGATCACCCGCGCTTTATGCGAGAGCGGCGGAGTAAAGTCCGGGCTACTCGGGCCGTACAGCGCCACCAGCGGGCGGTTCAGCGCCGCGGCAACGTGCATCAGGCCGGAGTCGTTAGTGACCACGGCTTTACAGGCGGCCAGCAGGATCACAGCCTGCTCCAGCTGGGTTTCCCCGGCCAGATTGCGGCACCAGGCCTGCTGCTCGATGCTCAGCGCGGCGAGAATTTCATTCCCCGCTTCATGATCTTTCGCCGAGCCGAACAGCACAATCTGATAGCCTTCGTCGATCAGCTGCTTCGCCAGTTCAGCATAGTGATAGTGCGGCCAGCGTTTCGCCGGGCCGAACTCCGCGCCGGGGCAGAAGCCAATCAGCGGACGATCGGGCAACAGGCCAAAGGCGTTGCAGGTCTGGGATTTTTCTCCCTCGTTAACCTGCAGCTGCGGCCACAGCAGCGGCTGGGGGAGATCCTTCGCGCTGCGCATCACGCCTTTGTCGTAGGCCAGCGCCACGTAACGCTCCACCATCAGCGGCCAGGCTTCTTTATCCAGGATCCGGGCGTCGTTCAGCAGGCCGTAGCGCATCTCTCCACGCCAGCCGGTACGGTGCGGGATGCCCGCAAAGAAAGGCACCAGGGCAGATTTAAAGGAGTTTGGCAGCACCCAGGCGCGGTCATAGCGCTTGTCGCGCAGGTTATGGCCGAGCTTGCGGCGTTCGGCAAGCTCCAGCGCCCCGTGGCCGAGCGGCATCGGGATCGCTTCATTGACTTCCGGCATCCGCGATAACAGCGGACGGCACCACGCGGGTGCCATCACGTCGATTATCGCCTGGGGATAGCGCGCCTTGAGCGTGCGATAGAGACTTTGCGACATCATCATGTCGCCCACCCATGACGGGCCGATCACCAGTATCTTCATGCTTATTTCTTACGCGTTGCGATTCAGCCAGGCCATATATTCCGTTACCCCTTCGGCAACGGTCTTGAACGGCTTGTCATAGCCAGCGGCGCGCAGGTTGGTCAGATCCGCCTGGGTAAATGCCTGGTAGCGGCCTTTCAGCTTGTCCGGGAACGGGATGTACTCAATGCTGCCTTTCTTGTGATACGCCAGCGTTGCGTCAGCCACGGCCTGGAAAGATTCCGCGCGGCCGGTGCCCAGGTTGAAGATCCCGGAGACGCCATTTTCCCAGAACCACAGGTTCACCGCCGCCACGTCGCCCACGTAGACGAAGTCGCGCTTGAAGCCATCACTGCCTTCGAACAGTTTCGGGGTTTCGCCATTGTTCAGCTGGGTATTGAGGTGGAATGCCACGCTCGCCATGCTGCCTTTGTGGCCTTCGCGCGGTCCGTACACGTTGAAGTAGCGGAAGCCAACGATCTGCGAGTTCGCTTCTGGCAGCACCTGGCGCACGTATTCGTCGAACAGGAACTTGGAGTAGCCGTAGACGTTCAGCGGCTGCTCGTATTCACGGGATTCAATAAAGTCCGAGGTGCGTCCACCGTAGGTCGCCGCAGAAGAGGCATACAGGAACGGGATTTCACGCTCCAGGCAGTAGTGCAGGATCTCTTTAGAGTACTGATAGTTGTTATCCATCATGTACTTGCCGTCCCACTCGGTGGTGGAAGAGCAGGCACCCTCATGGAAGATAGCCTCGATCTCACCGAACTCTTCACCCGCCATAATCTGGATAAGGAAATCTTCTTTATCCATGTAGTCGGCAATGTTCAGATCCACCAGGTTAACAAACTTGGTGCCGTCTTTCAGGTTGTCCACCACCAGGATGTCGGTGATGCCTTTGTCATTGAGGGCCTTAATAATATTGCTGCCGATAAAGCCCGCGCCGCCGGTAACGATGATCATAGCTGTAACCTTTGAAGTGTGGAGTCCGGGGACAATCCCGGACGCTAATAGTCATATCATATCATTAGTATGACTCCCCATCAGCCATTCACCGACATCGCGCAGGGGTACACGTGATTTATGCTGCAAAAACGAGAACAGTTAATGCGTCATCTCGTATCAACGTATAGCTTTGGGTAATATGTGCCGAAATTTGCCGAGTCTGGAGAATTGCAATGCGTGGTGATTTTTACAAACAGTTAAACAGTGACCTGGAAACCGCGCGAGCGGAAGGGTTGTTCAAAGAAGAGCGAATCATTACCTCCGCTCAACAGGCGGATATCACCGTTGCCGACGGCAGCCACGTGATCAACTTCTGCGCCAACAACTATTTAGGTCTTGCGAATCACCCTGAGCTGATCGCTGCCGCAAAGGCAGGCATGGACACCCACGGTTTTGGCATGGCCTCCGTGCGTTTCATCTGCGGCACCCAGGACAGCCACAAGGCGCTGGAGAGCAAGCTAGCCGCCTTCCTCGGCATGGAAGATGCGATTCTGTACTCTTCCTGTTTCGACGCCAACGGCGGTCTGTTTGAGACCCTGCTTGGGGCGGAAGATGCCATTATTTCCGATGCCCTGAACCACGCGTCGATCATCGACGGCGTGCGCCTGTGTAAAGCGAAGCGTTTCCGCTACGCCAACAACGACATGGTTGAGCTGGAAGCGCGTCTGAAAGAGGCCCGCGAGGGCGGGGCGCGCCATGTGCTGATCGCCACCGACGGCGTGTTCTCCATGGACGGCGTGATCGCCAACCTGAAGGGCGTCTGCGACCTGGCGGACAAATACGATGCGCTGGTGATGGTCGATGACTCTCACGCGGTCGGCTTTGTCGGCGAAAACGGCCGTGGTTCCCACGAATACTGCGACGTGATGGGCCGCGTGGACATTATCACCGGTACCCTGGGCAAAGCGCTCGGCGGCGCGTCCGGCGGCTATACCGCCGCGCGTAAAGAGGTGGTGGAGTGGCTGCGTCAGCGTTCTCGTCCGTACCTGTTCTCCAACTCCCTGGCCCCGGCCATTGTTTCCGCCTCCATCAAGGTGCTGGAGATGGTGGAGTCCGGTGCCGAACTGCGTGACCGTCTGTGGGCTAACGCTCGCCTGTTCCGGGAAAAAATGACCGCGGCGGGCTTTACCCTGGCCGGTGCCGATCACGCCATTATCCCGGTGATGCTGGGCGATGCCGTGGTGGCGCAGAACTTTGCCCGCGAGCTGCAAAAAGAGGGGATTTACGTCACCGGTTTCTTCTTCCCGGTGGTGCCAAAAGGTCAGGCGCGTATTCGCACCCAGATGTCGGCGGCGCATTCCCCTGAACAAATTGAGCGTGCGGTGGAAGCCTTTACCCGCATCGGCAAACAACTGGGCGTGATTGCCTGAGGACGCGTAATGAAAGCATTATCCAAACTGAAAGCAGAAGAAGGCATCTGGATGACCGACGTTCCGGAGCCGGAAGTCGGTCATAACGATCTGCTGATCAAAATTCGGAAAACCGCCATCTGCGGTACCGATGTGCATATCTACAACTGGGACCAGTGGTCGCAGAAGACCATTCCGGTGCCGATGGTGGTCGGTCACGAATATGTCGGCGAAGTGGTGGGCATTGGTCAGGAAGTGAAAGGCTTTAAAATTGGCGACCGCGTCTCCGGCGAAGGCCACATCACCTGCGGCCACTGCCGTAACTGCCGCGGCGGGCGCACGCATCTGTGCCGCAACACCGTCGGCGTGGGCGTCAATCGCCCGGGCTGCTTCGCAGAATATCTGGTGATCCCGGCGTTCAACGCCTTCAAAATCCCGGACAACATCTCTGACGATCTGGCCTCTATCTTCGACCCGTTCGGCAACGCGGTGCACACGGCCCTGTCCTTCGACCTGGTGGGCGAAGACGTGCTGGTCTCCGGCGCAGGCCCGATCGGTATCATGGCGGCAGCGGTAGCCAAACACGTAGGTGCCCGCAACGTGGTGATCACCGACGTCAACGAATACCGTCTGTCGCTGGCGCGTAAGATGGGCGTGACCCGTGCGGTGGATGTCTCGAAAGAGAACCTGAACGACGTGATGGAAGAGCTGGGGATGACCGAAGGCTTTGACGTCGGCCTGGAGATGTCCGGTGCGCCACCGGCATTCCGCACCATGCTCGACACCATGAACCACGGCGGCCGTATTGCGATGCTGGGTATTCCGCCATCAGATATGTCCATCGACTGGAACAAGGTCATCTTCAAGGGGCTGTTTATCAAGGGCATTTATGGCCGCGAGATGTTCGAAACCTGGTACAAGATGGCCGCGCTGATTCAGTCCGGTCTGGATCTGTCGCCCATCATCACTCATCGCTTCTCCATCGATGAGTTCCAGCAGGGCTTTGACGCGATGCGTTCGGGCCAGTCAGGGAAAGTGATCCTGAGCTGGAACTAAAAAAGAGCGCCTGCGGGCGCTTTTTTTCACGCAGGCCTCACGTTTTTCAGTCCACTTGTGGATAATTACCAGGTTTCCTTCGCTTTTTTCAGCCTGCGCTTATAGAGTTTGGGGAAGTTTACTCAACTTTACAGCGCCTATGTTCAAGCTCACCGTTTGTTTATTGACCTGTAACTCAGCACGACTGCTGCGTGAAGTCCTGCCTCCCTTGATCGTGGTTGCCGATGAGATCATCGTCCTCGACTCGGGCAGCCACGACGCCACGTTGGCGATTTGCCAGGAATATGGCATCACGCCCCATCACCAGCCCTATACCATGCATGGCGTGCAGATGAACCACGCTATCGAGCTGGCGAGCAATGACTGGGTGCTGTGCATGGACAGCGATGAAATTCTGGATGCCGAAACCGTCGATTTTATTCTGCGCCTGAAGGCGGGTGAGGAACCTCATCCGCAGCAGGCATGGCGCATCGCCCGCTACTGGCATGTGCTGGGGGAAGAGGTGCGGACGATTTATCCCATCTCCTCGCCCGATTTTCCGGTACGGCTCTTTAACCGTACTCAGGCGCGGTTTAATCAGCGCCCGGTGGACGACAAAGTGGAAGGGGCGATCCAGTCGGTTAAAATCCCGGGCCGCGTGCGCCATGACACCTTCTATTCACTGCACGAGGTCTTCAACAAGCTGAACAGCTACACCAGCCGTCTGGTGAAGTACCAGACCGTACGCCCTTCGATTGCGCGCGGCGTGATCAGCGCCATCGGCGCGTTCTTCAAGTGGTATCTGTTCAGCGGCGCGTGGCGCCAGGGGAGAGTGGGAGTAGTGACCGGTCTCTATGCCACCTTTTACAGCTTCCTGAAATACTTCAAAGCCTGGTATCAACACCAGGAACAAAAAGAGTCTGCGGACAAAAAGCACGCAGACTCTCACGTCATTGAATAAGCGATCCCGCCTTACGGCGGGGTTTAGCTTTTCTTACCCCAACCCTGCCACTGCAGCTGGACGTATTTCACCAGCGTACTCTGGCTGATGCTCTCCCCAATCACCGAGAAGTAGCGGGTCACATAGACCGGCTCTGGCGGTTGCTTAGGCGCACAGAGCGTCACGCCGCGGAACGGGTTACGCGGTTTTGCGCCCGGCGCCGTTCCGGCGGGTGGCGGGCTGGCCGGGCGGGAGGTGTCCACCTGGGGCTCATTGAGCAGGCTGCTCGCCGGCACCAGGGTGATATCCCCGGGCAGGGTCGGCAGCATCTGCTGTAACACGCGAACGGTGGACGGATGCGGGTGACCAATGGCGATAGCCCAACCCGATCGGCGGGCTACCTGCACGGCGCGGTTAAACTGGAAGCGGATGTCGGCTTCGTTTTGCGTGTCATCGAGGAACACTTTGCGCTTAATCACCTTCACTCCGGTGCCCTGCGCGGCGCGCATCGCCTGGCTGTTGCCGATGGTCATGCTGTCGAGGAAGTAGAGGTTGTAGCGCGCCAGGGACTGCATCACCTTCTGCATGCCAAACAGGCTGGAGGTCATGGCGCTGCCCATATGGTTATTCAGCCCCACGGCGTAAGGTACTTTGCCATACGCCTCGCGGATGATGCGCTCGATCTCCTCGCTGCTCATCTCCGGGCGAAGGGTATCTTTTTCCAGCGGCTGTTTACTGAGCGGGGCCATCGGCAGATGGATCAACACTTCGTGCCCGCTGTTATGGGCTTTGGTGGCCATCTCATGAGCGTGAGGCGCGTTCGGCAGCACGGCGACGGAGATGGCGGATGGCATTGCCAGCACCTGATTTTCTGTGTGAGGACGATAACCGAAGTCATCAATGACAATAGCGAGTTTACCTGCGTAAACCGGCATCGCCAGCGCCAGTGCGCTGACGAAGGGGAGAACCATACGACGAAATTGAAGCAAAACTTATCTTCCCAACCACGGCTGTGGATTGACCGCCTGACCCTGGCGACGAATTTCGAAATAGAGTGACGGGCGGCCCTGACCGCCACTGCTGCCCACGAGGGCGATAGCCTGACCAGCACGCACCTGGGTGCCGACGCTGACCAGGGCGCTCTGGTTGTAGCCGTAAAGACTCATGTCGCCTTTCCCGTGCTCAACCACCACCACCAGGCCGTAGCCCTGCAGCCAGTCAGCGAGGATCACCCGGCCATCGGCAATAGCTTTGACTTCGCTACCTTCCGATGCACCGATAACAATCCCCTTCCAACGTAGCTCACCCTGCAGCTGTTCGCCATAGCGATGCAGAATTGAGCCCCGCACCGGCCAGTAAGCCTGGCCGCGCGGCGAGCCCAGACCGCCGGTTCGCGACATTAGCGAGCGTTCGTTTTCGGTTGGCTTGTAGGTGGTGCCTTTGCGGGAGGCTTCCTGCTGCTTGTCGCGAACGACCTGCGCTTCACGGGCCTCTTTCTCGGCACGCGCTTTGGCGGCCGCTTCCGCGCGGGCGATGCTGTTACGCAGTTTTGATTCGTTGGCGCGCATTTCGCTCAGCTGGCTCTGACCTTGCTGAATGGAGGATTCAAGACCGGCGAGGGTTTTCTTACGCTCGTTGCGCGCCTGCTCCAGTTTGGCCTGCTGGGCCTGCTGATCGTAAAGCAGGGTCTGCTGCTGGCTCTGCTTCTCTTCCAGCTCCGCTTTTTGCGTGGTGACCTCTTCCCGCGTCTGCTTCAGCTGGGCGATGGTCTCCTGGCGGGACTGGTTAAGGTAGCCGAAATAGGCCTGCAGGCGCTGACCGCGCTGGCTCTCTTCGCCGCTGAGGATCAGCTGTACGCCGGTGTGTTCACCCTGGCGGAAGGCCGCGTCTAGCTGGGCGGCAAGATTGCGCTCCTGAGCCGCACGCTGAAGCTCAAGTTTGGCGATAGACGCATTCATCTCGTCTATTTGTTTATTCAATACGCTGAGGGTGTTCTGGGTTTCTCGCAGCTTGCGTGCCGCCGCGGAGATCGCCTCTTCCTGCTTTTTGAGCTGCTCAAGCAGGGAAGAGCGTTGCTGCTGTTGCTGGCGTACCGCCCGCTCTTTAGCCGCGATATCGGCCTGAATGGTTTTGAGCTGATCGCGCTCGTCCGCCTGGGCGGATGCCGCGCACAACAATACGCCAGCGCTGAGCACGCTGGCGTAAAGTAAAGGCCTGACTGATAACCGTAACGGCTTCACGACCCATGTGATTGAAACAATCGCCTTTCCCCTCATGGGGAAGGATTATTCCACGATGAACAGCGGCTTGCCAGTCATCTCTTGCGGGATTTCCATCCCCATCAGGGTCAGCATGGTCGGGGCAACGTCTGAAAGCTTACCGCCATCCACTGCTTTAACTGATTTATCACCGACATAAATCATCGGTACCGGCAGGTTGGTATGCGCGGTGTGCGCCTGGCCGGTGGCCGGATCGCGCATCTGCTCGGCGTTGCCGTGGTCGGCGGTGATCAGCATCTGGCCGCCAACGGCTTCCACGGCTTTGGTCACCTGCTCAATGCACCCATCCAGAGCTTCAATCGCTTTGATCGCCGCTTCCATCACCCCGGTATGGCCCACCATGTCGCCGTTCGGGTAGTTACAGATGATGGCGTCGTATTTGCCGCTTTCGATGGCTGCAACCAGCTTTTCGGTCAGTTCGGCAGAGCTCATCTCTGGCTGCAGATCGTAGGTCGCCACTTTCGGGGAGTTGATCAGAATGCGGTCTTCACCTTTGAACGACTCTTCCACGCCGCCGTTAAAGAAGAAGGTGACGTGAGCATATTTCTCGGTTTCGGAGATGCGCAGCTGGGTCTTGTCATGCTTCGCCATCCACTCGCCGAAGGTATTCGCCAGCGATGACGGCGGATAGGCGCACGGTGCTTTGATGTCGGCGGCATATTCGGTCAGCATCACGAAATCACCCAGCTTGACCTCTTTTTTACGGGCAAAGCCGTCGAAGTCCGCGTTGACGAAGGCGCGGGTGATTTCGCGGGCGCGGTCAGCACGGAAGTTCATGAAGATCAGCGCGTCGCCGTCTTCCATCGCGGCATCGGCCTGGCCTTCGGCGCGGATCACGGTCGCTTTTACGAATTCGTCGTTTTCATCGCGGGCGTAAGCGGCTTCCAGAGCAGCAACGGCGCTGTTGGCCTGGAACTCGCCTTTGGCTTCAACCAGCAGATTGTAGGCCTGCTCTACGCGATCCCAACGGTTGTCGCGATCCATGGCGTAGTAGCGGCCAATGATGGAGGCCACGCGGCCTTTGCCGAGGGCGACAAACTTGTCTTCAAAGGCCTGCAGGGAAGATTTAGCGCTGCGCGGCGGGGTGTCGCGGCCATCGAGGAAAGCGTGCAGATAAATTTTGTCTGCCCCTTTTTCCGCGGCCAGCTCGACCATCGCCATGATGTGATCTTCGTGGCTGTGAACGCCACCGGCGGAGAGCAGACCCATAATGTGCACCGCTTTGCCTGCCGCGGCGGCTTTCTCAACCGCGCCAGTCAGCACCGGATTGGCAAAGAAGGTGCGTTCTTTAATTTCAACATCCAGACGGGTCAGGTCCTGATAAACAATGCGTCCCGCGCCAAGGTTGACGTGCCCAACTTCGGAGTTACCCATCTGACGATCGGGCAGACCCACTTCCAGGCCGGACGCATCAATCAGCGTATGAGGACGTTGTGCCCACAGTGCATCCATGACCGGGGTTTTAGCGTTGAAAATGGCGTTATCCTGCTGATCTTCACGATAGCCATAGCCATCCAGAATCATCAGTACCATAGGTTTTTTAGAAACCGACATTGCGACAACCTCTTTGCTCAAAAGACAAAAAATTTGCGTAATTTTACTACAGCTGAATCGATCAAATAGCCGCAGAAGATCAAAGAAACCGCCGGGGTAAGGGCAAGGAGAGGGGAATTTTGGTCTTTTTTTTCGTGGCAGCACGCAGAAAATGGATTAGCTTATTGTCGCTGGCTGTATTTGCCACAACGCACAGGTATACTCCTGTCCTGGTTTTTTATTCACTCAGTCGGGAGTCGTTACCCCCCATGCAAGAAATTATGCAATTTGTCAGCCGCCACCCCATACTTTGTATCGCGTGGATTGGTCTACTGGCAGCCGTACTTTTCACCACGTTCAAAGGCCTCACCTCTAAAGTGAAGGTGATCACCCGCGGCGAAGCCACGCGCCTTATCAATAAAGAAGAGGCAGTGGTAGTCGATCTGCGTCAGCGTGACGATTTCCGTAAAGGCCATATTGCAGGTGCGATTAACCTGCTGCCGACCGAAATCAAAGCCAATAACCTTGGCGAACTGGAAAAGCATAAAGACAAACCCGTTATTGTCGTTGATGGCACCGGTATGCAGGCTCAGGAGCCCGCAAATAACCTCGTCAAAGCAGGCTTTGCAAATGTCACTGTCCTGAAAGACGGCATCTCTGGCTGGAGCGGCGAGAATCTGCCTCTGGTTCGCGGTAAATAAACAGGAGTTGAGTCATGGCCAATATCGAGATCTACACCAAAGCGACCTGCCCGTTCTGCCATCGTGCGAAAGCGCTGCTGGACAGCAAAGGCGTTACCTTCCAGGAACTGCCTATTGATGGCGATGCCGCGAAGCGCGAAGAGATGATTAAACGTAGTGGCCGTACGACGGTTCCGCAGATTTTTATCGATGCGCAGCACATTGGCGGCTGTGATGACTTGTATGCGCTCGATGCGCGTGGTGGACTTGATCCCCTGCTGCGCTAAGGCGTTTTAGGACAATAAAAAAAGGGTATTTCCATGTCAGAACAAAACAACACCGAGATGACTTTCCAGATCCAGCGCATTTATACCAAAGACGTCTCCTACGAAGCTCCAAATGCGCCGCATGTTTTCCAGAAAGACTGGCAGCCAGAGGTTAAACTTGATCTGGATACCGCTTCCACCCAGCTGGCGGAAGATGTGTATGAAGTCGTACTGCGTGTTACCGTAACCGCCTCTCTGGGCGAAGAGACTGCATTCCTGTGCGAAGTACAGCAGGGCGGCATCTTCTCCATCGGCGGCATCGAAGGTAATCAGATGGCGCATTGCCTGGGTGCATACTGCCCGAACATCCTGTTCCCGTATGCCCGTGAATGCATCACCAGCCTGGTTTCCCGCGGTACGTTCCCGCAACTGAACCTTGCGCCGGTGAACTTCGATGCGCTGTTTATGAACTATCTGCAGCAGCAAGCTGGCGAAGGTACTGAACAACATCAGGATGCCTGATGAGTACTGTCAATGCGTCAATGACTGTGATCGGTGCCGGCTCTTACGGCACCGCTCTTGCCATCACCCTGGCAAGAAATGGGCACGAAGTGGTTCTCTGGGGCCACGATCCTAAACATATCGCAACGTTAGAAGCCGATCGCTGCAACGTTGCGTTTCTCCCCGATGTACCTTTCCCTGACTCACTGCATCTTGAAAGCGACCTGGCGTCCGCGCTGGCCGCGAGCCGTAATATTCTGATCGTTGTGCCGAGCCACGTGTTTGGCCAGGTGCTGCGACAGATTAAACCGCTGATGCGTGATGATGCGCGCGTGGTCTGGGCGACCAAAGGGCTGGAAGCCGAGACCGGCCGTCTGCTGCAGGATGTGGCCCGCGAAGCGCTGGGCGATACCATTCCGCTGGCGGTGATCTCCGGCCCAACCTTTGCGAAAGAGCTGGCGGCTGGGCTGCCAACGGCCATTTCGCTGGCCTCGACCGATGAGACCTTCGCCGACGATCTGCAACAGCTTCTGCACTGCGGTAAAAGCTTCCGCGTCTACAGCAACCCCGATTTTATCGGTGTTCAGCTGGGCGGCGCGGTGAAGAACGTTATCGCGATCGGTGCGGGCATGTCTGACGGTATCGGCTTTGGCGCGAACGCGCGTACGGCGCTGATCACCCGCGGGCTGACCGAAATGTCCCGTCTGGGCGCGGCGCTCGGTGCCGATCCGGCCACCTTTATGGGGATGGCAGGCTTAGGCGATCTGGTGCTGACCTGTACCGACAACCAGTCGCGCAACCGTCGTTTTGGCATGATGCTCGGCCAGGGCATGGATGTCATCGGCGCGCAGGAGAAGATCGGTCAGGTGGTGGAAGGCTACCGTAATACCAAAGAAGTCCGCGAGTTGGCACACCGCTTTGGTGTCGAAATGCCAATAACCGAGGAAATTTATCAGGTATTGTATTGCGGAAAAAATGCGCGCGAGGCAGCATTGACCTTATTAGGTCGCGCACGCAAGGACGAGCGTAGCAGCAGTTAACTGCAGGAAAGCGTTATCACCTGAATGACCCGGCCGGCAAAGAACTGGCCGGTCATTACATTACGTCTGGAGTAAGCAATGCCGTGTGAAGAACTGGATATCGTCTGGAACAATATTAAAGCCGAAGCCCGGGCTCTGGCCGACTGTGAGCCAATGCTCGCCAGTTTCTACCATGCGACGCTACTCAAGCACGAAAACCTCGGCAGCGCCCTGAGCTATATGCTCGCCAACAAACTGGCGTCACCGATTATGCCGGCCATCGCCATTCGCGAGGTGGTGGAAGAGGCCTACGCGGCCGACCCTGAGATGATCGCCTCTGCAGCCTATGATATTCAGGCGGTACGCAATCGCGACCCGGCGGTGGATAAATACTCTACGCCGCTGCTCTATCTGAAAGGTTTCCACGCCCTGCAGTCGTACCGCATCGGCCACTGGCTGTGGAACGAAGGCCGCCGCGCGCTGGCAATCTTCCTGCAAAACCAGGTCTCTGTGAGCTTCCAGGTTGATATCCACCCGGCGGCGAAGATTGGCCGCGGGATCATGCTCGACCACGCCACCGGTATTGTGGTGGGTGAAACGGCGGTGATTGAAAACGACGTGTCGATCCTGCAGTCCGTGACCCTCGGCGGGACCGGGAAAACCAGCGGCGATCGCCACCCGAAAATCCGTGAAGGGGTGATGATTGGCGCAGGGGCGAAGATCCTCGGCAACATTGAAGTCGGGCGCGGCGCGAAAATCGGCGCCGGTTCGGTGGTGCTGCAACCTGTGCCGCCACATACCACCGCCGCAGGCGTTCCGGCGCGTATCGTCGGCAGGCCAGACAGCGATAAACCGGCGATGGATATGGATCAGTTCTTTAACGGTCACCATACCTTTGAGTATGGCGACGGGATTTAACCTTTGATAATGGCGCCCGCATACCCCAGCTGGCGCCAGGCTTCATACACCACTACCGACACCGCATTTGACAGGTTCATGCTGCGGCTGTCCGGCATCATCGGAATACGGATTTTTTGTTCGGCAGGCAGGGCATCAAGAATGGTGGCCGGTAGGCCACGCGTTTCCGGGCCAAACAGCAGATAATCGCCTTCCTGATAGCTCACCGCGCTGTGGGCAGGCGTACCTTTGGTGGTCAGGGCAAAAATCCGTTCCGGTTTCTCCGTGTCCATAAACGCGGCCTGATCCTTATGACGTACCACGGCGGTGAATTCGTGATAATCCAGCCCGGCGCGGCGCAGGCGTTTGTCGTCCCACGTAAAGCCCATCGGCTCGATGATATGCAGACGGAAACCGGTATTGGCGCACAGGCGAATAATGTTGCCGGTATTAGGTGGAATTTCTGGTTCGAATAAGACGATGTTAAGCATGCTGCCCCCTTAATTTCGCGGGCAGAATAGCAGAATTTTTCCCTCACCCTAACCCTCTCCCAGAGGGAGAGGGGACTTTCTTTTCTCCCTCTCCCTTCGGGAGAGGGCCGGGGTGAGGGGATCAGACCGCACCAATCTAGGCCGCGTCCCCCTGCGCCAGCGGTGCCAGCCCGGCAGGGATCTTACTCAGCTCCTGCACCAGCATCTCCTTGCTGATCTCACGGATGGATTTCGCTCCGGTAAGCGTCATCGCCACCTTCATCTCTTTCTCGATCAGATTGAGCAGATTCGCCACGCCCGCCTGGCCGTGGGTCGCCAGGGCGTAGAGATAGGCCCGCCCCAGCAGGACCGTATCGGCACCGAGGGCAATCATACGCACCACGTCCAGACCGTTGCGGATCCCCGAGTCCGCCAGAATCGCAATATCCCCTTTTACCGCGTCGGCAATGGCGGGCAGGGCGCGGGCTGAGGAGAGCACCCCGTCCAGCTGGCGACCACCGTGGTTCGACACCACAATGCCGTCAGCGCCAAAACGCACCGCATCCCGGGCATCTTCCGCATCGAGGATCCCTTTGATCACCATCGGGCCATCCCAGAACTCACGGATCCACTCCAGGTCTTTCCACGAGATCGACGGATCGAAGTTATTTGCCAGCCAGCCAATGTAATCTTCCAGCCCGGTCGGTTTACCCAGATAGGCAGAGATATTCCCCAGATCGTGCGGACGGCCGTTGAGCCCCACATCCCACGCCCACTGCGGATGGGTTACCGCCTGCCAGTAGCGGCGCATCGCCGCATTCGCACCGCTCATCCCCGAGTGCGCATCGCGATAGCGGGCACCAGGCGTCGGCATATCGACGGTAAAGACCAGTGTGGAACAGCCCGCCGCTTTGGCGCGCTCCAGGGCATTACGCATAAAGCCGCGATCGCGCAGAACGTACAGCTGGAACCACATCGGGCGCTTGATGGTCGGAGCCACCTCTTCAATCGGGCAGACGGACACGGTAGAGAGGGTAAAGGGAATGCCTTTGGCATCGGCGGCCGCTGCGGCCTGCACTTCACCCCGGCGGGCGTACATGCCGCACAGGCCGACAGGGGCGAGGGCTACCGGCATGGAGAGCGTTGCGTTGAACAGCTTTGTCTCAAGGCTCAGGTCGGACATATTCTTTAGCACGCGCTGGCGCAGGGCCACCTGGGACAGATCTTCCACGTTGCGGCGCAGGGTGTACTCAGAGTAAGCCCCGCCGTCGATGTAGTGGAACAGGAACGGCGGCAGGATGCGTTGCGCGGCGGCGCGGTAATCACTGGCGGCGGAAATAATCATGCTTTGTTCTCCCTGGAAATGTCGTTGTCGCCAGGCAGACGGGTAATGCGCGCCTGTCGGGCCTGATCTTCATCGAATTGTTTAATGGTGGTATGCACGAAGCCCAGATGCGCCATCATCGCCTGACGGGCAGCTTCGGCATCCCCGGTCAGAATGGCGTTGAGCACCGCCTCGTGCTGTTCCGTGAGCCGGGCAAACACCGGCGGGACCAGATACATGCGCTGGCGGCTCTGCTTCACGGAGGATTGCAGCAGGTCGAAGAACCCGCGCATGGTCTGGAGCAGCACCACGTTGTGCGACGCCTCGGCAATCGCCAGGTGAAAACGCACGTCGGCCTGGGAGGCGATATCCGGATCGCTGCTTTGGGTGGCCTCAAAGCAGGCTTTGAGCTTCTCTTTGTCGGCCTCGGTGGCCCGCATCGCCGCGTGCCAGGCGGTACTGGTTTCGATAGCGTGACGCGCTTCAAGGATGTCGAAGCTGTAGTCCGGATCGTTTTCCATCAGCGTTTTCAGCGGCTGAACGATATTTTGTCCGGACCAGTCTTCATGCTGCCAGCGTACAAAAGTCCCGCCGCCGCGACGGCTCAGCAGTACTCCTTCGCTGACCAGGGTCGCCAGGGCTTCGCGCAATGAGTTGCGCGACACGCCAAGCTGGGCGGCAAGCTGGCGCTCGGCGGGCAATTTCATGCCCGCCTCCAGCTGCTGTTCTTCAATCAGCGCCCGCACGCGAGAGGCAATCTCGTCGGACAGGCGTCTGGGCATCACTATCATGGGATCATCCAGGTTAAGACATAGGCCTGCAGGGTGGTGATCACCCCCACCATGCAGGTGAATATCAGGCTGTGCTTCACGGTAAAGCGGAACAGATCCGATTCTTTGCCCACCAGGCCGACTGCCGCACAGGCAATGGCGATGGACTGCGGGGAGATCATCTTCCCGGTCACGCCACCGGTGGTGTTAGCCGCGACCAGCAGCACATCCGACACGCCAATCTGCTGGGCGGCAGTGGCCTGCAGGGCCGCAAACAGGGCGTTGGACGAGGTGTCTGACCCGGTCAGGAAGACCCCCAGCCAGCCGAGGAACGGCGAGAAGAAGGTGAACGCATGTCCGGTGTGCGCCAGGGCCAGCGCCAGGGTTGACGACAGGCCGGAGTAGTTCGAGATAAACGCGAACGCCAGCACCATGCCGATGGAGTAGATCGGCAGCATCAGCTCTTTAATCGTCGCTGCAAAGGTCTGTACCGCCGCGGCAGGCTTCATGCGCAGCCACACCACGGAAAGGATAGCGGCAAACAGGATCGCCGTACCGGTGGCGGAGAACCAGTCAAACTTGAACACCGCTGCGTACGGCGTGGCGTCGTGCACCACCGGCGGCATACGGGCGACCATCTTGTCGAGGAACGGCACGGAGATGTTCACCACCATGTCGTACAGCGCGCCGTTCGGGGCAAACAGGGCTTTGAACGGCGGCACGCTCCACAGGGTGACCGTGGCGGTGAGGAACAGGAACGGCGACCAGGCGCGTACAATCTGTCCCGGGGTATAGCGGGTGCGGGCCAGGGTCATATCAACCTGCGAGGCGCCCATATCGGCAAAGCGGAAGATCCGCACCGGCTGCCAGCGTCTGAGGAACAGCGTCAGGCAGACCAGCGACACCAGGGAGGAGATAATGTCCGGCAGTTCCGGGCCGAGGAAGTTGGAGCTGAGATACTGGGCAATCGCGAACGAACCGCCTGCAACCATCACCGCAGGCCAGGTCTCTTTCACGCCGCGCCAGCCGTCCATAATCGCCATGATCCAGAACAGCACGATAATGGTCAGGAACGGCAGCTGACGGCCTACCATCTGGCCGATCTCAAAGCTGTCCAGCCCGGTCACCTGGCCGGCGACCAGAATCGGAATACCCATCGCGCCAAAGGCCACCGGCGCGGTGTTGACGATCAGACACAGGCCCGCGGCATACAGCGGGTTAAAGCCCAGCCCGACCAGCAGCGCGGCGGTGATCGCCACCGGCGCACCGAAACCGGCCGCCCCTTCAAGGAACGCCCCGAAGGAGAAGCCGACGATCAGCATCTGCAGACGCTGGTCCGGCGTAATGGAGAGAATCGACGAGCGGATAATATCGAACTGCCCGGTTTTGACCGAGATTTTATAGACGAAGACCGCGGCGATGATGATCCACGCTATCGGCCACAGGCCGTAGAAGAAGCCATAGATGACCGAGGCCAGGGCACGATCCACCGGCATTTTGTAGAAGAACAGCGCCACCATCAGGGCGATAGCCACGGTGTACGTCGCGGCAAGGTATCCCTTCAGCTTGAGCTTAATCAGCGCAAAGAAGAAGAACAGGATAGGCAGCGAGGCAATCAGGCTTGATAGCCAGATATTGCCTGCCGGATCGTAGTTTTGTTGCCAGAGGCTCATTGCAGGTCTCCTGAGGACCACACTTCCTGCGGCGCGGTGAGTCTGTGCTCATCTCGGCGTCACATTGCGTGTAAAAGTGGTCCTGCCAATAGTGTGATGTAGGGTTAATGACAACAAATGGTTAACCAAATGTTATTGGCCGGCAATGGGTTTGTGAGCAAAGATTATGGAAATGTGAACCAAAGGAGGGTTGGTCAGAGGATTGGTTGGACCAATTTGAAAGGGGAAGGAGAACGGCAGGCCGGGTAGCGTCGCGCCACCCGGCAAAAAATCAGAACTCGGTCTTGCTGAAGCCGGTCATCTCTTTCAGACCCATTTCACGACCCAGTTCGGTCATCGGGTGGACAACCACCAGGCCGCGCACGCTTTTCTTCAGCTTGCCCATGTCGGCCTGTTCTTTTTTGGTGATCGCACGGCGGAACGGCAGGTTTGACAGCTTCTGCGCTTCTTTGCTCAGCTTCTGATCTTTCACGCTACGCAGGCGCTCGATTTCGGTTTCCAGCGTCGCTTTCTCTTTTTCCAGCTCGGCGTATTTCTCGGCGGCATCAACCAGCGAGAGGCTGGCCTGCTGGTGGCGGATCAGATCCAGGCGGTCGCTCAGGCGTTTAATTTCGTTCTTTTCGACTTCTTTCATCACAAATAGCTCTAAAAACAGGGGAGATTACAGGGAAGGATACACCAATGTGCGCAGGCTTACTTCTGAAACGCTTTTTTTAAGCTGATTCGGGAAATCAGCTCAGTCAGGGAAAGAACCATGGTGGAACGGACGATCTGCTGGTAACGCTGCTTCTGCATCGCGTACAGCTCCGGGTCGCTGGTTTCAAAATGCGGCGTCGGGGGCAGGGCGGTCACGCAGTGCAGCTCGCCCAGCGGGCCGAGGATTTCGTCGTCAGTGAACGCATACTCGTTGCCGTCGTGATTCAGCTCTTCACGCAGCGCCATCAGCAGTTCGGCGTCTTCATACTCGTGACGGCTGATAACGCCCAGGCCATAGATCAGTTTCAGACGCACGGATAAATCGCCCAAGGGGCCGTCGCCGTCGAGCAACGGTTCAACTGCGTATTTCACCGCGTAGTCGTCTTTGCGAAACACCTGAAGCACCAGGATATTCACCGCCTCGGTTAATAACTCGACGGCTGATATCAGGAAACTTCGAACGGTTTTGCCAGCATTCAGACGCTCCAGCACACGGTTTTCAAAGGCCTGGGTTTGTTCCATTATTGCCTGCATTTCTGACAATCTATCTTCCGGGCGCAGGATGACCTGCGCCAGTTCCTGCATCATTTGGTTGCGTTATAGTCGTTAACCGCCTCCAGAACCACGTCGCTACTGGCATCCAGACCGGATACCTGCGCCAGCGCGGCCTGTGGACCCTTCTCTTCAATCAGCTGCGCCAGCTCCTGCGCCTGCGGATCTTCTTCGCTGCGGTAGTGCATCGCGGCAGCAATGCCTTTGACCAGACTGGTGTGCGGCAGACCGTATTCCAGCGTGCCGAGCAGCGGCTTGATCAGACGATCGCCTGCGCTCAGCTTGCGCAGCGGCTGACGGCCTACGCGCTCAACGTCATCTTTCAGATACGGGTTTTCAAAACGACCGAGGATTTTCTGAATATATGCCGCATGTTTATCGGCATCAAAACCGTAGCGTTTAATCAGTACCGCGCCGCTCTCGTCCATTGCACCTTTTACCACGGCGCGAACGTTCTCATCGAGAATGGCGTCACGAATGGTCTGATGACCGGCTAATTTACCGAGGTAGGCGGTTATAGCATGCCCGGTGTTCAGCGTGAAGAGCTTACGCTCGACAAATGCCATCAGGTTATCGGTTAATTCCATTCCGGCGATCTCAGGCAGCGTGCCTTTGAACTGGGTTTTGTCGACGATCCACTCGCTGAAGGTTTCCACGGTCACTTCCAGCGGGTCGTTGGTGGCGGAGGCAGACGGCGGAACGATGCGGTCCACGGCGGAATCAACAAAGCCCACGTGCGCTTCAACCCAGGCTTTATCTTCGTCAGCCACGGCGGCCATCGCATGGCCTTTCAGCTGGGTGGTGCCGCGCACCATGTTTTCACAGGCGATGATGTTCAGCGGGGTGTTGTTACCCTGGGCTTTACGTTTTGCCAGCCCTTTGGCGATGGCCGGGGCGATACGCTCCAGCACCACCGGGCCCACCGCCGTAGTCACCAGATCAACGCTGGCGATCAGGTCGATAACCTCATCGCCAATGCTGCTGACCGCATTCACGCCGGTCACGGTTTCCACCTGCTCGTTTTCACCTACCACATGCACCTGATAGCTATGACGGGCATTCAGGGCATCCAGTACCGTCTGATTCACATCCGCGAATGTCAGCGTAATGCCCGCGTCTGCCAGCAGTTTGCCGATAAAACCACGACCGATATTACCTGCGCCGAAATGTAATGCTTTCATCGTATTACCTTTATCAATGTTGTGACCCGAGAGGGCTGGGGTGAGGAACTTTTTCCCCTCACCCCAGCCCTCTCCCCAGAGGGGAGAGGGAGGAGTACAGTTATTTGTTCAACAGCGCGAGAACTTCTTCGACGCTGGTGGTGTTAGCCAGACGTTCGATAACGGTCTCATCGTCCAGGGCGTTGGTCAGGCTGGTAATCACCTGGATGTGCTCGTTGTTGCGAGCGGCGATACCGATCACCAGACGGGCAATGTCGTCCTCTTCTTCACCGAAGCGCACGCCTGCCGGGTACTGACAGAACACCACGCCGGTTTTCAGGACGCGATCTTTCGCTTCAACCGTACCGTGCGGCACCGCGATGGATTCGCCCAGGTAGGTTGGCGTCAGCTTTTCACGTTCCAGCATCGCTTCAACATATTCCGGCTGCACGTAGCCGCCTTTCACCAGCTGCTCACCGGCAAAGCGAATCGCCTCTTCTTTGGTCGCCGCTGTGCGACCGAGGAAGATGTTCTCCGCACCCAGTTTAAACAGGTGGGCATTGCTCTCGTCAAAGCTGTCCTGCAGGCTGGTACGCACTTTCACTTCGTTGTCTTCGTGACGCTGTGCCGCCACCAGACGTTCGGTCAGGTTAGTGTACAGGCCGCTGTCGAGGAAGTTGGTCAGCGAAATGTGCTGCGCCTGCGGAACCTGGCGCATCGCACGCTCGGTCAGGTCGCGGTGGGTGATGACCAGGTCAACATCCGGCGGCAGGCTGTTAATGGCGCTGTTGGTAACTGAGATCTGCGTCAGGCCGGCATCTGCCACTTTCTTACGCAGGACGCCCGCACCCATGGCGCTGGAACCCATACCGGCGTCGCAGGCAACGATAATTTTACGCACGTGGCTCAGGTCGTTAGAGACATCGCCAGCCGCCAGCGGGGTCGCCCCTTTAGACTGCGCTTTCATGTCCTGCATACGACGGGTTGCCGCTTCGATATCGTCTTCTTCTTTCACTTTGCTGGTTTTCAGCAGGATGGCAGAAACCACGAAGGAGACGGCCATAGCGGCGAAGATAGCGGCCAGGTTGGCGAAGTAGGCACCTTTCGGGGTCATCGCCAGTACCGCCAGGATAGAACCTGGAGAGGCCGGAGACACCAGGCCGCCGCCCAGCACGCTCAGGGTGAACACGCCAGTCATACCGCCGAGGATAACGGCGAGGATCAGACGTGGGTTCATCAGCACGTACGGGAAGTAAATTTCGTGGATACCACCGAGGAAGTGGATGATCGCCGCACCGCCAGCAGACTGTTTCGCGCTCCCGCGACCGAAGAAGATGTACGCCAGCAGGACGCCCATACCCGGACCCGGGTTAGCTTCAATCAGGAAGAAGATAGATTTGCCGAGGTCGTGAGACTGCTGAATACCCAGCGGCGAGAAGATACCGTGGTTGATGGCGTTGTTGAGGAACAGGATTTTCGCCGGTTCAACAAAGATGGACGCCAGCGGCAGCATGTCGTGGGCAACCATGAAGTTAACGCCCGCCGCCAGAATTTTGGAGAGCACTTCAACTGCCGGGCCAATGCCGAGGAACGCCAGAATCGCCAGGATCATGCCGATGATGCCGGCAGAGAAGTTGTTCACAAGCATTTCGAAGCCGGATTTGATTTTGCCATCAACCCAGACGTCGAACTTCTTGATTGCCCAGCCGCCCAGTGGGCCAGCAATCATCGCGCCGAGGAACATCGGCATATCCGCACCGACGATCACACCCATGGTGGTGATCGCACCGACCACGCCACCGCGGTCTCCGCCCACCAGACGACCACCGGTATAACCGATGAGCAGCGGCAGCAGATAGGTAATCATCGGGCCAACAAGTTTCGCCAGCGTTTCGTTAGGCAACCACCCTGTCGGAATAAATAACGCAGTGATGATACCCCACGCGATAAACGCGCCGATATTTGGCATCACCATGTTGCTAAGGAATCGACCAAAGCTTTGTACTTTGATCTTGAAATCGGATGACATAAAACACCCCTTCTTCTGTTTACGCAGGCCTTCGGCCCGAGGTTTGTTGTAAATGCGGTGGCAGAGGTTGCCCAGCCCTGTTCTGATGTCGTGAAATTTGGCACTTAATACTTTAACTGTCCAGACAGGCAAAAATAGTGTGATCTGAGTCACGCAAAGGCAGGGGGTCTGGCAATGAATGAAGTGATATGTGTCACAAAAATGAAGTGTAAAAAAAATACAATGACCGTAAATGCAGCAGTTTGACCCCTAAAATGTGAAATAAATCACATTTCATTGTCGTGAGTTTGTTTCTGGAGTGTGATCAAAACCACAAAATATTTTTATGCGGAATTCTCTGGATGTGATCGACGGCAACATCTGTTTAACGGTTCGACGCCAGGATGTAAGTGAGCAACACGTATAGCTAAAAAATCGAAATGGGAATGTGGTATGGCGAAAAGTGCCAGGGTAGATTAAGCTCATACTGTAAACTTAAGTCTATTATTATTCAGGATATATTTTGTCACGCTTATAAACTTGCATGGAGATATAAGAAAAAATCATACTCCCCGGCTCTTAAATAATGAGTGCAACCCCCTTGTACTTATCAGTGAATTAATATGGCTGCTTACCATTTAATTATTTTAATGAGTTTATGATCTATTTAGTGAGGCAAATATGTTTCTCAACTATTTTGCGCTGGGTGTGTTGATCTTTGTCTTCGTGGTTCTTTTTTATGGAATCATCGCTATTCATGATATTCCCTATAACATGGCCAAAAAGCGCAATCATCCTCATGCCGATGCGATCCATACGGCGGGATGGATAAGCCTGTTTACGCTGCATGCCATCTGGCCGTTTCTGTGGATCTGGGCCACCCTCTACCAGCCGGAGCGTGGCTGGGGAATGCAGAACCACATTCAGCCGCCAGAACGCGACCCCGACGTTGATGCGCTGGCAAAGCGCGTCGCCGAGCTGGAACAAAAACTGGCCGCGGTGCCCCCCGTGGCTGATAAGAACACGTCGGAGCAATAATCATGGATCTGTTGATCGTATTGACCTATGTCGCCTTTGCCTGGGCCATCTTTAAAATATTTCGTATTCCGGTAAACCAATGGACGCTGGCAACCGCGACGCTGGGCGGCGTATTTCTTGTGGCCGGGCTCATTCTATTAATGAACTATAACCACCCTTATACGTTCACGGCGCAAAAAGCGGTCATCTCTATTCCTATTACCCCACAGGTAACAGGGGTGGTCAGTGAAGTGACGGATAAAAATAACCAGCTTATTAAAAAGGGCGAGGTGTTATTTAAAATCGATCCAGGCAGGTATAAGGCCCGTGTCGACAGATTAAAGGCTGACCTGGTTACCGCCACCCACAATATTGACAATCTGAAGGCGCAGCTTTCAGAAGCCGTAGCCAATACCACGCGCGTCTCCGCTGAGCGTGACCGACTGTTTAAAGATTATCAGCGTTACCTGAAAGGCAGTCAGGCGAAAGTCAATCCGTTCTCTGAGAGCGATATCGACAACGCGCGCCAGAACTATCTGGCACAGGATGCCATGGTGAAGGGCTCCGTTGCTGAACAGACGCAGATTCAGAGCCAGTTAGACAGTATGGTCAACGGTGAGCAGTCGCAGATCGCCTCCCTGCGTGCCCAGTTGGCCGAAGCCACCTACAACCTGGATCAGACCATCGTCCGTGCGCCAAGCAACGGCTATGTCACTCAGGTGCTGATTCGCCCGGGGACCTACGCCGCCTCGCTGCCGCTGCGTCCGGTGATGGTGTTTATCCCTGAGCAGAAACGGATGATCGTAGCCCAGTTCCGCCAGAACTCACTCCTGCGTCTGAAGCCTGGCGACGAAGCGGAAGTGGTGTTCAGCGCGCTGCCAGGCCAGGTCTTCCCGGGTAAGCTGACCAGCATTCTGCCGGTAGTGCCGGGCGGCTCCTACCAGGCGCAGGGGGCGTTGCAGTCCCTGACAATGGTGCCGGGTTCCGATGGCGTGCTGGGTACCATCGAGCTGGAGCCGAACGCCGAAGTGGACGCGCTGCCTGACGGTATCTACGCCCAGGTCGCGGTCTATTCCGACCACTTCGCGCACGTTTCGGTGATGCGTAAAGTCCTGCTGCGTATGACCAGCTGGATGCACTATCTCTATCTCGATCATTAATCCCCTCCCGGGCAGGCTTGCGATACGCAAGGCCTGCCTTTTTTCCTTGCCTGAGCCATACTTATCCTTTTGTTGGCGGAAAAGGAGCAGGCAATGAAACTCATCGGCAGTTATACCAGTCCCTTCGTGCGTAAAATCTCCATTCTCCTGCTGGAGAAAGGCATCACCTTTGAATTTGTGAATGAACAACCCTATCAGGCCGACACCGGGGTCGCGCAGTACAATCCGCTGGGGAAAGTCCCGGCGCTGGTCACCGATGACGGGGAGTACTGGTTCGACTCGCCGATCGTTGCCAGCTATATCGAGCTGCTGGATATCGCCCCGGCGATGATCCCCCGCGAGCCTAAGGCCGCGCTGGCGATCCGACAAATCGAGGCGCTGGCGGACGGGATCATGGATGCGGCCCTGGCCTCGGTGCGCGAGCAGGCGCGTCCGGCGGCACAGCAGTCGGAAAACGAGCTGCTGCGTCAGCGGGAGAAAATCACCCGCAGTCTGGATCACTGTGAACAGCTGATTCGGGAAGGGAAAATTGCCACCGACAGCGTTAACCTGGCGACTATCGCCATTGCCTGCGCCATCGGCTACCTCAATTTCCGTCGCGTCTCGCCGGGCTGGTGCGTCGATCGTCCGCTGCTGGTCAAGCTGGCGGAAACCCTGTTCCAGCGTGAGAGCTTTGCCCGCACCGAACCGCCAAAGGCTTGATGTCGTCGATAACACTTCCTTGCCGGACGCGGTACAATCGGCCTGACATTGACTCCCTCTCCCGTCGGGAGGGGGGAAGATACCCAACCGTCAGGCGCTTTCATGACTACTCAGCACGCTCTCTATAGCCAACTTCCCGCGACCGATCGTCTGCTTCGCGACGCCCGTCTTACCTCCGTTATTGCCCGCTTTGGTCACAGCCGAACGGTGGAGACCTTACGCCTGTTGCAGGACGAGGCCCGCGCCGGGATCCGCACCGACAACTGCCTGCCGGCCTGGTGTGACGACTGGGCGCAGGAGACCGAAAAACGGCTGGCGAAGGAGGACGCCCCGGGCCTGCGCCCGGTCATCAACCTGACGGGCACGGTGCTGCACACCAATCTGGGGCGCGCGCTGCTGGCCCGGGAGGCGGTAGCCGCAGTCACCCAGGCGATGCAGACGCCGGTGACGCTGGAGTACGATCTTGATGGTGCCGGACGTGGGCACCGGGACCGCCCGCTGGCGGCGCTGCTGTGCCAGCTCACCGGCGCGGAAGATGCCTGCATTGTGAATAACAACGCCGCGGCGGTGCTGCTGATGCTGGCCGCCACCGCCAGCGGGAAAGAGGTGGTGGTCTCCCGGGGCGAGCTGGTGGAGATTGGCGGGGCGTTTCGCATTCCGGATGTGATGACCCAGGCCGGATGCCTGCTGCGGGAAGTGGGCACCACCAACCGCACCCACGACCGGGATTACGCGGCGGCCATCAATGACAACACCGCCCTGCTGATGAAAGTGCATACCAGCAATTACCACATTGAAGGCTTCACCCATGCCGTTGATGAGGCGGATCTGGTGCGCATCGGGCAGGAGAAGGGCGTGCCGGTGGTGGTCGATCTGGGCAGCGGCTCGCTGGTGGATCTCAGCCGCTATGGCCTGCCGAAAGAGCCGATGCCGCAGGCGCTCATCGCCGCTGGCGTCAGCCTGGTGAGCTTCTCGGGCGACAAATTATTAGGTGGTCCGCAGGCCGGAATTATCGTCGGCAAGCGTGACCTGATTGCCAGATTGCAACAGCACCCGCTGAAACGCGCCCTGCGCGCGGATAAAATGACCCTCGCCGCGCTGGAGGCCACCTTACGTCTGTATCTCCATCCGGAGACGCTGGCCGAACGCTTACCGACGTTGCGCCTGTTGAGCCGCGACGCCGCCGCGATCCATCGTCAGGGGGAGCGGTTGCAGGCCGAAATCGCGCCGCACTACCCTGACTTTGAGGTTCGCGTGGAAGATTGCCTGTCACAGCCGGGGAGCGGATCGCTGCCGGTGGATCGCCTGCCGGGCGCGGCCCTGACCTTTACTCCGCACGATGGACGTGGCGCACCGCTGGAGGCGCTGGCGTTACGCTGGCGATCCCTGCCTGTGCCGGTGCTTGGCCGGATAAAGGACGGACGTCTGTGGCTGGATTTACGCTGTCTGGAAGATGAAGCACAGTTTCTGGAGATGTTGTTGAAATGATTATTGCCACCGCCGGTCATGTTGACCACGGCAAAACCACCCTGCTGCAGGCGATCACCGGCGTCAACGCCGACCGCCTGCCGGAAGAGAAAAAGCGCGGCATGACCATCGATCTGGGTTATGCCTACTGGCCCCAGCCGGATGGCCGGGTGCTGGGATTTATCGACGTGCCGGGGCACGAAAAGTTTTTGTCCAACATGCTGGCCGGTGTCGGCGGGATCGACCACGCCCTGCTGGTGGTGGCCTGCGATGACGGGGTGATGGCGCAGACGCGCGAGCATCTGCAGATCCTCCAGCTGACCGGCAACCCGCAGCTGACGGTGGCCCTGACCAAAGCCGACCGCGTCGACGAGGCCCGGGTGGAGGTGGTGCGCGACGAGGTGCTCGCTACCCTGCGCGACTTTGGCTTTGCCGATGCGGCGCTGTTTGTCACCGTTGCCACCGAGGGGCGGGGCATTGATGCCCTGCGCGCCCATCTGCAACAGCTCCCGGCCCGCGCCCATGCGGAGCACCATCGCTTCCGTCTGGCTATCGATCGGGCCTTCACCGTAAAAGGGGCCGGTCTGGTGGTTACCGGCACGGCGTTGTCGGGTGAAGTGCGGGTGGGCGACAGCCTGTGGCTGACCGGGGTCAATAAACCGGTACGCATTCGTGGCCTGCACGCGCAAAACCAGCCGGTTGAACAGGCTCACGCCGGCCAGCGCATTGCCCTGAACCTGGTGGGCGACACCGAGAAAGCGGCGCTGAACCGCGGAGACTGGCTGCTGGCCGATGCGCCGCCGGATCCGACGACGCGTGTGATTGTCACCCTGCAAGGCGACGTGCCGCTGGCCCAGTGGCAGCCGCTGCATATTCACCATGCCGCCAGCCACGTCACGGGCCGCGTCTCGCTGCTGGAGGGCAACCTGGCGGAGCTGGTCTTCGATGCTCCGCTGTGGCTGGCCGACAACGATCGGCTGGTGCTGCGCGATATCTCTGCCCGCGTCACCCTCGCCGGGGCGCGGGTCGTCACCCTCAACCCGCCGCGTCGCGGAAAGCGTAAGCCGGAGTATCTGCACTGGCTGGCAACGCTGGCCCCGGCGGCGGATGACCACGCCGCCCTGCTGGCCCATCTTGAGCGCGGCGCGGTGAATCTGGAGGCGTTTGGCTGGGCACGTCAGCTCAGCCGGGAAGGGCTGCGTCAGCTCACCCAACAGCCGGGGTTTATTCAGGCCGGTTCCAGCCTGTTAAACACCGAGGTCGCGGCGCGCTGGCAGCGTAAGATTCTGGAGGTGCTGGCGACCTATCATCAACAGCATCAGGATGAACCCGGTCCGGGGCGCGAGCGCCTGCGGCGCATGGCGCTGCCGATGGAGGATGAGGCTCAGGTCCTGCTGCTGATCGAGCGGATGCGCGAGAGCGGGGCGCTGCAAAGCTACCACGGCTGGCTGCATCTGCCGGATCACAAGGCGGGCTTTACCCCGGCGCAGCAGGCCATCTGGGAAAAAGCGGACGCGCTGTTTGGCGATGAACCCTGGTGGGTGCGCGACCTGGCCCGTGAAACCGCCACCGACGAGCAGACCATGCGTCAGGTGCTGAAGCATGCGGCGCAGCAGGGGCTGATCACCGCGATCGTCAAAGATCGCTACTACCGTCACCACCGGATCGTCACCTTTGCCAACCTGATCCGCGCCCTGGACCACGAGCGCGGCTCCACCTGCGCGGCGGATTTCCGTGACCGGCTGAACGTCGGGCGTAAGCTGGCGATCCAGATCCTTGAGTACTTCAACCGCGTTGGCTTTACCCGCCGCCGCGGTAACGATCACCTCCTGCGGGATGCGCTGCTCTTTGCCGACGAGGGGCAACCGCGTTAATCCTTTTTGCTGGCGAACTTCTGTTTCGCCAGCCATACGGCTCCCAGCCTGCCCGCCTGGTTCCCCAGCTGACAGGGCAGGATAGGCACCTGCAGCGACTCCCACTCTTCAAAGGTTCGCAGGTGCCTGTCGAGCAGGGTATAGATTTTCTCCTGCTCGCTGATGCCGCCGCCAATCAGTACTACCTGCGGGTCGAACATCGAGATGACGCTGTAGACCCCGCGGGCCAGAAACAGGGCCCACTCTTCCACCGCTTCGCGCAGGTGCAGATCGTTCTCCATCCGCTCGAACAGCTCTTCGCCTTTCGGCATCTCCTCTCCGGACACCCCTAATGCCCGGCGGCAGGTCTCCATCAGTCCTTTGGCAGAGGCCACCTCATGCATCCCTTCGCCGTGTTTGCCGACCGGGATAACCCCGAACTCCCCGGCGCGGTAGTGCGAGCCGCGATAGAGATCGCCCCCGAGCACAATCCCGCCACCAATCCCGGTGCCGAGCGTCATGCAGACAAAATTCTCATAGTCACGCCCTGCGCCGCGCCAGCGCTCGCCCAGCGCAGCGCAGCTGGCGTCGTTGTCGGCCACCAGCGGCAGGTCGGTCAGCTCCGCGAACAGCTCGTACAGGTTGACGTTATCCAGGTA
Source organism: Leclercia sp. AS011 (assembly GCF_037152535.1). Lineage (NCBI taxonomy): Bacteria > Pseudomonadati > Pseudomonadota > Gammaproteobacteria > Enterobacterales > Enterobacteriaceae > Leclercia > Leclercia sp. AS011. The sequence continues at coordinate 206,074 of NZ_JBBCMA010000005.1, forward strand.
CTCCAGCGCGCCTGCCTTTGCGGCGTCGCCGGTATGGGTATTGATGTGGCCGGGGATGCTGACGCCAATCGCCGTGATCTCGTGTTCTTGCTGGTACGCTTCGACCACCTCGCGCCACTGCTGCTTAAAGCTCTCTTCATCCTCCGGCGTATCAAATTGATCGGTGGTGAGTTCGTTGCCGTCCTCGTCAATCACGCCGTGTTTAATGTGGGTTCCGCCCACGTCGAAGCCGATAAAAAGCCGCATTTATCCTTCCCTCTGCCAGAGTTGTGCGCTTTAAGTATGGCTCAGGGCGGGAAACCAAACGTAAAGTAAGGTAATGCGTGAAGGGGCTCGCAAAGCAGGCGACGACTGGCGATATTTTCACCGCCGCGGTCTACCTTTGAAGGACACTTCACGCAAGGAGACAGTCATGACGAATAACCCTCCCTCAGCACGTATCCTGCCCGGCGAATATGGTTTCCCCCTCAAACTGAAAGCCCGTTATGACAACTTTATCGGCGGCGACTGGGTTCCCCCGGCCGACGGCGATTACTACCAGAACCTGACCCCGGTCACCGGCCAGCCGCTGTGCGAGATCGCCAGCTCCGGGAAGCGCGATATCGATCTGGCACTGGATGCCGCCCACAAGATCAAAGACAAATGGGCGCATACCTCGGTGCAGGATCGCGCCGCTATCCTGTTTAAAATTGCCGATCGCATGGAGCAGAACCTGGAGCTGCTGGCCACGGCAGAGACCTGGGACAACGGCAAACCGATCCGCGAAACCCTGGCCGCCGACGTGCCGCTGGCGATTGACCACTTCCGCTATTTCGCCTCCTGTATTCGCGCCCAGGAGGGCGGCATCAGCGAGGTGGATAAAGACACCGTCGCCTATCACTTCCATGAGCCGCTGGGCGTGGTCGGGCAGATCATCCCGTGGAACTTCCCGCTGCTGATGGCCGCCTGGAAAATGGCGCCCGCGCTGGCGGCCGGGAACTGCGTGATACTAAAACCGGCGCGCTTAACGCCGCTGTCGATCCTGCTGCTGATGGAAGTGGTGGGCGACCTGCTCCCGCCGGGGGTGGTCAACGTGGTCAACGGTGCCGGGGGCGAAATCGGTGAATATCTGGCGACCTCCAGACGCATCGCCAAGGTCGCTTTTACCGGCTCCACCGAAGTGGGCCAGCAGATCATGCAGTACGCCACCCAGAACATCATTCCGGTGACGCTGGAGCTGGGCGGCAAATCCCCGAATATCTTCTTTGCCGACGTGATGGACGAAGAGGATGCCTTCTTCGATAAGGCCCTGGAAGGGTTTGCCCTCTTTGCCTTCAACCAGGGCGAAGTCTGCACCTGCCCAAGCCGGGCGCTGGTGCAGGAGTCGATCTACGAGCGCTTTATGGAGCGCGCCATCCGTCGCGTGGAGTCCATCCGCAGCGGCAACCCGCTGGACAGCGTTACCCAGATGGGGGCCCAGGTATCGCACGGGCAGCTGGAGACCATCCTCAACTATATCGATATCGGCAAAAAAGAGGGGGCGGAGCTCTTAACCGGCGGACGGCGCAAGCAGCTGGACGGCGAGCTGAAAGAGGGGTACTACCTCGAGCCGACCATTCTGTCCGGCAAGAACAACATGCGCGTCTTCCAGGAGGAGATCTTTGGCCCGGTGCTGGCGGTGACCACCTTCAAAACCATGGAGGAGGCGCTGGAGCTGGCTAACGATTCGCAGTATGGCCTGGGGGCGGGAGTCTGGAGCCGCAACGGCAATCTGGCCTATCAGATGGGGCGCGGGATCCAGGCCGGACGCGTGTGGACCAACTGCTATCACGCCTATCCGGCCCATGCTGCGTTTGGCGGCTACAAGCAGTCGGGCATTGGCCGTGAAACTCACAAAATGATGCTGGAACATTACCAGCAGACGAAATGCCTGCTGGTCAGCTACTCCGATAAACCGTTGGGCCTGTTCTGATTGTCCAGGGCAGGCCGCCCCAGCGCGGCCTGCCCAATCTGTTTGCGCAGGGTATTCAGCACCCCATCCAGTACAAACTGCACCCGCCACGGCTGATAGTCACGTTTGCGGAAGATCGCCACCAGATCCAGCCACCACTCCTCCTGATGGGTGAAGCAGGGCACCATTGAGCCCTGCTCTATCTCCCGGAGCAGACTCTCTTTTGGCGCAAAGACGATCCCCAGATGATTGCGGGCCAGCTCCAGCGCCGTCTGGGTGTTGTCGCAAATATAGTTACCCGTGACTTTATAATCGAGCACCTGCTCGCTATTATTCACGCGAAAACGCCAGATGTTAGCATCGTCGATTATCATTGAGTCGATAAGTATACAGGAGTGGTTAATAAGCTCATCAGGATGACTAATAGGGTGCTGTTTAATATATTCCGGGGTAGCGAAAGCGGTCACTGAATATTTCGTTAAGGTGCTGGCCACCAGATTTTCATCTTTCGGTTGGGCGTAGGTAATTAAAATATCGCAGTCATCGGGAAACGTGACCCCTTCGAAAAACTCATTTTTATCCAGGTTGTAGGTTTTCAGGCTAATACGAATATCGCCAATATTGTCGATCTCATGCACTACGTGACGGGCAAGATAAGTGACGATCCCGGTCGGGCCATAAATAGTGACCCTGCCGCGTTTTTCGTGCTTGTAATCAGCAATAAAATTAATGAGTTGTTCGTTTTTTTCCAGCGATGACTCGATGAACGGCAGCAGCGATTCGCCAAACTGGGTCAGCGCCAGATGGCGCGTCGTGCGCTCAAAAACCTTCAGCCCGACGCGGGTTTCGAAATCAGCGAGATATTTACTGACGTTAGCCTGGGCCATCCCCAGCAATGCAGCCGCATCGCCAATGCTGTGGGTCGCGGCAATAACAGAAATAATTTTTAATTCTCGTGGTTTGATTTGCAGCTTGTTCATTGCCCGACGCCCATCTATATGAATTTATATATAATATTATACAAATAACCGCATTGCATCGCGATTTTTGTAACCATTATTATGCGCCGGGTCGTATGACATTTAATGGATTGCAAACAATGAAGTTTAAAAAGAATTTACTTATCGCGGCCGCGTTATTTACGGCGACTTCCGCAATGGCCGATGACTTTTCAGTTGGCGCTGGCGCAGTTTTTAATGAATCACCCTATAAAGGCTATAACGAAAACGTCTCCGCGGTCCCGTTAATAAGCTACGAAGGCGAGCACTTCTACGTGCGTCAGACCACCGGTGGCTGGATCCTGTGGAAAGATGGCAAAAACGAACTCAGCCTCACCGCCTCCTGGATGCCGCTGCATTTCGACCCGGATGATAATGACGACCACGCCATGAAGCAGCTGGATGAGCGTAAAGCCTCCGCGATGCTGGGCGGAGCATATTATCGCCACGAAAGCTGGGGGAGCCTGAAGTTTGCCCTGGCAGCCGACGCGATGGATGAGAGCGGCGGGGTCGTGGGCGAGATGTCGTACTTCCATCCGATCCGCATGGAACGCCTGACCCTTACCCCGTCAGTGGGGGTGTTCTACTACGACGACAGCTTCAACGATTACTACTACGGCGTCTCGGAGAAAGAGTCCCGCCGCAGCGGTTTGCAGCAGTATAGCGCTGACGAAAGCGTCACCCCGTACGTGGGCGTGGCGGCGAAATATCAACTGACGCAGAACCTGTATCTCAACGCCAGCGCGGTCTACACCGTGCTGCCTGACGAGGTGAAAAACAGCCCGATGATCGACCGGGACGACAGCTTCGCGCTGATGACCGGCCTCTCCTGGAAGTTCTAGGTTTCCAGAGCGCTGCCCTCAGGGACGAGGGCAGCCTCAATCGCTTTCTTCTTACGCCTCATCCACCCAGATCCGCATCTCCCCCTCGCCGCGGTTCGCCCAGCTAAACCACGGAATAAAGGTCAGGGTCTGCGCCTGCTGCGTGGTCGGGGCGCGATCGTACTGCCACAGCGGCTGCTGTTCTGCATTTGCGGTGTGACGGGCATACCCCTGGGTCTGGATCAGCATCTTGTGGGCAAAAATCCCTTTGCCTTCAATGAGCGTAAATTCGCTGTCGGCAGGCAGAGTGAGGTTATGCAACCCGGCGCCGTTATCCGCCTCTTCGAGACAGTAGACCAGCGGCCCGCGCTGAATCGCCACTTTCCCTGCCTGCTGGCGCACCTGCGGATTACCGTAAACCCGACGGACCGGCATCGGCAGGGTTAACTGCAGTCTGTCGCCCTCCTGCCAGCGGCGGGTCAGGTAGAGATAACCCTGGCGCACCTCGCCGGTGACCGCTTCGCCGTTCAGCGTCAGCTGTGGGTTGGCGCACCAGTCCGGCAGACGCAGGGCCAGGGTATGGTCGATCGCTACCGGAGAGGTGATCTCGATGTTGACCTGCTCCTGCCACGGGTAGTTGCCGCTGATCCGCACCTGCAACTCCTGTTCGCCCACCGGGAAGGCCATGCTGTTGCCGATATAGAGGTTAATAAAGAGCGCATCTTCGCGGACGGTATAGATATAGTGGCCGATTGAGGTCAGTACCCGGGCGATGTTCGGCGGGCAGCAGGCGCAGCCAAACCAGCGCTGGCGAACCGGCTTCACGTGATCGTAGATATGGTTAAACTTCAGCGTTTTCGGATGCACCTCCAGCGGGTTGACGTAGAAGAAGTGCTTCCCGTCCAGCGCCATACCGCCGAGCACGGTGTTGTACAGCGCCCGCTCCATTACGTCGGCGTACTGGCTGTTGGCCTCCATCTCCAGCATCCGTCGGGCGAACATCATCAGGCCGATTGAGGCGCAGCTCTCGGCATAGACGGTATCGTTCGGCAGATCGTAATCGCTGCTGAAGGCTTCGCCGCTGCTCTGGGAGCCAATCCCGCCGGTGATATACAGCTGGCGCTGGGCCATGTTGTTCCACAGCCGCAGGCAGTCCTGACGCTTGCTTTCATCCTGGCTCAGGCGGGCCAGGTGGGCGACGCCGGTCATCAGATAGACGAAGCGCACCGCATGGCCGATGGCCGTCTGCTGTTCGGCCAGCGGTTGGTGCGCCTGGCTGTAGGCTTTGTCCTGCACCATCCACGCCGGGCCGTAGGTGTTCCAGTACGACGTTTTGCCGCGCTTTTCATATTCGATATCGTAGAAGTGCGGCTGGGTCCCGCGCTGCTCGACGAAATATTTCACCAGCGCCAGATAGCGCGGCTCCTGGGTGACATCAAACAGGCGCATCAGGGCCAGTTCGATCTCCGGGTGGCCGGGATAGCCGTGCAGCTGCTGCTCGCCTGGACCAAAGACGCGGTCGATATGGTCGGCCAGCTTGCAGACTACCTCCAGCAGACGGCGCTTGCCGGTGCCCTGGAAGTAAGCCACACCCGCTTCAATCATGTGCCCGGCGCAGTAGAGCTCATGGCACTCCGCCAGGTTTGTCCAGCGCTCGTTGGGGGCTTTTACCGTGAAGTACGTATTCAGATAACCATCCTCGCACTGCGCGGCGGCCACCAGGTCGATCACCTCGTCGGCGGTCTTTTCCAGCTCCGGGTCGGGTTTCTGGCACAGCGACCAGGCGACCGCCTCCAGCCATTTCGCCACGTCGCTGTCCTGAAAGACCATCCCGTAAAATTCGCCGCTCTGCTGGCCTGCGGCAATGCGGAAGTTGGCGATCGCATGGCTCGGTTCGGCCTCGGTGATGCGATCGTTCAGGGCATCCCACTGGTAGGGGATAACCACATCCCGCACCAGCTGTTGATACTGGCCCAGAAACGGGTCGCTGATTTTCAGTTTGTGCAGGTCGGGTTCCATTATAGACATCATGTTCTCCTCAGGCGTGAGCGTGACGCTGGCGCAGGTCGGTGGCAATACGCCCCATCATCGGGTTATTGAGTCGGCACTTGCGGATCGCCAGCGCCAGCAGCAGGTGGAAAAGGGCAGGCAGCAGGGTCTCCATGGTGGTGATGCCCTGCAGCGAGGCGGCCGTCTGGTTTCCCGCCCCCGGTTGATAGGCGACAAAGATAAATACCAGGCTGATGATCCCGGCGCTGGAGGCCCAGGCCAGCTTGATGAAAAACAGGTTAAAGGCGAAGTTCATCCCGGACGAACGCACCCCGGTTTTCCACTCGCCGTAGTCGTCGGCAAAAGCCATCAAGGCGAAGTGCAGCGGCAGGGTAAAGCCGAGGATCACCCCGTTCGCCAGAATCACCACCAGCCACAGGGTCTGGTGCGCCGGGCCGCCGGGCAGGAACCACATTCCCGCCGCCAGTACCGCCAGCACCAGGTTGGTGTAGTAGTAGAGTCTGACGGTATCGCTGCGGCGCGACAGCAGGTTGACGATCACCGCCCCGAGAATGGCGGCAAAGGTCACCATGGTGAAGAACAGCGAGGTGTAGGCGGTGCTGCCCTCCAGCACGTAGGTGATGAAATACATGTAGCCGCCGCCACGGATGTTGAAGACGTTAATCAACAGGAAGGACATTACCAGCATCAGCAGCAGCTGGTCGTTCTGACGCAGGCCGGCGAGGTGCTCCTTAAGGGTGAATTTGCCCATCATCGCCAACGGCACACGCTCGCGTACCCAGAAGAAGCAGCACAGGAACATCACCACCGCAATGGCGCACAGCACCCCCACGCCAAGCTGATACCCCCGGGCCGTGTCGCCCTGGCCGAGCGCAGAGACCAGCCACGGCAGGCCGACCGAGACCAGGAAACCGGCCACGCCGCACAGGACAAAACGCCAGGACTGGCAGGAGAGGACTTCGCTGTGACGGGTAGTCATGGTGTTGATCAGCGCGCAATACGGCACGTTGATGGCGGTATAGCCCACCGAGAGCAGCAGATAGGTGCCGAACGCCCAGGCGATTTTGACCCCCATCCCGGCATCCGGCACGGTGAAGGTCAGTACCCCGATCACGCCAATCGGCAGGGCGACCCACAGCTGCCATGGGCGAAAACGTCCCCAGCGGCTTTGGGTGCGGTCGGCAATGATCCCCATCACCGGGTCGGATATGGCGTCGAAAATGCGCAGGGCAATAAACAGCGTGCCGACCAGCGCCGGGGTTAAGCCAAAGACATCGGTATAGAAGAAGGTAAGAAAATTCATGATCAGACAGGTGATCACCGTCCCGCCCGCGTCGCCCAGGCCGTAGCCGATTTTTTCTCGCACCGAGAGGCGATCGTTGACGGCCTGTCGGGCAATCTCTGTCTGTGTAATCGGAGTGGAAGTCATGAGGTAACTCCTCGGGTTATCGAATTTTTTATGTTGTTCTTTCAGGTACCCGATTAATTTTGCACCGAATCCCGGCCTCAACAAGGGAAGGGAAAAGTATAAAAAGGTGAGGATTCCGACCTCGTGTTCAAAATGTGATTTCGATCGGGACGAAAGGAGAATACCTGTTAATAATCAGTGATAAAGCTTCATAAATTGTCTGTTAATAGCGGGAAAGTGAATAGCGATGCTCGAATTATCCATAGCACTTCCGATCAGGGTTCAGAATGGTGGGTATTTCATCTCCCGGGGCGTGGGACGACATCCGGCGCGCAGGCTCGATTCCTGGGAGGTGATTTTTGTCGAAAAGGGGACATTAACGATCCAGGAGGAGGGAACCGGTTTCGAGGTACATGCCGGAGAGAGCCTGCTGCTCTGGCCGCATCGTCGGCATAAGGGCATCGAGGATTTTCCCGCCGATTTACGCTTTTACTGGCTGCATTTTGAGGTCGACGAGCAGAGTTCGCCTTCCGCCTGGAGCACGTTACTGTCGGTGCAGCAGCACGGAAAAAGCGGCGATCCGCAGGCGATGGTTGCCCTGTTCCGCCAGTTTCTGACCGAGCAGGAGAAGCTTCAGCGCAGCCCGGCGCTGGAATTTATTCTGCTGCTGATCCTGCAACAGCTCTCCCGGGCGGCCAGTCAGGAACTGCCGTCGGATGAGGCGGGAGTGAATCTGGCGTGGAAGGCGCGGCAGCTGATCGGCACCCAGTTTCACCTGCCGCTCTCCACCTCTACGCTTGCCAAAGAGCTGCACTGCAATGCGGACTATCTGGGGCGGGTGTTCCGGCGGGTCTTCAATCTCACCCTGACCGAGGCGATCCACCGCCAGCGCGTGCGGGCGGCGGAAAAGCTGCTGCTCAACGATGCTGTCTCGCTGAAAGAGGTGGCGGTGCGGTGCGGGTTTAACGACGCGGGCTACTTCCGGCAGATCTTTCGCAAGCATACGGGGTTAACGCCCGGCGTATGGAAACGCCGGTATTGCAAAGAGCATATCAACTCCGCCTGAGTCCTGGGGCAGATGGCCAGTTTTAACGGCAGGGTGCACAAATCGGGCCTTTTACCCTGTCTGATCAAGGCGCTCGCCCCGAACACTCTGGCAACCTGATTTTTTTTCAGCAAGGATGGAGCAGGCGATGAACCCCTTTATTGTTGCCGACCCGGCGAAATGTATTGGCTGTCGCACCTGCGAAGTGGCCTGCGTGGTGTCGCATCAGGAAGATCAGAATTGTGCGGCGGTGACGGCAAGCACCTTTACCTCCCGCATTCGGGTGGTAAAAGGCGGGACCTTTACCACGGCGGTCACCTGTCATCAGTGTGAAGACGCGCCCTGCGCCAACGTCTGTCCGACGCAGGCTATCCAGCAGCAGTTAGGGGTGTGGCGGGTGGATCAGGCGCGTTGTATCGGCTGTAAAAGCTGTATGGTCGCCTGTCCTTTCGGGGCGATGCAGGTGACGGGAAGTGCTGAGCAGGTTCAGGCCCTGAAGTGCGATCGCTGCGCGCATCGCGAAGCGGGACCGGCCTGTGTGGCGGCCTGTCCCACTCACGCGTTAAGCTGCGTCGATCCTGCCCGGTTACGCGCCGAACGGCTGCGATATCTGGCTTAAATCGTTACTGGCCGTTTTCCCGCCACGCAAGCTCAACCTCTTCGGCCAGGATTTTCACCCCGGCTTCGATTTTTTCCGGGTCCGGCACGTAGTTCATGCGCATGCACTGGTGGGTGTGCGGCCAGGGTTTATCCAGCCCCGGGAAGAAGTAATCCCCCGGCACCATCAATACCCCGCGCTTTTTAAGACGCTGATACAGCAGCTCGGTGGTGATCGGCAGATCCTTAAACCACAGCCAGAGGAAAATCGCCCCTTCCGGCTTATGGATCAGGCAGCGATTTTCCGGTAAGTAGCGGCGAATCGTGGCGATCGTCTCTTGTACGCGCTGATAGTAGAAGGGTTTAATCACCTCATTCGACAGGCGCAGCAGATCGTTGCGTTTAATCATCTCGCACATCATCGCCGGGCCAATCCCGCCCGGAGACAGGCTGATAATGCCGTTCATATTGGTAATGGCGGTGATGATTTTCTCATTGGCGATGATGATCCCGCAGCGGCTGCCCGGCAGGCCGAGCTTGGAAAGGCTCATGCACAGGACAATGTTCGGGTTCCACAGCGGACGGGCTTCGCTGAAAATGATGCCCGGGAAGGGCACGCCATAGGCGTTATCAATCACCAGCGGAATGCCGTGCTGGTTTGCCAGCGCATCCAGCTTCATCAGCTCTTCGTCGGTGATCACGTTCCCGGTCGGGTTGGTGGGCCGCGAGACGCAGATCATTCCGGTCTCTTCGCCAATATGCAGGTGTTCAAAATCGACGTGATACTTGAACTGGCCTTCCGGCAGCAGCTCGATGTTCGGGCGTGCGGAGACGAAAAGGTCGTCCTCAAGGCCGGAATCGGCGTAACCGATGTACTCTGGCGTCAGCGGGAAGAGCACCTTTTTGGTGGTGCCGTCGGCACGTCGGCCCGCGAAGAGGTTAAATAAGTAGAAAAACGCGCTCTGACTGCCGTTAGTCAGTGCAATATTCTGTGGTTCGATCTCCCAGCCGAGGGTGTCGCGCAGCATCTCTGCCAGAGCTGCGAGCAGCTCGGTTTTCCCCTGCGGGCCGTCATAATTGCACAGCGCATCAGTAGCTTTGCCATTTTCCAGCATGTCCGCGAGGAGCGTCTGAAAATAGGCGTTCATCTCAGGAATTTGTGCCGGGTTACCCCCGCCGAGCATGATGGTGCCCGGTGTGCGCAGCCCGTCGTTGAGATCCTCCATCAGGCGGGTAATGCCTGAATGGCGGGTGAATTTGTCGCCGAAAAGTGAAAAAGTCATAGCAGGTGTTCTGTCGGGCTTGTTCTAAGTGTGGCTCACCATAACGCTACAACTGCGCGGGTGCAAATCAGGGTGGAAACGAAGAAGGGTGGTTTTGTGTTGCCGGTTTGCCATCAGGCAGTAAATTATGCTGCGTTTCCCTCTCCGTGCGGGAGAGGGAGTCTGCACGTCACCTTCAGCGATTACCCGCCCATACCACCATGACCTTATCGCCCTGATGCTCTCGCACAAAGCCGTAGCCCTGAGGCATCGTCAGCGTGGTCTGCGTCCCTTCGCCCACCGCCGGATGGCGGGCGCGGAACTGCCCGAGCTGCTGCCAGTGGGCAACCGTTGCCGCCTGCGCGCCGCTGATATCCTGCCAGTTCATGTCCGAACGCGTGCCCTGTAGCGGGTCGGAGCCCGTCGGGCCGAACGGTCGGGCGGATTCATCGCCGTAAAATATCTGCACGCTACCCGGGGCCAGTAACAGCAGCTCAGCCGCACGCTGGTCGCCCTCGCGGAACAGGCGGGTATCGTGAGAGGAGAGGTAGCTCAGGACGTTAAAGCTCTGCAGCTTCTCTGCCATCTGCTGCCAGGTCAGGTCGATGTCGGCCAGGCAATCCACCGCTTTCGCCGCCTGCTCCTGATAATCAAAATTGATCATCGCATCGAAGCCGTGACGATAGTAATCGCTCTGCATCACCCCGTGCCCCCAGGATTCACCGGTCATCCAGAAGGGGGCATCGTCGAGTTTTTTCTCCGGGTTGGCCGCTTTCCAGGCATTCAGGGCCTCACTGGCCTGATCTTTTAGCTGCTGCCAGCCCGCCAGCTCCACGTGCTTGGCGGTGTCAACGCGGAAGCCGTCAATCCCGTATTCCCTTACCCACTGGCTCAGCCAGTGCGTGAGGTAGTCCCGGGGCGTGTAGCCATCGATGGCTTTTGCCCGGGTATCAGGCTTATGGCGATAAAAATTCGGCAGGCCCGAGGGGGTGGTGGTTTCAGTTTTCAGATCCGGCAGGAAGGCCAGGGACATGGTCAGATCGTCGAAACCGGGGTTGTCGTAATCGCCAATGTCGGTGCGTATCCACTTTTTACCCCACCAGTTATCCCATGCCGCTTTATCGCTGAAATTGATGTAGTCGTTAAAGCTGTGCCAGCTCTGCCCGGCGGCAGGTTTCCAGTCGGTCCAGCGCTCGCCGAGGGTTTTCTTCAGCTCATCACCCTGCAGATAGAGCGCGCCGAACTGATACTCCTGCATGTCAGCCAGCGTCGCGTAACCGGTGTGATTCATCACCACGTCAAACAGGATGCGGATCCCCCGGCGATGGGCTTCGTCCACTAACTGGCGTAGATCGTCTTCCGTGCCCATATTGGCATCGAGCCGGGTCCAGTCCTGGGTGTAATAACCGTGATAGGCGTAATGGGGGAAATCACCCTTGGTACCGCCGCCGACCCAGCCGTGGATCTGCTCCAGCGGCGAGCTGATCCACAGGGCGTTAACGCCGAGCTGTTGCAGATAGTCCAGTTTGCTGGTGAGTCCTTTCAGGTCGCCACCGTGGAAGGTGCCGATCTCCTGCATGCCATCTTTATGGCGTCCGTAGCTGTTGTCGTTGGCCGGATCGCCATTCTCAAACCGGTCGGTGAGGACAAAATAGACGGTGGCATTTTGCCAGCTGAACGGGGCGGGTTTGTCCGTCTCGGCACGCTCCAGTAACAGCAGGCCGTTACTGCCCGGCGCAGGTTGCAGGGTAATTTTCCCCTGCTGCACGGTGGCGGTCTGTTTGCTGTAAAAATCACGCACCACGCTCCCCTCCGGGAAAGTGCTGCTGACGTCGATCGTCAGAGGGGTGCCATCCCATTTCGGGCACTGGCGCACCACGTTGGTCACCGCTTTTTCGCTCTCGCTGGCAACGGTCAACATCAGAGTGGGCGTGCCGGAGCGGGTATCGATCCTTGCCTGATAGTCGCCGTCGCGGAACAGACGCCACTGCACCGGATCGCCTTCACACGGCTTAAGTGACATCATCTCATTGAGTTTTATCGCGTTTGTAGGCTGCCAGCACGTCTTGTCAAAATTCACCCTGAGCGGGCGGGTACCCTTCGTCAGCTTTGCCTGTGCCGTGAAGACTCCCGAGCCTTCAGCGGTAAAGGTCGGAAAACCCGGGGCTGACCAGTCGGCGCTGGCCATGGCAGGCAAGAGGAGAAGAGCGAGAGCGGAACGTTTCATACCGGTTTCCTGTCACAGCATTTTGTTCAGTTTGCCCTCAAGTGTAGAAGGCGACCTCATCCCCTGGCGCTATCGCGCAGGGAGGAGCGCTGAGGATGAGTGATCTCACGCTAAAAGAGCGGTTTAACTGCGATATTGAGCACATTTTGGTGAAAATGATGCTTAAGCGAGCGATTTTCAGATGACAGGGTTTCGGATTTAGACTATTTCTTTGGATGCTCTTCTCGTCTATTTTTGCTAGGATCTGAGATTCACTTCTCATTTTACGAAAAAAATAAGGTGTTGGAATGTTTCTATCCGACCAGGAGACCTAATGATATCGACTCCCATCCGACGATATGGGGCCGCGATACTCATGTTACTCACCATGGCATTTTCGGGTGAGGTGCTTGCGAAGACGCACACGGACACAACGAGTAAAAAGGCCCACGTCATAAAGACGACAAGTAGTAAGGTTAGCAGTAAACAAGAGTATTCTCGCAATAGTGCAAAGAGTAGTTCACTTCCTGATTTGCGAAAATACCCTTCCGGGACACCAAGGAAAAAAGCGTTTCTCCGGACGGTAATGCCTTACATTACAAGTCAAAATGCCGCGATTACGGCGGATCGTAACTGGCTTATTTCCAAGCAGTACGACAGCCGCTGGTCGCCGTCCGAGCGTGCGCGCCTGAAAGAGATTGCCAAAAGCTACAAAGTGAGCTGGAACGGGAACACACGTCGTGTGCCCTGGAACACTTTGCTTGAGCGTGTGGATATTATCCCAGGCAGCATGGTCGCAACGATGGCTGCAGCCGAAAGTGGCTGGGGTACCTCAAAGCTTGCGCGCAGCAATAACAACCTCTTCGGCATGAAATGCTCGAAAGGTCGTTGTAACAATGCACCGGGCAAAGTAAAAGGCTACTCACAGTTTGAATCGGTAAAAGATTCCGTGAATGCGTATGTTGTGAATCTGAACACGCACCCGGCGTATAAATCCTTCCGTAAGTCGCGCGCGCAGTTGCGTAAAGCAGACCAGGAAGTGACGGCCAGCACGATGATTCATAAGCTGAAAGGTTATTCAACTCAGGGTCAACGCTATAACAACTATCTGTTTGCGATGTACCAGGATAACCAGCGTTTAATCGCTGCACATATGTAATATTAAAAAAGCCTTCCCTGTGGAAGGCTTTTTTATTTACACCAGCACTTCACTGTAGCGATCGCGATACTCTTTCGGTGTGGTGTCATACTCTTTTTTAAATACCGAATAGAAATACTGAAGCGACGGATAACCGCACATCTGCGAAATCTCGTGAATGGAAAGCGAGGTCGAAATTAACAGGCTGCGGGCTTTCTCCAGCTTCTCGGCATGAATAACCGCATGGATCGTCTCGCCCACCTCTTCTTTAAAACGCTTCTCCAGATTTGAACGCGAAATCCCAACCGCATCCAGCACCTGATCGACTTTAATGCCTTTACAGGCATGGTTACGAATGTAGTGCATCGCCTGAATCACCGCCGGATCGTTCAGCGAGCGGTAATCGGTTGAGCGCCGCTCCACAACGCGCACCGGCGGCACCAGCAGGCGCTGCAGGGGCAGGTTTTCGTTATCCAGCAAACGGTGCAGTAGCTTGGCTGCCTGATAGCCCATCTGACGCGTGCCCTGCGCCACGGAGGAGAGTGCCACCCGTGAGAGGTAGCGCGTCAGCTCCTCGTTATCGATACCAATAACGCACAGCTTCTCCGGCACCGGAATGTGCAGATGCTCGCACACCTGCAGCACGTGCCGGGCGCGGGCATCGGTGACGGCAATTATTCCTGTCTGTGGCGGCAGGGTTTGCAGCCAGTCGGCGAGACGATTCTGCGCGTGCTGCCAGTTCTCAGGTGCGGTTTCCAGCCCCTGATAGACCACACCGCGATACTTCTCCTTCGCCACCAGCTGACAGAACGCATGCTCTCGTTCCGCCGCCCAGCCTTTGCCGCTGGACACGGGCAGGCCATAAAAGGCGAAGCGCTGCACCCCCTTCTCCTTCAGATGGAGAAAGGCGCTCTCCACCAGGGCGTGGTTGTCGGTTGCGATATAGTGAACGGGAGGGTAGTTTTCCGGCTTGTGGTAGGAGCCGCCGACGCCGACGATGGGGACGTCGACATCGACCAGCAGCTGCTGGATGACGGCATCGTCAAAATCCGCGATGACGCCGTCGCCCAGCCAGTCTTTGATATTATCGATACGCATGCGGAAATCTTCTTCGATGAAGATATCCCACTCGGACTGCGACGCCTGCAAGTATTCACCCACACCCTCTACAACCTGGCGGTCATAGGCTTTATTGGCATTGAATAACAACGTAATGCGGTGACGCTTCTCAAACATGGCGCTATTTTTCCAGAATCAGTGACAGACGATAAAGCATCCTCAGGCGCGACGTTTGGTCGCGGAATCCATCCAAACCGCCAGCAACAGAATGGCGCCCTTAACGATATATTGCCAGAATGTCGGGACGTCCATCATACTCATTCCGTTATCCAGCGAGGCCATAATAAAGGCCCCCATCACCGCCCCGGCAACGCTACCTATTCCTCCCGCCAGACTGGTCCCGCCAATGACGCAGGCGGCGATGGCGTCGAGTTCGGCAATGTTCCCCGCCGACGGCGACCCCGCCCCCAGGCGCGAGCTTAAGATCAGCCCGGCAACGGCAACCATCAGGCCGTTGATGGCAAAGACTGCCAGCTTGGTGCGCTCAACGTTGATACCGGACAGGCGTGCGGCTTCGAGATTGCCGCCAATGGCATAAATACGGCGGCCAAAGGCGGTGCGGGTAGCCATAAACATCCCGGCGAGCAGCAGCAGAACCAGCAGCAGCACCGGCGTCGGCACGCCGCGATAGTCGTTCAGCAGCCAGATCGCCCCGAGGACAATCACCGCCGTCAGCGCCTGGCGTCCGACAACCGAGGTGGATGGCGTCGTGGCTAATCCCAGGCTCTGACGACGCATTCTGCTCCGCCACTGCCAGGCCACAAACGCCATCAGGCCAATCGCGCCGAGGCTAAAACCGACCCCGCTGGAGAGATAGCTCTGCCCAATCTGCGACATAGAGGCGCTGGTGGGGGAGACGGTGGTGCCGTTAGTCACGCCAATCAGAATGCCGCGGAAGGCCAGCATCCCCGCCAGGGTGACAATAAACGACGGTACTTTGCGGTAGGCAACCCACCAGCCGTTCCAGGTCCCGAGCAGCAAGCCGAGCAGCAGGGTGACCACGATAGTCAGCGGCAGCGGCCAGCCCAGCCAGACGTCGAAAATGGCCGCCAGGCCGCCGAGCAGGCCCATCATCGAACCCACCGAGAGGTCGATCTCCGCTGAGATAATGACGAACACCATCCCCACCGCCAGAATGCCGGTAATGGCGGTCTGACGCAGCAGGTTGGAGACGTTACGGGCGCTGAGGTACGAGCCGTCAGTGGTCCAGGTGAAGAACAGCATGATCGCCACAATGGCCGCGATCATGACAAAAACCTGCAGATTAAGCCCCTTTAACCCTGAAAACAGACCCGGTGCGGGCGCCGTGGCTTTTAACTCAGATGGATTGCTTTTCGACATGGCGTTCGCTCCTTAATGCGGCTTCCATCACCTGTTCCTGCGTCAGGTTCTGGTTGTTCAGGTTGGCTTTCAGTTTTCCTTCATGCATCACCAGCACCCGGTCGCTCAGACCCAGCACCTCAGGCAGTTCCGAGGAGATCACGATCACCGCGATCCCCTGCTGAACCAGCTGGTTGATCAGCTTGTAGATTTCGTATTTCGCACCGATATCGATCCCACGGGTGGGTTCATCGAGGATCAGGATGCGCGGGTTGAGCAACAGGCAGCGGGCGAGGATCGCCTTCTGCTGATTACCACCGCTGAGACGACCAATGGCGAGGTCCGGCGAAGACGTTTTGACCTTCAGCCGTTGCAGGGACTGCAAAATGCAGTGCTGCTCGGCGGCGTCGTCCAGGCTGCTCAGCTTGCCGCTGAACTGGTCTAAGGCGGCGAGGGTGATGTTTTTACCCACCGCCATCACCGGCACAATGCCATCTTTTTTCCGATCTTCCGGCACCATGGCGATGCCGTGGGCGATGGCCTGCTGGCAGTTTTTGATGTCGACCTGCTGCCCGTCAATAAAGATGCTCCCTTCCCAACGCCCGGGCCAGACGCCGAACAGGCATTGCACCGCCTCGGTACGCCCGGCACCGACCAGCCCGGCCACGCCAAGGATCTCACCGCGACGCAGGGAGAAGGAGACGTCGTTCACCCGTTTAATATGGCGATTGACCGGATGCCAGGCGGTGAGATGCTCCACGCGCAGCACCTCGTCCCCGAGGGTGTGCGGCTCATTCGGGTAGAGCGCAGTCAGTTCGCGGCCCACCATCATGGTAATGATGTCGTCCTCGCTCATCCCCTGCGCTTCGCGGGTGCCGATATGCTGCCCGTCGCGAATAACGCAGACCGTGTCAGATATGGCTTTCACTTCGTTGAGTTTGTGGGAGATATAAATGCAGGCAATACCGTGGTGTTGCAGGTCACGAATGATGTCCAGCAATACCGCGGTTTCCTGTTCCGTCAGCGAGGCGGTTGGCTCATCGAGGATCAGCAGCCTCACCTGTTTATTGAGTGCTTTGGCGATCTCCACCAGCTGCTGCTGTCCCAGACCTAAATCGCCCACCCGGGTATCGGGGGAGATCGCCAGACTCACCTGTGCCAGCAGCTTTTCGCAGCGCAGGGTCATGGTGTCGTAATCCAGCACCCCGTGGCGGGTAATCTCAGCGCCGAGGAAAATGTTCTCCAGCACCGTGAGATGCTTCACCAGCGCCAGCTCCTGATGGATGATGGCGATGCCTTTGCGCTCGGTGTCGCGGATGTGCGTGGCCTGCAGGGTTTCGCCGGCAAACACAATTTCGCCCTCATAGCTGCCGTGGGGATAAATGCCGCACAGCACCTTCATCAGGGTGGATTTGCCCGAACCGTTTTCGCCGCACAGCGAGACGATCTCGCCGGGATTTAAGCGCAGGCTGACGTTATCCACGGCCTTCACCGCGCCAAACGCCTTAGTGATACTTTTCATTTCAAGGAGATAAGACATAACTGCCCCACATGACCCGAAGGAAAACAGTACACGTCGATGCGCCCCCGCCAGGCAGGGGCGATGATGGATTACAGTTCGCTCTTTTTATGGAAACCGTCTTTCACCACGGTGGCGTCAATGTTCTCTTTATTGACTTCGATAGGGGTCAGCAGTCGGGAAGGCACATCTTTCAGGCCGTTGTTCAGACTGGCGTCCGCTTTAGGCTGCTGGCCGTTGCCGAGCTCAACGGCAATTTCCGCAGCGGTGATGGCCAGCTGGGTGATCGGTTTATAGACCGTCATGGTCTGGGTACCGGCCACGATACGTTTCACCCCGGCAAGGTCCGCATCCTGCCCGGAGATCGCCACTTTGCCGGCCAGCCCCTGGGCGCTGAGAGCCTGGATAGCGCCGCCCGCGGTGGCGTCGTTAGAGGCGACCACGGCGTCAATTTTGTTATTGTTGGCGGTTAAGGCGTTTTCCATGATTTTCAGCGCATTTTCTGGCAACCAGCCATCCGCCCACTGATCGCCAACCACTTTAATTTTGCCTTCGTCGATATAGGGCTTCAGCACTTTCATCTGCCCGGCACGGAATAATTTGGCGTTATTATCCACTGGCGAGCCGCCCATCAGGAAATAGTTGCCCTGCGGCACTTTCGCTACCAGGCTTTGCGCCTGTAATTCACCGACTTTTTCATTGTCGAAAGAAATATAATAATCGATATCGGCGTTATTAATCATGCGGTCATAGGCCAGCACTTTAATGCCTTCGCGTTTGGCTTCTTTTACCACGTTACTTAAAACCTGGCCGTTATAGGGAATAATAACCAACACGTCGACGCCGCGGTTTATCATATTTTCGATTTGCGACATCTGAGTTTCTTCATTGCCATTGGCTGACTGGACAAAAACTTTTGCGCCTAATGCTTCTGCCTTATTGACAAAAATATCGCGATCTTTTTGCCAGCGTTCCAGACGGAGGTCATCAATCGCCATGCCGATTTTGACTTCTTTTGCATGACTCGCCGTACTCGCCAGCAGCAGCGATGCACAAAGAGTGAGGCACAGGTTCTTTATCTTCATAATTGTATTGCCTTTTGTAGGGTTAGGTTGCTGAGATAAAAGAAACAATCATTGCAAGAGACGTAGCAAATTCTTAACGGGGAACGGCAGACTGGCAATTACAGATTTTTATCTTCTCGTTATGATATTTGGTTTATTTTCGAATTTATGACCGCGATCTGATTTTAAATTACATAACTTATTAATTACACATGAATCTGGAATTTACGCTGCGAAATTCGTTTGGCTGCAAATTGATTTTGCGAGCCAGCGCACGTTTGTGCATTCTCTCAATAGCAGTGTGAAATAACGTAATTGAGCAACCTGCGATCACTATTCAGTATTACTCCAGTATCTACTTTTCGCCGCACCCCTGATTATGGAGCTCAATATGCAAGCTTATTTCGATCAACTCGATCGCGTTCGTTATGAAGGCCCGAAATCCTCAAATCCTTTAGCGTTTCGTCATTACAACCCGGACGAGCTGGTGTTGGGTAAGCGCATGGAAGATCACCTGCGTTTCGCCGCCTGCTACTGGCATACCTTCTGCTGGAACGGAGCCGATATGTTTGGCGTGGGCTCGTTCGATCGCCCGTGGCAACAGCCGGGCGAAGCGCTGGAGCTGGCGAAGCGTAAAGCGGACGTCGCTTTTGAGTTCTTCCACAAGCTGAACGTGCCGTACTACTGTTTCCACGATGTGGACGTCTCCCCGGAAGGCGCGTCGCTGAAAGAGTATCTGAATAACTTCGCGCAGATGGTCGACGTGCTGGCCGAGAAACAGCAGCAGAGCGGCGTGAAGCTGCTGTGGGGCACCGCCAACTGCTTTACCCACCCGCGCTATGGCGCAGGGGCTGCCACCAACCCGGACCCGGAAGTGTTCAGCTGGGCGGCCACTCAGGTGGTAACAGCGATGAACGCAACCCATCAGCTGGGCGGTGAAAACTACGTGCTGTGGGGCGGGCGTGAAGGCTACGAAACGCTGCTCAACACCGATTTACGCCAGGAGCGCGAGCAGATTGGCCGCTTCATGCAGATGGTGGTGGAGCATAAACACAAAATCGGCTTCCAGGGCACGCTGCTGATCGAGCCAAAACCGCAGGAGCCGACCAAGCATCAGTACGATTACGACGTGGCAACGGTGTATGGCTTCCTCAAGCAGTTCGGGCTGGAAAAAGAGATCAAAGTTAATATCGAAGCCAACCACGCGACCCTGGCCGGCCACTCGTTCCACCACGAGATCGCGTCCGCTATCGCGCTGGGTATTTTCGGCTCCGTGGATGCCAACCGCGGCGACCCGCAGCTGGGCTGGGATACCGATCAGTTCCCGGTCAGCGTGGAAGAGAACGCGCTGGTAATGTACGAAATCATCAAAGCAGGTGGGTTCACCACCGGCGGCCTGAACTTTGACGCCAAAGTGCGCCGTCAGAGTACCGATAAATACGATCTCTTCTATGGTCATATTGGGGCGATGGACACCATGGCGCTGTCGCTGAAAGTGGCTGCCCGCATGATTGAAGACGGTGAGCTGGATAAGCGCGTGGCGAAACGCTATGGCGGCTGGAACAGTGAGCTGGGTCAGCAAATTTTGAAAGGCCAGTTATCGCTGACGGAGCTGGCGAAGTACGCTGAACAGCATAACCTGGCACCGCAGCACCAGAGTGGTCATCAGGAGCTGCTGGAAAACCTGGTGAATCATTACCTGTTCGATAAGTAACGGGTATCGCCGGGCGGCGTTACGCTTGCCCGGCCCACAATTTTTAAGGAGTCCAGGGAATGTATATCGGGATCGATCTTGGCACATCGGGCGTGAAAGCCATTCTGTTAAATGAGCAGGGCGAGGTGCTGGCAACGCAAACAGAAAAATTGCAGGTTTCACGGCCACACCCGCTCTGGTCAGAACAGGATCCTGAAGCCTGGTGGCTGGCAACGGATCGTGCCCTGAAGGCGCTTGGCGAGCAGCACGCGCTGATTGACGTCAAAGCCCTGGGGATTGCCGGACAGATGCATGGCGCCACGCTGCTGGATAAGAACGACCGCGTGCTGCGCCCGGCAATTTTATGGAACGATGGCCGGTGCGGGGAAGAGTGTGCCCTGCTTGAGGCGCGCGTGCCGACATCGCGGGAGATCACCGGCAACCTGATGATGCCCGGTTTTACCGCACCAAAACTCCTGTGGGTCCAGCGTCATGAACCCGAGATTTTTCGCCAGGTAGCGAAGGTATTGCTGCCAAAAGATTATTTGCGTCTGCGGATGACCGGCGAGTATGCCAGCGATATGTCCGATGCGGCAGGCACCATGTGGCTCGACGTTGCAAAACGCGACTGGAGCGAGACGATGCTCGACGCCTGCCATCTCACCCGTGACCATATGCCCGCCCTGTTCGAAGGCTGTGAGCAGACCGGCACGCTGCTGCCGTCGGTCGCGCAGCAGTGGAATATGCCGGCCGTTCCGGTCGTGGCCGGGGGCGGAGATAACGCCGCGGGCGCGGTGGGTGTCGGGATGGCCGATGCCGGGCAGGCGATGCTGTCGCTGGGCACCTCCGGCGTCTACTTTGCCGTGAGCGATGGCTATCGCAGTAATCCTGACAGCGCGGTGCACAGCTTCTGCCATGCATTACCCGGTAAATGGCACCTGATGTCGGTGATGCTCAGCGCAGCGTCCTGCCTGGACTGGGCAGCTAAACTGACCGGATTAAACACTGTTCCGGCCCTGCTTGATGCCGCGCAGCAGGCCGATGAAAACGCGGGTACCCTCTGGTTCCTGCCCTATCTTTCCGGTGAGCGCACGCCGCATAACAATCCCCAGGCAAAAGGGGTGTTCTTTGGCTTAACCCATCAGCATGGCCCGGCAGAACTGGCGCGTGCGGTGCTGGAAGGGGTGGGCTATGCCCTGGCCGATGGCATGGATGTGGTGCATGAGTGCGGGCTTAAACCAACCAGCATTACGCTTATTGGCGGCGGGGCACGCAGCCCGTACTGGCGTCAGATGCTGGCAGATATCAGCGGGCAGCAGCTGGATTACCGTACCGGCGGGGACGTGGGGCCTGCGCTGGGTGCCGCGCGGCTGGCGCAGATCGCGGTGAATCCTGGCAAACCGCTGTCGGCGTTACTGCCACAGCTGGCGCTGGAACAGCAGCACACCCCGGATGCCGGGCGTCATGCCCGCTATGCCGCGCAACGCGACGTGTTCCGCAATATCTATCAGCAGCTTTTACCGCTGATGTCGTGAAACAGCGCCGGGTGGCATTTCGTTTGCACGTATCTGTAGGCCCGTGCAAGCGAAGCGCCGCCGGGCAAACAAGCCGCACTTAACTGACAAACCTGCGCGTATCAATCCGCTGTAACAGCATCGACAGCAGCAGACTGACCACCAGCGTGGCCGAGAAGATCCAGACGATATCCAGCAGCGGCCAGCTTTTTAACTCCACACCACGCGTGCGCAGGGCGTGGATCACCAGCGCGTGAAAACCGTAGATCCCCAACGAGTTACGTGAAATTAACCCCAGCAGCGGCAGGGGGCGTGCATTCAGCGTGTTTTTCACCAGGGTAAATAATGAAACCGCGCAGATAAACACCATCGGACCGCAGTAGAGATACCAGGTATCGGCGAAGGTGCCGCGCCACTGCAGCTCATGCAATGTACCGCGGGAGATAATCGCAACCGCAGCAATAAACAGTGCGGCGCAAATACCATTCATCCAGCGTTTGCGGGTATCTATCATCCCCAGGGCGCGTCCCAGCATGCCGTACAGCACGTAATAGAAGGTGTCGCCGTTGATATAGAGGTTGATCGGTAGCCATTCAAATCCGCCCATTTTTTGCGAGACGGTGTTGGGGTTGGCCACAATGCCAATCACGATCATCAGCGCCAGCAGCATTTTGCCGTTGGCGCTTTTCACCTGCAGTAGCGGCGAGAGCAGGTAAATGACGATAATGGCGAAGAAAAACCACAGGTGATAGAACACCGGCTTTTGCAGCAGGTATCTCAGGGACAGCTCGCTGTTGATCGAGGTAAACAGCACGATGTAGAGGAACGCCACGGTGCTGTAAAACAGCAGGCACAGCCCGATGCGTAAAAAGTGGCGCGGCTGCGCGCTGCGCTCGCCAAAAAAGAGATAGCCGGAGATCATGAAAAACAGCGGCACGCTCACGCGCGAGGCGGAGTTGAGAACGTTGGCGATATCCCAGTTAACGAGGCTGACGCTTGCGGCGTTGGTGATATACCAGGTCGTGGTATGGATCATTACCACCATTAAACAGGCAATTCCCCGCAAATTATCAATCCAGTTTATTTTTTCCTGCATCCATCCCTCTGTTTACGCATTAAAAAAGAGTCTGACTGTGGTATAGCTGCAGACGCTCCGTAGAAAATTCTGAGTTTGCATCGTCCTGCTTGTGTCGGGGCGGTGAGATTCGCAGAATGCCGGGCCATAATCTATAAAGTTTAGAGTTTAAAAATAACAGCCACAGCACAGGGCGGTAATAAAAATGATGATGCGTGCAATGTGGATCCTGATACCCGCGTTACTGGCCGGCTGCGCGGCTCAGGAGTCGACTCCGGTGCAAAAAGGGCAAACCAGGAAAGTGAGTCCGGTGCGGTCGCTGGACATGGAACAGCTGTGTAAGGATCGGGCGGCCCAGCGCTACAATACCGGTGCGCAGAAAATCGACGTCACCGCCTTCGAACAGTTCCAGGGTAGCTATGAAATGCAGGGCTTCACTGCCCGCAACGAGAGTTTCATCTGTTCTTTTGACGCAGAAGGCCATTTTTTACATCTTTCGATGCGTTAAGGCCGTCGCGTAATCAGCTGACTGCGCCGCGAGGGCGTTGTCAGCTATGCTTATTTCCCAATTTTCCCTAAACAACCCCGTTTCGTACTGTATATCTTGCATCCGACGGGTATACTGATCCCTTCCATTCAAAACCACACGTATCCAGCACGAAATACTATGCAAAAGTTTGATACTAAGACCTTCCAGGGCCTGATCCTGACCTTACAGGATTACTGGGCTCGTCAGGGCTGCACCATTGTTCAACCACTGGACATGGAAGTCGGCGCCGGCACCTCCCACCCGATGACCAGCCTGCGCGCGCTGGGGCCAGAGCCAATGGCGACCGCCTATGTGCAGCCTTCCCGTCGTCCAACCGATGGTCGTTACGGTGAAAACCCGAACCGCTTACAGCACTACTATCAGTTCCAGGTGGTCATTAAGCCTTCTCCGGACAACATTCAGGAGCTGTACCTCGGGTCACTGAAAGAGCTGGGTATGGATCCGACCATTCACGACATTCGCTTCGTGGAAGATAACTGGGAAAACCCGACGCTGGGTGCCTGGGGTCTGGGTTGGGAAGTGTGGCTGAACGGCATGGAAGTGACGCAGTTCACCTACTTCCAGCAGGTTGGCGGTCTGGAGTGTAAGCCGATCACCGGTGAAATCACCTACGGTCTGGAACGTCTGGCCATGTACATTCAGGGCGTAGACAGCGTTTACGACCTGGTCTGGAGCGACGGCCCGCTGGGTAAAACCACCTACGGCGACGTGTTCCATCAGAACGAAGTGGAGCAATCCACCTATAACTTCGAATATGCCGACGTGGACTTCCTGTTCACCTGCTTCGAGCAGTACGAGAAAGAAGCGCAGCAGCTGCTGGCGCTGGAGACTCCGCTGCCGCTGCCTGCCTACGAGCGTATTCTGAAGGCCGCCCACAGCTTCAACCTGCTGGACGCCCGTAAAGCCATCTCCGTAACTGAACGTCAGCGCTACATTCTGCGTATTCGTACCCTGACCAAAGCCGTTGCAGAAGCTTACTACGCGTCCCGTGAAGCCCTTGGCTTCCCGATGTGCAACCGAAACAAATAAGAGGCGGCCATGTCTGAGAAAACTTTCCTGGTGGAAATCGGCACCGAAGAGCTGCCACCAAAAGCATTGCGCAGCCTGGCAGAGTCCTTTGCTGCGAACGTGACTGCCGAGCTGGATAACGCTGGCCTCGCACACGGTAAAATTGAGTGGTTTGCTGCTCCGCGTCGTCTGGCGCTGAAAGTGGCAAGCCTGGCGGCTTCCCAGCCCGATCGCGAAGTTGAAAAGCGCGGCCCGGCGATTGCTCAGGCGTTCGACGCTGAAGGCAAACCGAGCAAAGCGGCAGAAGGCTGGGCGCGCGGTTGCGGCATCACCGTAGACCAGGCCGAGCGTCTGACCACTGATAAAGGCGAATGGCTGCTCTATCGCGCCCATGTGAAGGGCGAGAGCGCAGAAGCGCTGCTGCCGAACATGATCGCCACCTCGCTGGCGAAGCTGCCTATTCCTAAGCTGATGCGCTGGGGCGCAAGCGACGTGCACTTTGTGCGTCCGGTTCACACCGTGACCCTGCTGCTGGGCGACACCGTGATCCCTGCTACCATTCTGGGCGTCGCATCCGATCGCGTGATCCGCGGCCACCGCTTTATGGGCGAGCCGGAGTTCACCATCGACAATGCCGACCAGTACCCGCAGATCCTGTTGGAGCGCGGTAAAGTCATTGCCGACTACGAACAGCGTAAAGCCAAAATCAAAGCGGACGCGGAAGAAGCGGCACGCCAGATTGGCGGTAACGCTGACCTGAGCGAAAGCCTGCTGGAAGAAGTGACCTCTCTGGTGGAATGGCCAGTTGTGCTGACCGCGAAGTTCGAAGAGAAATTCCTCGCCGTTCCGGCTGAAGCGCTGGTCTACACCATGAAGGGTGACCAGAAGTACTTCCCGGTCTACGCCAACGACGGCAAGCTGCTGCCAAACTTCATCTTCGTGGCGAACATCGAATCGAAAGATCCGATCCAGATTATCTCCGGTAACGAGAAAGTGGTGCGCCCACGTCTGGCGGATGCGGAGTTCTTCTTCAATACCGACCGTAAAAAGCGTCTGGAAGATAACCTGCCGCGCCTGCAGACCGTGCTGTTCCAGCAGCAGCTGGGTACGCTGCGCGACAAAACCGACCGCATTGCGGAGCTGTCCGGCTGGATCGCTCGCGAAATCGGTGCAGACGTCAACCACGCGACGCGTGCTGGCCTGCTTTCCAAGTGCGACCTGATGACCAACATGGTGTTCGAATTTACCGACACCCAGGGCGTGATGGGCATGCACTACGCGCGTCACGATGGCGAAGCGGAAGACGTGGCTGTCGCGCTGAACGAACAGTATCAGCCGCGCTTTGCCGGTGACGATCTGCCGTCCAACCCGGTGGCCTGTGCCGTCGCGATTGCCGACAAGATGGACACCCTGGCGGGTATCTTCGGTATCGGTCAGCATCCAAAAGGCGACAAAGACCCGTTTGCGCTGCGTCGCGCTGCGCTGGGCGTGCTGCGTATCATCGTTGAGAAGAACCTGAACCTCGATCTGCAGACCCTGACCGAAGAAGCGGTGCGTCTGTACGGTGACAAGCTGACCAACGCCAACGTGGTGGATGATGTGATCGACTTTATGCTGGGCCGTTTCCGCGCCTGGTATCAGGACGAAGGTTACACCGTCGACACCATTCAGGCGGTGCTGGCGCGTCGTCCGACCCGTCCGGCCGATTTCGATGCGCGTATGAAGGCGGTGTCCCACTTCCGTACCCTGGAAGCGGCATCTGCCCTGGCTGCGGCCAACAAGCGTGTATCCAACATCCTGGCGAAATCCGACGAGACGCTGAACGAGCGTGTGAACGCTGCGACCCTGAAAGAGCCGGAAGAGATCGCCCTGGCGATGCAGGTTGTGGTGCTGCGCGACAAGCTGGAGCCGGTCTTCGCCGAAGGTCGCTATCAGGAAGCGCTGGTGGAACTGGCCGAGCTGCGCGACGTGATCGACGCCTTCTTCGAGAAAGTGATGGTGAACGTGGAAGATAAAGATCTGCGTATCAACCGTCTCTCGATGCTCGAAAAACTGCGTGAGCTGTTCCTGCGCGTGGCGGATATCTCTCTGCTGCAGTAACCGTGCTTCTGCCCGGCGGCGCTACGCTTGCACGGGCCTACAGGTACTTAAAACCCGCTTCGGCGGGTTTTTTTATGCCGCATCGTTGAAAATTTAACCTTGAAATAGCCAACACATTACCGCTATCCTTATCCGCGTTAACTTTCTCCCTCTGGAGCGCCCCCCAAAAATGAACAAACACGACTGATGAATTTCGATCCTTGCTAAACGCCACCGCGTCGGCAGGGGATGTTTTGATTTCATTCAGGAGTGCTTATGGCTCATTTTGCGCAATCCCCTTCTTTTATTTTGCATCAGGTCACCTGTCAGTTTGCGACGGGCGATACCCTTTTTGGTCCGCTGAATTTTTCACTGGAACCCTCGCTCTGCGCGCTGGTTGGCCGTAACGGCAGCGGCAAAACCCGCCTGATGCGCCTGCTGGCCGGGCTGGACACGCCTGCCAGCGGCCATATCGAACGTTTCGGCACGCACAGTTACGTTGCGCAACAGCGCGATATCTCCCCGCATACCACGCTGGCCGGGCTGCTTGGCTATGAGGCGCTCTTCGCGGCGCGGGCGCGGATCGACAGGGGGGATTACCAGCCGGAAGACCTTGAGCGCCTCGAGGGGTTCTGGGATATCACGGAACGGCTGAGCGAGGCGTTCAGGGACGCGCAGCTACCGGCCTTTGCGCCTGACAGGCCTGCGGTTGAACTGAGCGGCGGCGAGCGGGTTCGCGCCCTGTTGTGCGGCGCGTTTACGGCAAATGCGGACTACCTGCTGCTGGATGAGCCCACCAACCACCTCGACCGACAGGGAAGGGCGTGGTTTTACGCCCGGCTGGCCCGGCATACCGGCGGTGTGCTGGTTGCGTCCCACGATCGTGAGCTGCTGGCCCAGGTGCCGCGCATACTGGAGCTCAGCGCGTCCGGTTTGCACAGCTACGGCGGAAATTACGCTGATTATCAGCGTCAGCGGGATGCGGAACAGCAGGCCGCCCGTGCGGCGCTGGAGCATGCGGCTAACGAGCGCAAACGCACGCGCGCACGTCAGCAAAAAGAGCACGACGACAGTCTGCGCCGCTCGGCTAAAACCCTGCGCACGGTAGATACCCTTAACATCGCCTCGTTTGAGCGCGTGAAATATAAAGGGGCGGCAAAGGAGCGGCCGGGCTCGTGGCGCAAACAGCATCATGAGCAACAGGATGCGTTGAACGCGGCGGTTAACCAGGCGCGGGAGCGGGTCGAGGAGGACAATCCGGTGATGTTTACCCTGCCGGGCAGCCAGATTGCAGAGGGCAAGCAGGTGCTGGAGCTGGACGCGCTGGTGTTGCCCTATGTCACGATGCGGCCGCTCACCTGGCGCATGGACGGGCCGATGCGGGTAGCCCTGCGGGGGCCGAACGGCTGCGGGAAATCCACCTTGCTGAAAGCGATCCTCGGTGACTGCGCGCCCGTCGCCGGATCCTGCCGCGTGTCGGTCAACACGGCGTACCTCGACCAGCATCTGTCGCAGCTGGATCTGACCCAGTCGGTGGTCAGCCATCTCAATCTGCACAACACGCCGCTGGAGGAGGGGGTGCTGCGCAGCCGTCTGGCGCAGCTGCAGCTGGGTGCCGATAAAGTGACGCTGCCGTTGGCCGAACTGAGCGGCGGCGAACGGTTAAAAGCGGCGCTGGCCTGCGTGCTGTGGCGGGAAGAGGCGACGCAGCTGTTGCTGCTTGATGAACCGACCAATCATCTGGACCTGGCTTCAACCCAGGCCATTGAGGCGGCGCTGGCAGGCTTTACCGGCGCGCTGCTGGTGGTGTCGCATGACCAGCATTTTCTGGAGGGGCTAAACCTGACGCATGACCTGGTATGGCTTGACGGGGAGTGGCGCGGTGAACGGCGGTGATAGAAACATAAACCCCCGCAAATGCGGGGGTGAAAACAATACTATTCAGTCAACTGCTTGCGGAGTGCCGGGTTAGCCTGAATCAGGCTCATCAGCTTCAGCTCGGTCATGGAGGGCTTCACTCTTTTTGATTCCCACTCCTGAACCATTGCCACGCTGACACCCATTGCTCGGGCGAAATCATCGGTTTTCATCCCTGTCCCTTTGCGTAAGCGCTCAAATTCCGTAAAGGGGTTAGACTTTTGCGAACGGGTCACCGTCTGCGGTACATCTTTAAAAACAATCTGTTCCAGACTGCTTAGCAGATCGAACATAGGATCTTTTAATTCCATTGAGAACTCCTCTTAAATCACACTGCGGGATCGTGAACATAGAGAGCAATTTAAGAATAGTCGGTAAAACTGACAGGAGATCGTAACGTGCGTGATTAATTTCTGAAGATACGTTTCGCTCGCCTGTTTTTGGACTGATTACCTATGCTAATGACTTGATTATTCAGTAGTGCATTCGCATCAGGTATTTTTTTGTAAATGGTAAGATTTTATATGGCAATAGCCGTTTTACATGAAAAGAGTATCTTGCGGGCCTGACCTGGACTATTCTTGGCAGCGTCGGGCACGCGTGTGCCGGTGTGCGCTTTTTTGGGTGAAAGGAGTAATAACAATGGCGACAGGAAAGCTCTGCTCTCGCTGGTTTGCGCCGCTTGCGGCGTTATTAATGGTAGTGAGCCTGAGTGGGTGTTTCGATAAGGAAGGCGATCAACGCAAAGCGTTTATCGATTTCCTGCAAAATACAGCGATGCGCAGTGGTGAGCGTTTGCCAACGCTGACTGCGGATCAGAAAAAACAGTTTGGTCCCTTCGTTTCCGACTATGCCATTCTGTATGGCTATTCACAGCAGGTGAATCAGGCGATGGACGCGGGTCTGCGTCCGGTCGTGGACAGCGTAAATGCCATTCGCGTCCCGCAGGACTATGTGACCCAGCGTGAGCCGCTGAGCCAGTCAAACGGTGCACTGGGTGTACTGGGCCAGCAGCTGCAGAACGCCAAAATGCAGGCTGATGGCGCGCGCTCTGCGTTGAAACAGGGTGAAGACCTGAAACCGGTGTTCGACAAAGTGTATGAAAAGGTAGTGACCAAACCTGCCGATGCGCTGCAGCCGCTCATTCCGGCCGCGCAGATCTTCACGCAGCAGCTGGTGCAGGTGGCGGACTTTATTTCGCAGCAGGGCACTCAGGTGAGCTTTGTCTCTAACGGCATCCAGTTCCCGACCTCGCAGCAGGCCAGCCAGTACAATACGCTGATTGGGCCGCTGGCAGCGCAGCACCAGGCGTTTAGCCAGGCCTGGGCCGCAGCAACGGCCGCAACGGAATAACGTCAGACGGGCACGTTGACAGAATAAAAACCCCGCTGAAAAGCGGGGTTTTTTGTTCTGCCAGAAAATAAAGCTTGTCTTTGATCCCGTAACTATGTTTAATAGTCCTCGTCGGTTTGTTACACAGACCTAAAGCAGTTTAGTTAAGCAGTCCAGATGCGTTATCCTTAGATACCCTTCGTAGTGACCCTTCCTTCATCGCTTAAAAATCTGTAACACATTCCATCATCGCGCCGGAAGGCAAAACAAATTTTTAAAAAGGTAATATCTATGTCTGGTAAAATGACTGGTCTGGTAAAATGGTTCAACGCTGATAAAGGTTTCGGCTTCATCACTCCTGACGATGGCTCAAAAGACGTGTTCGTACACTTCTCTGCTATCCAGAACGATGGCTACAAATCTCTGGACGAAGGTCAGAAAGTTTCCTTCACCATCGAAAGCGGCGCTAAAGGCCCAGCAGCTGGTAACGTTGTAAGCCTGTAAGCTTCCAACTCAGCTCAAAGAATTTAAAAACCCGCCTCTGGCGGGTTTTTTTCGTTTAAGGTCTGGCCTGCGGATTAACGCAATTTTTATCGACCTTACCCTGCAGGGCGTCGATCAGGTTGTCCACCGCACAGGCCGCCATGTTGTAGCGCGTCTCGTGCGTCGCAGAGCCAATGTGCGGCAGCGCGACCACGTTAGGCATCTTCAGCAACTCTGAGCTGGCCGGCAGCGGCTCCTGCTCGAACACGTCCAGCCCTGCGGCATGGATTTCCCCGTTTTTCAGCGCCGCAATCAGCGCCTGCTCATCCACCACCGGCCCACGGCCCGCATTAATAAAGATGGCCGACTTCTTCATCTTCTCGAACTGCGCTTTGCCCATCAGATGATGCGTCTCATCGGTCAGGGGCAGGATCAGGCAGACGAAGTCCGCTTCCTGCAACAGGGTGTCCAGGTCGCAGTGGCGGGCGTTGAAACGCTCTTCGGCTTCTTTATGCTGGCGGCGTGCGTTGTAGAGGATCGGCATGTTGAAGCCGAAGTGGGCGCGCTGCGCCAGGGCAAGACCAATGCGGCCCATCCCGACGATGCCCAGCGTTTTGCCGTGCACGTCGGTGCCGAACCAGTCCGGGCCGATACTTTTCGTCCATTCCCCGGCCTTAACACGCTCGGCCACTTCGACTACCCGACGCGCGCTGCTGAGCACCAGCGCCATCAGCGTATCGGCCACGGTTTCGGTCAGCACGGTGGGAGTGTGCATCAGCAGAACATTGCGGGCATTCAGCGCATCGACGTCGAAGTTGTCATAGCCCACCGAAATGGTGGAGGTTGCACGAAGCGCGGGCATTTTCTCCAGCAGCGCGGCATCCACTTTTTCACTGGAGCCGAGCAGCCCGACGGCACCGGCGAACGCGTCAGCGTGCTGCTGTACCGTCTCCGGACTCAGGTTGTTGACCCGGGTGACGGTGAAATGATCTTCAAGGCGCTGCTGTAACGCATCAGGCAGGGCTTTATACAAAATGACGGACGGCTTCATGCTAATCTCCGTTGATTTTAAAAGGTTCAGGCGTGGCGTGCGCCGACGGGAAGTTTCTGATTATTAGCAGGCTTAACAATTAAAGTAAGCCATACCGAGGCAAAAAGCGCCACCCCCATAAAGATGTACGAGGCCGACGGGCTGCCGGTTGCGCCGTTCAGATACCCCACGAACCATGAACCACAGAAGGAACCCAGCGCACCCATGCTGTTGATCAGCGCCATCGCGCCGCCCGCCACGTTACGCGGCAGCATTTCCGGGATGATTGCAAAGAACGGACCATAAGGGGCGTACATAGCGGCACCGGCGATCACCAGCAGCGTATAGGAAACCCAGAAGTGGTTGGCGCCCACCGCCCAGGAGCCAATAAAGGCACAGGCAGCAATTAACAGCAGCGGCCAGACGAACAGCTTACGGTTTTGCAGTTTATCCGACGCCCAGGAAACCACGATCATGGCGATGGTGGCCGCCAGATAAGGCACGGAAGAGAGCCAGCCCACCTCAACCATACCGAGGTTATCGCCCGCGCTACGGATGATGGACGGCAGCCACAGAACAAAACCGTACACCCCGATGCTCCAGGCGAAGTACTGCATGCACAGCAGCACCACGTTGCGTGAGCGGAAGGCTTCGCCGTAGTTACGCACCGCTTTCAGCCCCTGCTGCTCTTTATCCAGCTGCGCCTGCAGGGCCGTTTTTTCATCCTCAGAGAGCCATTTGGCTTGCGCCGGTTTGTCTTTCGCCAGCATCCACCAGCAGAAGGCCCAGATCACCGCCGGAACGCCCTCAATAATGAACATTTCGCGCCAGCCGAAGGCCTGAATCAGGTATCCGGACACGACCGACATCCACAGCACCGTGACCGGGTTACCGAGAATAAGGAAGGTATTGGCGCGCGAGCGTTCGGATTTGGTAAACCAGTTGCTGATGTAGATCAGCATCGCGGGCATAACCGCCGCTTCCACCACGCCGAGGATAAAGCGAATGGCCGCCAGAGCCGGGATGTTATTCACCACCCCGGTGAGTGACGCGCAGGCACCCCAGAGGATCAGGCAGATGAAGATCAATTTGCGCACACTGCGGCGCTCGGCGTAGATCGCGCCGGGGATCTGGAAAAAGAAATAGCCGAGGAAGAACAGGGCACCCAGCAGCGAGGAGACGCCTTTGGTGATCCCCAGATCTTCGGTGATGCCTGCGGCAGATGCGAAGCTGAAGTTCGCACGGTCGAGATACGCCAGGCTGTACGTGATAAACACGACAGGCATGATGTACCACCAGCGTTTTACTGCATTTGTTGCATTGTTCATAGGCTTGCCTCTGTGGTTGAGGAAATAACCGCCGCTGTCTGTAGGGTACAGGGTGGCTTAATTATGTTGCGGGAATTTATTCCCCTAACTGTTCCCGGGTGGGTAATCCTTCGCTGTCGCCCTGAACCTGGATTGCCAGCGAGCCGATGATATTGCCGCGGGTGATGGCCTGCTGAAGCGTTTTCCCCTCCAGCAGCGCGCTGATCGCGCCAACGGCAAAGCCATCTCCCGCGCCGACGGTATCGACGACGTTTTCGACCTTCACCGCCGCCACGGCACCTTGTTCGCCGTCGGCAGTTTTAAACCAGGCGCCGTCGGCTCCGGTCTTCAGGATCACCGCCTTCACGCCCCGGTTCAGGTAAAAATCAGCTATCCCTTCCGGCGTCTTTTCTCCGGTCAGGATCTGGCCCTCTTTCACGCCGGGTAAGACCCAGTCGGCCTGGAAGGCGAGATGGTTCAGCTTCTCCACCATCTCCGCTTCGCTTTTCCACAGCACCGGGCGCAGGTTCGGATCGAACGAAATGGTTTTACCTGCGGCTTTCATTGCGCCTGCCGCATGATCGAGCAGGGCGTAAGAGCTGGCAGACAACGCCGCCGCCACGCCGCTCAGGTGCAGATGCCTTGCGGCGGTAAACCTGAGCGGGTTGAAATCTTCTACCGACAGGTGGCTGGCCGCCGAGCCTTTGCGGAAATACTCCACAATGGGATCGGTTCCATCGGTGACTTTTGATTTGAGTTGAAAGCCCGTCGGGTAACGGTCGTCAAGGGTTACGCCTGCGGTCTCGATCCCCTCTTTTTTCAGGGTATCGAGCACAAACTGGCCGAAGCTGTCATTGCCGACGCGGCTCACCCATCCCACCTTCAGGCCAAGGCGCGCCAGGCCGGTGGCGACATTCAGTTCTGCCCCGGCCACGCGCTTGATAAACTGGTCGACGGCGCTGAGTTCACCGGTCTTCGTGGCAACAAACATGGCCATGGCTTCGCCAATGGTGATGACATCCAGAGCGTGCGGCATGGGTTACTCCTCGCGCAGTAAGTTGACGTAGTGACGGGTGACAGCCGTCAGGTCTGGCCCTTCCAGCGGGAACTCGATCCCGCGCGGGGCGTCGGCAGGAAGCTGAGCCAGCAGCGCCTGCCAGCGGGCACCGTCGTTGTCCGGCGGCACGGCGCGATACTGCTGCTGATGGGGAACGGCGGCTTTGACGTGGATATAGCTCACCGCAGGCGCCAGATGCTTCGCGGCCTCCTCCGGGGATTCACCCACCCACAGCCAGTTGCCCATATCAAAGGTCAGCGTGACCGGCAGATTCATCACCCGGCAGGCGGCCTTGAAGCGCTGCATCGGGGCCAGCTGGCCGCAGCGCGTCTGGTCGTTTTCCACCACCAGCATCATGCCGGTTTCATCGAGCAGGGCGCGCAGTGCGTCAAGCTGCTGCTTATCGCTGAAATGGCCGAGGGAGACTTTCAGCCACAGGGCGTTGAGCGTCGCGGCTTCGGCAAGGTAGCGGGGCAGCATAGGGTTGAGATTGCCGTCCGGGGTAAAGAGGGCATCGGGGGCGGAGTAGCAGGCCAGCAGGCCGAGCAGTTCAATAGAGCCGGCCAGCGTCGGTAAGGTCGCCAGTTCGGCGTCGCTGAATAACTCCCGGCGGATCTCGACCCCGTCGGCACCCGCGCCGGCGATCACGTGCAATATGGCGCGCTGGCCACCTGCTTCCCGTACCTTGTCAGCGCCATACGCGGCGGTGACAACAATAATTTTTCTGGCCATCGGCGGACTCCATCACGTAGCTGATACTCTTTACGCTAGATGGAACCGGTTCCAAAGAAAAGTTCAGGATGCTGGATTTATGATCGCCATCACGAAGGGGGCTTAACGTGCTGTCGAACCGCGTACGATTAGCTCGCCGGAGAAGACCTGCTCACGCACGGCCTCATCGGCACCGTTGATCCGGCGGACCACCTGCTCGACGGCGGCAAAGCCAATCTGCCAGGTGGGCTGTTTGAGGGTGGTGATGCCGACCCCTGCCAGCTCGGCCCACTCCAGCTCGTCAAAGCCCAGCAGGCCGATGTCGCTGCCCCAGTGCAGACCAATGCGCTTCAGCGACCGGGCAACCTGCAACGTGAGGGCACCGTTAGCGGAGATGACCGCCTTGCGCATCCCGCGATGGCGGGTGTGGAACTGGCGCAGGGCATTGTCCAGCTGCTCAGACTCGTGGAGCGGAATTTCGACGTTCTCGGCCACCACCCCAGCGTAGCGGGCGAGGGTGGTGCGAAAGGCGCTCAGGCGCTCGCGGCGGGTATTGACCATCCCCAGCGGTTCGCTCAGGAACAGGATCGCTTCAAAGCCCTGTTCAATCAGGTGTTCGGTGGCGGTCGTAGCGGCCTGGGTGTTATCCAGCCCCACAACATCGCAGGCGAAGTCCGGAATTTTGCGGTCAATCAGCACCATCGGCAGGGACGACTGCTGCAGGCGGTTCAGCCCCTCCTCGCGCATGCCCACGGCGTTGACCACGATGCCCTCCACCTGATAGCTGCGCAGCAGATCGAGGTAGTGCAGCTCCTGGTCGACTTCGTTGTTGGTGTTACACACCAGCGGGGTAAAGCCTTTTTCCCGGCAGGCGGCTTCGATGCCGCTGAGGACATTTACGGAGTAGGGATTGGTGATATCGGCGATGATCAGGCCGATCAGCCGCGTTTTGCCATGCTTAAGACCGCGGGCCATCAGGCTCGGGCGATAGTCGAGATCGGCGATAGCCTGTTCAATGCGGGCCAGTAGCGCGTCGGACAGCAGGTGTTTTTCGCCGTTGAGATAACGGGAGATGCTGGTTTTACCGGTTTTTGCGGCTTTCGCCACGTCGCTGATGGTGGGCCGTGTTGATTTGCTCATCGCTGATTTCCTTGCTAATGGTGCATACACCTTAGCGCGAAAATGCCCGGTGGCGCTACGCTTACCGGGCCTGGGGAGCCAGAGCGAGATTTGTAGGCCGGGTAAGGCGAAGCCGCCACCCGGCAATAAACTACTGCACCGGGCTTAAGGTGATCTCAACGCGACGGTTCTGCGCTTTGCCTTCCGCCGTGCTGTTGCTGGCGATCGGGTTCGCCGGGCCCATGCCGTTGGTGCGAATACGGTTCGCCGCCACGTTCTGGGTGATCAGCGCGCTGGCTACCGCGTCGGCACGCTGCTGGGAGAGACGCATGTTCAGATCCTGGCTGCCGGTGCTGTCGGTATAGCCCAGCACGTTCACCGCGGTTTTCTCGTACTCTTTCAGCACCATCGCCACGCCGGTCAGGGTATTGGCACCCGCCGGTTTCAGCGTCGCGCTGTTGCTGTCGAAGGTAACGTTGTTCGGCATGTTCAGAATGATGTTATCGCCGCTGCGGGTAACGCTTACGCCGGTGCCCTGCATCTTGTCGCGCAGCTTCGCTTCCTGCACGTCCATGTAATAACCGGCCCCGCCGCCCAGCGCTGCGCCTGCTGCGGCACCAATCAGAGCGCCTTTGCCACGATCTTTTTTCGAGGAGGAGAGCGCGCCAACGCCTGCGCCTACCAGGGAGCCGATGCCCGCGCCAATGCCTGATTTACCCGCTTCGCGTTCGCCGGTGTAAGGATTGGTGGTGCAGCCTGAAACAACCAGTGCGCCGCTGACTACGGCGGCAATCATAAGTGCGCTTTTTTTCATCTTCTTTCCTTAAGCTTTTTTATTCTTTGCCACGACGGGCGTGGCGGTTGATTATGACGTGCAGTTACGGAGAAAATTCCGGGGATAACTCTTAAATTTGTGTCAAATCATAAACAGCCTCAATGAAGGCTGAGAAAACCTGCAACCGGCAATCCAGGAGCACACGCGGTGACCACTTCTACAAAAACCATTCTGACGGCAGCCCACTGGGGGCCCATGCTGGTCGAAACCGACGGCGACACGGTGATTTCGTCCCGTGGCGCGTTACCGACGCAGCACCCTAATTCCCTGCAAACCGCGGTGCGTGACCAGGTGCACAGCAAAACCCGCGTGCGCTGGCCGATGGTCCGCAAGGGTTTTCTGGCCTCGCCGGATAGCCCACAGGGGGTGCGCGGGCAGGATGAGTTTGTGCGCGTAAGCTGGGATCAGGCGCTGGATCTTATCGACGCGCAGCATAAACGTATTCGTGAGAACTATGGCCCATCGTCCATTTTTGCCGGGTCGTACGGCTGGCGTTCGAACGGCGTGCTGCATAAAGCTGCCACCCTGCTTCAGCGCTATATGAGCCTGGCGGGCGGCTACACCGGCCATCTGGGGGATTACTCCACCGGCGCGGCGCAGGCCATCATGCCTTATGTTGTAGGCGGCAACGAGGTGTACCAGCAGCAGACCAGCTGGCCGCTGGTGCTGGAGCATAGCGACGTGGTGGTGCTGTGGAGCGCCAACCCGCTCAACACCCTGAAAATTGCGTGGAACGCTTCCGACGAGCAGGGGATCCCTTACTTCAACGCGCTGCGTAAAAGCGGCAAGCGCCTGATCTGTATCGATCCGATGCGCTCCGAAACCATGGATTTCTTCGGTGAGAGCGCCGAGTGGATCGCCCCGCATATGGGCACCGATGTGGCGATGATGCTCGGTATCGCCCATACGCTGGTGGAAAACGGCTGGCAGGACGAGGCGTTCCTTGCGCGTTGTACCAGCGGCTATGAAAAATTTGCCGACTATCTTCTCGGCGCGACCGACGGCATCGCCAAAACTGCCGAGTGGGCCGCCGACATCTGCGGTGTTCCGGCGGCGAAAATCCGCGAACTGGCAGCGTTATTCCACAGCAACAACACCATGCTGATGTCCGGCTGGGGGATGCAGCGCCAGCAGTTTGGCGAGCAGAAGCACTGGATGCTGGTCACCCTCGCCGCGATGCTCGGCCAGATCGGCACCCCGGGCGGCGGCTTTGGTCTGTCGTACCACTTCGCCAACGGCGGCAACCCGACGCGGCGCGCGGCGGTGCTGGCCTCGATGCAGGGCTCGGTCAAGGGCGGGACGGACGCGGTGGATAAATTCCCGGTGGCCCGTATTGTCGAGGCGCTGGAAAACCCGGGCGGCTTCTATCAGCACAACGGACTGGATCGCCACTTCCCGGACATTCGCTTCGTCTGGTGGGCGGGCGGCGCTAACTTTACCCATCACCAGGATACCAATCGTCTGATCCGCGCCTGGCAAAAGCCGGATCTGGTGGTGATCTCCGAGTGCTTCTGGACCGCGGCGGCGAAGCATGCCGATATCGTCCTGCCGGCCACCACCTCGTTTGAACGTAATGACATGACCATGACCGGCGACTACAGCAACCAGCATATGGTGCCAATGAAGCGGGTGGTGCCACCGCGCGATGAAGCGCGTGATGATCTGGAGGTGTTTGCCGAGCTGAGCGAGCGCTGGGAGCAGGGCGGACAGGAGCGTTTTACCGAAGGCAAAACCGATCTTGAGTGGCTGGAGACTTTCTATCAGATCGCCGGACAGCGCGGCGCGGCACAGGGCGTCACCCTGGCCCCTTTTGCTGAGTTCTGGGAAGCCAATGCCATCGTTGAAATGCCGGAGTCCGACGAAAACGCGCAGTTCGTACGTTTCGCCGATTTCCGTCGCGACCCCGAGGGCCATCCGCTGAAAACCGAAAGCGGCAAAATTGTGATCCACTCTGAGCGGATCGCCAGCTTCCAGTATGCCGACTGTCCGCCGCACCCGATGTGGCTGGAGCCGGACGAGTGGCATGGCAATGCCGAGCCCGGGCAGTTACAGATCCTGTCTGCCCACCCGGCGCACCGTCTGCACAGCCAGCTCAACTACTCTTCCCTGCGCGAGCAGTACGCGGTGGCCGGGCGCGAGCCGGTGACGCTGCACCCGGATGACGCCAACGCGCGCGGCATTGCCGACGGCGACCTGGTGCGCGTCTGGAACCATCGCGGTCAGGTGTTGGCCGGAGCGGTGGTCAGCGACGGCATCAAGCCGGGGGTGATCTGCATTCACCAGGGGGCATGGCCGGATCTGGATGCTGAAAATGGCGGGATTTGTAAGAACGGGGCGGTCAACGTGCTGACCAAAGATCTCCCCAGCTCGAAGCTGGGGAATGGCTGCGCGGGGAATACCGCCCTGGCGTGGCTGGAAAAATATCAGGGGCCGACGCTTACGCTGACGGCGTTTGATCCGCCTGCCAGCTCATAAGCCAGGTCGGGTGTTGGGTATCTTCCTGCCAGGCGCTGTCTTCAATCCGAAAGCCCTGAGCATGGTAGAAATTCACCGCCCGGCTGTTCTTCTGGTAAACCTCCAGGCTTAACGACGGGTAGCGCTGCTGCACATGGTGGATCAGCGCATGCCCGATCCCCTTTCCGGCATACGCCGGGTCGACAAACAGCGCCCCGATATAGACGGACTGCATCACGCTGATGAAACCCCGAAGCTGGCCGTCCTCTTCCCACACCCAGGTCTCTGCCGACGGCAGGTAGACCTCCCGCACGACCGCCTCGCTCTCCTGCCAGTACTGCGCATCGATAAACGGGTGGGCGACGGTGGTGCTCTCCAGCCAGAGGACCAGCAGCGGCTCGACATCGTCACTGAGCCATTTGCGGATCATATTGACCTCCGGGATGGCAGTGGCAGGCGGTAACATGATCGTTAACCAGCCCGCAGGCCTGCATAAAGGAGTAACAGATGGTGGTGCCGACGAACTTAAAGCCGCGCTTTTTCAGCGCTTTTGACAGGGCGTCTGAAGCGGGCGTCGAGGTGGGGATCTCTGCCAGCGTTGCCGCCTGAGTCACCTGCGGATTGTTATCGACAAAGGACCAGACGAAATCGGAAAAGCGCTCGCCGTTCTCTTCCATCGCCAGATAAGCCCGGGCGTTACCGATGATGGCTTCGATTTTGCCGCGATGGCGAATAATGCCCGCATCCAGTACTAACCTGTCGACGTCAGCGGTGGTCATCCCGGCGACCAGAACAGGATCGAACTGATGGAAGGCCTGGCGATAGTTTTCCCGCTTTTTAAGCACGGTGATCCAGGACAACCCAGCCTGCTGGCCTTCAAGGCAGATCATCTCAAATAAATTCTTTCCGTCAGTTTCCGGCACGCCCCACTCTTTATCGTGATAGGCGATGTAGAGCGGATCCTGGCTAACCCAGCCACAACGTTGCATCGGTTCTCTCCCTTATTGCTCCTGAAATTGCAAAAATTTCAATCGACCCGGCTTGACGTGTCATCTAAAGAGACAATAGTTAATACAGGCTGATACGCAACATTCTTCATGTAGCCGCGTAGCCTCACTATAAACAATCACAAATATCGCCGAATTCGGCTCTTCTCTGGAGTCGCTTTGATGATTATAAAAAAAATAAGTGGCCGCCATGCCGTAACCGGTCTGGTGAGTTTCTTGGCCTGTCTGCTGACAGGCAACACAGCAAATGCCTGGCAACAGGAATATATCGTTTCGGATACAAAAAGTAATACCACTGAGCGTTATACATGGGATGACGATCACCAACCGCGTTATGAGGACATTCTCAAAGAGCGGATCCTCTCTTCACAGAATATGCCCGGTCTGGCGCTGAATTTGCCGGATTCGTCACCGACGGACGCGACCAGCACGATGAGCGTGGGCTGGAGTATTCCCGTTGCCCGCCGCTTCACCACCGGACCGGTTGCCGCCTGGCATTACGACGGCTCCACGCCCAATATGGTTAACGAGTTTGGCGACAGCGTGAGCACGCAGTCGCTGACCGACCCGCTATGGCATGCCAGCGTCAGTACCCTGGGCTGGCGCGTGGATACGCGGCTGGGCGATGTGCGGCCCTGGGCGCAAATCAGCTATAACCAGCAGTTTGGTGATAATCAGTGGAAGATGCAGTCCGGGCTGGGGCGCCTGGCTCCCTCAACGCAATACGGTAACTGGATGGATGTCACCGTCGGGGCCGACATGCTGATCAACCCCTATATGGCGGCCTATGCCTCGATGTCCCAGGCCGAAAATATGTCCACCGGAGAAGATTACCTCTATACCCTCGGCGTCAGCGCCAGGTTCTGAAACCCGTGGATGATTGACCTGAGCGACACCGGGCGTGGAGCTTTTCCCGGACGAGTCCAGGTCATTCATTCCTGATTTATGGCATTTCATTCCATCCCCTCTGCACTTCATGCCGTTTTACCCCTGTTGATGTGGGGTTTTGGTTATCGTTGTCAGCAGTGAACTTCCCTTTTTTCTGCTGCAGGACAACTGCCATGAACACTTCAACTTACAACCGCACTCGCTGGCTGACCCTTATCGGCACCATAGTGACCCAGTTTGCTCTGGGTTCAGTCTATACCTGGAGCCTGTTTAACAGCGCCCTCTCCGACAAACTCGATGCCCCGGTCAGCCAGGTGGCCTTCTCCTTTGGCTTGCTGAGCCTGGGTCTGGCGCTCTCATCTTCTATCGCGGGTAAATTACAGGAACGTTTTGGCGTAAAACGCGTCACCATGGCTTCCGGGATTTTGCTGGGAGTCGGCTTCTTCCTGACCGCTCACTCCAGCAACCTGATGATGCTCTGGCTGAGTGCCGGGGTGCTGGTGGGGCTGGCGGACGGCGCGGGCTACCTGTTAACCCTGTCGAACTGTGTGAAATGGTTCCCGGAGCGTAAAGGGCTGATCTCCGCCTTCGCTATTGGCTCTTATGGCCTCGGCAGCCTGGGCTTTAAGTTTATCGACAGCCATCTGCTGGCCACCGTTGGTCTGGAGAAGACCTTCATGATCTGGGGCGCTATCGTACTGGTGATGATCCTGTTCGGTGCCACGCTGATGAAAGATGCCCCGCAGCAGGAAGTAAAATCCGTTAACGGCGTGGTGGAGAACGACTTCACCCTTGCTCAGTCCATGCGTAAACCTCAGTACTGGATGCTGGCAGTGATGTTCCTGACCGCCTGCATGAGTGGTCTGTATGTGATTGGCGTAGCGAAAGATATCGCCCAGGGGATGGTGAAACTGGATGCCGCAACGGCGGCCAACGCGGTCACCATTATCTCTATCGCCAACCTCTCTGGTCGCCTGGTGCTCGGTATCCTCTCCGATAAGATCGCCCGCATCCGCGTGATTACGATCGGCCAGGTGGTATCCCTGGTGGGCATGGCCGCGCTGTTATTCGCCCCGCTCAATGAAGTGACCTTCTTCGCCGCCATTGCCTGTGTGGCATTTAACTTCGGCGGCACCATTACCGTCTTCCCGTCGCTGGTAAGTGAATTCTTCGGTCTGAATAACCTGGCAAAAAACTACGGCGTTATTTATTTAGGCTTTGGTATCGGCAGTATTTGCGGCTCGCTTATTGCTTCGCTGTTCGGCGGCTTTTATGTCACCTTCTGCGTTATATTCGCCCTGTTAATCCTCTCTCTGGCGCTCTCAACCACTATTCGCCAACCGCAGCGCGAAATATTTAAAGAAGCGCATGCCTGATTAAAACTTCCCCTAAGGGCCGGATATTCCGGCCTTTTTTGTTTTTAAAGGTGGTAAAGAACAGGTTGCTGGTATGTCATCGGACTTGTTTTTTTGTAAATATTTGCAGGGATCACATTCTCTGCTGCCACTTTTTCTTTTCCCTGTGGTCTACTTACCGCGCTTGAAGACGTTTCTAATAACTGTCCCCTGAGCAATGAAATATCCTGTTCACTTTTTGACCAAGAGTGAAGCGGCTCTACTTTACCTTTTTCCAGGTTGCATTAATGAAATATATCAAAGCGATGACGCAACAAAAGCTCAGCTTTTTGCTCGCGTTGTACATCGGTCTGTTTATGAATGGCGCGGTTTTTTTCCGTCGGTTTGATGGTTATGCGCAAGATTTTACCGCCTGGAAAGGAGTCGCTGCGGTCGTTGAACTGGTGGGCACTGTACTGGTCACCTTCTTTTTACTGCGTCTGCTGTCGCTGTTTGGACGCCGTATCTGGCGCGTACTCGCCACGCTGGTGGTGTTGTGCTCGGCGGGTGCCAGCTATTACATGACCTTTATGAACGTGGTGATTGGCTACGGCATTATTGCCTCGGTGATGACCACGGATATCGACCTCTCGAAAGAGGTGGTCGGTTTGCACTTTATTCTGTGGCTGGTTTGCGTGAGCATCCTGCCTCTGCTGCTTATCTGGAACAACCGCTGCCGCTATACGCTATTGCGTCAGGTGCGTACGCCGGGTCTGCGTATCCGAAGCGTGGCGCTGGTGATGCTGGCGGGCTTAATGGTCTGGGGGCCGATTCGCCTGCTGGAAGTTAAGCAGAAAAGTGACGAACGTACCTCCGGCGTGGATATGCCGAGCTACGGCGGCGTGGTGGCGAACTCCTATCTGCCATCCAACTGGATCTCCGCGCTGGGGTTATATGCCTGGGCGCAGGTGGATGAGTCCTCGGATAATAAATCGTTGATGAACCCGGCGAAGAAGTTCACCTATCAGGCGCCATCGGATATCGATGATACCTATGTGGTCTTCATTATTGGCGAAACCACGCGCTGGGATCATATGGGTATGCTGGGCTATGAGCGGGATACCACACCGAAGCTGGCGCAGGAGAAAAACCTCGTCGCCTTCCGCGGTACGTCCTGTGATACGGCCACCAAGCTCTCGTTGCGCTGCATGTTCGTGCGTGAGGGCGGCGCGAGCGATAACCCGCAGCGGACGCTGAAAGAGCAGAACGTCTTCTCTGTATTGCACCAGCTGGGCTTTAGCTCCGATCTCTACGCCATGCAGAGCGAGATGTGGTTCTACAGCAACACCATGGCCAGCAACATTGCCTACCGCGAGCAGATTGGCGCCG
Source organism: Leclercia sp. AS011 (assembly GCF_037152535.1). Classification (NCBI taxonomy): domain Bacteria; kingdom Pseudomonadati; phylum Pseudomonadota; class Gammaproteobacteria; order Enterobacterales; family Enterobacteriaceae; genus Leclercia; species Leclercia sp. AS011. Next base: position 249,293 of record NZ_JBBCMA010000005.1, read on the forward strand.
AGCCGCGTAACCGCGGTAAGAGCGTGGACGACATGCTGCTGATCGACGAGATGCAACGCTCCCTGCAGGGGCATGAGCAAGGTAAGCACTTGATCATCCTGCATACCAAAGGGTCGCACTTTAACTACACCCAGCGTTATCCGCGCAGCTTTGCCAAATGGACGCCGGAGTGTAAGGGCGTGGATAAAGACTGCAGCAAAGCGCAGCTCATTAACTCCTACGACAACTCGGTGACCTACGTGGATCACTTTATCGACAGCGTGATTGACCAGGTGCGCGATAAGAAGGCGATTGTTTTCTACGCCGCCGACCACGGTGAGTCGATTAACGAGAAAGAGCATCTGCACGGCACGCCGCGCAAGATGGCTCCGCCGGAGCAGTTCCGCGTCCCGATGATGGTGTGGATGTCCGACAAGTACCTGGAGAACCCGGACAAAGCCAAAATGTTCGCTCATCTTAAAGAGCAGGCGGAAATGAAAGTGCCGCATCGTCATGTGGAGCTGTACGACACGATCCTCGGTTGCCTCGGTTATACCTCGCCAGACGGCGGGATTAACGAGAATAACAACTGGTGTAAAGTGCCGGACGGCGCAGCGAAAGCCGCAAAGTAACAGGCCTGGCGACTTTATAGCCGATCGAAAGGCTTTTGCAAAATAAGGGATTGACGGAGGCAGAGCGTAGCAGTAAGATGCGCTCCGCATTCGGCGAGTAGCGCAGCTTGGTAGCGCAACTGGTTTGGGACCAGTGGGTCGGAGGTTCGAATCCTCTCTCGCCGACCACATTTGAAAACCCCGCTCTTTGAGCGGGGTTTTTGCATTTATCGCCCGCAGAACTTTGTCGCATTAACGTGTTATCTTTCCAGACTTATTAAAATAGGGTCTACCTGTCGTTCCCCCTGCCTGTTAACGTTTTTGTGACATATTCCATTGTATTTTTTTATATATGGAATGATCTTTTTTCGCGTTGCTTATGGATAACCTCAGCATTTTCCCCTGTGCGTTTTAACGTTCATGGCATTTAGTGCGCAGATAATCGCCATTCCGTAAGAAAATTTACCCCGGTTGAATAAATGTTAATCACTGGTTGTAGCAGAATGAGTAGAGAGTTGTGCTGCATCATGGCGGGTAGCATAAATTTCCCTGCTGAAAATACGCCCCGGTAGTTTTTTTAATCTTTGTTTGCCAATTCTCACACTTAGCGTAAATCCCCGTCACCTGTATTGACGTTTTCACATTCTGTTGACAGATTGTAGGGCACGAGGGGCATTTCAGGGAGGATCTGCGCTGCAACTCAGTCGCTCTTCTGAAAGGAATCTCCATCCCTTATAACGCCTCAGGGCAACACCGACCGGACCGGGTAAAAAATAAATAAAGGTCAGGCGGCGTAACACAACAAAGCAAAACATCACATTGGAGCAGAATAACAATGAGTATTTCCTTGAAGAAGTCAGGGATGCTGAAGCTTGGTCTGAGCCTGGTGGCCATGACCGTCGCAGCAGGCGTACAGGCAAAAACCCTGGTCTACTGTTCTGAAGGCTCGCCGGAAGGCTTTAACCCACAGCTCTTTACCTCTGGTACCACGTACGACGCCAGCTCTGTACCGATCTATAACCGTCTGGTTGAATTCAAAACCGGCACCACGGAAGTTATTCCGGGTCTGGCTGAGAAGTGGGAAGTCAGCGAAGACGGTAAAACTTACACCTTCCACCTGCGCCAGGGCGTGAAGTGGCAGGACAGCAAAGAGTTCAAACCAACGCGCGATCTGAACGCCGACGACGTGGTGTTCTCCTTCGATCGTCAGAAGAATGCCCAGAACCCGTACCATAAAGTCTCTGGCGGCAGCTATGAGTACTTCGAAGGGATGGGCCTGCAGGACCTGATCAGCGAAATCAAAAAAGTGGACGACAACACCGTTCAGTTCGTGCTGACGCGTCCTGAAGCGCCGTTCCTGGCTGACCTGGCCATGGACTTCGCCTCTATTCTGTCAAAAGAATATGCCGACAACATGCTGAAAGCCGGCACGCCGGAGAAAGTTGACCTGAACCCAATCGGTACCGGTCCGTTCCAGCTGCAGCAGTACCAGAAAGACTCCCGTATTCTGTACAAAGCGTTCGAAGGTTACTGGGGCACCAAGCCGCAGATCGACCGTCTGGTCTTCTCCATCACGCCTGACGCCTCCGTGCGTTACGCCAAACTGCAGAAGAACGAGTGCCAGGTGATGCCGTATCCGAACCCGGCTGACATCGCGCGCATGAAGCAGGACAAAAACATCAACCTGCTCGAGCAGGCGGGTCTGAACGTGGGCTACCTCTCCTTTAACACCGAGAAGAAACCGTTTGATGACGTGAAAGTGCGTCAGGCGCTGACCTATGCGGTGAACAAAGAAGCGATCATCAAGGCCGTTTATCAGGGCGCTGGCGTTGCCGCGAAGAACCTGATCCCACCAACAATGTGGGGCTACAACGACGACGTTAAGGATTACACCTATGACGTTGAGAAAGCGAAAGCACTGCTGAAAGAAGCGGGCCAGGATAAAGGCTTTACCGTTGAGCTGTGGGCGATGCCAGTACAGCGTCCTTACAACCCGAACGCGCGCCGTATGGCCGAGATGGTTCAGGCTGACTGGGCGAAAATCGGCGTTCAGGCCAAGATCGTGACCTACGAGTGGGGCGAGTACCTGAAGCGTGCTAAAGCAGGTGAGCACCAGGCGGTCATGATGGGCTGGACCGGCGACAATGGGGATCCGGATAACTTCTTCGCGACCCTGTTCAGCTGTGCCGCGGCGAAAGACGGTTCTAACTACTCTCGCTGGTGCTACAAGCCGTTTGAAGATCTGATTCAGCCAGCGCGTGCTGCAGAAGATCACAACAAGCGTATCGAACTGTACAAACAGGCTCAGGTTGTGATGCATGACCAGGCGCCAGCGCTGATCGTGGCTCACTCAACCGTGTACGAGCCAGTGCGTAAAGAAGTTAAAGGCTATGTGGTTGATCCACTGGGCAAACACCACTTCGAAAACGTCTCTGTTGAATAATTAAAAGCAATGCCAGGCGGCGCTGCGCTTGCACTGGCCTACGGAATGTAGGCCGGGTAAGCGTAGCGCCACCCGGCAGCAGTGCTTTATTCCCTCTCTGAAAGGGGAGGGAATAAGATTTGTGAGCAATACAGACGTCTCGCCTCCAGGCGTACGTCATTAGAGAGAATCCGGGTTATGTTGCAGTTCATCCTCCGACGTCTGGGACTTGTTATCCCCACGTTTATCGGTATCACCCTTCTCACCTTTGCCTTCGTCCATATGATCCCCGGTGACCCGGTAATGATTATGGCGGGCGAGCGTGGAATTTCTCCTGAACGTCATGCACAGCTGTTAGCCGAACTGGGGCTGGATAAGCCTATGTGGCAGCAGTATCTCCACTATATCTGGGGGGTCATGCATGGTGATTTAGGTATTTCGCTGAAAAGCCGCCTGCCGGTGTGGGAAGAGTTCGTACCACGATTTAAAGCAACGCTGGAGCTCGGTGTCTGCGCCATGATTTTTGCCGTCTCCGTGGGTATCCCGGTGGGCGTGCTGGCTGCGGTGAAACGTGGCTCTATCTTTGATCATACCGCCGTAGGCCTGGCGCTGACCGGCTACTCCATGCCTATCTTCTGGTGGGGCATGATGCTGATCATGCTGGTGTCGGTGCAGTGGAACCTGACGCCGGTGTCCGGACGCGTCAGCGATATGGTCTTCCTTGATGACTCCAACCCGCTGACCGGCTTTATGCTGATCGACACGGCCATCTGGGGCGAAGAGGGCAACTTTATCGATGCGCTGGCGCATATGATCCTGCCGGCCATGGTGCTCGGTACGATCCCGCTGGCGGTGATCGTGCGTATGACCCGTTCGTCGATGCTGGAAGTGCTGGGCGAGGATTACATCCGTACCGCTCGCGCCAAAGGTCTGACCCGTATGCGGGTGATCATCGTTCATGCCCTGCGTAACGCCATGCTGCCGGTCGTCACGGTTATCGGCCTGCAGGTGGGAACGTTGCTGGCCGGGGCGATCCTGACCGAAACCATCTTCTCCTGGCCGGGTCTCGGTCGCTGGCTGATTGACGCACTGCAACGCCGTGACTATCCGGTGGTGCAGGGCGGTGTACTGCTGGTGGCGACGATGATTATTCTCGTCAACCTGCTGGTCGATTTGCTGTACGGCGTGGTGAACCCGCGTATTCGTCATAAGAAGTAAGGGGCCATCATGTCACACGTATCTGAAAATAAAGTGGTTGCTGCACCGGTTCCCATGACGCCGCTGCAGGAGTTCTGGCACTACTTCAAGCGCAATAAAGGCGCGGTTGTAGGGCTGGTGTATGTCTCCATCATGATCCTGATTGCGGTGTTCGCCAACGTGCTTGCCCCGTATAACCCGGCGGATCAGTTTCGCGACATGCTGCTGGCGCCGCCGGCCTGGCAGGAGGGGGGAACATTCGCTCACCTGTTAGGTACCGACGATGTCGGCCGCGATGTACTGTCCCGTCTGATGTACGGTGCGCGTCTGTCCCTGCTGGTGGGCTGCCTGGTGGTTGTGCTCTCGCTGGTTCTCGGCGTTGTTCTCGGCCTGGTGGCGGGTTACTTCGGCGGGCTGGTGGATAACACCATCATGCGTATCGTCGACATCATGCTGGCGCTGCCGAGCCTGCTGCTGGCGCTGGTGCTGGTGGCGATCTTCGGTCCGTCGATCGGCAATGCCGCTCTGGCGTTGACGTTCGTGGCGCTGCCTCACTACGTGCGATTAACCCGTGCGGCGGTGCTGGTGGAAGTGAACCGTGACTACGTTACCGCGTCTCGCGTGGCGGGTGCGGGTGCGATGCGTCAGATGTTCGTCAATATTCTCCCGAACTGTCTTGCGCCGCTGATTGTTCAGGCGTCGCTCGGTTTCTCTAACGCCATTCTCGATATGGCCGCTCTTGGCTTCCTTGGCATGGGTGCGCAGCCGCCAACACCGGAGTGGGGCACCATGCTCTCCGACGTGTTGCAGTTCGCGCAAAGCGCCTGGTGGGTTGTGACCTTCCCGGGTCTGGCGATCCTGCTGACGGTGCTGGCATTTAACCTGATGGGTGATGGTCTGCGTGATGCACTTGATCCCAAACTGAAGCAGTAAGAGGCACGAGATGGCGTTATTAAATGTAGATAAATTATCGGTGCACTTCGGTGACGTGGGCTCCGAGTTTCGCGCCGTAGATAGGATCAGCTACAGCGTAAATCAGGGTGAAGTGGTCGGCATCGTCGGTGAGTCAGGTTCCGGTAAATCGGTAAGCTCGCTGGCGATTATGGGGCTGATTGATTTTCCTGGCCGCGTAATGGCGGAAAGCCTGGCGTTTAACGGCCAGGATCTGAAGCGTATCTCTGAAAAAGAGCGTCGCAACCTGGTGGGCGCCGAAGTGGCGATGATCTTCCAGGACCCGATGACCAGCCTTAATCCCTGCTACACCGTTGGTTTCCAGATTATGGAAGCCATTAAGGTGCATCAGGGTGGGAATAAACAAACCCGTCGTCAGCGGGCAATCGACCTCCTGACCCAGGTGGGTATTCCCGATCCGGCCTCGCGTCTGGATGTCTATCCGCACCAGCTCTCCGGTGGGATGAGCCAGCGCGTGATGATCGCCATGGCGATTGCCTGTCGTCCGAAGCTGCTGATTGCCGATGAACCCACGACCGCGCTCGACGTGACCATTCAGGCGCAGATCATCGAGCTGCTGCTGGAGCTGCAGCAGAAAGAGAACATGGCGCTGATCCTGATCACCCATGACCTGGCGTTAGTGGCCGAAGCGGCGCATAAAATCATCGTGATGTACGCCGGACAGGTCGTGGAAACCGGGAACTCGCACGATATCTTCCGCGCGCCGCGTCACCCTTATACTCAGGCGTTGCTGCGTGCGCTGCCGGAGTTCGCCCAGGACAAGGCGCGTCTGGCGTCGCTGCCGGGCGTAGTGCCGGGTAAATATGACCGCCCGACCGGCTGTCTGCTGAACCCGCGCTGCCCGTATGCCACGGATAAATGCCGCGTTGATGAGCCGGATCTCTATACCCTCAGCGACGGCCGTCAGTCTAAATGTCACTACCCACTCGATGACGCCGGGAGGCCTACACTATGAGTTCGCAAGAGGCCACCATGCAACAGCCGCTGTTGCAGGCTATCGATCTGAAAAAACACTACCCGGTGAAGAAGGGGCTGTTTGCCCCGGAACGCCTGGTGAAAGCGCTGGATGGCGTCTCCTTTACTCTGGAGCGCGGCAAAACGCTGGCGGTGGTGGGGGAGTCCGGCTGTGGGAAATCCACTCTGGGCCGTCTGCTAACCATGATTGAAACCCCGACCGGGGGCGAGCTGTACTATCAGGGCCAGGATCTGCTCAAGCACGATCCTGATGCGCAGAAGCTGCGTCGCCAGAAAATCCAGATTGTGTTCCAGAACCCGTATGGTTCCCTGAACCCGCGTAAGAAAGTGGGGCAGATTCTGGAGGAGCCGCTGCAGATCAACTCCACATTGAGCAAAGAGCAGCGTCGCGAGAAAGCGCTGGCGATGATGGCGAAAGTGGGGCTTAAGACCGAGCATTACGATCGCTATCCGCACATGTTCTCCGGCGGTCAGCGTCAGCGTATCGCTATCGCCCGTGGTCTGATGCTCGACCCGGATGTGGTGATTGCCGATGAACCGGTCTCCGCGCTTGACGTGTCCGTCCGTGCGCAGGTGCTGAACCTGATGATGGATCTGCAGCAGGATCTAGGCCTGTCGTATGTCTTTATCTCTCACGACCTGTCGGTGGTGGAGCACATCGCGGATGAAGTGATGGTGATGTATCTGGGCCGCTGCGTAGAGAAGGGGACGAAAGATCAGATCTTTAATAACCCGCGCCATCCTTATACTCAGGCGCTGCTCTCCGCGACACCGCGTCTGAACCCGGACGATCGTCGGGAGCGCATCAAGCTGACCGGCGAGCTGCCAAGCCCGCTTAACCCGCCGCCGGGCTGTGCCTTTAACGCCCGCTGCCGCCGTCGCTTTGGGCCATGCACCCAGCTGCAACCGCAGTTAAAAGACTACGGCGGTCAACTGGTGGCCTGCTTCGCCGTCGATCAGGATGAAAACGGCGAAAAGCCTCTGGCGTAAGTGATAAAAAAACCGGCGATAAGCCGGTTTTTTATTGGAACGGGGAAAGGTTATTTCCGTAAACGAATCTGGTCGACAGCATGTTTCTCACTCTTGGTGAGGATCAGGCTGGCGCGCTCACGCGTTGGCAGGATGTTCTCTTTCAGGTTCACGTAGTTGATCTCATTCCAGAGCGAGGTGGCCACGTTAACGGCCTCTTCTTTCGAGAGCTGGGCGTAGTTATGGAAGTAGGAGTCAGGATCGGTGAACGCCCCTTCGCGGAACTTGAGGAAGCGGTTGATGTACCAGTTCTGCAGCAGATCTTCCGGCGCATCGACGTAGATAGAGAAATCGACAAAGTCAGAGACAAAGACATGATGCGGATCGTGAGGATAGTCCATCCCGCTCTGCAGCACGTTTAACCCTTCCAGAATCAGGATGTCCGGCTGCACCACCGTTTTATCCCCGTCAGGGATACGGTCGTAAATCAGGTGCGAATAGACCGGAGCCGTCACGTTTGGCACGCCCGATTTCAGATCCGACACGAATTTCACCAGACGGTGCATATCATAAGAGAGCGGGAAGCCCTTCTTCTTCATCAACCCGCGTTCCTTTAACACCTCGTTAGGGTGCAGGAAACCGTCGGTGGTGATCAGCTCCACGCTGCGGTGTTCCGGCCAGCGGCTCAGCAGCGCCTGCAGGACACGCGCCGTGGTGCTTTTACCCACGGCGACGCTGCCGGCAATACTGATGATATAAGGAATGCGCTGCCCGTTAGTACCGAGGAACTGCTCCAGTACGGCCTGTCGGCGGAGGTTGGAACTGATATAGAAATTCAGCAAACGCGATAGAGGCAAATAAATTTCAGCCACTTCTTCAAGCGACAGGTCTTCGTTTATCCCTTTTAACCGTGCGATTTCGCCTTCCGTTAAGGTCATCGGAACGGAGTCACGCAGAGCAGCCCACTGGCTGCGGCTAAACTGGAGATAAGGCGTCATTAACATTTGCTCTTTTTTGCTCATAAGCATGCTTGAGTGAGGCGTCTCATCCCACAGTAGAAGCTAACCGTGCGGGGGGAGGGCACATCACATAATCGTTAATTTTGGACAATGCGCAGGAGGTTAACACCAGATGGGCCGAATAATAAGAAAAAAAGTGGCCCAGTGTTACGTTAAGCGCGAATGGTCACAGACCGGGTAGGAGCCCTTTCCGGGGCAATAAATGATGGAGATTTACGCGCATTTGCCTGGAATTACAGCGTTATTCGCTCTTCTCGCACAAAATGTGAGCGAAAGAACGATTTATGCAAATTTTTAGTTGCATGAACCTGCGGGTCTCCCTAAAATGCGCGCTACTTGATGCCGACTTAGCTCAGTAGGTAGAGCAACTGACTTGTAATCAGTAGGTCACCAGTTCGATTCCGGTAGTCGGCACCATCAAGTCCGGTGGGGTTCCCGAGCGGCCAAAGGGAGCAGACTGTAAATCTGCCGTCACAGACTTCGAAGGTTCGAATCCTTCCCCCACCACCACTTTCTGGCAGCGTTAACGCCGCCGGAGCTGGTTGGAAAAATAACCAGCTCGAACATGAAAAGAGAGAAATCTCTTTTTTTGTTACAGAAAGAACTGGGTAGCCGAGTTTCAGGATGCGGGCATCGTATAATGGCTATTACCTCAGCCTTCCAAGCTGATGATGCGGGTTCGATTCCCGCTGCCCGCTCCAATACGTGCTGATATGGCTCAGTTGGTAGAGCGCACCCTTGGTAAGGGTGAGGTCCCCAGTTCGACTCTGGGTATCAGCACCACTTCACTTCTCCCTCCCGTTTCTCTCTGTTTCAATTTAAATGAATTCAACAGTTCAGGCATTTCGCCTGGTTGATGTGGTGATATCACCGATTTATCCGTGTCTTAGAGGGACAATCGATGTCTAAAGAAAAGTTTGAACGTACAAAACCGCACGTTAACGTCGGTACTATCGGCCACGTTGACCATGGTAAAACAACGCTGACCGCTGCCATCACTACCGTACTGGCTAAAACCTACGGTGGTTCTGCTCGTGCATTCGACCAGATCGATAACGCACCAGAAGAAAAAGCTCGTGGTATCACCATCAACACTTCTCACGTTGAATATGACACCCCGACTCGCCACTACGCACACGTAGACTGCCCGGGCCACGCCGACTATGTTAAAAACATGATCACCGGTGCTGCGCAGATGGACGGCGCGATC